>CALXXE010000038.1 GCA_944392605.1 uncultured Clostridia bacterium | reverse complement strand
AACATTAAATTGCACTAAAAAAGCTGAGGCAGAAAACTTTTAAAGTTTTCCACCCCAACTATTGACATAGAGTCATTTATTCAACTTGTTCGAACTATTTTAATTCTACAACAGCTCCAACTTCTGTGAATTTAGCTTTTAATTCTTCAGCTTCTTCTTTGCTAGCTCCTTCTTTAATTGTTTTTGGAGCTCCGTCAACTAAGTCTTTAGCTTCTTTTAATCCTAATCCTGTAGCATCTCTAACTACTTTGATAACTTTGATTTTTTGATCTCCAGCTTCTGTTAATACTACATCATAAGATGATTTTTCTTCAGCTGCTTCTCCAGCTGCTCCAGCTGCTGCAGGTGCTGCTGCAGCTACTGCTGATACTCCATATTTTTCTTCGATTGCTTTTACTAAGTCATTTAATTCAACAACTGTTAAAGCATCGATTTCTTCGATTAATTTTTCTATTTTTTCCATTTTAAAATCCTCCTAAATTTTTATTTTCTTGATTTTTGTTTAAGCTTTTCTGCTTTCTTATTTATTTTCCTTTTCTAATTTACTTTATCTAAAATAAAGTTATTTATTATTCAGCTGTAGTTGTTTCTGTTGTTGTTTCTGCTTCTGCTTCAGCTGCAGGTGCAGCTTCTTCCTTAGCTTCTTCAGCAGGAACTGATACAGTAACTTTTTCTCCAGCTTCCTCTTTTTGTTTTCTTACTTCGTTTAATGCTACTGCTACTTTTGAAATATTTGCTAACAATGCACCAGCAAGCATAGATAGTAAGTCTTCTCTTGAAGGTAATTTTGCAAGAGTAATAATTTCATCTGCTGTCATTACTTTTCCATCTACAACTCCACCTTTGATTTTATAGAAATCATGTGTTTTAGTAAAATTGTAAATTGTTTTAGATGCTCCTAAGTAATCTTCATTACTCATTATAACAGCTGTTGGTCCTACTAACTCTTCATCTAATCCTTCAATTCCACATTCTTTTAATGCTCTTCTAGTTATATTGTTTTTAATAACATTACATGTAGCATTTACATTTCTTAAATCTCTTCTTAATTCAGTATCATCAACAACACCTATTCCTCTGTAATCTGTTAGAAGTATTAATTTTGCTTCTTTCATTTTTTCAGCTAATTCTTTTACTTCTGCTTTCTTTTGATTTAATGCTTTTTCACTTGCCATTTATTTTTTCACCTCCCAAATGATATATAATATTAAAAAATAAATAACACTTCTCTTTACCCACCAAATAGGTACTAATAAAGAAAAGTGTTATTAGTTCTCTTTTTAATACCTAGGTAGGTCTTAACTTTTGCCTACTGTCTTTGGTCTATATTCTATTATTGATTAATAAATATACTTGGTCCCATTGATGTTGCTATTGCTACACTTCTTACATATTGTCCTTTAGCTGCTGCTGGTTTAGCTTTTATAATAGCATTCATAATAACATCATAGTTTTCTTGTAATTTGTCAGCTCCAAATGAAACTTTTCCAAATCCTAAGTGAATAATATTGTTTTTATCTAATCTATATTCAACTTTACCAGATTTAATTTCATTTATTGCTTTTGTTACATCCATTGTAACTGTTCCTGATTTAGGGTTTGGCATTAATCCTTTTGGTCCTAATACTTTACCTAATCTTCCAACTACACCCATCATGTCTGGTGTTGCAACTACTACATCATAGTCAAACCATCCATCATTTTGTATTTTTGGAATTAATTCTTCTGCTCCAACAAAATCAGCACCTGCTTTTTGTGCTTCTTCTGCTTTTGGTCCTTTTGCAAATACTAAAACTCTTTGAGTTTTACCTGTACCATTTGGAAGTACTACTGTACCTCTAACTTGTTGATCAGCATGTTTTGAATCTACACCTAATTTAACGTGTAATTCTACTGTTTCATCAAATTTTGGTTTTGGCATTTTTTCGATTAATTCTAATGCTTCTTTGATGTCATAATTTTTTGTTTTGTCAATTAGTTTTACGCTTTCTGCGTATCTTTTTGATAATTTCATTTTCTTTCCTCCTTTGGTTCTAACGAGCTAAGCTCTCCCATAATTTAAAATTTATAAATATTTGAAATATTTATCTTAATCAACAACTACTACACCCATAGATCTAGCAGTTCCTTCAACCATTGTCATAGCTGTTTCTATAGAAGCTGCATTTAAATCAGGCATTTTTTGTTCAGCAATCTCTTTTATTTGTGCCTTTGTTATTTTACCAACTTTATCTTTGTTTGGTTTTCCTGAACCTTTGTCTAATTTAATTGCTTTTTTAATTAAAACTGCAACTGGTGGAACTTTTGTTATAAAATCAAATGATTTATCTTTATAAACTGTTATAACAACTGGTATAATCATTCCTGGTTGATTTGCAGTTCTATCATTGAATTCTTTTACGAATTGCATAATGTTTACACCACTTGAACCTAAAGCTGGTCCTACTGGTGGAGCTGGTGATGCTTTTCCTGCTTCTATTTGTAATTTAATAACGTTTGTAATTTCTTTTTCTGCCATTTTTATGGCACCTCCTTAAAATTTTGTTATTTTACTTTTTGTACTTGTGAAAATTCTAATTCTACTGGAGTTTCTCTTCCAAACATAGATACTAGAACTTTTACTTTATGTTTTTCTTTGTTTATTTCTTGAACAGTACCTATAAAACCTTCAAATGGTCCATTCATAACTTGTACTTGTTCATTTACATCATAATCTACATTTATAGGAACATCTTCAAATCCCATGTTTCTAATTTCTTCTTCTGTTAATGGTATTGGATCTGTTCCTGATCCTACAAATCCAGTAACACCTCTTGTATTTCTAACAATATACCAAGTAGCTTCTGTTACTATCATTTTTATTAAAACATATCCCGGGAAAACTTTCTTTAAGTTAGTTTTTCTTTTTCCATCTTTTATTTCTATTTGTTCTTCCATGGGAACAACGATGTCAAAAAAGTAATCTTCCAACTCTCTATTTTTTATAGTTTTCTCTAAATCTGTTTTTACTTTATTTTCATATCCTGAATAAGTATGAACTACATACCATCTAGGCACATTATCATAATCTTTTTGAGACATCAGTTTTAGCCTCCCTTAATTCTTTTTTTACTGCGCATTATTTTCTGTAACGTTTTCTGTGTTTGTTTCACTTGCTTCGTTAGTTGCACTTTCATCAGTTACTGTATTATCCTCTGATGTTGTATTATCTGTAGATTGATCATCTAGCTGAGTTATTGACTCTTTTACTTTATCTACTCCATATTTATTCAAAGATTCAAAAGCTAAATCTAATACAAAAACAATCGCAGCTGTAATTAGCACAATAGTTATAACTGCTACTGTGTTATTAACCAATTGCTTTGGTGTTGGCCAAACAACTCTTTTAAGCTCTGCTTTAAAGTCTTTTAAAAAGCTTTTCTTGTTTTTACTATTTTCCTTTTTATCTTTCTTATTGTTGTTTTTAACTTCTTTCTTAGGCATTTTATATCCTCCTTAAAATTGCCATCATTATTCTATTTTGTCTCTTTATGTGTTGTACGTTTTTTACAGAATTTACAGTATTTAACTATTTCTAGTCTATCTGTATTATTTCTCTTGTTTTTTGATGTTGTGTAATTTCTTCTTTTACACTCTGTACATTCTAATGTTATATTTTCTCTTGGTCCTTTTGCTGCCATTTAATAACACCTCCGTATTTATTACCTTACTTTTTTTGAAACGATGTGAGCATATGTACGTAATTACATATGCTCAAATATTTTATCATTTTTTCCTTAATATGTCAATGGTTTTTGTTAATAAATTTAAAAAAAGATTACCATAAAACATGATAATCTTTATTATATTTTAATTATTATCTTCCTCCTGGAATCATACTTGCTATTCTTCCAGCAAAATCCATAAAGTTTTGTGATTGGATAATTACCTTTCCTGGTCCTACTAATCTAGTTAGAAATAATCCTTCTCCACCTAAGAATATATTTCCAAGACCTTTTACTGTTTCTATTTCATATGATACTGATGGCTCAAATCCTACTACATTTCCTGTATCTACTTTTAGTACTTCTCCTGAGGCTAATTCTCTAATTATTGGATCTCCATCAATTTCTAAAAATAGCATACCATTTCCTTTTGCTTCTTGTAAAATTATTCCTTCTCCTCCAAATAAAGCTGCTGATATTTTTTTAGCAAATTTAACACTTAAAGTCACATCATCTTCTGCACATAGAAAAGCTTTCTTTTGTAATATAATTCCTTGTGGCATACTTCTTAAATCAATTGGCATAATATCTCCTGGAACTGTTGTTGCAAATGCAATTTTTGCTCCATCCATTTCTGCCGAAAAAGAACTCATAAAGATTGATTCTCCTGTAAACATTCTACCTAAACTTTTCATTACTCCTCCACGAGCATTAGTTGACATTTTAATTCCATCTGTTTGCCATGTCATTCCCCCACTTTGTGTAAACATTGTCTCTCCTCTGTTTAATGTTACTTCAACTACTGGTACAGTTTTTCCCAAAATTTCATATTGCATATTTTATTCCCCTTTCTTTTATATTATACTTATATAATACATAATCAATTATATCTATGTCAATGTAAAATTTGATATTTGTTTACTTTTATAGTATAATATTTATATGTCTATAAAGGCAAACGTTGAAGGGAGCTTTATGTTTAAAACTATTGGAATCAAAGACGTTCCTAATTGTACAGTTCCAAGAGAGGAGCATATTAAGCGTACTAATTCTCAGAAGAAGTCTTCAGATAACTTTCTTCAATCTGTCAAGGATCTTTCCGGCAACTACTCAATCTTCAATGATTTAGATTGTGGCGCCAAACTTCCTGACACAGTTCCTTTTGCATCAAACCCTAAGTGGGCTGATTTGCCATTTGGAGCTACTAACACTTGTAGAAATGCATCTTGTGGTGCACTTCAGTCTGCTGTTGTTATAAACTACTTTAACAGCATTGCAAGTCCGAGTTCAAAGATATTTTTTGAGCTTACTCCCTCTGTTTCGTCAATAATTGACACCCTTGTTGAAAACGGATACAGGAGCTGGAAGCTTGAAAACAAGCCCGGAACAATGAGTACACCTGCTGCTACTCTTGACGCTATACAGGAACGTTTTCCTGATGATGAGGAGGTTCAAACTTGCACATCTCTCGATGAGGTTTTTCAAAAGTTTGGTAGTCCTTCCGGAGTTGGTACTAACTTCTTCTGGCTGGACAATGTTATCAAACTTTTCAGTCTTGAGGATAAACTTGAGATTGGAAAAGATACTAGAATCACTTCTGTAGGTAAGCTTTTCCAGAACCTAGCAAGAGGTATTGTAGTTCCCATCAGAGTAGAAAACTCTGTTTACCTTGGTAATCCTAATCTCAAAGGTGGGCACTATGTTACTTGGTTTGCTGTTAAGGATGGAAATGCAGTAATTGTAGACACTGCTATGGAAAAGAATTGTGGCATATACACAATCCCTGTATCTCAGGTTCTTGAGGCCATAACTTCTGGTCCAGGTATGTCAGTTGTCTGGAATGTTGAACCTGCAGTTTCTGTACTTTCCACTCTTACCATCAATCAGTTTTTCTCATAAATCTCTAAAAAGAGGATGTCTTGAAATTTCAGGCCATCCTCTTCTATTTAATATTTTCTTTTTCTACTATTCTATTACTTTTTTTTCTTTTTCTTTTTTTGAACTGAAAAGCCAAACTTTCCTAACTTTTTACCTAATTTATAATAATGTCCATTAGAATAAGCAATTAAGTCACATTTAGAAATATCAAAAGCTCCTTTTTCATCTATATATTTTTCATCTGCATTTATTGCCAATACTTCTGCAATAAACATATGATGAGAACCTAATTCTCTTATCTCTTTTACTTTGCATTCAATAGATGCTGGGCTCTCTTTAATAAGTGGACATTTAACAAAATTTGCCTTTTCTTTATGTAAATTCATTTCTCTAAATTTATCAACTTTTTCTCCTGTTTTTACTCCGGCACCAATCAGTTGCTCTTACCAACTTTTCATTTGTCAAATTTATTACAAACTCTCCTTGCTCTTTTATTAAATTATATGAATATCTAGTAGGTCTTACTGATATATATACCATTGCAGGATTAGTATTTAATATTCCTGTCCATGCAACTGTTATTATATTAGATTTTTCCATTGTACCACAGCTTACCATAACAGCTGGTAATGGATATATAAAAGTTCCTGGTTTCCACGTTACTTTACTCATATTTTTTCCTTCCCTCTAAAAAATAAAAAAAAATTACAAAATAAAACAACCATTATATTTATTCTATTTTCTAATTTCCTTTTTTATATCATATCTTAGAACTTTTTTCAAATAAAAAAATCTAGCAACAACCTATCTTCCCAGCAGGGTAACCCACAAGTATTTTCGGCACATTTAGGCTTGACTTCTGTGTTCGGGATGGGAACAGGTATTTCCCTAAATGTCATCGTCACTAGAAAACTATTGTATGTTATTAACACACTGAAAAATACATAGATGAATAATGTTTAGGTTTTAGATTGATTTTTATAAATACTGTGGTTAAGCCCTCGATTTATTAG
>CALXXE010000037.1 GCA_944392605.1 uncultured Clostridia bacterium | reverse complement strand
TTTCCATTTTCATCTTTGCTATCTTCATAATCTTTTTTTAGTTCTTCTATCTTATCTTTTACTTTTTGAACTGGTATGTTGTCTTGTTTAGGACATTCCAGATAATCAGGCTCTATACCTGTTATTACAGACTTTATATATATTAATCCATTAGACATACCTGTTGTATATACATCACTATTTCCTGTTGCTTCAATGCTATTCTCAATTATTTCTATTATTTTCTTTTTATGTTCTTCTTTCTGTTTTAGTTCTGCTAAAATATTTTGCATAGAATAAGCTACATTTTTACTGCCATCGCAATATTTTCCTGTCGAAATCATATTTAATTCATTGCAATCACAATAACCTTTATCTAATACTAAATTAATATATTGTTTTATATTTTTTATATCTTCTTTTATATTACTTGTCTTATCTGCTCCATTAAGCTTTCTTGTAGCTTCTAGTTCTTCATCATCTAAATCAAATGCCATTGGTTAATTCTCCTTTTATTCAAGTTTTAATTTGCTATATTCTTGTGAATTTATTAAAACACTGGTTGAATATTTTAATTCCCTATTTAATTTTTGAGTAAGCTTATGTTTTTTCAATTCCTCTTCATTTAGATTGCTTCGTTTAGTATTATTTAGAATAACTTCCGCTTTTTCAAAATTCTTCAATGGTTTTATTATATATGTTCTATATGTAAAACTCTGTATTTGATTTGGTTTTAAAATATAATATCCAATTTTCCTTATTGATTTTAATACGTACCCATTTTCTATTAATTCGTTTTTTACTTTTCTCATCACGTTGCCTTTAAACTTATAACTTTCGTATTCATCTCTTAAATTATAATGGGTAAATTGTTGCAACTCTTCAAACCTAATTGTTTCTCCAAATTTTTTACTATAAAAATATTTTATTATTTCTTTTGTTTCAAACCTCTTTTTTATTTCATTTTTTTTATGGATTACTTTATTTTTAAAATTTGGATTAGGTATAAAATGTTCTGCTACAAGTCTTCCAACCATAAAATCTTTAGTTATATTATTTTTAGAGAGTTTTACTTCGTAATATCCATATTGATTTAATTTCAGTTTTAATTCTTTAACTTTTCCTGTGTTGTTATAATTTAAACTCCTGACTTTACCAGTATTAGATACTTGATATTTACCTTCATACCCAATAATATCTTTCCATTCTTCCATACTAATTCTTTAATACCTCTATTCTCAATCTTTCTAATTGTTTTATTGCTTCTTGAATTGTATTTTCTTGTTCAGTCGATACATACTTTCTCATTCTTATTTTTAAGTAACCATTTAAAGCTCCATCAATACTTGGATAATATCCTTCAATTTCATTTACTTCTTTACCATAGTTTTTGCTATTAGTGTCTTTAATTGTGGTTTTTCTTTCTAGTGTATAACAACTTTCATTTGCATTTATTAAATATTCATTATCTATTTTTATCAATTTCTTTTTCCTTCCTTTCTAGCCATAAATCATTATAATAGTTTTCTTCGGCAATTAATTCAAATATGTTTCCTTCATCTTCTTGCATTTCTCTACACCTCTTTTTTCATTCTCTTTTATTAATTCTTTTATTTCATATTCTGTTAATTCTGGCAGTAACTCTTTTATCTTTCTTTCTACCCCTTTTAGCTTACTTGCTGCTTTTATTCTTTCTGCTTGTTGTTTAGTTACTTTTCTAATTTCAAACCTATACTTTAAGCTATCTCCACCAATTAAGTTATAAAATATTTTCTCTGCCCCCTGTCTAGTTGTCTCACACACACGCATAAATTGAAATTCACCTTTTCTTGTGTTATAAACCATATATCTATAATCAAAGTCATTTAACCTATTCATCTTAATTCCTTCCTTCTAACCAATCTTTTATTAAAACATCATATAATTTGTCTGCTGTAGATACATCTATATTTATTACTTTTCCGTTTTCTTCTTTTTGCAAACAACCTGGCACATAGTGTTTTCCATAATCTAATTCATAAATCCACCAAGTTATTAAGTCTGTTTCAAACATAGCTTCTAGTAGACCTACAACAACACTCTCATGTCCTATACATATACTTCCTGCATTACAAAAATCTTGTTCCCTATTATCAATTAAATCTTTAAAAAGATTATTTATTTTATCTTGTAACTTGTTATAATTTTCTAATCTGTTAATTATCTTTACAAATTTATCCTTGCTTATTATCATCTTCTTTTTTCTCCTTAAATAAATCCTTTCCTTGCAAGATATTTTCAAATTCAATACCATTTTCTTCTAGTTCTTCTATGCAATCTTCTAAATTAAGATGTCCTGTTCTAAAGCAATCTACATTATTCCATATTCTTTTCATTGTCTCTGGTAATCTTTTTTTTCCAAAACCACAAACATAATGCAATGTATAAGCAGTAGCAATACTATAAATATCTAAATATTGCATTATCATATCTTGCGTTTGTTTCTCACATCTTACAACCATATCATTAAAAACTTCATCAACCCATTTTCTTAGTTGTTTAGGGTTGTTAAATACTTTTGTTAATTTTTTCTCCTGCTTTTTCGTTAATTCCATATTTATACACTCCTTTATTATGTAATTCGTTCCTTAATTCTTTTACAAAACTTAATCCCTTTCCTTTTATAATATTTTTTAATATAACTTCTTCTTTAACATTTTCAGCTTTATCTACTAGTTTATTTATTTTTTTATTTTCATGTATATAATACATACAGGCTAAAAAACATACTATGGCATTATAAAAGCTCGCTATATAATTGTTTAGGATAAATATTATTGCCATATTTGCAAAAACATATATTGAAAATATAGCAAGCATACCTAAAGAAGCTCTTTCTCTTATTTCATTAATTGAAGAGTAGATCTTAAAATTGTCTTTAAAAAATTCATAACCATTCTCTTTTTTTGTATTTTGTTTTAATTCTTCAAAAATAGCTTTTAATATATAAATATCTGCTATTGTATTTTTTCTACTCGTTAGGAGTGGTTTGTTTCTACCAGAAAAGTATTCGTTTTCCTTTAAGTTTTTATAATAAACTGTCCATTCTACTTTTTGCTCTTCTGTTATTCGTATATTTACATGAAAATAATCTTCCTCTAATATTCTATTTATTTCATTTATCATTGTAGCTAAATTATTTTCCTCTTCTACCTCTTTCTTCATTTCTTATCTTCCTCTCTATGTTTTTATCTAAATCTTTGGCTAACTTCCACATATCAACTGGTACGGCTTTTTGCATTTCGTTTATTTCTTCTAAAGAAATTCCTTTCTTATCGCATTTGTAAAACTTACATATTTTAGGTCTTGCTGGATATATGGCACAACCTTTCTCTTTGTTACCTGTATAATATGGACATTGTAATTTATTTTCTAAAATTAAGGTTGCTGCTATGGAATGAATCTTATTTTCCAAGACATATTCACTTATTTTATCTACATCTTCTTGGTCAAGTGGAAGTATAGCTCCACAACATTCTCCACATTTACTACAAGTTCCATTACAAGTAAAATCTTTCCCTATATAACCTTCCTCAATTGTCATTTTTATAAGATCTTTATATGTCATATTTAGTTATCTCCTTTATTTCTAAATCTGGATATTTATATTCAAATATTTTTTTCTTTAATTTGTAAACGTCATTTTTAAATCCCTTTGTATCTTCTACTATTACTTTATCTTTTTTAACATCATAATAGACAAAATCAGCAACATATTTTATTGCTCTTATAGTTTTACCATTTTTCTTATAACTTGGCTGTAAGACGAACTCAGCTTGCGTACGTAGGTTTTTTATCTCTCCTGCACGTTGTAATAATTTTAATTGTATATATCTTTTAGCTTCTAGCTTACTATCAAATTTTATTCCGTTTACTACCTTCTTCTCGTTTCCATACTTATTCATTTTCTTTCTACTCCTACCAATTTTGTTCTTCTACTCTTCTACTTAGAATCAATCTTCCTTTTTTATCTATATATCCTTTAACGAAAATCTTATAATCCAAGTCGTCAAACAACTTATCAAAGTCTTTATCATCTCCAATTTGAAGTGAACTATTTACGATTGTTCTATCTTTGTTATAAATTAAGTATGTTTCACCTACTAGTGGTTTTTGTACTTTAAATATCAATTTCTTTACCTCCTAAATTATTTATTGCATATGCATTTTTAATTTTATATAAATCTTTATAATT
This sequence comes from uncultured Clostridia bacterium, assembly GCA_944392605.1. GTDB lineage: Bacteria > Bacillota > Clostridia > TANB77 > CAG-508 > CAG-269. Next base: position 4,605 of record CALXXE010000037.1, on the reverse strand, counting down.
TGTTTTTGCTGCTGTATCTCCTGTGTGATAATACACAAAAGCACCATCGTCACATAATCTTTTTATCTTACCAACTTCTACTGCATAAATTTCTTTTTCAGGTGTCATACCAATATAAACTACGTATTCTCCTTCTTTAAAATCATTTTTTCCTAACATTTTTATCTCCTATTTATCTAAATAATTTCTTCCATACCTTTTGATAAAATCTTCTTTTGTTTTTCCATAGTAATCTTGCCAAGTCTGTTGTGCTACCTTATGTACATAATCCATAAAATCTTTATTGTAATGTATCCCCTTGTCTCCTATATTGTGCATTTGTGGGCTTATAAAAATTACTAAACCATCTTCAATACTTAGCTTTCTATTTGCTCCTCCAAAACATTCATGTCTATGACTTCCATAAAATCTCTCTGTTTCCCAAAGTAAATCTTCTGGCATTATACAGAATTCTTTCCTCATGTATCCTCCTAAAATGACTTTAATAAATATTCTTTTTCATATTCTGTCAAGTTAAAGCCTTCTATGTTATCCATCTTATTTTTAAAATCTTGTTTGTTAAAAAATACTTGAGATTTATGTACTTTAAATTTAAAATTTCCATAGCTATCTATTATAAAGCTTTTTTTACTTTCTCCATAAACTCTCACTTTTTGTAATTTATATTCTGGCTCATTATTCCAGTCATTAGAGGATTTATTTACAATAATTCTTCTAGCTTTTTTGTACTTTTCCATTTCTATATTCTTCCTCCCATTCTTTTAGTAAGCTATCAATCTCTTGCTGCGGTTTTGTTTCTATTCCAATTGCTTTACAGTCTTGAACTAAATTATCAATAAGTCTAGACATTTGTTTTGTGTTAAAAGAACTAGAACCATAATATAAATTCACAATATAAAATTCTATTCCGTCTATGTATTCTGTATCTGCTTTTTCACAAAACCATGCTTCGCCCCAATTCTCCCAGCTCTTCTTTAAAGTTTCAAAATCTGCAGATTCTATTCTAGTAGTTCTAAATATTCCAAGTTCTTTAACTCGTCTTTTATAATCTTCTACTGGATTTATATTTTGCAATTCGCATAGTTCTCCAATTAATTGCCAAAAATATCTATTAGCTCGTCCACTTCTTTTCTCCCTATGCTGTTTTATTTCTATGTCTAATTTCTTCTCTTTTAACTTATTCAATAAATCCAATGTTTCAACGTTTTTCGTGTCTATGTCTAAAGTTATTTTTCCTTTGGAATTTATAAAATTAATAGATACGTCCGTTATTTGTCCAGTAGTTCTCATCATTTATTCCTCCACTTTTTTATCTGGTAAAGCTGTCACTTTTTTGATTATTGACATATATTGTTGTTTAGTTAAATCTTTAGTATTGCTTATTCCATAATTTTGTTCTAAATTTTTGACAACGTCTAAACCTTTTCTTGTCATTAAAGCATAAGCTGCCTTAGCTTCTGTTTCTGTTACTTTAGTTACAGTCGCTGGCTGCTGTGACTTAGCTGCTATCTTTTTATTTTTCACTTCCTTTTCTATTTTTGCGTCTGTTTCAGCAGAAGCTATTTTGTCTGGGTCTTCTCCTGTAGGTATTGCAAATGTCCTTAATAGCATATATTTATAAGCATAAGTCATTGCTTTCCCAACACCTTTGTCTTGTGTGTCTACTCCTGATCCATTGCTTTCGGCTTCTATAAAGTCATTTACATCATCAATATTTTGTATTCTGTATCTAACGTGAACAGTTGTTAGCATATTTACATTTTTATCTGTTCTAATTAATTCTTTAATACTACTTTCCTGTTGTATAGGAATTATTGCTATTCCTTGCTTTACTAATTGTTTTCTTACTTCAGTTGTTACTTTTTCCTCACTTATAGCTGTATATTTTGTATTTCCATATTCTACTTTATCGTCTTTAGTTAAATATTCTATTTCTTTCATTACCTCGTTTATTTTTTGATATATATTATTAGCCATTATTGTTCCTCCTACTTAATATCCAATCTTGTATTATTATTTACAATCCTTATTCCATCAGGTACTTCTCCTGTTTCCTTTAGTATCTTTTTAATCTTAGTTTTATCTACTTCAATTTGTGTTTTCACTCTTAAGTATTCATCTGGTATTGCGTCCTGATTTACCACTTCAACACTAGCTGGATTTTTTATAATACTCAATGTACCTAGTTCAGTCTCTATCTTTGATATCTCGTTTTTTTCCATACATTCTTTGACATATTCCTTAAATCTATCCAATTTGTTTTCTAAGGCTTTTCTATTATCTGCAATTCTTTTTTCTTCTTCCTTCATAGCACTAATTGTAAGTTCTATGTTTTTAGCATATCCTATTACGTTTTTGCTTTTTTTCTGTAATAGTATATTTAATTCACTTTCTATTTTTTCCTTATCTTCTTGGCTTATTTCTTCGTTTTCCATAAGTGCCGGAAATCCAGCCGTTATTTGATAAAAATTAAACTCACTCATCTTTAATCCCTCATTTCTTCCATTTTTATGTCTGCTAAAGTTAAATCAAAGTGTTGATTTATATACTCAATCTCTTCGTCAGTTAGTTCTTTAGTAACTTTGATTAATCTAAAAACTGATTTTATGTATTTTCTACATTTTTCCTTATTCATTATTTCCCTCCTAAATTTACTTTTTTAGATAATTCCTTAATATCTTTTTCCAAAGTATCTATTACACAAAATTCTTTTATTTCTTCTGTCCTTCCTTCTTTAACAACTATTTTTCCTTGTTTTCCTTGTAATTCGTATGGCACTAAAATAAATTTTTCCATTGATTTTTAAACTCCTTTTTGCTATAATTTCTTTAATACTATTTTTCCAATATTAAATTGTTTTAGAGATTTTTAGCTTTGCTAATGTCTCTTTTTTATATTCCTAATTCATCTGCAAATGGAATATAATAATTGCTTCTATGTTTTGTATCTTGTATTTCCCAGCCTTTGTATTGTTTAGCATTACCACATCTGCATATAGTTGCATAATCATAGATTAGCTCTCTGTCCCCATCTTTGATTTTTTTCTTGTAAATCATATATCCAGTACCACCACAAATTTGACAATCTATTTTTTCTTTTGGTACTTCTGTTTTATCTGTGTTGTATGGTTCTTCTTTATCTGCCTCAATAAAATCAACAATGCGTGGTAAGTATTTGCATTTTCTAAGAACCGCACTTACAAGCTTTCTGTACCTAGTAATATCTAAATGGCTTAATTCATCAAACATGATCTGCGTTTGTTGTTTTGTATATTCCTTGCCATAATACTCCTCTAATCTTGCTGTAGCTTCTATAAATTCACTTATTTGCATTTTTCATAGCCTCCTCAAGTTCACGTGTTTTCCTAGCAATAGCTTCTTCTCTTGTTTCTTCTCTTGACTCTGTTTTGTTTTTAAAAGCTTGTTCTTCTTCCTGTGCTTGCAAAACAGTTTTAATGCCTTCCTTTTCCCAGTTATTTAAAATACCCTTAATATAATTCATATTTCTGGCATTTGCGTCTACTGCTTTTTGCATTGCTAGAATTAATAATTCATTAGGCATAGTAGTAGCATAGTCGGATAATACAGATAATCCATAAGGAGTTAATAGACCGAATGTTGTTGTTGTAAAAGTCGATAACGTCTTGTAAACCGTCAACACAACTGTCGTTTACAACTAAGCCGTCAACACAACTGTCGCTTAGCTCGTTTTCTTCTTTTACTTCTTCTTCTACTTCTATTCTTTTCTTTTCTATTCTTTTCTCTTCTTTTCTTTTAGGCGGTAGTGTTACAGTAGGGCTACCGTAGTACTACTACACCGTTCATCTTCGATGTGTGGAAACGTTGATTTTGTAGGCTTATTTATTGTTTGGTGTTTTAGAAAATTTGGTATGTAGTAATATTTTTGTTTATCATATTCAAAAACAACTACCATATTAAATTCAACCAAATGCGAAAGCCATTTTTCTAATTCAACAATATCTATATCATCATAAGGAAAAACTGTAGCCTTTAATAATTTTGAATTAGCTCTTCCATAGCCTTCATCGTTAGCATTACTTATAAGCCCCATAAATAACAGTCTTTCTTGAATAGAACATTCGCCTAGTTTTTCATCAGTCCAGAAGTTAGGGTCTATCATTCTTTTTCTAGCCATAATAGTTTTATCTCCTTTGTTTTTACTTTAGGTTATATTTCTTAGCACAACATAACCACCCCCTTGACAAGTCTTAATTTTTTTGCTATAAGAAAAATAGTTCATCAATTGCAACTAAACTATACGAAATTCCTTTCTATCTAGGTTCGTATAGTTTTTTATTTTAATAATTTGCTTATTGGAACTTTCAACACTTTTGCTAAAGCTGTTAAGCTACTTAATTTTGGGTCATAATTATCATCGTTTTCAATCATATAAATTGTTGTTTTAGAAACCCCTGCTGCTTCGCTTAGTTGTTTTCTTGAGTATCTTTGTTCTATTCTTAAATTCTTTAAATTTTCACTTAACATATTTTTCACTCCTTTAAAAAACAAAAAAACACATGATTTTCTTAATCATGTGTACATGTCATTTTTTTATTACATTTATAACCGAATAATCAATCTTTTG
>CALXXE010000036.1 GCA_944392605.1 uncultured Clostridia bacterium | reverse complement strand
ATAGAAAATTAAAAATAGAGAGGAAGAAAGATGAGAGAAATAGAAAACAACAAACCAGTAAACAATATCATAAACTACACAGTGGTGTTTTATGAAGAAGAACCAAAAGCGAATACGTTTGGAAGTAATGATGTTATTTACGAAATATTTTATAGTACTAAAACAGGAATAATGCAAGTAGATGAAATAGGAGCTTTTGGAGACAGAACACTTATAGGAAGATACCAAGATAGAAGAGGTAGAGGAATAACAATAGATGAAATGCTAGAGAACATAAAAGAAATATCAGAAATGACATATGCAGAATTTAAAGAAAAAATTTTAAAGAAGGAGTAAAAGATGAAAGTAAAAGAATTGATTGATATATTAAATAAGATTGAAAATAAAGAGTTAGATGTACGTATTAAATTTGCATTAGATAAAGAAGATGAAATAGGTTATTATTTAGAACCATTTGCAGTTGAAACTATGTTTGAAGATGAAGTAAATATATATGCAGATTATAATATAACAAAAGAAGATTGCGATTTTATAGGACAAATAGATTTAAAAGAAGCATATAGAAAGATGTTAAAGAAAGGAGAATAAAGATGAGTAAAAAGGGATTTGATTTTCAACTAGAAGTAGAAAATGTAAAAGAAGATGAAAAATTTAACAATGAAAAAATGATAAAAGAAATACAAGAGATTATAGATACAACACCATTCCCAATAAAAAATATTGGATTTTATGAAAAGAGTGGCAACTTTGCAATAGAGGGACAAGTAGTAAGAAACACAAAGAAAGAGGCAGAAGCAGAATATACAATTTTTAAAGGTAAGTTATTAGAGATTTTAAAAAGATATTATGAAAAAGCAAAAGCAATAGACAGAATGAAAATGTATTTTACTACAATATATTAGGAGGAATAGCCAATGAATAAAGAAGAAATAGAAAATATAGAAGAAATAAAGAAACTTCTTAATTTTACAACAGACGGTACAAGTTTAAGAATAAATAACGAAGTTAGTAAACTACTATTAAAGTACATTCAGTATTTAGAGCAAAAATCAGAGACATTAAATAAAGTAACAGATAAATTAAAGGAAATGAATAGTAAATATACAAAAGAATATAAAAATGTAGAAAATTTATATCTAATAGAACAAGACGTGTCAATATTGCAAGAATTAAGTTGTGTATTAGATGATGTTGAAGAAATATTAAAAATCATAGAAGGAGAAAAGAAATAATGGGTGGATTTATAGCAAGACAGCCAAACGGAAAATATTGTAGATTCAGCACAGTAGTTGATTGTCCAACACATATAAATATGACGTTTGAAGATTATGTGAAAGTAATAATGGAAAGAGGCTATCAAGAATGGAAAGCAAGAGAAGAAGCACAAGACGTAATAAATAATTATTTATATCCATTTGAAACGGTATCAGAATATTTTGTACCCAATAATATGACACAAAAAGAATTTAAGAAATACATAGAGAAAATGAAAGACCCTAATGGGGAATACGAAGTAACATAGAAGAAAGAAGGTAAAAAAATGAAAGTAATAGATTTGTTAAATAAAAAAGAAAATGGAACTTTAATAGACGGATTCGAATTTCTTTACGAAGGGAGTTGCTATGCTTATTTCAAAACAGTAGATGAGATTCAAGATATTGCAACTGGGACAAATATAGGAGCAATTTATGAATTAGACAAAATTTTAAGCGACGAAGTAGAAGTAATAGAAGAAAAGGAAGAAATAAAAGAAATTGAAATAACAGAAAGAGATAGAAGAATTATCATGGATTTTGTGATAAAAACTGCAGAGAAAACAAATGAACTCGTAAGGGAATTAAATAAATTAACTAAAGAAAGAGAGGAAAAGTAAAATGAAAAAATATAAAGATTATATTAAAGAAGATGGAGACTTAGACGAAGAAAAATTATTTAGTGATTTCTCTGCGATTATTGTCCCATTAGCTATCAATGAAGAGGTAATTCAAAAAATAACAGGAAGTTTAAACAAAGAAAGAGAATTTGATTTATTAATGGAATATTATACAAAAAGGAAAGAGATTGCTAAAGAATATGTGAAAAAGATAAAAGAAGGTGAAGAAAATTAATGATAATAAAAATAAAGAAGAAATACTAAAAGAAATAGCTGAAGTTCAAAATGAATTATTTGAATTGAAAAAAATCAAGAAATATCTAAAAGAATCCGACAAGCGTTATAATTCAGAAATGGTTATAAGAACTATACATTGTAGATTGTTAGGACATGAATTATTTGATAAAAGGGTAAAAACAAAAGTAAATTCTAAAATATTAATTCAAATTATAGACGAATTAATAAATAAAAAAATGGAGTATTTAGACAAAGTAATAAACTATGAAAAAGTATCTGAGGAAAATGAGGAGGAATGAATATTGCTAATAAGAAAATGTGATAGATGCAATAAAGAAATTAAAGGGAATTATTGGACTATAGATATTTATGAAAGAGAAGACGAGACAAAAAGATTAACTGCAGATGGAGCAGCAAATAATATTCAACAAAATATGGAAAAAATATTTAACAATAAAAAGGAATATTGTAAAGAGTGTATAGAAGAGATAAGGAAGGTAATAAAAAATGTTAAAAATTAGAGATAATGTGGATTTAAAAGATTTAGAAAAGTTTGGATTCAAACCGAAATATAGTGAAAAAAATGGGGAACTTATTGAATACTTTTTTGTAAACAACAAAGAAACTTCAATATCGATGTTTCTAGGTATTCAAATAGTAAAAAAAGATGTAGGGTTAAAGAAAAAAAGAAAATTGAGAATACGAAAAACTTTTAGAAGAAATCATAGAGGAGTTCCACTTGTTAAAGAAGGTAAAATATGGATAGTAGACAATTACAATTATTATTATACAGATTTTGATATACTATACGATTTAATTCAAGCAGGGTTGCTTGAGAAAGTAAACGAAGAAAGTAAGTGATAAAAATGAAGATAGACAAAAGAATAATACAAGCAATTGAAGAGTATGATGCAAAAGAAATAATATTAAGAAAGGAAACATATGAATTGCTAAATGAAAGAACAAAGAAAATGATAGAAAGAAGCGGCACAAAAGTAAGTTTTGATAACAAAGCAAAGAGTTTTAGAGCGATATTTTAGAGGAGAAGTAAAATGATGACTAAGGAAGAATTAATTATTTTATTAAGAGACTATAAAGAAAATAAAGCTAAATTAAATATAAGATTAAAAGAATTAAAACTAGCAAAAATTGTTTTAGAATCTTTAAAAGAAGTAGATGTTAGTTTAACAACTATGATAGAAATTAATGGAGATATACATAGTAAAAATAAAATTTCTGATAAAGTTGGAAAACAAGTAGAAAAAAATGACGAGACGAGAAGAGAAAAAGAAGAAGAAATAGAAAATTTAGAAAAGCAAGTAAAAGAATTAAGAGAAAAAGTAGAAGCGGTAGAGGATAGACTAGAAAGTTTAAAATATAAAGAAAGAGAATTACTTTATGCTTATTATATAGAAGGAAGAACGTATCAAGATATAGGAAATAATTTATATTTTAAATTATTTAATCAGACAAGAGATGGAGATACAATAAAGAAAATCGTAGAGAAGGCTACAAATAAAATGCTAAATTTGTAAAATTCCCTAAAAATTCCCTGATTTTGAGGTATTAATTACTATTTATATATAGTATAATAGCAATAGTTAAAAAAGCAAACGGAAGTCCTTATTTTATATTTGATTATTTATCAAGGTTTCATAGAGATTGTACCTAAAACAGTCTCTTGCTAATACAATTTAACCATGTGCAAACTACAATATCATGTAGCATGGAATTATCCGATAAGTAGTCGGCTAAAAGGATACTTTTAGAAGGTTGCTTTTTAGTTATAGTAATATAATTAAAGAAGATGTAAAAGTCAATACTGGGTAATGTGCAAATTATTATTGCTTAATAAAATACTAGAATTGTCGTAGTCATAATAGACGGCACTGTGTGCAATAAGCCTGCAACTTGTACTGTAGCAAGTATAGAGCAATACAGGTAATGCTAAACAAGACTATTCCTCATGATGTTTCCAAAAGAAACTATAAGACATAACTAGGTTAAAGTAGCTCAAGAGGTAATATTTCAGAAAATTATGATATAGGAAATATCAAAAAAGCAATCTGAAAGATGGGTGAAATTTGCAAGTAGTCAATCTTGCACGAGCTTGAAAGGGGCAAGAAGCTAAAAGGTCGCAACTTGTAGCTCAGACTTGTTCTCTCGGTGATTGAATAATTAAGAAAGTAATAATTTGTAAGACGAAGGTCTAATTTGTATTTATATAGCAGAATAGAGCAGTGGAAGCTCGCTTGGTTCATACCCAAGAGGTCGTAAGTTCGAATCTTACTTCTGCAACCAAACCCTATAAAAGTATAATGAAAAAATGGGTATTTAAGAGAAGAGTAGATGTTAATGTCTACTCTTTTTAACATTAAAAAAGTTTTATTATATTTGTTCGTAGTGTAAATGGAAGCACTGAAGTCTCCAAAACTTCACAGTCTAAGTTCGAATCTTAGCGAACAAGCCAAGTTAAAACAAAAGAATAGACAAAGAATTGGAAGATGATAATATGGAAAGGTGTTTAGAAACTAATGTAGTATGCAGTAATACTAATAAGCAGTGTAAAAATTGTAAATTAGATGAATGTAAGAATACTTTTAAAATGATAGATAGAATAGAAGAAAAGGAATACGATTTTAAAATTGAAAAGATAAAGGCACAATTACCAAAAGATTGTAAAGAATGTAGTTTGCTGCAAATCTTAAATTTAGATAAACAATTAGTGTATTGTCCATATAGATTAAAAGAAAGGTGCTTACTTAGCGAGTATGAAACAGAGAAGAAAGAGAAGAAAACATTATAATTGGGCTGAAGAAATAGCAAAAGGAAATACAGACAAATTCTATCATTCTACTGATTTTGATATCTGGAGAGAAAAAGTTTTAACGAGAGATAAGTTCACTTGTCAATTCTTTTTAGGAAAATGGAATGATGGCAAACATTTCCCAGAGAAAATAAAGATAGTAAAAGCAAACACAGCTCATCATATTATACCAATTAAAGAAAGACCAGACCTAGCACTGGATCCAGATAATGGAGTAGCATTATCATTTGAGGCTCATGAAATTATAGAAGAAAGACATAGATGGACATGGAGAAAGAAAAAGAAACTATTAACAGAGGAGAGATGGTAAGATGATAAATAACAACTATTTAGAAACAAGAAAAAGAATTTGTAGATTTAAAGGAAGAAACGATTTAAGTGATAAAGAAATAATAGAACATCTAGCGATAGAAATAAATGATTATAGAAATAGAATACAATCATTAGAAGAATACATAGATAAACTTAAAGAAAACCAAATTGAAGATACAGAATTAGAAGACAAAGACGTAATAGAGATAATAACATATACAAGATATGCAGAAGGTAAGCCAATAAAATCAACATTAGAATATAAATACAAGGATGATATCCATGAAGAAATAAAAGAAAAAATTTCTGAAAAAGTTAGAGGAGATGAAGTGTTATCTGTAATTCAACCCGAAAGACTTGAAGCAGTATATAAAGCAGAGATATATGAATATGATAGTGGAAGAATAGATATAGCATACGTATGTGATAGTGATAAGAATAAAGAATGCGATAAGAAATGTTGCACACTATATAATGATTGCAAGTATACATTAAATAGAAAATATGCAAAAAATTTTTATAAAAAGGATATATAACCTAAAAAACAAAAGCTAGCAAAAAAATAAAAGCCCCCCCCTTAAATTTTTTTTAAACGAAAGCGTTATTGGGAGCGGGTGTGGGGCATTGACTGTTCAACTTTTTTGAAATTCTTCACGTGAAAGGGGGTATAAAATGGCAACTAAGAAAAAAACAACAAAAACCAAGAGAGAAAAGGAATTAGAAGAAAAAGTAAAAACGCTAGAAAGTATTATAAATAATTTTGAAAAAGTTCAAGAAAAATTAAAAGAGGAGCAAGCTAAGAAAGAAAAACAGGATTTAAAAACAAAAGAAAAAATAGAATTTATAAGAAAAGATTTAAAAGACCAATTAGTTGCTCAAAATAGATTTGGAGAACATTTCAATGATATGATTGAAAACTACTTGTTTTATGTGAAACTAAAAGAAGGGTTGCAATACGATATAATAGAAAAAGGAATAAGGTATGAAGCGAGGACAGGAAACGGATACACAACTGACAAGCCAAATGAAAGCGTAAAGAATCTAATTAATGTGACAACAGAAATGAGAAAAATCTTACAAGATTTGAATCTAAAAGAACCAGAAGAACCACCTGAAGAAGGTGAGGATGATGGTTTGTTGTAAAGAAATAGATGACTATATAAAATTTGTTGATGAAAATCCAGAAGAAACTGATGATGAAATAAAGTTATTAATAAAAAACATAGTAAAACCAACGTTATCTAGAGATGACGTTTTTTTTGATGAAGAAATGTTTAAAAAGGCTATTAGATATTGCGAAAAATGGTATTATAAATTATTTCCATACCAAAAATTCGTATATGCTTTATTTTTCATTTATGACAAATCGAATCCTGACATAGTAATTTTTCCAGATATATTTATTTTAATGGCAAGAGGAAATGGAAAAGATGGTATGATAATGCCTTTAGCTAATTTTTTGCAAACACATTATTATGGTGTGAAAAATTATCACATAGACATTGTAGCAACATCAGAAGAACAGGCATTAAATTCTTTTAACGTCGTTTATAACATGTTAGAAAATAACAAAAATACTATGCGAAAATATTTTTATTGGAATAAAACAGAAGTAATAAACAAAAGAACACATTCTATCTTAAGATATAACACAGCAAATGCAAAAACAAAAGATGGAAAGCAAACAGGAATGATAATTTTTAACGAATTACATGCCTATGAAGATTACAAGCAATTAAATGTTTATAGTTCAGGTTTAGGAAAGATAAAACATTCAAGAACAATAACTATTACTACAAATGGAAAAGTAAGAGAAGGACCACTAGATGAAAAGTTAGCATTATCAAATGAAGTCTTAAACGGAGAAGAAAACTATCTAGGTTTACTACCGATTATTTATAAAATTAAAGATGCAAAAACAGTAGATATTCCAATGAAAAAGTTTTTTGAAACTGGAAATAAGGAAGATATTGATGTAACTGTTTGGTGTCAATCTAATCCATCTTTAAGATATATGCCAATTCTAAAAAATGAAATAATAAAAGACTACATAAAAATGAAAAAGCAAAAATCATATAGAGCAGAGTTTTTTGCTAAAAGAATGAACTTACCGCAACAAGATGAAGAAACAGTTGTAACAGAATGGAAATTAATTCTTGCAGCATCTTATAGTGATGTAGATAAAAGAATAGAAAGAACAACAGGCGATATATTGGGTAAAAAAGCAATTGTAGGAATAGATTTTGCATCACTAAATGATTTCGCTTCAGCAGGTTTCTTATTTAAAATAAATGGTGAATATATTTGGAGATGTAAAACTTGGATTTGCAATAAAAATAAATTTTTCAATGACATAAAATTTCCGTTTGATAATTTTGGACAAGAAGGTTATAAAGATTTTGAAATAGTAAACAAAGAAAGTATAGACGCTAGAGAGATGATTATGTGGATATTATCAGAAATGCCAAAATATAAAGTAAAAAAAATAGTTTTAGATACATATAGATATAAGTTGTTAGAACAAATCTTTAAAGAAATGGGAATATCAGTCGAAACCAAAAATAATCCATATGGCTTAGTTAGAATGATTAGATACCCTGCAAGCATAGCTGCAATTGTTGCACCAAGAATTGAAGTTGCTTTTGCAGAAAAGAAAATAAACATTGGTGACAGTGCAATTATGAGATGGGCTATTAATAATACTTGTGTAAAAGACGGAAAAGATGGAAATAAAAAATATGAAAAAATAGAGCCAAAATTAAGAAAAAACGACCCATTTATGGCTTTTGTGGGAGCAATGAGTGTACAAGAGTTATTAGACGAAGAAATAATATATGTTTAGGAGGAAAAAATGATTTTTGATAAAATTTTTCAAAATTCAAACGGAGAACTTAAAAGTTTTTTTGATGTTCTTATTAATAATGGAAAAGTAAACAATTATATATATACTTTAGCAGAAGCACACGCAATTGATTTAATAGCAAGAACTATTGCAAAATGCGAAATCCAAACTTTTGAAGATACAGACGGAATTATTCAAGAAAATAGGGGGGATTTATACTGGACATTGAATATTAAACCCAATTATATAGAAAACGGAACCAATTTTATATATAAATTGGTAACAAAACTACTTACAGAAAGAACAGCGTTAGTTCTTATAAATAAAACAAATACGGAAAATTTTTTATATGTTGCTGATTCATACAATTCAAATAATAAAATTTTAGAACAAAAGACATTTAGAAATATTACCATAGAGGATGACGAAGGAAACTCTATAAATGTTAGAAAAACATACAATTATGATAATACTATTTACTATTCTTTAAAAAATGGGGATTTAGCTACTGCAAGTTCAAATTTTAAAACAAATATAGCAAAACTATTAAAAGCAAGTCAAAATGCTTTTATAAAAGCAAATACATCTAAATGGCTTTTAAAAAGACCTGGACAACAGCCAACACTAATTGATTACGAAACTAAAAAAGAAATGAGCTATGATGACTACAAGAAAAAAGTTACGGATGGATTAATGAGTGAAGAAGAAGCAATAGTTATGCTATCAGAAATGTTTGATTTAGAAAATTTAAATCAAGGAAATAATAAAAATATTTCTGATTTTGATAACATTTTTAAGAAGATTGGAGATACCGTTGCCCAAAAATGGAACATACCATTAGATGTCTTTTATTTAACAACAGGAGAGGAAACAGATGGAACAGACAATTTTATTACAATGTGTGTTGATTTATATTTCGAACTTTTAGAAGATGGTTTTAATTCTTCTCTTGTAGGTAAAAAAGATTTTTTAAAAGGTGAATATATAAAATTCAATAGATTAAATATAAATCACAAAGATTTAATAGATAAAGCAAGTGGTTGGGACAAGCTGATTTCAAATGGATTTAGTTTCAATCAATTATGTAAGTTTTTAGGGTTGCCAACAATCAATGAAGATTGGGCTAATGAACATTATATTACTAAAAATTATGCAAACGTAAAGGGAGGTGAAGAAAATAATGAATAAAGACAAGTATTTACAGTTTGAAAAAACTGATGAACAAAATACAAACCTTTATATTTATGGAGACATTAGGAAACAAGATTTAATAGATAGATGGTTTGGAGATGATGAAACTAGAGTGGATGCATTTTCTTTTAAAGAAGCATTAGAGAATGTAGATACTCCAAATTTAACTGTAAGAATAAACTCTTATGGTGGTTCTGTATCAGAAGGGTTAGCTATATACAGTCTATTATCTGATTTTAAAGGAAATTTAAAAACAATAGTAGACGGTTTTGCATGTAGTGCAGCATCTGTTATTTTTATGGCTGGAAAAGAAAGAATAGTACCAGAAAATGGATTACTAATGATACATAATGCTTGGAGTTCTGTAGAAGGAGATTCTAATGCTATGAAAAAAGCAGCAGAAGATTTGGAAAAGATTACACAACCTTCTGTAAATATATATGTTGCTAAAACAGGAATGCCAGAAAAAGAAATAAAGAAAATGATGGATGAAGAAAGATGGATAACATCTCAAGAAGCTTTTGATATGGGATTTTCTACTGCACAAGTAAAAAAAGATGATGCACAGCAAGCTTTAGAGGCAAATTATATGTTTAATTTAGTATTAAAACTTAAAGAAAAGGATAAAGAAATTGAAAAGTTAAAAGAAAAAATAGAAGAAAAGACACCAAATGATATTAGAACAGAAAATAATTTAAAACCGATTAGAGAAGACGCATGGGCGTCTTTTTTTAATACAAAAAAATAAGAAAAGAGAGGTAAAAGAACATGAAAATTAATGAAACAAAAATGAAACAAGCTAAAGAAGAGGCTTTAAAAATTCTTCAAGAAGGTGAAGATAAATCACAAGCAGTTTTAGATGCTATAGATAAAATGGCATCAGTTCAAAATGAAGAACTAATTGCAGAGATAAAGGAACAAGCAAAAAGAGCAGAAAGCGATGCTGCATATGCAAAATCTTTAAATTTAAGAGTTTTATCAAAAGAAGAAAAAGATTTTTATGAAAAATTTAAAGACATAAAACAAGCCATAACTGCTGACCAAATTGATATTTTACCAACATCAATTGTTGATGTGACAATGGAAAATGTAAAGAAGGAAAGTGGAATTTTATCTGATGTAAACTTTGCACCAGCAGACGTAAAAAGATGGATTTCTGCTGAAAAAAGTGGAACTTATGCTTGGGGAGCTTTAACAGCCGCTATAACTGGTGAATTAAGTGCAACAATTGAAAGTTTAGATATAGAAGTAAATAAATTGTCAGTTTATTTGGTAATTCCAAAAGCAATAAGTGATTTAGCTTTACCTTTTGTTGATAGATATTTTACAGCAATTTTACAAGAAGCTTTAAATGATGGTTTAGAATATGCTTATTTACAAGGTAAAGGTAAGAATGAACCTATTGGAATATATAAGCAAATTGAAGCTGTAAATGAAGACCAAAATCACAAGGATAAAACTGTTAATACAACATTAACAAACTTTACACCAAAAGGATTAGCAGCAGCTAAAAAATACTTAACAAAAAACGGATTAAGAACGCTTGATAGATTAGTTCTTTATTGTAATCCTAATGATGAAGCTGATTATGTTGCGCCTGCTATTTATGATAGCGAGGGTAGATTAATAAGTTCATATAAAAACTTAGTTGTAAAACCTTCTGCAAACAATCCACAGGGTAAAGCAGCTTTAGTAATTCCTAATAAATATACTATGGGATTATCAAACTTTGGAATTAAAGAATATGACCAAACAAAAGCATTAGATGATGCTGATTTAGTAATTGGAAAAGGCTATGCAAATGGTAGAGCAGTAGATGATAATATTGCTTACATTTTTGATGTTACAAAACTTGAAGAATATGTACAACCTGTTAAAGTTGTAGGAACAGTTACAACAACTGTAGATGGGACTGTACAAACAGAAACAACACCAGGAGCTTAGAAATAAGCTCCTTTAAACATTTATAAAGGAGGAAAAGAAAGATGGAAGAAAAATACGTAGTTGTTTATAAAGCTTGGAAAGACATAGAAGATGATAATCATCCTTATAAAAAAGGTGATACGTATCCACGTGAAGGTTTAAAGCCAACTAAAAAGAGAATAAAAGAATTATCTTCTAAAAACAACAAAATAGGTGAAGTTCTTATAGAAGTAGTAAAAGTTGAAAAAGAAGATAAAGAATAGAGGTGTATTATGAACGATACACAAATTAAAACTTTAATAAAGGAAATCAGAGAAGAGCAACATATTTCTTCTGCAGAAAAAGATGATACATTAAAAGAGTATATAAAAGAAGCTGAATATGACATAAATGAAAATGTCGGAAATGAAATTGATTATGAAAAAGATTTAAAAGCGAGGGTATTATTAAAAAATTACGTTTTATACCGAAGATTTAGTAGATTAGCAGAATTTAAACAATTATACGGAGGAGACTATGCTTACTTACAGTCAAAATATTACAAGCCTTCCGACGTACAATGATGGAGTTTTTAGACTTTTTCAAATAAAACAAACCGAGGATAATTTTCCTCTTGAATATTTAAAAGATACAGGGGAAGAAATCTGGTTTGAAGAATTATCAATTTCAGATAAATTAAAATTTGAAGCAGAAGAAAGAAAGAAAAATATAACTTATAAAATAAGAATACCTCAAAGAAAAGATATTACATCATTAAATGTAGTAAAAATCGATGATACTTATCATAAAGTTTTTAATGCATATCATTTTACAAATTCTGATGGATATAAACAAACAGATTTAACGTTAGAATTATATCCAAGAGTGAAATTGGAGGAAGATATAAATGACAAAACCTGAATTAATAGAATTATTAGAAAGTCTCAATATACCAGTAAATGAAGGGACCCCTAGTGATAATAATATAGAAGAACCTGAAATTGTTTACTTTTGGGATTATAATTGGGATGATTTAATTGCAAGTGGAGAAAATTATAATACAAATGTAACATATCAAATATCATTTTTAGCAGAAAAATCAAGAAGTTCGAAATTAATAGAGCTTAAGCACAAATTAAATGATATAGGAATACATCCTTCAATACAACATGAATATGATCCTGAAACAAGAAGATGGCACTCATATTTTCCAATAGAGGTGCTTGAAAATATCTAACAAAGTTTCTGCATATAGCGGATTTCAAGATTTAGCAGATGTGATTGAAGGATATATAAAAAATGTAGAGAATCCAACGGAGATATTATTATCAGGAGCTAAAGAATTTGTTGATGATTTATTAAAATTGCCAAAGCCGATTTCTAGAATAAGAAAATCAGGTTATGTGCATTTAATTGATAGTTTTGCGTATAGAAAATTGAAAAGTGAAGTCGAAGTAGGATGGGGTAAATATTATGGACCGATGGTAGAACATGGTACAAGAAATATGAATGCTAATCCTCATGTATATCCTTTATGGAACAAAAATAAAGAAAAATATTATAAAACAATGCTTACTAAAGCAGGTCTAACAACCTGGTAGTAGTAAGCATTTTTAAGAAAGGAATGATTTTAATGTCAATTACTACAAAAAGACCTAAAATAAAAGAAACTGTAGGTTCGCTATATTATAATTTCAATACAATGACAGAAAACGGAGAATTTGACCCAGAATCTTATGGGACTACTGTAAAAAGTGAAGTTGCAAAAACTATAACAACTACTGACAATGCTACAACTACAACTGTTAGAGCAAGTGGGAAAGATTATGAAACTGTAAACCAAAGTGCAAGTGTTGAAAATGAAGTAGAAGTTATAGCTTTAGATCCAGAAGATTTAGCAAAAATGAGAGGGGACGACGTACATGAAAATGGGCTAATTTTAGGTGGTGCACCTAGAAGAAGACCATTTTTTGCATTTGGAAAAGTTGTTAAGAAAGTAGGAGGAGCAGTTGAATATGTTTGGTATCCTAAATGCCAATTAACAGAAAATACAGATGAAGCTACTACTTCTGAAGATGAATTTTCTGAGCAAACTGATACTGTTACTATTACAGCATATGCCTTCGACGAAGCTGGAAATACAAGTGTAAGAGTTAATAGCGAAATGTCAACTTTCCCAGAAGACTTAACAGAAGAAAAATTCTTCGAAGCACCAATTTTAGATGATGCAGGATTAACTGCTGCAACAACACCAACAGCTTAAAAAAGTCGAGGCTCTAAAATAGATTTAGAGCCTCTTTAATTTTTGATTAATATAAATAATCAAACTGAAAATATAAGAAAAAATAATTTTAGAAATAATATTATTAAAAAAGTAATATTATTTGTGAAATTATAAAAAATATTGAAAATTGTAAAAAAATGGTATATACTCTTTTTATAAAAGTAAAAGGAGTATGTAATTATGAATAAAAAAGATTTTTATAAGAAATGGTGGTTCTGGTTAATAATATTAATAATAATTGCTATAATAATTATTATTTTAATGATGGCAAAAAATAATTCAAATGGAATAGGAACTGCGGGAATAAGCATAGAAGAATTTGAAAAAATAGAAAATGGCATGGATCAATTTGAAGTTAATGATATAATTGATGAATTAGATGAATGGAATGACTCTGAAATATATGAAAAAGCATGCCAAGAAGTAAGTAATAAAGAAAAAAATAGTGTATATACTTATACATATAAATATATCGGAGAAAAAGGCGGATATGCAATAATTACGTTTCAGGTAGATTATAGCGATGGAGTTTATGGGCTCAAATATCCAGAGGTTGTAAGCAAAGAACAATATAATTTAAAATAGGATAAGTTATTTATGAAAAACATCAGATTAATTTCTGGTGTTTTTTTATGCAAAAAAGAGGTGAAAAAATGGCAAACGAATTAAAAAAAGTTGGTTTAGTTTTTACACAAGAGGGTGCAGTTGATTTTAAAAAGACTTTACAAGAAGTTAATTTGGAGATGAATAAAAATTATAATCAATTCAGATTAACACAAGCACAATGGGACAGTTCTACTTCAAGTACAGAAAAACTAAGAGCTCAGCAAGAATACTTAACAAATGCGTACGAAATTCAACAAGATAAAGTTTCAACTTTAAAAATGCAACTTGAAGAATTAGAAAATTCTGAAAACAAAAATACAACAGCAATAAAAAAGAAACGAAATGAACTAACTAATGCAGAAATAAAATTGAAGGATTATGAAAATAAAATTAAAGATGTTAATTCGGCTTTAAATGATACGGGAAAAAAAATACAAGATTATGGAAAGAAAATTAGTGATGTAAGCGAAAAAATTAATGATGTTGGAAATAAAGCATCCGTTGTTTCAGCAGGGGTAGCAGCAGGAGGAGTAGCTTTAGCAAATAGTGCTATGAGTTTAGAAGATGCAGTAGCTAAATACGTAAGTTCTACAAATGTTGCAGAAGATGAAACTGAGAAATACAAACAAGTATTAGAAAATATCAATAAAAATAATTATGGCGAAGGATATGACGATATTGCGGATTCTATGGCTCAAGTAACAATGCAAATAAAAGACTTAAATGAGCAAGATTTACAAAACATTACTGAAAAAGCAATAGCACTTAGAGATTTGTTTGGATATGACGTTTCTGAAAGTGTTAGAGCAGTAAAAGCAATGATGGATAACCTCAATGTAAGTGCAGATGAAGCTTTTAATTTAATTGCAGAAGGCAAAAAACAAGGGTTAGATTTCTCAAATGAGTTATTAGATAACATAAACGAATATTCTGTTCAATTTGGAAAATTAGGATTATCGGCAGAAGATATGTTTAATATTTTCAAAGTTGGAGCAGATAATGGTGCTTTTAATTTAGACAAAATCGGTGATGCTGTAAAAGAATTTTCTATAAGAGTAATAGATGGAAGTAATACAACAGAAGATGGTTTCAAAAGAATTGGATTAAATGCAGATGAAATGGCAAAGAAATTTGCAAACGGTGGAGAAGAAGCAAAACAAGCATTCATCGAAGTGGTAAATAGACTAGGAAGCATGGATGATAAAGTTTCTCAAAGTATAGCAGGGGTCGATTTGTTTGGAACTATGTGGGAAGACCTAGGTCCTACTGTTATAACTAGTTTCAGTGAGATGGATGGAGGAATATCAAAATCCAGTGATTCTATGCAAAAATCTATAGACCAACTATATAATACAACAAAGAAAAAAGCAGAAACTCAATTAAAAAGACTTCAGAGTCTTGGAGCAGAATTTGGAGATGAAATGCTTCCCGTTTTGGAAAATATAATTGATATGGCAGAAGATGTTATAGATAAATTAGACGGAATGAGCGATTCTGAAAAGCAAAATATTATTAATGTTGGATTGTTTGTCGCAGCATTAGGTCCTGCTATAAAAACAGCGGGGACACTTGGACAAGGAATAGGAACTGTCACAAAAGGAATTGGAACTTTTACACAAGCAATAGGAGTAGCAAGAGGTACTGTTGAATCAACGTCAGGAGTTGTAAATGGTTTAGCAAAAGTTTTCTCTGGAATTACAAGTCCGATTGGTTTAGCATGTACATTAATTGTTACTGCTATAGCAGGAATAGCATTATCAGCTCAAGATACTACAAAAGAAACTGAAGAGGCCTTTGAGAATATTGGTAAAGGAGCTAGTGATTTTACTAGCGGAATAGAAACAGCAAAATCTCATTTAGAGAGTTTTAATAGTACCTTATTTGCAAGTTCAGAAGAACAGCAAAAATTGCAGGAAGAAATGCAAGAGATACAAGAAGGAATCACAGAGATTTGCAAAACAGCATCTGATGAAAGAAGAGGTTATACTGATGAAGAAATAACTCAATTAGAAGAATATTTTACTAAATTGAGAGAATTAAAAAATCAAGAAATAGCAATACAAAGCTCAATTGCAACAGCTATAACTCAACAAGCAACAACGAATGCACAAAGCTTTCAAGGGTCACTCGAAGAATATAAAGTACAGTCTCAAGAGTGGATAAATACAGCAATTCAGCAAAGAGATAAAACAGTTCAACTAATTCAAGATGGTACAACTCAAGAAATTGCGTTGCTAAATCAAAAATATGGAAGTCAAGCAACTATGCAAAATGAGGCTTACGCAACAGAATATAATAATATCATTGCTAATCAACAACAGAAAATAAATGCAGCTAATCAAGAAGTGGCTAGTGTATCACAAATATATGCTAATGGATATTTAGAACGAGCAAGTCAGAATGATGGTTTCTATACGAAATTACAGGAATATAATGCAAAAATAGAAGCGGAAAACAGTAGACATAATGGACAAATAGAGTCTATTGAAAATAATGGGCTACTAAATCAAGCAAATAAAAACAGTGCTAAGTCTCAAGAAGAATACATGCATAAAGAAAATATGAAAGACATATGGAATGAAATGTATGAAAACATGTCTGATGAGCAAGAAAATGAATTAGGAGTATGGCTAGCACAAGTTGCTCAAACAGAAATGTATGGTGGTCAAATAGATGAAAAGACTAAAAGTTTAGTTGATTCAATACTTGCTTCTTATGATAGCATGCCTTCAAGTACCAGAGAAAGCATGAAAAATGCAATGAGTCCCATGTTAGAAGAAATGGAAAATGCTGAGCCGTCTTTATTTGCGAAAGCAACTAGTATTGCTGATGGTATATTGTCTAGATTAAAAACAACTTTTATGGAACACTCACCATCTAGAGCAACTAGAAAAATTATGAAATTTGCAATGCAGCCTATGGAAGAAGAAATGGAAGACGGGAAAAAAGAACTATTTAAACAAGCTGATGAAATAGGAGAAGGAATAACGGATAGGTTGAGCAATATTGAAGGAAAAAATGTTAAAAGTTCAATAGAAGCACAAGCTAATATAGGTATGCAAAATGGGATTTTGGCTGGTAATATTATAGATTATGATAAAATGGCGAATGCTTTTACGAAGGCTTTAACAAATTGTAAATTTACATTAGATGAAGATGGATTTGCAAGAATAGTAAAAGATGAATTATATAAGGTGATATAAATGTTTAAATTTAAAGGAATATCTAGTAACGATATGCAAGTAGTAATTGAAGAGGAAGAGTATTTCATTGCTAGAGCAGCGAGAAGATACGAAACAACTGAAATCGAAGGAAGAGATGGGGCTATATTTAATGAGTTGGGGTATTCATATGTAGAAAGACCTATTTATGTTCAATGTTTAAATCCTAATAAAATAGATGATATCTTGGAATGGCTAGATGGAGAAGGTGAATTTGAATATAAAGGTAGAAAAACAACAGCAAGATTTTATAGTCAATTGGAACCTAAAAGAGAAACAGTTATAAGGATTATAGATACAACTTTTATAAGAGATCCTTTTTGGATAAAACTTGAAGATGAATTTGTTGAAGTGAAAGGAGATAAAGAAAAAACTGTAGAAGATGAAAACCTAAACCTAAAAGGCACAATACCAACAAAATTTAAAGAGTTTATAGTAGGTGGAAATAGCAAGCAAGAGACAAGAAGTGGAAAGAACTTATTACCATATCCTTATAACAGTGTACAAAATTTTATTATACAAGATTTAGGAGATGGAAGAATAATTTTAAATGGAACACAAGAAACGAACACTTCAATAACGATTAAAACATTTAATTTAAAAGCGGGTACTTATAAATTTTTATTTAATACTGCTGCTTTGCCAAATAATTCTTATTTTTTCATAAGAAATCAAAGTACATCCGAAATTTTAAAAACAAATATAAAAACTAACACAACTTTTTCTTTAGAAGAAGATATCTTAACTAGGCTTGATTTAGTGTTAGTAGCAGGAAGTTATAGTGATTACAAACTAGATTTAATGATATTAGAAGCAACAGAAGAAGATGAGAGCTTTGAACAATACGGAGCAATGCCTTCTCCAGAATTTCCTTCTCCAATACAAAATGTAGAGGGAGATGTAAATGTAACTGTTGCTAATAAAGAAGGAACAGAACAACAAGTCGTAACCTTCCCCCTATCAGAAGGACAAAAGCTTTATAAAGGAGACTATCTAGCAGACGACGGAATACATCATAAGAGAAAACAGATAGAACTAGATGGGACTGAAGATTGGGTGTTGTATACAGGATATGCTAATAATGCTGAAAAAGGATATTGCTATTATTTAAATATTACGGATTGTAAAATAGTTAAAGACACTTCGATATCAACTCATTTTAAAAATGTCTTTGGTGCGTATCAAGAATCAACGGGATATGTAGGTGCATTTAGCGATAATTTGAGTGTCAAAAACAAATATTTTATTTCTGATAAAGAAACTTTGGAACAATTTAAAACATATTTAGCACAACAAAAGCAAGCAGGCACACCAGTAATTGTAGAATACGAACTAGTCGAAGAAGAAATAGAACTATATACAGAAGAACAGCAAACAGTTTATAACCAAATATGCAATTTAAAAGCTTATAATGAAGAGACAAATGTATTTAGTGAGAATGAAATAAGCTCTATTTTTAAAGTAACATATATTGAAGAAACTGCAGAGAAAATTGAAAATGAAGGTAATATATACAGTAGACCAATATTAAGACTTGAAAAAACTAATTATAATAATGTAGATGTAGAAATAGCAGGGACAAAATTTCAATATAATTTCAACGATGAAGAGTATGTAGAAATAGACTGTGAAGAAAAAGCAGCATTGTATGAAGGATTGAATAGGAATAGAGAACTAGAAATTGGATATGAATTTCCAAAATTGTCACCAGGAGAAAATGATATAAAAATGCATGAAGGAGATTGTATAATAAAAGCTAAAAGAAAGGATAGATGGCTATGATAAAAATATTTGATGCTAATGATAAAAATTTTACATCTGCAGGAAACATAGTTATTAATCCTTCAAAATGTTTAGAGCACAAAAAGAAATCTTTAAATGGTTGGTATATAGAAGTAGAACTGCCAATTAAATATAAAGAATATATAGAAAAAGATAAATTGTGTGTTGTGAAAACAAAATCTAAATTGAATCCACAAGCCTTTAGGATTGGAGATAATATACAATATAATAATAGAAAAATAATATTTACAGCAAATCATGTGATGTTTGATGCTCAGGATTATTTTTTGGTAGATGTAAGACCAACAAATCTAAATGGATTAAATGCTTTAAGTTATATAAATCAAAGGACTGACAAGGTCAGTCCTTTTACTATTTATTCGAATGTTGAAAATGTAAATACAGCATATTTTGTAAGAAAAAATCTATTAGAAGCATGGGCTACTATAGAAGAAAGATGGAATGGTGTTTTTGATGCTGATAATTGGGATATAAGATTTTTACAAAGTGTTGGACATGACAATGGGGAAACTATTGCTTATGGAAAAAATATGCAATCTATGGAAATCTATGAGGATTGGTCTAGTGTTACAACTAGACTTTATCCAGTAGGAACAAACGAATTAATGCTTCCTGAAAAATACATAGATAGTGATGTGCAATATGAAAAACCATATACAAGAACTGTGGATTTTCAAACAGAAATAACTCAAGAAGATTCTGAAGACTTAACAGAAGAAGAAAAAGAAGAGGCAATGATTGAAGAGTTAAGAGCAAATGCACAAGAATATCTGGAAGAAAATAAATATCCAAAAATGAGTTATACAACCACTTCAAATATAAATGACGATATGGAAATAGGAGATACTATTCAAGTTTTGCATCCATTAGTAACAATAAAAACAGAAGTACTTGAATATCAATATGATATTATTTCAAAAAGGATAAAATCTTTAACTTTTGGAAATTTTACAAGAGATGTAAAAGCTAAATTCGATAATATAAAAAATACTATAAACGAAATTGGACAAGAAGTATCAAAACAGGAAACAGCGATTCAAAATCAAACGGATTTAATTAATTCTTTAAATAAAAACGGATATGTATATATAGATGATAACGAGATATTAATCTTAGATAAGATACCTAAAGAAGAGGCTAAAAATGTTTGGAGATTTGGGTTAGGTGGAATTGGATTTAGCTCTAATGGATATGAAGGTCCATTTGAAGTAGCTATAACTATGGATGGACAGATTAATGCAGATTTTATTACTACTGGAACGATGGCTGTTAGCAGAATTGAAGGGTTAGCGAATATAATTTCTGAATATAACACGCAAATTTCATCAATAACCTTACAACTTGGACAGATACAACAAGAAGTTTCAAATATTGAAGAATTTAGTAGAGAAAAATCAGAAAACAATCAAGTACATTTAACAGAAACAGTTAATGGTAATGGTTATTTGCTAAATTTGAAAATAAAAGGAGATAGTGATAAATTTATCTATTTAACACCAAGTGATACACTAACACCAAGTGATACATTAGTTCCATTGGGAGACCATTTCACATTAATTAGTGATAAGCAAAATAGAAATTCTATAAGCGAAGATGCTCAAGAGGTTGATGTTTTATTAAGTGAGCCTCTAAGAAGTTTAAATGATACTTATGATGAATTAAATATAATAAATGGAAAAACAACTGTAACAAGAAGAATTGGTGTAGATGAAAATTTAGAGTTATATATTTTAGAAAATGAGACCACAGAAGAGCTTCAGGATATAAAATTAAAGACTTTTGATGATGATACATATATGTACATTAAAGAGTACGAAGGATTGGATTATAAAGCAAAATACATTATAAAGAGTGACTATTCTGCAGCTTTTGCTACTCAGGCATCACAAGAAGGATTGCAAGAAGCGGTAGTAGAAATGAATAGTAGTTTCACACAGACTGCTGAAGAAATCACATCTGAAGTTTCTAAAAAGGTTGGAAACGATGAAATAATTTCTAGAATAAACCAATCTGC
This sequence comes from uncultured Clostridia bacterium, assembly GCA_944392605.1. GTDB lineage: Bacteria > Bacillota > Clostridia > TANB77 > CAG-508 > CAG-269. The sequence goes on along the minus strand of CALXXE010000036.1, from coordinate 2,274 downwards.
TGAAGAAATTTCCATAGATGCTGAAAAATTAAATATAAATGGTGTAATTTCTGCAAATGGAAATTTTGAAGTTGATAAACAAGGAAACTTAAAATGTAATAATGCTCAAATGTCTGGAGACATCAAAAATGGTGAAGATCCTTTCTTTGGTGGAAAGGGAGCGGTAATTGAAAAAAATGGAAGAGCAAGAATGACTTTTTTGTATATTTATCCATCAAAAGACGATAACGATGCAGGTTTGATAATAAATCCCAGTGAAAATGATGATTACAATTCAAACGTTAGAGCACAAATCTTAAACGATCAATTAACGTTTCAAAATGAAAACAACAATTTAGAAAGTATCGGATTTTTCGGAGTATATGCAAATTCAAATACGATGCGATTAAGTATGCCAAATGGCGCTTTTTATATAGATAATGGTACAATACATATTCAAAATGGCGTGATTTATTTAACTAATGGAGAATTAAATGTTGGTCATATAAATGCTTCTGGTTATGGTTATTTCGAAGATTACGTAAGAGCATCTCGTTTTGTGGATGCATCGTCTAAAAAACTTAAAGAAAACATAAAAAAATTTAAAAATAAAAAAGTAAAGAAATCAGCTGTTGATATAGTGAAGAATACGGATATTTATGAATACAATTACAAAGGAAATAAAGAAAAACAAATAGGAGCAGTAATTGGAGAAGGATATAATACTCCAGAGGAAATACAAAGTAAGGATTGCACGGGAATAAATTTATATAGCATGATTTCAGTTCTTTATAGAGCTTTTCAAGAAAATCTAGAAGAGCAGGAAAAGAAGAATAAAGAACAAGAGGAAGAAATAAAAATTATGAAAGAAAAATTAAATAGTTATGAAATGGATAAAGAAAATAGTCAAGAAACTAATCAAAATAACGATTAGTTTTTTTATTTTGTGGTTTCTATATTTTATGAAAGAGGGGTGAGAAAAATAGAAGACGTATACATTGATTTTAAAAATGGACAAGGTCCTTATATTAGTGATACTCAACTAAATCAATTGCAAAGACTAATAAAGCAAGAGATTAAAGAAAAAATGGAATTATCTTTTCCTATTGGAAAAACTTATGTAACACAGACAGATACAAATCCAAGTACAATACTAGGGTTTGGTACATGGGAAAGAGTAAAAGGAAAAGTACTAGTTGGATTAGACGAAGATGACACAGACGGATACTTTGATGAAATTGGTAAAGAAGGCGGAGAGAAAAAACATGCTTTATCTTCGAACGAATTACCAGTTAATAATATTCAAACAACCACAGAGCAAAGTGGCGGAGCAACTGATGGTCATATAATGCGAGGAAGTTACAATCCAAACGGAAGCTATAATTTTGGAGGAAGCGGATCAGCTATAAATATAACTCAGCCATATAGGGTAGTAGGCTACATGTGGATTCGTACAGAATAAAAAAAGAAAGGATTGATTTGTAATGGAAAAACTTAAAACCATTGATACTCTAAGAGAGAGAGAGAGAGAGAGAGAGAGAGAGAGCTATATTTTATTAAATAAAAGTTTTGGGGGTGAATTTTAAATGGAGAAAATTCACGTCGAAAACGGTAAAACAAAATTAAATGATGATTTCTTTAATCAATTACAAAATAATATAGAAAAAGCTATCGAAGATTCAAAAAAAGCAGAAAATCCCGTTGGACATATTAGAATTGAGACAACAGATACAAATCCTGCTGACATTCTAGGCTTTGGAACATGGGTTTTATGGGGACAAGGAAGAGTACCTGTTGGAGTAGACACAACTCAAACAGAATTTAATACAGTAGAAAAAGAAATTGGAGAAAAAGAACATAAACATTACAATGGTGTTTATTCTGTAGATAATAAATTAGCAATTTCAAATAAAAATTCATTAAATTCTGTTTTAGGAGAACAAATATTTAGCGTTAATGGAACAACTGGTTTTACATCAATAGGAAGTACTAATGTTTATAAATATGCTAGTGAAAGTGAAAGTTCTATTCAACCATCTATAACTTGTTATATGTGGAAAAGAATAGCTTAATAAAGAAAGAGAGAATTAAAATGGAGTTTTTAAAAACGATTGCAGAAATAATAACATCTTTATCTGTTATAATAGGAGCTTTAATAACAATCGAAAAATTTACAAAAGGAAAGTTAACGCAATGGATAGTAAAGCCCGTTGTAGAGCCTATAAATAGCAGGATAGATGTATTAGAAAAGCAAAGTAATGAAAGAGGTAAGAATGTTACAACTTTAAAACAAGA
>CALXXE010000035.1 GCA_944392605.1 uncultured Clostridia bacterium | reverse complement strand
TCTCCAATATATATTAACTAAAAGTATTTAAAGTAGTACAAACATTTTCTTTAAAAGAAATCAAAGGAGGTATATAATGGAAAATACGAGATTATATCAAGATATTGCCAAAAGAACTGATGGTGATATTTATGTAGGAGTTGTTGGCCCTGTTAGAACTGGTAAATCTACTTTTATTAAAAAATTTATGGATTTACTTGTTATTCCTAACATAGATAATGAATACAAAAAAGAAAGAGCAAAAGATGAGCTTCCACAAAGTGCTGGTGGAAAAACTATAATGACTACAGAACCCAAATTTGTTCCAAATGAGGCAATCGAAATCACTTTAGACAATAATTTAAAATTCAAAACACGTTTAGTAGACTGTGTTGGCTACTTAGTTGATAACGCTATTGGCTATCTAGAAGATGATATGCCAAGAATGGTTAAAACCCCTTGGTCTGATGAAGAAATACCTTTTGAAACAGCAGCAGAAATCGGAACTAAAAAGGTTATTGAAGAACATTCTACTATTGGTATTCTAGTTACAACAGATGGAACTATAACAGATATTCCAAGAGAAGATTATATTAAAGCGGAAGAACGAGTTGTATCAGAATTAAAAGCTTTAAATAAACCTTTTATTATTTTGTTAAATTCTGCAGAACCAAATTCTACATATACAAGAGAATTAGCAGATAACTTAAGTGACAAATATAATACAACTGTTATGCCTATTAACTGTGAATATTTGAGCATTGAAGATATTAATAATATGTTTTCTTCTGTACTATATGAATTTCCTACTGACCAAATTAGAATTAAATTTCCTAAATGGATGGATGGTTTAGATTTATCTCATCCATTAAAATCTGAATTATTTAAAGAAATTAAAGATGCTTTTGAGAATGTAAATGTTTTAAAAGATGTATCTGTTTGCGCTAATAAGATAAAACAAACAGATATAATTTCAAATACAACAATTACTGATATGCAACTAGGCTCTGGTAATGTTACTATTGAAATCACTTTGAAAGATGAATTATTCTATAATGTCTTAACAGAAATTACCGGAGTTACTGTTACTAATGAAGGAGATTTATTTAGAATAATTTCAGAACTATCTAGTACAAAGAAGAAATATGATAAAATTTCTTATGCTTTAGATGAAGTTGAACGTAAAGGATACGGAATTGTTACTCCTTCTATTGATGACCTAGTACTTGAAGAACCTGAAATGGTAAAACAGGGTTCTAGATTTGGTGTTAAACTAAAAGCTACTGCTCCATCTCTTCACATTATAAAGACTAATGTAAAAACTGAAGTTTCTCCAATTGTGGGTTCTGAAAAACAATCAGAAGAACTTGTTAATTACTTACTTTCTGGTTTTGAAAATGACCCTAAAAAGATTTGGGATTCTAATATTTTTGGTAGAAGTTTACATGAACTTGTTAATGAAGGTCTACAAGCAAAACTTGCTAAAATGCCAGAAGATGCTCAAGTAAAATTACAAGAGACATTAGAGAGAATTGTAAATGAAGGAAGTGGCGGGCTTATTTGTATTATTCTTTAAAATATTTTTGTAAGTGGTTTCAATTTGGAACCACTTTTTTAATTCTATTATTCTATGCTACAAACTTATCTATTATCTCTTTCTCCTCTATCCTAGTTATTGCAAAGCACTTTTTACCTAAATCTTTAATAGATGCTCCACAATGGTATAATTCTTTATTATCTATTAATATAAATCTATCATGAAATTTATTTGTTTTTGATATTTCTAAAATTGGATATTCTTGATTAAACTTTTGTATATCTAAACTTGATATATTGCTTTTATTTGATGTTAATATAACAACTTCTACATCTTTATTTTTCTTTGTTAACATTTTTAAGATACTATCGTCTATGTAATTATCAATTAGCGTAATCTTACTTTTAGCTCTTTTTATAATATCTATTATTAAGCTATATGCATCATATATTTGCCCTTGAAAAAATACCTTTTGCTTAAAATTTTCTTCTTTTTGTAAACTATCAAATACTTCATCAAATTTCTTATCATGTTCTAATAATTTATATTCTACATTTGTTAATCTTTCAAATACCTGTGCATTTGATGATATAAATTTTCTCATTTCCACAAATGCATTCATAATATTTATACTAACTTGAATAGCTATATTATTTTTTAATAACCCTGATAACATTGCTATTCCCTGTTCTGTAAATACATATGGTAAATACTTCTTTCCTCTATGTTTACTATTTTCATTTTTGGAACTGGTCGCAAATTGCGACCAGTTATTTTCGAAATTTGAATTTGAGTTTGCAATTTGTAATTTTAACTTTTGAGCTTCCTCTTCTGTTAATTGAAAGCAAAAGTTTTCAGGAAACCTTTCCTTATTTCTGCTTACAGTTTCATTTATTCTTTTGGTTTGATAATGATATAACATTGCCACATCACTATCTAACATTACTTGCTTTCCTCTTATTGTATATATAAGATTTTTTATTTCATCATTTGTAGCTACT
>CALXXE010000034.1 GCA_944392605.1 uncultured Clostridia bacterium | reverse complement strand
TTAGATAAGTGCACTATTTTTTACAAAAAAATGTTGAAGTGATTTTACCCACCCCAACATTTATTATAGAACCAAAAATCTTAGGTTTATATTTTTTTCTTAAAAAAATTTTAAGGAGGGGAAAGGAATGAAAAGCTTTAAGGCAAAACTAACCATATTACTAATTGCAATGTTATTAATTACTATGTTAGTACCATTTAGTAGTGTAGCAGCAGCTGAAGATCAAGCAACAGATGAAGAACTACAAGTACAATTAATTAAAACTGACGATGATAACATTGTGGTTTATGTAAAAGGATTAGAAGGAACAGCTTTTGATTACGCGTTATCTACTGCTGGTGCAGGAACAATGGATAAAAACTATATAAATTCAGTTAAAGATAATAATGGTAATCAAGTAGCATTAATTACAACAACGGATTTACAAGATGGAAATAATTGTTTATACGTAAGAGAAAATGAAAATGATCCAGAAAAGTCTGTACAATTAAATGTAGATGTAAACAATATGTTTACACAAGAAAAAATGGCTTTAGTTGAAAATACAACTAAAAGAATACCAACTGAGGAAGCAGAAGACCTTAGTTCAAGAGAAGAAGTAAGAGATGGTATAACATATACATATACAGTTGGAGGTTTGAAAATTACTGATGACCAAAATGCAACATATTCATATGTAATGGTTAATGTATCATCTGATGCTGATTATAACGAACTTCAAAGCTTAGCAAATGATTTAAATGATGGCAGTAAAACTATGTTTGAAAGAATTGAAATTGCCAATAATTTCTATAATAAATATAATGAATTAATAGAAAATGCTGATGCAGAAAATAGTTGGCAAGAAGTAACAGATATGCAAATATTACAAAATGAAGATTATGACAATGAAGAACACTATGTTGTATTACTTAAAAAAGTTGCACAAAATGGAACTACAACATATGATGCTAAATTCATGACAACAGATAATAGAGGAACTGAGGAAATAATACCAGCAAGTTCAGAACAAGTAACAACTCAAGAAACTTCTAAATTACCTATAACAGGAGATAGCATTGTTTTATTCGTTGTATTAGCTGCTTTAGTAATAATTGCAATAGTTGTTTTTATCAGAATGAAAAAATTAAATAAAAAGGCAGATAAATAATGAAAGCGAAAATATATAAGATAATCTTTTGTATTCTTATTATTTCAATCATATTAGTAATAGGTTTAATTCTTATTAAAAATATGCAAAGTAATGAAAATGAAAAGAAAAATCAAGAGATGGTAGAAGTATTTTCAAGTGTAGATGATACGCAAAAACAAAATTTAGAACTTAATGGTTATAAAATAATAGGTTTAATTAAGATTCCAGCAATTGACCTAGAATATCCAATATTAGAAATGGATGTTTCAAACCCAGAAGAAGCAAAAGAGCCAATGAGACTTGCTATTATTAAGTACTGGGGAGGGGATGTTAATGGTTATGGAAACCTATCACTTGCCGGACATAATAATTATAACGGTACAATGTTTGGAAAAACAAAGAATTTAAAAATAGGTGATGTTGTAGAATTAACAGATTTAAATAATCAAACAATACAGTATCAAATATACGATATTTTTAAAACTGATCCAAACGATGTAACTATATTAGAAACTAAAGATGAAGCAATAAGAGAAGTTACTCTAATTACCTGTACAAATGGTAATAGAGAGAGATTAATTTTAAAGGCTAAGGAATTATAATATAGAAGGAGGAGGTTTTGATGGCCGTCAATTTTAAAAAGCCAAGTAAAAAAGCAACAATTATAACAGCTGCTGTAATAATAGTTCTTTTAATTATTGCTGCTACTGGTACAGTAATGTTCTTAAGAGACAGAGGAACAACTGAGGCTGCTGAAATTGGTCAAGAACAAGTTTCAACTCAAAATGAAAATGCAGGAAGCCAAGTAACTGAAGACCAACCAAGTGGAGAAACAACAGCACCAGAAGAACAATCAACTACTGAAGAAGCAGCAACACAAGCAGAAGAAGGAACACAAGGTACAGCTGAAACAACAACAGAAGGAACAACACAAACAGGAACACAAGGTACAACAAGTACTGGTACAACAACTGGTACTACACCAAGTGGAGCAACTGGAACAACTACAGCAACTGAAGACATTCAAGAATCAACAATAACAAGAACAGAAACTGTAGAAACTCCAGAAAGAAAAGTAGCGGAAAATCATAATGTTTGGTGGACACCAATGAGCATTACTGCTGATATAGCATCTGCAATGAATGATGTTGAAAAAGATGATATAACAGTTACAAAAACTGCTACAACAAAATCAGGAGATAATTTAGTACAACCGGGAGAAGACATTATATATACTATTACAGTAACAAATAATTCTGGAAAAGCATTAGAAGGAATTGAAGTAAAAGATAGCATTCCAGATAATACTACATACGTATCTGCAGAAAATCTTGACCATGAAGTATACAGAGAAGATAGAACAACTGTAGAAGGTTTAGTATGGAATTTAAGTTTTGCAGAAGGTGAAATAGAAAAATCAGTATCTTTTACAGTTAGAGTAAATGATAATATAACAGGAACAATATCAAACGTTGCCTACGCAAATGGTGAAGAAAGTAATGAAACACAAACATCAATTATTACAACATCAAAAGAAGGTGTTATAAATAATGGTGAAACTGAAGTAGCTAAAGTAGGAGACAAAATTACATATACAATCACTGTAACAAATACAGGTGATGCAAATGGATCTACAATAGTAAAAGATGATTTATCACAAATGTTACAATATGTTGAAACAGAAGGTAATGTTGAAGTTACAGTAGAAGGAGAAGAAGGAGAAACTCATTCATTTGATGAATTAATGGGTAAAGATGACAAACAACTTCTTGTTAATGTACCAGCAGGAAAAACTGTAACAGTAGTATTTTCTGTTAATGTAACAAGTATCGATGGAGAACTTAAAAATGTTGCTACAATAGGTGGTAATGAAGAAGGAAATCCTGAAGAAACAATTGATACAGTAGATATTACTGGAGTAAAAGAAAATAAAGATGAAGACGGAGTAGTAAAACCAGGAGATCCAGTAACATATGAAATCAAA
>CALXXE010000033.1 GCA_944392605.1 uncultured Clostridia bacterium | reverse complement strand
GCTTCAATGAGCTTAAGCAACGAAGAGAGGAATAACTATGAATTTAGATTAAAAGCAATAAGAGATGAGGCAGATGCAATAGAGTATGCAACTAGGCAAGGAATTGAGAAGGACAAGAACAAGAGAAAAAAGAAACTGTAAAAAGAATGTTAAGAAAAAAAGTAAAAGTAGAAGATATAATGGAATTTACTGGATTAAACAAAGAAGAAATAGAAAAAATCAAAGAGGAAGAATAAGTATTAGGTTTAAAAGTTTGTTAATGTGAAAATTAGCAAACTTTTTTAATATGAAAATAATAATCAACTAAGATATTCTAATAGTATCCAAGAGGAAACTGTGTTACAAAAAAGTGCCTACTTTACAAAAGAAAAAATCGCTTGTAAAATAATTACAGAAGTAAAATAATAGGAGTATTAGGCTATGGAAAATTTAGATTTTTTAATAAAATATTTATTAGAAGAAAATAAAGAAGTAAAGGTAGAAAATATCTCAGAAGATATTATATCTAAAAAAAGACTATATAGGTCTTTATGTAATATAAGAGATGTAAAGCCAATATCTGAGGAGTATTTAAAAATTGAAAATGAATATTTACAAGAAGAATTAAAAAATAAAGTAATAACAGAGGTAAAAGATATAGAAGCTTTAGGAAAGGAATTTCCAAAAAGTAAAATATGTTTATGGAAAGGAGATATTACAACTCTAAAAATAGAAGCAATTGTAAATGCAGCAAATTATGGAGGGGTAGGTTGTTTTATTCCTTGCCATAATTGTATAGATAACATCATTAATTCCGCAAGTGGAGTTGGCTTAAGGCTTGAATGTGGCAAGATTATGAAAAAGATAGGTGTATTAGAAACAGGAAAAGCTTTTGTTACAAAAGGATATAATTTGCCATCAGAACATGTAATTCATACTGTTGGACCTATAATTTATGATTTTGTAACTGAAGAAAAGGAAGAAGATTTAGCTAATTGTTATATTAATTCTTTGAAGCTTGCAAAAGAAAATAATATAAGAGAGGTTGCTTTTCCTTGTATTTCAACAGGAGAATTTCATTTCCCAAAAGATTTAGCAAGTGAGATTGCAATAAAGAGTGTAAAAGAATATTTAGAAGAAAACAAAGATTGTTTTGATAAAGTTGTATTTAATGTGTTTACAGACGAAGATTATGAAATTTACAAAGAAAATCTAAAGGAAGGATAGAAATGGAAGAATATAATAAGAGAATATCAGAAGTAAAGAATTTAATAAGTAAAGCAGACTATGTATTAATAGGTGCAGGCTCAGGTTTATCCACAGCAGCGGGGTTAGAATATTTTGGAGAAAGTTTTGAAAAGAATTTTAAAGAGTTTATAGAAAAATATAATTTCCCTGATTTATATTCAGCTTCTTTTTATGATTTTAATACTCAAGAAGAGAAGTGGGCGTTTTTCGCAAAAATGATTTTTTTAAATAGATTTAATAAAGAGCCTCTAAAATTATATCAAGAAATATATTGTTTAATAAAAGAAAAAGATTATTTTGTAATTACAACTAATGTAGACGGTCAATTTGAAAAAGCAGGATTTGAAAAAGAAAGAGTATTTGAAACACAAGGAGATTATGCTTATCTTCAATGTGAAAATGCATGCCATAATAAATTATATTATAATTATGATTTAGTAAATGAATGGCTAAAAAATACAAAAGACTGTAAAATACCAAGTAATCTAGTTCCTAAATGTCCAGTATGTGGTGGGAATATGGAAATGAATTTGAGAAAAGATGCAAATTTTGTCCAAGATGAAAATTGGTATAAACAAGACAAAAGATACGGTGAATTTCTAAATAAGTCACAAGATAAAAATTTATTATTACTAGAAATAGGAGTTGGATTTAATACTCCTGGAATAATAAGATTTCCATTTGAGCAAATGGTATACAACAATATACATACTAATTTGGTTAGAATTAATAAAGATTACGCTTTTACAAATAAAGAAATAGAAAATAAAACAATTTTGTTTGATGAAGATGTAAATACAATAATAGAAGATTTGAGGAGAGAACAATGATTATAAATACAGGTTGTAGAACAGATATACCAGCATTTTATTCAAAATGGTTAATGAACAGAATAAAAGAAGGATATGTAATGGTAAGAAATCCATATAATCCATCTCAAGTAACTAAATATAGTTTAAGTCCAGATGTGGTAGATTGTTTAGCTTTTTGTACTAAAAATCCAGAACCTATACTAAAATATTTAGATGAACTAGATATTTATAGGCAGTTTTGGTTTGTTACAATTACACCTTATGGAAAAGATATAGAACCAAATGTACCAGATAAAGAAGAAGTAATAGAGAGTTTTAAGAAGTTGTCAAAACATGTAGGAATAGATTCTATTTTTTGGAGATATGATCCAATCTTTTTAAATGATAAATTTACAGTTTCTAAACATATAGAAGATTTTGAAAAAATTGCTAAAGGATTAAAAGGATATACTAAAGATTGTACTATTAGTTTTTTAGATTTATATGAAAAGGTAAAAAGAAATGCACCTGATATAAAGCCACCATCAAAGGAAGAACAAATAGAGATTGCAAAAGCTTTTGTAAAAATTGGTAAAGAAAATGATATGGTAATTCATGGGTGCTGTGAAGGAGTATTTTTATCAGAGTATGGGGTTGACTGCAAAGGTTGTATGAGTCAAGAAATTGTTGAGAAAAGTGTTAGAACAAAATTAAAACCACCAAAGAGAAAAAATATTAGAGAAGGTTGTAATTGCTTGATGGGAAATGATATTGGTGCTTATGATAGTTGTGGACATCTATGTAAATATTGTTATGCAAATAGTAATAAAACTTTAGTTAAAGAGAATATGAAAAGACATATAGAAACGTCTCCATTTTTAATAGGAGAAGAGGAACCTGGAGATAAGGTAACAGAAGCAAAACAAAAGTCATGGATTATTCGGTGAGCAATTAAGTTTTTTATAGAAGGGAAATTAATATGAATGAAAATATATATGAATTTGAGGCTGTTATAAAGAAAGTTTCAGATATAGATGGAACTTATATTGAGTTTCCTTATGATGTTAGAAAAGTATTTGGAAAAGGAAGAGTAAAAGTAACAGCTACATTTGATGGTGTAGAATATAATGGAAGTTTAGTTAAAATGGGAACACCTTGCCATATAATAGGAATAAGAAAAGATATTAGAAA
>CALXXE010000032.1 GCA_944392605.1 uncultured Clostridia bacterium | reverse complement strand
AGAATTCGTAAAAATGCAAAGAGAATTCGTAAAAATGCAAAGAGAATTCGTAAAAATGCAAAGAGAATTCGTAAAAAATGAAAAATAAATATTAAATAAAAGCGTTGAAAATCTTATTCAACGCTTTATTTGTTGATAATTAATAGTAAATGATATATTGTAAATTTTAAATATATTCTAATTCATAAAATTGGAATTATAGAAAAGAAAAAATTTGGAAAATACGAATAAATTAAAATCTTGCGAATATACATATATAAATAATGTTTATAAGGGGGATATTATGGAAAACGTTAAAGAAAAGTGGTATGAAGTAATGTATAACACAAGATTGGACAAGTTGGTGTTAAGAAAGCCAAGCTTAAGAGGAAGGTTACTAAGAAAAATAAGAAAACATAGATTTATAACAACAGTATTTTTAGCATTTATTACATTTTCTGTTTTAAATATAACAATGATAGCAAGCTTTATGAAAATTTTGCAAAATATCTAAAAATATGGTAAAATATTACTGTTCTAATTATAGGAGGAATAGTAAAATAATGAAACTTGCAAATGAATGGAAAGAATATAAGATATTAGATATGGCAGATGGGCAAAAATTAGAAAAGTGGGGAGATGTTATCTTATCAAGACCAGATCCACAGATAATATGGAAAGATAAAAGTTTCCCTAAAAAATGGAATGAAATAAATGCTACATATCATAGGAGTAAAACAGGTGGAGGTTCATGGGAGTTTAATAAAAAAATGCCAAAAGCATGGCAAATACATTATAGGAATTTAACATTTAATATAAAACCAATGGGCTTCAAACATACTGGATTATTTCCAGAACAAGCGGTAAACTGGGACTGGATGATTAACAAAATAAAAGAGGAAAAGCAAAAAACAAAAAGAGAAATAAAAGTATTAAATTTGTTTGCATATACAGGAGGAGCTACAGTTGCTTGTTTGTCAGCAGGAGCTTATGTTTGCCATGTAGATAGTTCTAAAGGTATGACAACATGGGCAAAAGAAAATGTAATATCATCAGGATTAGAAAAACAGCCAGTTAGATATATAGTAGATGATGTTATAAAATTTGTAAATAGAGAAATAAGACGTGGAAACAAATATGATGCAATAATAATGGACCCACCATCATATGGAAGAGGAACAAAAGGAGAAGTATGGCAATTTGAAAACAATATATACGATTTAGTAGAATTGTGTACTAAAGTATTATCAAAAGATCCATTATTTTTCTTAATAAATTCATACACAACAGGAATATCAAGCACAGTATTACAAAACATATTAAGTCTTACAGTTGGAAAAATGTATAAAGGAAAACAAGAGTGTGGAGAAATAGGAATTCCTATGGAAAATTCAAAACTAGTATTACCTTGTGGAATATATGCTAGATGGGAAAAATAATAAATAGAAAGTATATGGAAAAAGGAATGAACATGAAACTAAAAGTAATTTATGAAGATAATCATATAATCGTAGTAGAAAAAATACCAAATGTACCATCACAAGAAGATGAAACAGGTGATATTAGTATGATGAGCTTGGTAAAAGATTATATAAAAGAAAAATATAATAAACCAGGAAATGTATATTTAGGATTAGTACATAGATTAGATAGACCTGTAGGTGGAGTTATGATATTTGCAAAAACATCAAAAGCAGCGTCAAGACTAAGTAATCAAGTAAGAGAAAAGGTATTTAAGAAAGAATATTTAGCAGTAGTAGATGGAAAATTGGAACAAGAAAAAGGAACTCTAGAAAACTACTTATATAAAGATAAAAAAACAAATACAAGTTATGTAGTGAGTAAAGATAAAAAGGATAGTAAGTTTGCTAAACTAGATTATGAAGTAATAAAATATGATAAAGAAAATAATGTTAGCTTACTAAAAATAAATTTACATACAGGAAGACACCATCAAATAAGAGTTCAACTTAGCAATTTTGGTCATAGCATATATGGAGACCAAAGGTATGGTAGTAGAGGTAAGAACAAACAGATAGCATTATGGGCATATAAACTAATAATAGAACACCCTACTAAAAAGGAAAAAATTGAGTTCGAGGACCTTCCAAAAAAGGTAGGAGTATGGAAAATATTAAAATAAATATAGAAATACTAAAAATATATGTAAAATATTTGCATTTTTATAAAAAATATGTTACAATACCTAAGTAGTATTTGAGAAGACCGTTAGGAGGAACGAATAAAATGGATATAGCAAAATGGATATTAATAGTAATATATTTAATAGTAGCATTAGCACTAATAATTTTAACACTAATCCAATCAAAAGAAGATGCAGGATTATCATCTACAATAACAGGTTCATCTAGCAATAATTTCTTTGAAAAGAACAAAGGAAGAACAAAAGAAGGAAAACAAAAAAAATGGACAGTTATTTTATCAATTATATTTGCAGTGCTAACAATAGCTTTAGGAATTATATATATGGCATAAAAATTAAAGGGGCGGTTTTCAAATAAACGAGCCCTTTTATTAGTATAAATTATAATTAATAAAAAGAAAGAGGGAATGAAAGTTTAAATGGACGACCGAGAACAGAAGATTTTAGATTTTATGAGTGATGATGATTATGTCCCGATGAAGGCAAAAGAGATTGCAATGCTTATGAGGGTACCCAAAAATGAATATCATGATTTTCTAGAGATAATTGGAAAATTAGAGCTAGAATTAAAAATTGAAAAGAATAGAAAGAACCGTTATAAGATAAGCCAAAAAACTTATTATGATGGATTCTATAGAAAAAACCAAAAAGGATTTGGTTTTGTTAAGTTAGAAGATAGAGAAGATGAAATTTATATATCAAAAGAAAACTCATTAAATGCTTTAAATGGAGATCATGTATTAATAGAAATAACAGAAGAAGAAAATAAAATAAAAAGAGCAGAAGGAAAAATAGTAAGAATATTAAAACATGAAAAAGATACAGTAGTGGGAACATTCCAATATAATAAAAACTTTGGATTTATAATACCAGATGATAAGAATTTTGGAACAGATATATTTATTTCAAAGAAGAATTTTGGAAAAGCAAGAAATAACCATAAGGTATTAGTCAAAATTACAAAATATCCTGATAAAGGAAAGAAAGCAGAAGGAAAAATAATAGAAGTTTTAGGAAATGTAAATGAAGCTGGAGTTGACATGTTATCAATAATAAAAGAACACAAGCTTCCAGCAAAGTTTCCAGAAGCGGTAGTAGAAGAAGCTAAAAGATGTGGTAATAAAATAGATAAAAAAGATATTCCAAATAGAAGAGACTTTAGAGATAAAGTAATCTTTACAATAGATGGAGAAGATGCAAAAGACCTAGACGATGCAGTAAGAGTAGAAAAGTTAGATAATGGTAACTATAAATTAGAAGTTCATATAGCAGATGTAAGTTACTATGTAAAAGAAAATAGTTTACTAGATAGTGAAGCATTAGTAAGAGGAACAAGCATCTATATGCTAGGAAGAGTTATACCAATGCTTCCAAGAGAGTTATCAAATGGAATTTGTAGTTTAAATGCAGGGGAAGATAGATTTACTTTATCTTGCATAATGGAAATTGATAATAATGGAAATGTTGTATCCTCTGATATTTGTAAAGGAATTATTTGCGTAACTGAAAGAATGAGTTACACAAATGTCCAAAAAATATTAGATGGAGAAGATAATGAAGTTTTAGAAAAATATAAGCCATATATTGAAGAATTTAAATTAATGGAAGAACTTGCTCATATTTTAAAGAATAGAAGGCTAGAAAATGGTTACTTAAATCTAGACATTCCAGAAACTAAAATAGAACTAGATATAGATGGAAAAGTTGTAGGTGTTGGAAAGTATGAGACTACTTTTGCAAATGAAATAATAGAACAATTTATGCTAACAGCAAATGAAACAGTGGCAGAAAAGTTTTATTGGTTAGATGCACCATTTATATACCGTGTACATGAAGAACCAGATTTAGAAAAAGTAAAAGAATTAAATAAATTCTTATATAATTATGGATTGAAAATAAAAGCATCAAAAGATAATATTTATCCAAAAGAATTTGAAAAAGTATTAGAAGAAATAAAAGGAAAAGAAGAAGAAAGAGTAATATCTACATTAATATTAAGGACTTTAAAACTTGCAAGATATGAAGCAGAGAATAAAGGACATTTTGGAATAGCAAGTAAATATTATTGTCATTTCACATCTCCGATTAGAAGATATCCAGATTTATTTATACATAGAGTAATTTCTAGGTATTTAGAGAATAACTATATAATAGATGAAGATGAATATAATATGTTAGAAAAACAGGCAGAGGACAGAAGTATTAAATCTTCGGAAAGGGAAAAAGTAGCAACAGAAGTAGAAAGGGAAGCAGAAAAAATGAAGATGGCAGAGTATATGGAATCTAAGGTGGGAGAAGAATATGATGCAATAGTTTCTTCAATTACATCATTCGGAATGTTTGCTGAGCTAGAAAACACAATAGAAGGATTAATTAGATTTGATAGCTTAGGTGATGAATATTTTATTTATGATGAAGATAGAAAAATATTAATGGGAGAAGTTACTAAGAAAACATATAAAATAGGAGATAAGATAAGAATAAGAGTCTTACGTGCAAGTAAGGAATTAAGAGAAATAGACTTTGAATTATCAAAATAAAATTTGATGTTCACCCGATAGCTATAAAATTAGACAACAAAATGCGAGTAAGCCAGATATAAGAAAGAATTAAAATTTTAGGTTAGCAATGCTAGACTATTAAAATATTGCTATTGAAGGAGACTCATTTTATTTGAATTGTTTACATAATTTGACTTTAAGCCATAAATTTGGTATAATATGGAGGTATAAGGTAAATCCTTATATGTTTTCCTTTTTTTCATATCAAACTTTGTTTGATATTTATATAGAACTGTTGGTCATAAGAGAGAGGAAGGTTAATGAACTTAAGTCAGATTGAGGCCAGGATACATCGTATTAACGATCAGATTCTGGATCTTCAGGACATCGTGTTTGAGGAAAACATTCCTCAGGAAGAGCGAAGCTCCTGTTTCTATGTCGGAGTACGGTGGCACTCCAAGGAAGCTGTGGAAGCGGCCAAGAAGCGCATTGCCGAGCTTGAGAAGGAACTAGCTGAACTCAATGACCAGGAAAACCTGGCAAGAGTCATGGCTGGTAGGTTCTAAGAGAGGAGTTTGGGAGGACAATTTGTCCTCCCGTTTTTATTGCTGGATAATGAAAACCCCCTGTTTTACAGGGGGTTCTAAAAGCTTCTAGCTATGAGTAGAAAAATTCCTCCTTT
>CALXXE010000031.1 GCA_944392605.1 uncultured Clostridia bacterium | reverse complement strand
CCACATCACTATCTAACATTACTTGCTTTCCTCTTATTGTATATATAAGATTTTTTATTTCATCATTTGTAGCTACTTTTTCTACACTTAGTGTTTTTATTTCATTTTCCACTTATATCACATCCTCTAACTATATGCATATAGTTTGAAACATTTGTTTGTGTTTGTCAATATTTTTTTACTAATTTATAAAATATAATTAGTTCGTTTAATACATACAAAAATAAGACTCACAATTTTAAAAAAATTATGAGTTTCCATTTTTGTTTAATAGATTTTCTAAAATACTTATACTCTTACCTGAATTGGATAGTGTACAAATATATGTATTATCCGTTTCTTTTTGTATGTCTACATATATTTCATCAGATTTACTATAATTTGACAAATCTTCAATATCAGAATTGAAATATATTTTGTAGTATATATCTTGAGCCGATATTTCTTCTAGCTTTATTAAGTTAATATCATCTTTTATCTCTTCCAAATTCATCAATTGAATTATTGATTCTCTATCCGCTTCATCTATTTCTTGTAAGTCAACTGTATCATTTTCATCAAATACAACAGGCACAATAAATAAAGATATAAACAAGATTCCATAGGCAATAATTCCAGCAAGTACAATTGATAAAATTATTTTTATTGTAGTTTTTGCCATAAAAATTCCTCTCTATTATAAATCTAATTCTTTTATTTTTTCAAACAATTCTTTATTATACATCTCAGAAACTCTCCTGATACAAATATAAGTATTTTCATCTTTTGCTTCTTTATATTTACACTCTATAAGCATATCATAATATGATTCCTCGTTATATTCTAAATTATTTTTATTGTAATCAGCTTTTGAAATTTCAAACTTTATTTCATAATACTCCCCATCACCACGAAAATCACTATTTAAATTAACATTTATTGGTGTAAATGTTTCCGCTTCTTTTATTTCTAATAACTCCATTAAACTTTCTCTATTGGCTATAAATTTGTTGTTGCTATATACTATAATCAAAGAAACTATTAAAAGAGCAAACAATATAGCTATTATTGATTTTATAATTTGTTTTTTCATATTCATTTCCTTATCTTTTAATTATTATAATTATACCTAAAATTCGATTCATTTTCATTATTTATATCATTTTTTATTATAAAAGCAGCCTTCTCAATTAATTTGAGAATGAGCTGCTACTTAAACTTGGATATGAAAACTCTTTTCCTCCCGAAGTAAATTGTCCGCTAGGTGTGTGATCAGAATAGAACTCACTTGAGCCTTTTAAGAAATATTTATATTTTGAACTTTGACTTATAGTTCCCCCTCCTACAACAACTGGATCATCCCATGTAGAGTCAACTGCATACCAAGTACCTTGTAATTGGACATAATTCCAAGCATGTCTTTCTGTTTCTCCCCTTGAATTAGTACCTGTTCCAATTACTAATACACAAGGAATACCCATTTCATCTAAAATATATTTAAAAGACCTTGCATAACCTTCACAAACAGCAACTTTATTTACTAAAGCACCATATACATCATAAATATTATTTCTAGAAATTGTTGTATCATATTCCATACTATCTACTAAATAATCATGTACCATTTTTATATCTTCATATGTATTTCCAGTTCTTCTAGATACTATACTATTTTTCACTTGTTCTACTTGACTAATTGCACTTTCTACTTGTGTTTGGCTTGAAAATTCATCTGTAAAATAATTATTCTCATTTCCGTTATTTATATAAACATTGTATGAAACTCCACTAGAAGATGTAATTGTTTCTATGTTCAAATACATTTTATTAGGACTTAAATAGAATATATCTGGATTATCATATGTATACGCTTCTATGGCTGATTGGTAATAATCGCCCAACTCATCTTGGCCATTTGTTGTATTTAAAATATCAGAAAAACTATTTCCTAATTCTATTCTATATGTTCCTGATTTCATATTTTCCTTATTACTTTCTAAGGCTTTATATATAGTTTTAGAAGGTTCTTCTAATTGATTATAAAAGTATTTATCAACAGTTACACTGCTATAATCCACATTTGTATTATTATTACTTCCACTCTGTAAATCATTTAATGGATTGTTTTCAACTACTTGTGGTGTTGTAATTGTTTCTGTATCTACTGTATTTTCGTTGCTTGTATAATTACCAATAAAATTTTCTGGTTCTGTTGCTGTTTCTACTCCAGAAATTTCTTGGTAAAATATCATACCTAATAATATTAAAGCACAAATAATTAATATTATTACAATTGACATTATAAAACCAGCTACTCTACTTTTCATATATCTCTCCTAAATTTTATTTTTACCTATTTATTATAACATTTTTTTGTATTCAAAACTAGTATATTTTTTACATTTTCTAGTTATAATATAAAAAATGTTGATATTTACATTATTATAGACATTTTACAAATAAAGGTAAAAAATTTTAGGAGTAATTATTATGAATCTTAAAAATATATGGGATAAATTATTTTCTTATGAACCTCCTTTAGAATATAATTTTAGTATTCCTGAAAATTCTAGTAATGAAGAACAGGAAAATACAGAAAAAGATTCTAAACCGGTTAAAATTTTTCCTAGTATAAGAGTTAATAAAGAATATATGCAAACTAAATATAATACTCTTATTAACAGTGATATTGTACTTCGTGAATTTACTTTAAATGCACGAGGTAAGCAGTATCATGCATTTATTGTATATATTGATGGTATGATAGACTCTAACATTATGAATGATTTTATTCTAAAACCTTTAATGTTAAGGAACAGAAATAATTTATTTGACGGACCTCAAAATAAAGTTATTTCTGAAGCTGTTGCAAATAATATTACTGTTAGGAAAGTAAAAAAATTTGATTTACCAAACTATTTAACTAATTGCTTAATGCCACAAAACTCTGTAAAACAAGTATCCACATTTAATGAAGCAGCAAACGGTATTAACTCAGGAAATTGTGCATTGTTTGTTGATACTTTACCACTTGCATTTGATATAGAACTTAAAGGTTTTAAGCAAAGAAGCATTGATAAACCTAATAACGAAATTGTTATTAAGGGACCTCATGAAGCTTTTGTTGAAAACATTCGTACTAATACTTCTTTAATCAGAAGAATTATTAATAATGAAAACCTTATTATTGAAAATGTTGAAGTTGGAAAAATTACTAAAACTAAATGTGCCGTTTGTTATATGAAAAATATTACAAATGAAGATTTAGTAAATGAAGTTAAATATAGATTAAATAATTTAGAAGTAGATTCTTTACTTTCTGCTGGTGAACTTGAACAATTAATTGTAGATTCTAATATTTTAGGAATTCCTGAAGTTTTATCTACTGAAAGACCTGATAAAGCGACTAAATATCTACTTCGTGGTAGAGTTGTTGTAATTGTTAATGGTACTCCTTATGGAATTATTATGCCTGCTGTTTTAGTTGATTTTCTTACTTCACCAGAAGATAGTAATTTAAAAGTTAATTTCGGTAATTTTTTGAGAGTTTTAAGAGTCCTTGCTTCTTTTATTACACTACTGCTTCCAGGACTTTATGTTGCTGTAACTAGTTTCCACCAAGAGATACTTCCAACCAGTTTGCTTTATTCTATATTGGCATCAAGAGCTAGTGTTCCTTTTCCTATTATTGTAGAAATTTTAATCATGGAAATATCTTTTGAATTAATACGTGAAGCAGGTCTTAGAGTTCCTTCTCCTATTGGACCTACTATTCGGAATCGTTGGTGCATTAGTTTTAGGACAAGCTGCTGTTAGTGCTGGTATTGTTAGCCCTATTTTAATTATTATAGTTGCAATTACTGGTATTGCTTCTTTTTCAATTCCTGACTTTTCTTTTGGGTTTCACTTAAGATATTTCCGCTTCTTATTTATATTACTAGGATTCATGGCAGGATTTTTAGGAATAGGTATCGGTCTATTTATTTATATATCAGTACTTTCTAACTTACAATCATTTGGGGTATCATTCACTTCACCATTTGCACCATCTTCCGAAAGTAAAGGAAATGGTTATTTATTACCACCTATATGGAAACGTGAACACAGAGCTCCATATATGGCAACCAAAAGAGAAAAAGATCAAGAAAAAATTTCTATGAACTGGAAATACAATCCAAGATTACATCGAAAAAGTGAGAAGAGGTGATTCTATGGCAAAGTCAAAGATAGGAACAATAGAAGCTATCATGTTAATTCTAACAATTGTAGTAGCACATAGCGTTCTTTCCATGCCAACAAATATTTTGAGTTCATATAAATCTGCAAGTATTCTAAATGTGATATATGTAGGAATTATTGCAATAGGAATTGCTTATATTATTTATAAGTTACTCAAAAATTTTCCTTCTATGGATATTGTAGATATTTCAGAAGCTATTGGTGGAAAAGTTTTTAAAAATTTAGTAGGTATTATCTTTATTGTTTATTTTATATTAAGTGCAAGTTTAATGCTTCGCAACTTTTGTGAAAGTGTACAAATACTTTATTTTCCAATGACAGATATTATATTTATAATTGCTCTTATTGTAATTTCAGTAAATATATCAAATAAGCTGAATTTTAATGCTACAATAAAAACTAATGTAATTATACTTCCAATTGCTTTGTTTTCTGTTCTATTTTTATTTTTCACTAATATAAATAGATTTGTACCTGAAAGAATATTCCCTATCTTAGGTGAGGGGGTCTTTAATACTTTTGTTTTAGGACTTACTAACCTTGCGTCTTTCGGTGGTATCGCTTATCTCTATTTTTTACCACCTCTTTTAAAAGATGAAACTAAGTTTAAAAAAATCACTTTAGTTTCAATTATTGCTACAGCAATTTATTTAGTTTTTACAATAGCTACACTTTTATTTATATTTACATTTTTTACTAATGTAAGTGAGATTTCTCCTCTTTATACTGCCACTAGATATATTGAGTTTGGCTCATTTTTCCAAAGGCTAGAGTCTGTATTTTTACTTATTTGGATTTTAGTCTTTGCATGCTACTTAAGTATTGTATTAAAGTTTTCTATGAATATCTTTCAAAAGATTACTGGTATTACTAATAAGAAGCCATTAGTTGATATATTCTCTCTCCTTATTTTAGGAATAGCATTAATTCCTAAAAATCTTGCAATATCACAAATTTTCGAAATTAAAGTATATTCTTATTTAATGATTGCTATTGTGTTGGTTTTAGGTTTAGGAATTCTTATCTTTGCTAGATTTGCAAAAAAGAAACAAATACACAACGCAAATACAGATAATAATTTATATAACAGAAAGGAGCCTGTAAATGAGTAAATGGATTAGAAACATTTTTATTTTTATTGTTATATTAGTCTTTATTTCTGCCTTTTCTAGCTCCTATTCTTCTTTGAATATAGATAATTTAACATATGTTTTGGCAATTGGAATTGACGCTTCTGATGATAATAAGTTAGAAGTTAGTTTTCACTTTTCTAACCCTATTCCTGCCGAATCAAGTGCTAGTGAAAAAGCAACGCCTATAATTAATACAGTTGCCGCTTCTTCTCTTAGCAACGCTATTAATTTAGTTAATGGTTACCAAGGAAGGCAATTAAACTTATCACATTGTAAGGTTATTATTTTCTCAGAAGAAATTGCAATTCAAGGTATTTCAGATGAAATCTATACTTTAATAAATGATACTCAGGTAAGACCTTCTGCAAATATTATTGTTAGTAAGTGTAATGCTAAATATTATATGAACCAAATTAAGCCAGAAATCGAAAATTTACTTTCTAAGTATTATGAAATTTTTACAGAATCAAGTAAATATGTAGGTCATATGCCTAATGCTACTATTGGTGATTTCTTTAACGCTTTAATTTGTAAAACTTGTGAACCTTATGCTATACTTGGTGGAATCAACAAAGATAACACTAAAACTAATAGCTTTGACACTTCTGATTTTGGTGATAACAATAATAATAACTCTCAAAAAGATTACAATATAAAAGCAAATGATTCTTCTGTTGAAGGCGAAAACAAAGTTGAAAATATAGGTGTTGCTGTTTTTAAAGAAGATAAATTAGTAGGTGAATTAAATGCTCTAGAGACAATGGCTTTTTTAAGTATAAGAAATAAAGTAGATAGATTTCTAGTTTCTGTTCCAGACCCTTTAAATAATGAACAATATCTAGATATTTATCTAACTCCTAACGGTTCTTCTAGTGTTGATGTAGATACTTCTACCTCTTCTCCCTATGTTAAAATAAAATGTAGTTTTACAGCTCAAATTTACTCAATGTCTGAAAATTCAAAATATTTATCAAGTGATGTTTTAAATAGTATTTCTAATTCTTGTAATAGCTATCTAGAATCTATGTTTTTAGATTATTTATATAAGACTTCTAAAGACTTCAAATCTGATATAAATGGTTTTGGAATTTTTGCTGCTAAGAATTTTATTACTACTAGTGAATTTGAAGATTATAATTGGCTAGAATCATATAAAGATGCTTTTTTTGATGTTCAAGTAAATACTTCAGTTAAATCCGGTATGCTAATTTCCGAAACTTAAAACTTTTTGTTAGAAGGTGTGTTTATGCAATCATTTATTTATGATTTTTTATTTATACTTACTAGTATCTTTATATTATTCAAAGCAATTGGATATGGTATATATGAGATAAAACAAATGGAAAATAAGTCAGGTGGGATTTGTGCTATTTCTTTTTCTATTCTAGTTGTTATATTTTTTATTATAATAATAATTTCAAAATCATAACCACCAGTAAAACTGGTGGTTTGCTCTTAGCCTAGAAGGCTTTTGTACTGGCACTTCTGGGCTTAAGC
>CALXXE010000030.1 GCA_944392605.1 uncultured Clostridia bacterium | reverse complement strand
TATCCACCAGCAACTCCTCTTGGTATAATAGATATTTCTTTTACATTAGTTTGTGTAGGTAAATATCTACTTACAACAGCATGTCCTGCCTCATGATAAGCTGTTAATCTCTTATCTTTATCTGAATATTTTCTTTCTCTCTTTTCTAATCCAACTGTTACTTTCTTTACAGCTTCTTCTATATCTGAATTTTCTATATCTTCATGTTTATTCTTAGTTGCTGTAATTGCTGCTTCATTTAAAATATTTTCAAGTTCTGCTCCTGTAAATCCTGCTGTATCTTCTGCAATACTTTCCAAATTTACATCTTCTGCTAATTTTTTATCTTTACTATGAATCTTAAGTATTTCTAATCTTCCCTTTAAATCAGGAGCTGGTATAGTAATTCTTCTATCAAATCTACCTGGTCTTAAAAGTGCTTTATCTAACATTTCTGGTCTATTAGTTGCAGCTAATACTATTATAGTTTCTTCTGAACCAAAACCATCCATTTCTACTAGTAATTGATTTAATGTTTGATTATTTTCAGTTTCTGCTCCACTGTTTGATGTCCTTCTAGAACCAATTGCATCTATTTCGTCTATAAATACGATACAAGGAGCTAATTTTCTTGCTTTTTCAAATAATTTTCTAACACGTGATGCTCCAAGTCCTGCAAACATTTCTATAAATTCTGATCCACTCATTGAAATAAATGGTACATCTGCTTCACCCGCAATTGCTTTTGCAATTAAAGTTTTTCCCGTTCCAGGTTTTCCATAAAGTAATACTCCTTTTGGTACTCTTGCTCCCATTTTAGTATACTTCTCTGGTCTTTTCAAGAAATCAACAATTTCCATCATTTCTTGTTTTTCTTCATCTAAACCTGCAACATCATCAAATCTTACTTTTGTTTTTCTTTCTGTATCATCATATACTTTTCCTTTTTCACCAATCCCTTGCATTTTAAATAGCATTATAAATAATGCAAGCATAATTGCTGTTGGTAAAAACGAAATTATATAACTTGGTAATTGAGATATAAAACTTCTTGGTTTTTGTATTAATTCTATGTCATTTCCTTCTTCTACTTTAGTTTGTAATAAATCCATAAAACTTTCAACATTTGGGACAATTGTTGTTTTCTCTTCATCTTCATTTTTCAGTTTTACTTTTGCACTTGAACTCCCTGTTGTTAATTCTACACTCTCTACATTTGCATTATTAATTTCATGGATTAAATCTGTATATGCTAAAGTATTTTCTTCTTTATTAGTCTTATTATTCATTAAATATATTGTTAATCCTATTAGTACTGCTAAAACCATAAGTAATACTAAAATTAATATTAGCTGATTTCTTCCTTTTTTCTCTTTATTTTGTTCTTTTTTGTCTCTTTTATCTTTACTCATTTTTCCTCCTTCTCCCCTTATATTTTTTATTTTACGCTCCAGAGCCTTGTGGTTCTTCTCCTTCATTTTCATTTTTTTCTTTATCGTCTTTTTCCTTCTTTTCTTTATTCTCTTTTTCTTTTTCCTTTCTTTTTTGTTCTTCTCTTGCTTTTCTTTCTTCTTCTTCTCTTTCTTTTTCTTCCATTTGTTTTTTAATCATTTCTTGTGCTTCTGCTATTTTCATTAATTCCATTTGCTTTTTTACAAATTCACTTTTCAGTATAAATATTGCCGCTACCAAGTATATAGCTGCCACTGCAACATACATTACTTGGAAATACTCAATTTCAAATGGAATAAATATATTTACTGCAATATATAATATATTTAATATAGTAGATAATGTAAGTGCATATACTGACATATTAAATATTGCTACATATCTCATTTTTATTCTTGCAAGCCAAGCTGTAAAAAATCCAAAGAAGCTTAGTAATATTGCATTTGTAAGTGTACTTAAGAAATACATTATAAATACATACATAAATATCGTTAAAAATATACTTACATATAGTGCTATAATTTTTTCACTATTAGCAATATTTATTACATCTTGTTTATTAAATTCAGTAACTCCCATTGCTTGTGAAATATCTGTATATGAATAGCTGACTGTTCCTGCTACTGCTGCATTTTTTACTATTACTCTATCTTTTAAAACTATAATTCCTCCACCTGCATTTGTCACTTGATTTATATACTGGTTAATTACACTCTCATCTTCTGTATTAGTATCAACGATTGTCTCTCCTACAACTGAATCTTCAGCTGATATTGTTATTGGCTCGTCTGATTCTACATTTAATGTTCCATCTTTATAAGAAAATTCTGGGAAACTATTTTGTAAATATTCTATTCCCTCGCCAACTAAACCATGTGCTTGATATACTACTCCTAAACAAAAGACAATTGTGAGTATTGCAATTATTTTTACTAAATAGCTTATTGCCTTTCCTAATCCTTGTGCTGACATATTAGGATATTTTTCAATTTTAACAATTGAATACCATACTTTTTTAAAAAATCCCATATTTATTTCATTTTCATTATTATTATTTGGATTTTCTTTTTTCTCTTCTTTTAAATCTTCTGTTTGATTTTCTTTTTCCATCTATCTGTACTCCCTTCTCATGTTAGAATCTACAAATTTTGGATTCACTTCTACTTCTACTTTATCTCCAATTTCTACTTGTTTTTCTGTTATATCTAGAATCAAGTGATATGCTCCGCACTCTTCCTAAAACTTTATATTTTTCATTGTTTATTTTAACGTAAAGTGCTTCTCTTTTAAACAAATTTATTATATCATTTTTTAAAAATCTTAATTTATCTATAAATCTAAATAAATCGTCTTCTGCTTTTACATTATATCCAGACATGTAACCACAAGGTACAATTGCAATTCTTGTTTCCTTTTTTGTTTTATAGGAATTAGAATAACCTATATTAAATCCTTTTGGCAATTCCTTTATCTCTGTAACTTCACTTTCTAAATATGCAATTTTCTTCAATTTCAAGTAATCATTAAATGGTAATCTACCTAAAAATGCTGAGCCTATTCTTACAGCATTTAAATGCATATACGAATATTTTAAGAAAGCTGCTGAATTACATACATGTAAAATTCCTGGTTCAATTTCGTTCATTTTTAATACTTCTATTACATTTATAAATCTTTCAAATTGTAGCTTAGTATATTTTTCATCAAAAAAGCTTACAGAAAAATGTGTATATGTTCCTACTATTTCTATGTTTTTTAAATTTTTTATAGTTTCAACTAATTCGTCTCTTTTAGAATAAATAAAACCATATCTACCAAATCCTGTATCTATTTTTAAATGTACTTTTATTTTCCTATTTAATTTTTCACCTAATTCATCTATTGCTTTTGCATCTTCTTTAGAACTAAGTGTTAATGTTATATCATTTTCTACCAATTCTTCTAATTCATCTTTTATACCAGATGCTGATAACATTAATATTTCTTCTTTTATTCCCGCTTCTCTTAAAAGAATTGCTTCCTCTTTTGTTGATACTGCAAAACTTGATATTCCATTATCTATTAAAAATCTTGTATATTCTACTATTCCTAATCCATAACCATTAGCTTTTACAACTGCAATTATCTTTAATGAATTTCCTTTATCATCTTGTCCGCTTTTTAAAGCAAACTCTTTTATTTTTTCTATATTATGCCTTAAATCATCTTTTTTAATTATTAAAGTATTCAATACTTTACTCCTTTATTTAGATAATTTTCTTTTTATTTGTCTTAATGTTCTAAATGCTTTTTCTGAAAATTTATATAACTTATAAGTTAGTGGTTTAAATGGTAGATATACTTCACCAATAAATTCTGTAAATGTTGCTCCAAATCCTTGTTTAAATCTATATAAACCATATTGTGGATGATTCTCGTCTACTACTCCTGATACTCCTCTAAAATCATAAACATCATCACCTCTTGCAATTGCCATTTTTATCATTTCCCATTGCAATAAATAATTTGGCATTAGATTTCTATGTTCATTGCTACTTGCTCCATATAAATACCAAGTTTTATTTCCATAAAAGATTGGTATTACACCTGATATTGGTTTTCCATCATAATATGCCATTAAAACTTTCATGTGGTCACCTAAGCAATCATACATCTTTTCAAAGTATTCTAATGGTCTTATTATGAATCCATCTCTTTTTCCTGTTTCTATCATTATTCTATGAAAATCCTTCAAATCTTCTTTTGTTCCTTCTTTTACAGTAACGCCTTTTCTTCCTGCAAGCCTAATGTTATATCTCCACTTTTGTTTAAAACCTGCCATTACTTCTTCTTCTGTCTTTCCTTTGATATCTAATCTAAATACATATCTTGGCTGAATTTCATCTTTAAAGTCTTTAGCATCGTCTTTTATTTTATATCCTAAATTTGTTACTACATCTCTATAATCTTGATCTGAACTTAATATATCTGGTTCATTCCTAAATACAAATGCATTATATTTCTTTCCAAGCTCTTTTATTCCATCTGTTAATTGTTTCATAACTGAAATATCATGTATATCACATACAGGTCCTCTTGATGAATAAATCATGTTGCCAAATATAGGCATTTTACGAACCCATACACAAATAGAACCTATTATATTTCCATCTTCATCTTCTGCTAATACTACTTCTGGTTTCCAATTTGGTTTTTTTACTTCTGCCCATTCTAATGATTGTTGAAAGTTACATCTTTCATGATTTTCTAAAAATTCTTTATACTGTTTTTTTGACTCTTCATCTGTTACGAATCGCATTGTTTAATCACTCCTAATTATTATTTACAATCTAAACGTATTTTACACTAATTTGCAAAATTTTACAAGCATATTAATACTTTAAACAATATTTTTTATTAAAAAACGAAATAAAAAAGAGCATAGTATTAATCTTAATATCTACACTCTTTAATTTGTAATTTATTTAATATGTTTTTATCCTCATGTATTAATTAATTTATCTAATATTTCTATCTCTTGATTTAATGTATCATCTTTAATTTCATTTACTTCTTCTTGCATATATGCTTTTAAATTACTAAATATTTCTTTATATTCATCACTAACTTCTAAGTCTACAGATGTTCTTTCATTTCTTCCTAAAATATTGTATATTTCATCTTTTGTATATAAACAATCTTCTATACCTGTTTGTGGAGTTATTAAGAACCTTCTATCTTCATCGCTTCTTTCATATAATATCCAATCTTTTAAAGTATTAGCATATCTTGTAAGTAATATTGCTTTTCTAATTCCTGTATTATCATAATATTCTTGGTTGTTTGTAAAACTAACTGTTTGTGAATTTTGATATTCTTTACCTTCTCTATCCTTATATGATACATTTAAGGTAATGTCTTCATTTATATCATCAGAATTTTCATTCTTACTACTTAGTTTAAGAAGTACGACTCCTCCTTTTACTTCTCCATCACTTGTTGTTTTTGAAGGGAATAATGTGTTTACATTCATTATACTTCCACTTTCTTTATTTACTGTATCAGAGCCGTATACTTCTACAATTTCATACACATCAGAATTTAAACTTAATTCTAAATCAAATACTAATGGAGTAACCATATATTCAAATTGTTCTCCCATTCTATCTTTAAATTCTGATGAATTCTGTACTGAATAATAATTTGCACCTCTAACATTTGATATTGCTTCAGTTAACTCTGTATTAAAATCAACGCCTACTCCTATAAATGTTGTATAGATTCCATTATCTGCATTATTTTTTACATAAGATAATAAACCTTCATCAGATGTTTCTCCATAATTTGGCATAGCATCTGTTATAACTATTATTCTATTTTCATATTCATTTGTATCAACATTTTTATATTCATCTAATAATTTTGTTGCTTCTTCATAACCACTTTCAAAATTAGTTCCACCTTGTGCTTCTATTTCTAGAATATGTCCTTTTATTGCTTCTATATCTGTTGTCTCTACTAAATTTATTGGTTTTGCTAAATAAGCTTCATCATCAAATAAAACCATTCCAAATCTATCATCTTCATTTAATTGGTCCAATAATACATTTACAGATTCGTTTGCAATTTGCATTTTTGTTTTACTTTCATCTTCTGAATTTTCTCCCATATCATCATAATAATATGAATCAAATCCTGAAATCATAGAACCTGAAATATCTAATACAACTACTAGATTTAATTTCTTTCTTGAGAAATCACTTTCTTTTATATTTGAATTAAGACCAACTGTCATATAATATTCATCTTTTCCTGAAACAGGATCTTTTGATATTGCTGTTGAATATGATGGTGAAAATAAATCTTGTGAGTTATTACCTGTATTTCCTGTATCAAATGTATAATCATAGAATAATCCGTTATATGTTATATCTGTAGATATTGGAAAATAACCTTCTTCTATATTTTCTCTAAAATTATTTACATCCTTTGCTCCTCCTGTAGAAAAGCCTATATTAGAACTACTTGATGAACTTGAAGATGCTCCCGAAACCGAATCAGTAACTGATGCCCCAGTAAATGACCCAGGATTCATTATTCCACCCTGTGATGAAGCTTCTGTCTCTGCTATATTTTCTCTAGAATATACCCAATCATCTATCTTTCCTGTTACTATATTAACTCTTTTGCCATTCACATATAATAAGCCTATTACTACTCCTACTATTATTAATAATACTAAAATAATTACTATTATTAAAATCTTCTTGCTTTTTTTCTTTCCTTCTTCCATATTTAATCCCCTCCTATTTTTATTTCATTTTAATATTACAATAACTAAAGAAAAAAAACAATATGTAATAAAAATATTTTTTTAGAGGTATGATTCAAGGCTTTTATAAAAGAAAAAACGACTATAAATAGTCGCTTAATTTGGAGCAGGTAGTGGGAATCGAACCCACGTCATCAGCTTGGAAGGCTGAGGTTCTACCATTGAACTACACCTG
>CALXXE010000029.1 GCA_944392605.1 uncultured Clostridia bacterium | reverse complement strand
CAAACATTAAATTGCACTAAAAAAGCTGAGGCAGAAAACTTTTAAAGTTTTCCACCCCAACTATTGACATAGAGTCAGATTTTTCTTCTATTATTTCTCGAGTAAAATCCTAAGTTTAATTACATTAAAAAAGCACCACAAACACATAGACAAATGGCATATTCGTCATCGTCTTTAATTCCAGTATTGTTTTTTCTTACGGAATTAATGGTTTCTGATACTTTTCTCATCTTTTTTCCCTCTTTTTTATTTTTTGAACTTCTAGCTATATGGCTGTTCCCTATGTTCCTATTTAAGTCCGACAACATTATATTACATTTTTGTCATTTTGTAAAGCTTTTTTAATATTTTTGTAATAATTATGTAAATTGTTTTATATAAAAAGTACACTTTTGCTTATTTCCGTAGGAATATACGTCTTAACATTTGATACTATATACGGCTTACATTCTATAATATTTTTAGATTTTTATAATTATTCATTACTAATACCCAATATCATACTAAAATTAAAAATTGTAAAACTATGAATCATTTCTTATAAATTTGATAATCAAATAATGATATATATTCCTTCTATATAAAAATGTAATTAATAATTAGTTGTAAGATAATAATATATTGAGATGTAAAAATATAAAATTAGAAAGATATTATTTTGAATAAAATTCAATCTTATTTATTTAATTTTTAGAAACAAAAAAGAAGCTATCTCTAGCTTCTTTTCATATGATATCATATATTTATATATCTTTTAAAATCTTATTTTTTGTTTACTAAATCTTTTAATGCTTTACCAGCTTTGAATACTGGAGCTTTTGATGCAGGTATTTTGATTTCTTCTTTAGTTTGTGGGTTTCTACCTTTTCTAGCTGCTCTTTTTCTAACTTCAAAAGAACCAAATCCAACTAGTTGAACTTTTTCTCCTTTTTTTAGTGAGTCTGTTACAACTTCTACAAAAGCGTTTACTGATGCTTCAGCTGCTTTTTTTGTTTCACCTGTTTTTGCAGCCATTGCTGCGATTAATTCAGCTTTGTTCATTTAAATTACCTCCTATAAAGTATAATGTTATGTACCTTATTGCCTGAACCAAGCAATAAATGTACTACTATTTAAGAATATTCGCCAAAAATATTTAAAATCCTTCTTTTTTTTATATTTTTTTGTTATTTTTTTAGAATTTAATATATTTTTAGTTTAGTTAGTACTTTGCATATCTTATCTCCTGCTGGCATCATTAGTACTTCTTCCTTGGTAAATACCTTTAAAGCCACTATTGCCAACGCATAGATAATTACTGCAAATCCTATTGCTAATATTGTAGCCAAATTTGCTGCAATTATTCCTGAAAGTACATAATAAATGAAATATGAGCAAATTGCCATAATAATTGTTGATAAAATTGGTTTTATTACAAATTTACTTGCTGGTAGTTTTAATCTAAATGCTTTCTTTAAGCAAATAATTGATATTGAAAAAGCAACTGCATGGCAAGCAACAGATGCCCATGCTGCTCCATTTACTCCTATTGATGGTATTGGTACTAAAACTAAATTCAAAATTAGTTTTACAAGTACTCCTAGTCCCAGGGATATTGCTGGTATTCTTAAGAGTCCATATCCTTGCAGAGCTCCATTAATTGTTTGGTCTAGTATCGTAAATAATATTGTGAGTGAACTTATTTGAAGTATCACTGTTCCATCACTTGCATTTGGATATAACAAATTTAATATTGGTCCTGCAAAAATAAACATTCCTACTGTACAAGGAAGTCCTATAAGCATTGAAACAAGCAATGAAAATTTAGTTTTTTGTTTTATTTCTTTTTTATCATTTCTAGCTTTCGCTGCCGCAATTGCTGGAACTAAGGCTGTAGCAAAAGCTACATTTATTGATAATGGTAAGCTTGTTAATGTATCAACTTTTCCTCCTAATATTCCATATTGGCTTACCGCTACATCATCTGGTAAAAATTCTTTTAAACTTCTTACAACCGTAAACGAATCTATATTTTTATTTATTGAAGAAAGAATAGCTGTTAAAGCTATAGGAAAAGATACAAGAATTATTTTCTTTACGATATTCCTTACTCTTTCATATTTATAATTCACTGTTGATTTTACTTCTTGTGCAATTTCTTTTCTTCTCACTTTATAATATAGATACAAATACCCAAAACCTGCCATAGTTGCTAATGTTGTAGCTAATGTTGCTCCTCCTGCCATCCATTCTGTTGATACATTAGATATAATTGCAACTATTTCAACTAAAATAATTGTAAGTGCTGTTTTAAATATTTGTTCTAAAGTCTGTGACCTTGCTGTCGCTTTTATGTTCTGCCTTCCATTAAAATATCCTCTCATTACTGATGCTATTGCAACAAAGAATATTGCAGGAGATAAAGCCACTAATGTCATTTCTGCTTCTGGTATTTGTAACCATTCTACTGCTATCATATGAGCTCCAAAGAATAGCATTAAAGTTCCAACTAAACCTATGACAGTAAAAGTTGCAAATGCTATTTTAAAGATTCTATGGGCTCCTTTATGGTCTCCAATTGCAACTCTTTCTGATACCAATTTTGAAATTGCATTTGGAACACCTGTTGAAGAAATTGTTAAAAGTAATGCATATATTTGATAACTCGCTGATACAATTCCATTGCCTCTATCTCCAAAACCTTCTCTATTCGTTAAATATAAGTTATATACTAATCCTAATAATTTTATCAAAACTTGTGAAAATATTAATGTTATAACACTCTGTAAGAAAGTTTCTTTTTTTGACGACTTTTCCTTTGTTTTCATATGTTTTGGCATCAAATCACTCCAATTCCTATTTTGTCTTATACTCTATTTTACTTAATTATTATAAATTTAATTACTAAAATATTCAATACTTTTTTGAAAAATAGAATTCTTTCATTCGAGTAAATTTCCTGTATCAAACAAAATTTTATTGAATTAGGGACACATCTATCTAAGATATGTCCCCCTAAAATAAACATTGATGATTTATTAATTTTTTAAGCACCCTATTGGCACTACATATACTCCATCTTCTCTTCTATATGCATACTTACCTACTGCTGTTAAGACAAGTAAAAATGATGGTTTTTTCATTTTAGTTGTATCTATATGTGATTCTAATTTTTTTAATGTTTCTGCTCCTTCATTTATTAATCTATCTCCACCTAGTTTTATTTCTATTAAACCATAAGAACCATCTCTTAAATGTATAACAGCATCACATTCTAAATCATTTGCATCTCTATAATGATATACTTTTCCATTAATACTCTCTGCATAGACTCTTAAATCTCTTACACATAAAGTCTCAAATAATAAACCAAACGTGTTTAAATCATTTATTAAATCTTTTGGTCCAATTCCTAAAGAAGCAACAGCTATTGATGGGTCTACAAAATATCTTGTATCTGAGGTTCTTATTGCAGTTTTACTTCTTAAATTTGGATTCCAAGCTGGTGATTCTTCTACTACAAATATTTTCTTTAATGCATTTATATATGACAATACTGTATCTGCATCTAAAGAAGTTGTATCATTTGCAAGCATATCTTTTCTTAGAGTTTCATTTGATGCCTGTGTTCCAATGTTTCTTGAATATGCTCTCATAAGCTTTTTAACTCTTTCTGAATTTCTAGAAATACCATCCACCTCTACAATGTCCCTATTAACAACTGCATCATAATAATCAAATGCTTGCTCAAGAGCAATATTTTCTTCCATAAAAATTGCTCTTGGCCATCCACCTCTACATACTAAATAAGCAATTTTTTCTATATCTAAATTGTTGATACCTTCTATATTTTTGTTTCTTTCAAATAAATTTTGTAAGCTAATTTGACCATTTGATTCTCCTGACTCATATAAGCTCATTGGTCTCATTAATAACCAAGAAAATCTTCCTGTACCAGTATGAGTTACTTCTTCCATTTTTACTGGAACAGAAGAACCTGTTAAAATAAATTG
This sequence comes from uncultured Clostridia bacterium, assembly GCA_944392605.1. GTDB lineage: Bacteria > Bacillota > Clostridia > TANB77 > CAG-508 > CAG-269. The sequence goes on along the minus strand of CALXXE010000029.1, from coordinate 4,651 downwards.
CCCCTCTGCATTTCTATGATCTATCTCATATCTTATTGCATCCCATAATTTTGGTGCAATTTGCCACTCATCAATTAATCTAGGTGTTTCACCTTGTAGAAGTAAACTTGGATTAATTTCAGTTAATGTTAAATTTTGTTCTTTTTCATCTGGTTTAGACATATATAATATACTTTTAGCAATTTGCTCAGCAGTTGTTGTTTTTCCACACCATTTTGGTCCTTGAATTAGGACTGCACCTTTTCCTTTTAATTTTTTCTTCAAAATTTCATCAACTATTCTTTTTCTATAATTTTCCATAACAAAATTACTCCTTTACATATATATTATATCAATATTTTAAAATTTATTCAACATTTTTCGGTTATTTATATGAATATTTTTCGGTTATTTGTGAAAATATTTTTCGGTCATTTGTAGCTATCAAAAAAATTGGACACATCAATTATAAGATATGCCCATATTCCTTAAATATTCTTATCAATGTTTGGAAGTAATTGTTTCTTTCTAGAAACTACTCCTTCTAAAAATGCTCTATTATTCTCTAATTTTTTATCGAAAGCTTTTTCAACTGCTTCTACTCTATTTCCTAAAGCTATAATTTCTGAATTACTATTTAATATATCTGTTATTGCAAGAACAAATAATTCTAGTCCTTTATTTGAAATCTCTTCATTTATTGCTTTTTCTAATTCTTCTTGTCTTTCCAATACATCTGGAATACTTACTGTATTTACTTGTGCTATTACAAATTTTGTACCATCTTTATCTAAACTTTTTGCATCTAAAGATATTAATTCTTCTGCTGTAAAATCATTTAAATCTGTTCCTGCTTTCAACATTTCTAATCCATATTCTTTAATATCAATTCCTGCTAATTTTTCTAATTCTTCTAAAGCCTTTTTATCATAATCTGTAGTTGTTGGTGATTTTAATAATAATGTATCTGACATTATAGCGCTTGCCATAAGTATTGCTTCTTCTTTACTAGCTTCTACTCCATTTGCTTTATATTCTTGCAAAAGAATTGTTGATGTACAACCAAATGGTCTTGCTGTATAATATAAAGGCTCTAAAGTTTCAAAATTAGCTATTCTATGATGGTCTACTACTTCTAATATTTTTGCTTTATTAATTCCTTCTACACTTTGATTAAATTCATTATGGTCTACCATAATTACTTCTTGTCCTTCATCAACACTTTCTATTAATTTAGGTTCTTCAAGTTTTAGATAGTCTAATACATATTTTGTTTCTTTATTTACTTTTCCTAATCTTACTGCCATACAATTTTCTTTTCCTAATTTCTTATCTAGTCTTTCTTTTACTAAACTTGAACATATTGAATCTGTATCTGGGTTTTTATGTCCGAATATTAAAACGTTATTTTCCATGTATATCTCTCCTCTTTCTATTTTATTTTCTTCAAGTATTATATTAGTAAATGCTTCATTTGTCAACGTTTTTATATCTTTAAGAAATTAAACTTCTTTTTACATCTACTTCTATATTGACAAACTTTCTTTTTTTATGATATCACTTAATTAGATTTATAAAGAAAGGGGTAAAGTTATGGAAAATAAAGTGAATAAAAAAATTGTAATTTTAGCAATTATTCTTCTTTTAGTTCCTTTTAACGTAATTATATCTTTTATTCATCCTATATTTAGCTTAATAATCTTTTACGCAGCTAAAATTATTGGCTTAATACTTTTATGTAATCAATCTAAATTTTTTTCAAAAACATGTAAAACTCTTTTTAAAGTTACTTTCATACTTTGGATTGTTTACTTAGCGCTTTCATTATCATATTATATTATAGCGAAGTATACCTTTGTAGTATTCTTAATCAATCTTTTAAATACTTTAATATATTCATCAAGCTTTATACTTACTATAATATTAACTGTTTTTATTTTTAAAGATTCTAATTTAAAAAACGTCTCTAAAAAGGCAGATGAAAAAGAAGAAAGTAACGAAGATAATAAAAAAGATAATAAAGAATCTAAAATAGACAAATTATCAAATAAGAAATATTTTGCAATAACTAATAAGAAAAGTATCGCTATTATAATCATTGCTGCCATACTTACTATTGTTCCTTTTAGTTTGATAATAAAAGGTGACTATGTATATATAGCCTTCTATCTTCCTAGGATTATTGGTTTTATGCTTTGGTTTACGCAGTATAGATTTTTTACCAAAGCCCAAAAAGTATTATTTAAAGTAATTATTTGCTTAGGCTTTCTTTTTGCAATATCAGATTTTTATTTTAATGTTTTGCCTCACCATTTTAATACGTTTGGCGATATTGGTTTAGACTATGTTCTTATGCTACTTGTGTATGGATTAACACTTTGGGTACCATGGATACTTTCTATAGTTCTAAATATTCTTCTTTTTATTCCTAAGAAGGAAAAAGAAGAATCTAAAAATCACATAAATATTTAAAAGGATAATTTAAAATTATCCTTTTATTTTTGTATTGTTATAACACGTTAAATTTGTATAGCAATCGCTTAAAAATTTATGGACAAAATAAAATAATATAGTATAATGTTTTCGATAGGTAAAACAAATGAAAACATTATTTGAAAAATTTGAAGTATTAGAAGATCCAAGAGATATAAGAGGAAAAAGATATAAATTAATAGATATATTAATAATGACAATATATGGTATATTATGTGGTATAACAGATTTTACAAACATTGCAGATTTTTTAAAATTAAAAGAAGAATATTTTACACAGTTATTGAATTTAGAAAATGGAACACCATCGCATGATTGTTTATCAGATGTATTTGCAGTAATCGATAGTAAAAAATTTATGCAAATATTTGTAGAATGGACAAAAGAAATAATACAAATGAAAACAGATAAAAATATAAGTATAGATGGAAAGGCTGTAAAATCTGCGACTGATATGATTAATGGTGGAAATACACCATATATAGTATCAGCTTTTTTAGGAGATATTGGAATATCTATAGGACAGGTAAAAGTAGATGAAAAATCTAATGAAATAACAGCAATTCCAGAGTTATTGGATTTACTAGATATTACTGGTTCACATATAACAATAGATGCAATAGGAACACAAGAAAAAAATAACTAAAAAGATAGTAGAACAAGGGGGACATTATGTTCTTAAGGCAAAAGAAAATCAAAAAGAATTGCAAAAGAATATAAGAAGTTATTTTGATAAAATCAATAACTTAAAAGCACATAAAGATATCATATGGAAAGAAGTAACAGATAAAAGGAATCATGGAAGAATAGAAAAACGAAACTACTATTTAAGTTATGATACAAATACAATAAAAGCTAAAAAGAAATGGGAAACAGTAAAAGCAATTGCATATGTAAGAGTAGAAAGAACGATAGAAGATGAAACCAGTATAACAGACAACTATTATATAATAGATTGTAAAATAGATATAAATAAATTAGAAGAAGTAATAAGAGACCATTGGAATATAGAATGTGGATTGCATTGGAAATTAGACGTGATATTAGATGAAGAGCATTCAAGAAACAGGAAAGGAAACTCAATAAATAATTTAGCAATAGTTAGAAAAATAGTATTTAACTTAGCAAGTCTAGATAATAGTTTTGGTACAAAGAAAATGCCATTACAAAGAAAATTAACAAGATATATGTTAGATTTCAAAAATATTGAAAGATTAATATTTGAGGTAATACCTAATGTTGCATAATATTAGATATTACCACACAAATTTTTAAGCAATTGCCATATTAAATTTGAATTTAGAGTAAATTTGTAGTATAATATAAATATGTAATACACTCTTTTGAAAGGAGCTAGCATGTTTGCACCTGAAACACTCGATGGAAAACGGAAAGTTTTTGAGGAGACGTTTATATCTCCCGCAGTGTTTTCTAGTCAAGACGAGGCTCTTAAGGTGTTGGATGAAATTCGAGATTGTCACCCGTCTGACCACGGTTGGATTGAGTTGGCTGGCTATGTCGAAAAGAATCCGAACGGCAAGTGGTGTGCCATTCGTCACCACGCCAAGTACGAGTAACACCTGCGTAAAAGACTCGAACATGATAATTAGTTTTATCGTTCAAGTCTTTTACGTTTTTATTTAATTTGCTTTAAAATATTTTCTAATTCTTCTTTATTGAACTGATATTTTTTATTACAAAAATGACAAACAAGTTCTGCTTTACCATCTTCTTCTATTATATCTTTTAATTCCTTTTTTCCAATACTCATTAATGCATTTGTCATCTTTTCTTTAGAACAATCACATTTATATACTGGCACCGTACAATCTTCTATAACTTTTATACTTTTGTCACCTGTTACTTTTTTTGCAATATCAATTAAACTTAATTTCTCATCCAACATTTTAGATATTGCACCTGCTTCAAATATTCCCTTTTCCACATTTGAAATATCCCCATCTGTTGCATCTGGCATAGGAGTAATTAAATAGCCTCCCGCTTCTCTTACTCCATTTTTATCTACTAATACTCCTAAAGCGACAGCAGCTTGTCTTTGTTCTGAGCTAACAAAATAATTTGTAAAGTCATCTGCTATTTCTCCTGATGTTAAATTAGATACTCCTATATATGGTTCTTTTAATCCAATATCTTTTATTACATGTATATATCCATCTTG
>CALXXE010000028.1 GCA_944392605.1 uncultured Clostridia bacterium | reverse complement strand
GGAAGAATAATGGCTAGAGAAGATTATGAAGTTGTTATAGGACTAGAAGTACATGCAGAACTTTCTACAAAAACAAAAATATTCTGTTCATGCCCAACAAGTTTTGGTGCAGCTCCAAATACCCATGTATGTCCTATTTGTATGGCAATGCCAGGAACTTTACCAGTTCTAAATGAAAAAGTAGTTGAGTATGCAGTAAGAGCAGGACTTGCTACAGAGTGTACAATATCACAAGATAGTAAGAATGATAGAAAAAATTACTTCTATCCAGATTTACCAAAAGCATATCAAATATCACAATATGATAAACCTCTTTGCGAACATGGAAAAATAGAAATAGAACCAAGTGCAGGAAGAAAAACTATTGGAATTACAAGAATCCATATAGAAGAAGATGCTGGAAAACTAAACCATGATGAATTTGGAAGAGGAAGTTTAGTAGATTTAAATAGAGCAGGTGTTCCATTAATAGAAATAGTATCAGAACCTGATTTAAGAAGCTCAGAAGAAGTTGATTTATATTTAAAGAAATTAAAATCAATCTTAGAATATATAGAAGTATCAGATTGTAAGATGCAAGAAGGTTCTTTAAGAGCAGACGTAAACGTATCTATTAGAAAAAAAGGAGCAACAGAATTTGGTACGCGTACTGAAATGAAGAACATGAACTCTTTTAGAAGTATTACAAGAGCTATTGAATATGAGATTGATAGACAAGTAGATGTAGTAGATAATGGAGGAACAATAGAACAAGAAACTTTAAGATGGGATGAAGTATCAGGAAAAACATTCTCAATGAGAGATAAAGAGGATGCTCAAGATTATAGATATTTCCCAGACCCAGATTTAGTTGCGATAAAATTATCTGATGAATATATAGAAAACATTAGAAAATCACTTCCAGAGCTTCCTGAAAGTAGAAAACAAAGATATTTAACAGAATATAAACTTTCTGAAAAAGACGCAAATATTATTACTTCATCTAAATATTTATCAGATTTATTTGAAGAAGCAAGTAAGATATGTAATAATCCAAAAGCAGTAAATAACTGGATTATTTCAGATATATCAAGAATATTAAATGAAACTGAAATGGATCCAGTAGAAATACCATTTGATAGTAAACAATTAGCAAAATTAGTAATGCTAATAGACAAGGGAACTATAAGTTCTTCTATTGCTAAAAAAGTTTTAGTAGAAATGTTTGAACACCCAAGAGACCCAGAAGATATTATAGATGAAAAAGGTTGGGTTCAAATATCAGATGAAGGTGCAATTAAAGAGATTGTAATTAAAGTACTAGAAAACAACCCACAATCAGTCCAAGACTATAAAGCAGGAAAAGAGAAAGCGTTAGGATATTTAGTTGGACAAGCTATGAAAGAAACAAGAGGAAAAGCAAATCCACAAATGCTTAACCAAATGTTTAAAGAAGAATTGAAATAAGAAAAAAGAGACAAAGAGGGACAGACCTTTTTTGTCTCATTTTTATATTGAATTACAAAATGAGACAGTTTTTGCTCGTCCCATTTGTCTCAAATTAATTGTTTCTTTATATTATCTACAACAAAACCACAAATAATAAATTCAACACTAAATACTAAGCTTAATTTAAATAAGTTTATTCCAATATAATATATTAAAGGTGCTTCAAAAAATAACATATAACTAAGTAATATAAATGCAGCAAAAGAAGCTAGTAAAAAACAAAATTCAAGTCCTTTATATAATATTTTATATGTAGTTTTATCTAGATTGTTATAATATGTAACTATTTTCTTTATCATTTTAAACCTCACTTAAATATAAAATAAAAATATATCTATTAAAATGTTAACATGTAAATATACTAAAAGCAATGGAAATAATTTCATAAAGGAATGAAATAAAATCAGAAATATGGTAAACAAAATGTAATATATATTTCGTTGAAAAAGAAAGAAAATTACTATATAATATAGATATTAAAAAGTAAAGAGGTGTATAAAATATGCTAGCAGCTAGAACCCTTGTAACTCTAAGAGAGAGAGAGAGAGAGAGAGAGAGAGAGAGCTATACTTTAGTGAAATAAAGTGTGGTCTATTTGAGCTTGGCATATTTATAAAAAACAGTGAAAAATCTATATTAATATAGGTTCTTATCGCTGCCTTTTTTACGGTTTGTTATTAAATTTTTAAATATGTAAATAATAAAACTAAGGAGGATAAGATGAAAAGAAGGATAAAGGAAAATCATGGTATTACTTTAATTGCGCTAATTGTAACTATAATAGTTTTAATTATTCTGGCAGCAATATCAATAGGTGCAATAACTGGACAAGATGGAATAATAGAAAAGACAAGGTATTCAGCATTTGCAACTAAAGTAAGACAATATGAAGAAAATGTAGATAGATATTTAATAGATGAAGAACAAAACGGAAATAATTCAAATGATATTTATATAACAGATCCAGAGAAAATAAAAGAAATATTAGGTGAAAATATAGAAGATGGTGATGAGAACAAATATGCAGTTCAAGATGGTGAAATAAGATATAAATCCTGATGAAGTAACAAATAAAGAAGAAGAATGGTTAATAGAATTAGGCATAGCAGCAATACAACCAGTTGTTCCAGGACCACCTATTGAAACAGGAAATTATTTGGTAGCAGGAAAATATTATGACACATTACAAGAAGCAATAGATGCTGCAGAGATTGGTAGTGAAATAACAGTTATAAGTAATACTAGTGAAAGTAGTTCAACAACAATAGATAAAGATATAACAATTAATACAAATAATAAAACACTAGCTTTTTTGGAAAACGGTAGAATAACAATTAATGAAGGTATGGAAGTAAGTATAGATGGTAATGGAACAATCACGACAGAAGATAGCCGTGGAGCTATTTTAAATTATGGTGATTTAATAACAAATAATGTTACTATAAATTCTCCAACAGCAGGGCATTTATATTCCACAATTGTGTCATTAAGTCCGGGAAATGTTACGCCCAATAATAGTAATATAGATGCTATGACTTGTGAAGGTGGAATTGTAACAATAAATGGAGGGCAATATGGTAATTTATCTGGATATCCAAATAATGCAGGAACATATATAATAAATGATGGTATAATTGAAAAAATAGCACTTGGTAAAGGAGGAACTTGCGAAATAAATAAAGGAGAGATAGGGACAATAGAATTAAGTGATGATGCTGGAAACATAGATTTAACAATAGGAGATATAGATGAACAAGTAAATAGTAATAATCCTAAGATAAGTAATATAAAGACTATATACGGCATGGTAACAGTAGAATGTATTATTAATTTTTATAATGGAATAATAAAAGAATGTGAATTTGATTTTAATGGTGAAGAAAGTATTGGCAATGTTCAATTTAATATAAGAAATGGGTATAAAGTACAAAAAGACTCTAATGGAATTGTGTTAGTAGAAGAATAAATTAGCGAATAATAAAATATTAAGTTTAAAATAGGAAGTATAGAAAAAGGATAATTCTTTTCTATACTTTTTATAAAGCTATTTCATAATTTTATTTTTTTAAATATTATTAGCATATAAAAAACTAAGATTAATTGTATAATTTACGGTTATTGTAAACAAAATGTAATATATTTTTCATTGAAAAAGTAAGGAATTTACTATATAATATTAATATCAAGAAGTAAAGAGGTGTATAAAATATGCTAAGAGCTAAAACCCTTGTAACTCTAAGAGAGAGAGAGAGAGAGAGAGCTATACTTTAGTGAAATAGAGTATAGTGTATTTAGCCATGGCGTATTTATGTTAGACAGTGATAAACCTATAAATATATAGGTTTTTATTGCTGTCTTTTTTGATGTTATTAAAGTTTTAAATATAAAATAAAAAACTAAGGGGGAAAAGATAATGCAAGAAAGATTAAGACAAAATTCTGGTATTACTTTAATTGCTTTAGTAGTAACAATTATAGTCTTACTTATTTTAGCAGGTATATCAATAGGTGCAATAACTGGTAATAATGGCATTATTAATCAAGCACAAAATGCTAAAGATGATACGCAATATGCTCAATGGGAAGAACAAATTGATGTTGCGATTATAGATGCAGAAAGTAAAAATAGAGATACTACTATGGACAATGTTATTGAAGAATTAAAAAACAAAGGTGTAATTGACGACGCGAGTCAAGTAAATAAAAAAACTGGAGCAATAACAACTAATGAACCAAGTTATATAATAGAGGATAAACTTAATGATTATTTAGAATTTGGACCAGGTATGATAGCGGGAAAAAATGAAGAATATACAGATGATAATGGAGATACAGCGACTATTCCAAAGGGGTTTGAGATATTAGAAGAAGCAGATACCATAGATGATGGACTTGTTATACAAGATGAAGAGGGTAACCAATTTGTATGGATACCTGTGGAAACACCTGTTTCTGATACAGAAGCTAACGGAACAAATAATAAAGCTATGGCAATAAAAAGTGGAGATAATTATAAAGGTTTGTTATATAATTTTGATGTTTCAACAACACTTAATACATCAACTGTAAAAGCAGGTTGTACAACTACCAACGTAAGAAATAGAGAACCTGATATAGTAAATAATGAAGAAATATTTACTAAAGAAGAATTACAAGTTGAATATGATGAGATGATAAAGAGTGTGAAAAAATATCATGGATTTTATGTAGGAAGATATGAGTTGGGTTTAGAAGGTGATAAACCTGTAAGTAAAAATGCAAATGAAAATGATGAAGTTCTTACAGCAAACCAAGGTAGTGATTGCTTAAACGGATGGTACGGTGCTTATAGCAAATGTAAAGAGTTTGCTAGTAAAGATAGTTCCAAGTCGGTGGTAAGTAGCATGATTTGGGGAAGTCAATATGATGCTATGCTTAATTGGATGATAAAAGAGGGTGAGAATATAATATCAGCATCGGATAAATGGAATGATGATTTGAACAATCCGGGAAAAAACGGAATAACAGGTAGCTATTCAAATGATGTAATAAAAAATATTTATGACTTGTATGGATGTAAGCAAGAGAGCTGTTTAGAGGCAGGAAAACAATTTGGTTCTCAAGCTTCGGGAAGAGTATACCGTAGCGGAACGAGAATAAATGATGAAGTAGGATATCGTTCTTATGGAATAGAACCAACAAAATCTAATAGTGCTCAAAACAGTAGAATAACTTTATATATAAAAATATAAATACAATTTTTAAATTACAATATTATTAAAGTAAATCCCCCAACTGTTCAAAGTTGGGAGATTTTAATAAAAACTATGCATAATTTTTATTTTGTTTTAAGCCATAGCTGCGTTTAATTTTTTTGATAAATTAGATTTTTTTCTAGCTGCTGTGTTTTTAACAATAACACCTTTACTGCAAGCTTGGTCAATCTTTCTTGTAGCTTCAGAGAATAAAACTTTAGCTTCATCGATTTTTCCAGCGTTAACAGCTTCTTCGAATTTTTTAACAGCTGTTTTATATCCTGATTTTATCATATTATTTCTTAAAGTTTTCTTTTCGATAATTTTAACTCTTTTTTTAGCTGATTTAATATTTGGCATTTCTTAAAGCACCTCCTTTAGTTTGTATTACATTATTAACATGTAATATTTTACCATAAATAATAGGAAAAAGCAAGTAATTTTAAATAAATTATTGTAAAAGAAATGTTTTTATGTTATATTAGAAAAGGAATGGAGGGATACATATGATAATAGCAATTGGAAGTGACCATGGGGGATATAGATTAAAAGAAGAAGTAAAGAAGTATTTAGATGAAAAGGATATAGAATTTGTAGACTTTGGATGTGAATCAGAACAAAGTGTAGATTATCCTGATATAGCAGCTAAAGTTTCAAATGCAGTACAAAGTAAAAAATGTGACCAAGGAATATTAATTTGTCGTTCTGGGATAGGAATGTCAATAGTAGCAAATAAATTTAAAGGAATTAGATGTGCTCTATGTCATAATGAATATACTGCAAAATATGCAAGACTACACAATGATGCTAATATCTTAGCAATGGGAGCAGATGACTTAACAACAAATGAAGCAATATGTATTTTAAGAATGTGGTTCGCAACTGAATTTGAAGGTGGAAGACATATTGAAAGATTAGAGTTAATAAAGGAAATAGAAGAAGAGAACATGAAATAGGAGGCAAAATTTATGTGGGGAGATGTAGCCATTGCCTTTTTGCTAGCTTTTATAGTAGCATTTATGGCAACACCATATACCATAAAAATTGCACAAAAAATTGGTGCAGTAGATGTCCCTAAAGATGAAAGAAGAATGCATAAGAAAGCTATGCCAAAATTTGGAGGACCAGCAGTAATATTAGGATTCCTGGTATCTGTTACATATTTACTTATTGTAATGAGTATGGAAGGAACAATAAGTTTAGGAGGAACAGATAATTACGGAATGCAACTACTCCGGAATGTTCTTGGGAATATTAGTAATTAGTATAACTTGTGTATTTGATGATATACTAACAATAAAACCAATTGTAAAATTAGCAGGACAAGTTTTGGCAGCGATAGTTGCAGTAGCATTTGGAGTAAGAATAGAAAGTATAGATTTTGGATTTATTAATACATCTGAATTAGGAGAAGCGGTATCAATAATTGTAACTATAGTTTGGATTGTCGGAGTAACCAATGCAATAAATCTAATAGATGGACTAGATGGATTAGCAGCAGGAATATCTGTTATTTCAGCTATATCATTATTAGTAATATTTGTACTAAATGGATCTCCAACAATAGCAATAATATTAATAACAGCATTAGCAGGAGCTCTAGTTGGATTTTTACCATTTAACTTTGCACCAGCAAAGACCTTTATAGGAGATACTGGTTCAAACTTTTTGGGGTATACGATATCAATAATTGCGATATTAGGAGTTGCAAAAACTTATACATTAGCAGTTATAATATTACCATTAATAGTATTAGGACTTCCTATATTTGATACATTATGGGCAATTATTAGAAGATTAATAAAAGGAAAATCAATAAAAGCAATATTTAAGGCGGATAAAGGACATTTACATCATAGAATAGTTGCAAGAGGATTTAGTCAAAAACAAGCAGTTCTAATTTTATATGGAATTAGTGCAACATTTGGAATATTTGCGGTTATACTATTAGATAGTGGAATATGGAAAGCATTATCATTCTTACTAATGGTAGTTGTAGCAATAGGACTAGGATATAAAAACTTCCAAGAAGAACATTCAGATACACAAAGATATGAATGTGTTGAATGTAAATATATTTATAATCCTAAATTTGGAAACGAAAAAGCAGGAATAAAACCAGGAACACCATTTGAAGAGTTACCAGAGACCTGGGTTTGTCCTGTATGTGGAGAAGGAAAAGACATGTTCCAAATACATCAATAATAGTATAGGAGGTGAATTTGATGTACGTATGTTTAGCATGTGGATATATATATGATCCAGAAAAAGGAGATCCAGATGGAGGAATAGCTCCAGGAACAGCATTTGAAGATATTCCGGACGATTGGGTTTGCCCAATATGTGGAGTAGGAAAAGATATGTTCCAAAAGAAAGAAGACTAATTTAAAGTATAAGAAGGGCTAAAGGCCCTTTTTTCTATGGCTTAATTTGACTAAAAGCGATTAAAAATGATATAATAAATGACAGCTTAAATAAAGAGGGGATAAAATGAAGAAAATATTTGTAATGGCTTATTTAAGAAATAATTTTGGCGATGATTTATTTGTATCAGAATTAATAGATAGATATCCAAAAGATATGTTTTATATAGATGTAATAGATATGAGATTTGCAGAATCATTTAAAGATAAAAATAATGTAGAAATAACTTTATGTGAAGAAGAGAATTTTAGGAAGATAGATGTAGATAAATATGATGGATATGTATATATAGGTGGATCAATCTTTATGGAAGGTGGAAAAGTATATAATTTAGATGAAGATTGTTTCAATTTTGTAAAGAAATGTAAAGAGAAAAATAAACCATTCTTTTATATAAGTTCTAATTACGGACCATATAGAACAGAGGAATACTTTAATTTATCTAAGAAAAATTTTGAACACGTTACAGATATATGTTTTAGAGATAGATATTCACATGAATTATTTAAAGATATAGAAGCGGTTAGATATGCCCCAGATTTACTTTTTTCATATGAAATAGGAGAAGTATTAAAAGAAAAAGACACAATAGGAATTTCAGTTATAGATTTAGAAATAAGAGATGAATTTAAAAGTGTAGAAGAAGAATATATTGAATTTCTAGTAAATAATATAAACAATTATTTAGAAAATAATAAAAAAGTCTACTTATTTTCTTTTTGCAAAGAAGAAGGAGATGAAGTAGCTATACAAAAAATATTAGAAAGACTAAAAGAAAATAGTAATTATAATAATATATATGTTGTTAAATACTTAGGAAATATAAAAGAGTTTTTACAACAATATACAAAAATGGAATATATGATTTGTCAAAGATTTCATTCAGTAATATTATCATATATATGCAATCAAAAATATTATATTATTTCTTATAGTAAAAAAATTTGTAATATAATAGAAGACTTGAAATTGTGTGATAATTATTTGAAGTTAATGGATGTATCACCAAACAAAATAATTGAATTAAAAGATTTTAACAAAGTAGATGAAGTGAATTTGAAGAATATAAAAAATGAATCAAAAAAACAATTTGAGAAATTAGATAAATTTTTATGTAAGAAGGAAGGTTAATATGGAAGATAAAATCACAAACTTTTTAGCATATGATGGAAGAATAGGAATTACATGTATAAAATCAACTAGTATGGTTGAAGAAGCAAGAAAGATACATGACTTAAGTCCAGTGGCTACAGCAGCATTTGGAAGATTACTTACAATTACTGCTCTTATGGCTGTGGAGATGAAAAATGAAAAAGACAAAATAACAATCGAGATAAAAGGAAATGGACCAATAGGAGGAATGCTTACCACTGCTAATAATGTTCCAGAAGTGAAAGGATATGTTATAAATCCATATGTAGATTTACCTTTAAATGAATTTGGTAAATTAGATGTAGGTGGAGCAGTAGGACAAGATGGATATATACATGTAATAAAAGATATTGGATTAAAAGAACCATATATAGGAGTATCTAATTTAACATCAGG
>CALXXE010000027.1 GCA_944392605.1 uncultured Clostridia bacterium | reverse complement strand
AAAATACAGGAACAGTAGGAACAACAACAATAGAAGATGAAGATCCATTAGATACAGTAAATATTACTGGAGTAAAAGAAAATAAAGATGAAGACGGAGTAGTAAAACCAGGAGATCCAGTAACATATGAAATCAAATTAAGCAACAGTGGAACAATAGAAGGAACAACAACAGTAGTAGATAATCTACCAGCAGGAGTTGAATATGTAAGTTCAACAAATGAAGGAGTATATGATGAAGAAAATAGAACAGTAACATGGGAAAACGTAAGTGTAGAACCAGGAACTGATACAACTGTATTAACAGTAGAAGTAAAAGTAACAGATGGAATAACAGCAGGAACACAAATTAAAAATACAGGAACAGTAGGAACAACAACAATAGAAGATGAAGATCCATTAGATACAGTAAATATTACTGGAGTAAAAACACATACAGCAGAGTTAAATGCTGATGGAACTATTAATCCAGGTACGGAATTCACATATACAATTACATTAACAAACAATGGAACAGTACCAGGAACAGTAACAGTAACAGATGAATTAAATAGTAATCAATTAGAAGTATTAAGTGCAGAACCATCAACAAAAGCAGATGGAAGTGCAGTAGTAAATGGAAATAGTGTAGACTTCGGAGAAGTAACAGTAACTCCAGGAACACCAGTAACATTAACAATTAAAGTAAAAGTAAATGCAAATGCAACAGGAACAATCACAAACATAGCAAAAGTTGATCATGAAGATGTACCAGATGAAGAGGAAATACCAATTGATGAATTTGCTACAATAAAAGCTAAAAAAGTTAATGAAGATACTGATAAAGTAGTAAAACCAGGAAATAAAGTAACTTATAAAATTATACTAAGTAATAGTGGAAATGTTGAAGGAGCAACAACAGTATCAGATACATTACCAGAAGGAGTAACATATGTAGATGGTACTATAGATAGTACAGCAGAAGTAGGAGAAATGAAATATGATGATGCAACAAGAACAATAACTTGGAAAGATGTAAAAGTACCTGTAGGAACAGATACAGTTACATTAACATTCGAAGTAACAGTTGATGAAACAGCAACAAAGACTATTTTAAATAGAGCAGTTGTTAGTGGTGAAGACGATCCAGTAGAAGATGAAGCCCCATTAGAAGTTGTAAATATTACAGCAGCTAAAGATAGTGATATTCCAGACGGAACTAAAGCAACAGTAGGTCAAACAGTAACTTATACAATCACAGCAACTAATAATGGAACAGTTTCAGGAAATGCAGTTGTTACAGACGAAATTCCAACAGATGGATTAGAGAATGTTCAAGTAGTAGGAACAACAATTCTACCAGGAGATACAGCAGTATATGACAATGGAGTTGTCACATGGAATGTAAATAATTTAGCACCAGGTGCAGAAAATGCTAGAACATTACAAATTACAGCAACTATCAAAGATTTTGATGGAACAGCAACAACAATTACTAATGGAGTAAAAGTTGATAATAGCAAAGATCCAGATGATGAAGAAATAATAGAAGTAGGAAAAGCAGTAATTAGTTCAAGTAAAACTAGTACAATTATTTATTGCGACAGAGGAGAAACAACAGGAACAAATATAGTACATGAAGGTGACAAAATAAGATATACAATTACAGTAAACAATGATGGAACCGTAGGAAAAGAAATTGATATTTCAGATGAAATCAAAGAAGGATTATCTTATGTCAATAATTCATTAAATGTAGAATTTGCAGGAGAGGATATAACAGAAACATCAGGTGCAACAGTAGAAACAGCAGAAGACGGAAAACAAGTAGTAAAATTAAATGACTACACATTAGGAACAACTGGAACATTAAAAATTGAATTTACAGTAGAAGTAAATCCATTAGCAGCTGGAATAACAAGTAATAAAATTGATAAAAACGTTGCAACAGTAGATGGAGTACATACAGAAGATGGTAAAGAGTATGACGTAGAAAAACCAGTAATTAGTACAACAAAAACAAGTTCAATTACATCATGTGGAAAAAATCAAACAGAAGGAACAATTGTACATGAAGGAGATCAAATTACATATAGAATAGTAATTACAAACTCAGGTAAAGCATCAGGAGATGTAAAAGTTCAAGATACATTACCAACAGGAGTAACATATGTAGAAGGATCATTAAGTGCAAAAGTTGATAATCAAGCAGTTTCAGGAATTACTGCAAGTGGAAATACGATATCAGGAACTTATGAATTAGAAGCAGGAAAAACATTAGTAATTGAATTTAAAGTAACAGTTGATGGGTTACCAGAAGGTGAATATGGAACTACAATAAAGGCTAATAATGTAACAGTAAATGATGGAACACCTACAACAGATACAACAGGAGATTATACTGTAGTAAAACCACATATTATGCAATCAAAAGAAAGTGAAATCACAAAATGTGATGAATTTAATCAACTTGATGGAAATACAGTACATGAAGGAGATAAAATTAAATATACAATCACAGTTGAAAATGATGGAACTGACTCAGATGTAGTTACAGTTACAGATGTTATACCAAGTGGTGTAACTCTAGATAAAGATACTTTACAAGCAAATGTAACTAAAGGAGAAAAACCACAAGTTAATACATCAACAGTAGAAAACAATAAGATACAAGTAGCAGTAAATGCTTACAAATTAGAAGGTGGAGAAACACTAACTATTACATTTGAAGTAACAGTAAATAATCTTGGAGAAAATGTATATAGTGGAACAATAGAAAAGAATGTAGCAAATGTAAACGGAGTACCAACTCCAGATGATAGTGGATACGAAGTAGAAAAACCACAAACAGAAGCTACAAAATCTGTAGATAAAGATAAAGCAAGTTATGGAGACATATTAACTTATACAATTACAGCTAAGAACTCATCTATTGTAACGGCACCAGTAAATATTAGTGATGAAATCCCAGCTGGAACAGAATATGTACCAAACAGCATAACTGTAAATGGTAAAAAAGTTGCAGATGAAGGACATTATGTTGTAAATGGTGACGAAAAGAAAGTTGTATATACAGGAGAATTAACAAAACAAGATGAAACATTAACACTTACTTTCCAAGTAAAAGTTACAATGACAGAAGCTTTCGGTGATAAAATTACTAATACAGCAAATGTAAATGGTGATGAACCAAAAGCAGAAACAACACTAATTAAACAAGTAAAAACAACAGTACAATCATCAAGTGTAACACCTATTGATTTAGTATTAGTATTAGATACTTCATCAAGTATGGATAAAGAGAACAGAATAGGAAACTTAAGAGATGCAGCAAATGATTTAGTTGATAAAGTGTTTGCAGATGAAACAGATTCAACAATTAGTATTGTTAAATATGCAAAAGACGCATCATCACTTGGTACTTATGATTATGATCAAAAAGAAACTTTAGAAAATACAATTAAAAGATTAACAGCACCAAATTCAGGTTCTGGAACAGATATATACGAAGCATTGGAAGAGACAATTAAATTAGTAAATGGATTTGACTCTGACAGACCAACAATTGTTGTATTCTTAACAGATGGTTCACCAACAATACCAAGTAGTGAATACATATATGGAATATATGATGATAGTAATCAATCAAGTAGCGGATTTGCAAACAATGTAAAAGATTCAATAGAACAAAAAGCAACAGAATTGCAACAAGCTGTAGGAGAGACTGGTCATGTATATTCAATAGGATTAAGTGTTGAAAGTTTAAGTGATTCAATAATTAGTTATGCAGAAGAGTGTACAATTGAAAAATTAGGTTCAAATGTAAGTTATGATAAAGAAAACCATACATTTACTATTACATTAACAAATCCAACTGATAGTTCAGTAACTTTAGATAATGTAAGAGCAGATTTCTCAGATGTAGAAAGCATAGAAAGTGCAGATAATAATGGCCAAGTAACTAATGGTAGAAGGGAAAATTATGTAACTTGGAGAAATATAACAATAGGAGTAGGAGAAACAATAACACTAACAGGAACTTACGAACCAGAATTTGAAAGATTTTGGGGACAACAATATGAAAAAGACCCTTCAATAAGTGTTGATACAGGATATGTAGGTGTTTGTACTGACGAAGACCATCAAGAATTATTTGGAGGAGAACCATTATATTCTGAAATAAGAACTAATAGAGGAACACAATATCATTGTATAACTCAAAAAGACTATGCAAAATACTTGTTATCTAAGATTTCAACAGATGGAAAATCTATGAATGTTGATGATGTATCAGTAGCATTTGATGAAATATTAAATGGATTAACAACACAACATGAAACATATACTTTAGAAGAAGGAACAGTATTAGATATACCAGAAACTAGAACAATTACTACTGATGTAACAGTAAAAATAGGTGAAGATAGTAATAACTATACATTAGCTCAATTAAGAAATGGTGTAGATGGATTAAAATATGTTGATGGTAAAGGATTCGAATGGACAATAACAGGAGAAACATTATTAACAAGTGAATTATCATTAGAATATAAAGTTGCAGAATAGTTTTATAAGATGAAAGATAGGATTATTCCTATCTTTTATCTATCTAAATAGTAAAGGATAAGTGATTTTTTATGGCAAAAGAAAATAAAAGAGGAAAGCGATTTGCAAATAACGAAGAGAAAACAGGGATATCCAAAAAGAAAGTTTTCATTGTTATACTTGTGCTATTAATTATTGCAGGAATAGGAGTAGCTATCTTTAAAATACAAAGTAGTGGTGGTAATAAGAATGAAGAAGAAATAAAAGAGGTATCCGAGCAATTATTACAAGATAAAGAATTTGAAGGAAGACCTGTAAAAAATATTAGTCTAGATATAAAAGAAAATGCTAGTTATTTAAAATGTGATGTGGAAAACAATGGAGAAAAAATAGATAAGCAAAGCATTTATATTGTATTTGTAAAAGAGGATAATACAGAAATTGCTAGATTTTCTTATATGCTAGATGAAATACCAAAAAATGAGACAGGAAAAATAAGTTTAGCAACCACAACAAACTTAATTGATTCTTATGATTTCTATTTAGAAACTAAAAATAATGAAGAAAATACTGAATCAAATGAATAAAAAATAAAACCTCAGATTAAATCTGAGGTTTTAAATATATATTCAATTATTAAATTCTAAACTAAAATATTGGCAAATGTTAAGAATAGGGCATACAATAATGTTTTCCAAGAAATACGTAATGTAGTTCTTGTAGCCTTTTTAATTACTGTTAACCTATGTTCTTTTCTTACAGTTAAAGCCATACAGCTTGCAACTGGTCTATAGTCTTCTTGTGTATTCATTATAATCAACTCCTTAATCTTGCGTAACTTTTTGTAACTTAACCTTAGTGTAAAATTTCTAACTATAATTTGATTATAAGATAAAAAATTACATTTGTCAACACTTTTGTAATAAAAATGTAATATTTTTGTAATAAAAAAGACAAATAAATGTAAAAATTGGCAAAAAAGTATATTTTTTTTAACATTTTTGGTATAATAATAAAGGAATTTTTAGTTTTAGGAGATTTTTATGTTTAATATAGAAGAAGAATTAAAAAAGCTTCCAAATAGGCCTGGGGTCTACGTTATGAGAGATAAAGATGATAACATTATATATGTTGGAAAAGCAATTTCTCTAAAAAATAGGGTAAGACAGTACTTTAGAAAGACAAATAAAACAGAAAGAATTAAAAAAATGGTAAGTTTAATTGACCATTTTGAGTATATTGTGGTAGATAATGAGGCAGAAGCATTAATATTAGAATGTAATTTAATAAAGAAAAATAGGCCTAAATTTAATGTTTTACTTAAAGATGATAAAACATATCCTTATATCAAAATAGATATGAAAAGTGATTATCCAGGTGTCTTTATAACAAGAAGAGTAGTTAATGATGGTTCTAAATATTTTGGACCTTATGCAAATCCTGGTAGCGCAAAAGAGATGATAGATTTTATTAAAGGAAAATATAAGATACGTCAGTGTAGAACATTAAAAGAAAGAACAAGACCATGTTTAAATTATCATATAGGAAGATGCTTAGCTCCCTGTATGGGGTATGTAACAAAGGAAGAATATGGTGAGCAAATAAAAGAGATAATAGATCTTTTAGATGGAAAGATAGATAAAATAATAAAAGAATTAAAAGAAGATATGAAAGAAGCATCAAGAAAGCTAGACTATGAAAAAGCAGCAATAATAAGAGATAAAATACTAGCAATAGAAAGAGTTTCAGAAAAACAAAAGGTATCTAATATATCTGAAAATAGTATTGATGTAATAGGAATTGCTAAATCAGAACTTCAAGTATGTATAGAAATATTCTTTGTACGTGCAAGTAAAATGATAGGAAGAGAGCATTACTTTTACCAAGACTTAAAAGATATGGATGATAAAGAAATATTATCTGGTTTTATTAAACAATATTACTTAGATAATCCAAACATACCAAGTAAGATAATGATAAGAGAAGAAATAGAAGATAAAGAGGTTGTTGAAGAGTGGTTATCCACAACTTTAGGGAAAAAAGTGGAAATAAAGTCACCAAAACGTGGCGAAAAGCTTCGTTTTGTAGAGATGGCAGAAATGAATAGCAAAGTAACACTAGAAAATAAAGAAAAAGACAAGAGTGAAATTTTATTAGAGCTAAAAGAAGTATTAGGAATGGATAAATTACCAAGAAAGATAGAAACTTACGATATATCAAATATATCAGGAGAATATATGGTAGCTGGTATGTGTGTAATGATGGATGGGGTTATTAAAAAGAACTTATCTAGAAGATTTAGAATAAAGACTGTATATGGACAAGATGATCCAAAATGTATGGAAGAAGTAATAACTAGAAGATTAAAACATTCAATAGAAAATCCTAAAGGTGGATTTGGAGAGCTTCCAGATGTTATATTTGCAGATGGTGGTATTACACAAATAAGAGCAACTAAAAAAGCAATTGAAAAATATAATTTAGATATTCCTGTATTTGGTATGGTAAAGAATGATAAGCACCAAACAAGAGCTTTGATGAATGAAGGACGACAAGAATTAGAAATATCACAAAACTTGATGAACTTGATAACAAAATTCCAAGATACAGTGCACGATACAGCAATTACTTATCATAGAAAATTACGTGATAAAGAGATGACAAAATCAGAATTGGATGATATAGAAGGAATAGGAAAAATAAAGAAAAAAGCTTTATTAAAGCGTTTCGGAAGTATAAAGAAAATGAAAGAAGCAAGTATAGAAGAATTAACTTCTATAAAAGGTATAACTGAAAACTTAGCAAAAAAAATAAAAGGCATGTAAAATAAAAGACGGGATGACGCAAATAGAATGCGTCATCCCTCTTGGGCTTATTCTCTATTCGGCATCATCCTCTACAGGGTGCTTTCTGGATTTCGTGGAAAGTCTGAGACGTCTGTAAACAAACGGTGCAAAGACTCCGCCAACCAAAATGCCCAGGATGAACCAGAACAGATATGGAAGTGGGAAGCTCACAAAGGCTTCCGTGATGCCATCAACGTTCAAGAAGATGGCATAGCCCAAAATAAACAGAATGCCCAAAACAATACAAATTCCCAACGTTGCGATAGCTTTCTTCATGATGATTTCCTCCTTGTGTTATGGTTGTGCTACGTTTTGGAGCTTAGTGAAGGAACATGTCCTTCAACACTTTAATTATACCATAAAATAGCGAAAAAATCAATTTTAATGGTATACAGAAATAATATTTAATCAATCGAATATTCAATAAATTCATTAAATATACGTTGGTGTTGAATTTTACAATGATAGTATGATATAATTATTGACATCAAATACAAAAATTATAAGAAAGTATAAAAAATATTTTATGCAAATGAGTAAAATTATAAAAAAATATTATAATAAAAAAGAGGTGAACAAATAATGGAATCAGAAGATGAATTAATTGATATTCTTCGTGAATTGTTAAAAAATCCCGAAAATGAATACGTAGAATTTAAAAGAGCTAAAAATAATTTCGATATAGATAAGTTAGGAAAATATTTTTCTGCAATGGCGAACGAAGCAACTTTAATAAATAAACAATTCGGATGGATTATTTTTGGAGTAGATGATAAGACGCATGAAGTTTTAGGAACAAATTATTGTATAGATAATAATTTTAATAATGTTAAAAAGCAAATTTCAGATAATACTACTGATAATATTTCTTTTTTGGATATTTATCCGGTCTTTTATAATGAAAATAGAGTGATAATGTTTAAAGTTCCAGCAGCTGTTGGAACACCAATTAATTGGAAAGGTTATCCGTACGGAAGAGTTGGAGAGTCTTTGGTTCCTTTGGATAGTAGAAAAATAGATCAAATTACAGTTACAGCAAATTATGATTGGAGTAGAAAAATAATTGAAAGAGCCACAATAAATGATTTAGATTCAGAAGCAATTAAAGTAGCACGAGAACAATATAAGGTTAAATATCAAGGTAAAGAAGTTGCAAAAGAAATAGATGAGTTATCAAATGAAGATTTTTTAAATAAGGCCAAAGTAACAATAGAGGGGAAAATAACCAAAGCAGCTATGTTACTTTTAGGAAAGAATGAAAAAGATTATTTGATTGATGACTATAATCCTAAAATAACATGGAAATTATATGACGAAAATAATGTAATAGATTATGAACATTTTGGAATACCCTTTATTTTAAATGTTGAAAATGTAAGAAAGAAAATAAGAAATTTAAGATATAGATACATAATTGGTGAAAACACATTATTTCCTAAAGAAGTTGACCAATATGATAATTTTACTTTACGTGAATTAATAAATAACTGTATAGTTCATCAAGATTATAGGGCAAATGGTCCAATAAATATAATGGAATTTAAGGATAAACTAATTATTTCAAATCAAGGTTATTTCATCCCAAAAACAGTTGAAAATGTTCTTAAAGATGGATTTTCATCGCCATATTATAGAAATCCATTTTTAGCAACAGCTATGGTAAATTTAAATATGATTGACACAGTAGGAAGTGGAATTCGTAGGGTATTTAATAACCAAAAAGCAAAATATTTTCCAATGCCTGATTATGATTTAACAGAACACAATTCAGTTAAGGTAACTTTATATGGAAAAATAATTGATGAAAATTATACTAGAATTCTTTTCGAAAAAACTGATTTAAATATTGAAAAAGTAGTATTATTAGATCGAGTACAGAAAGGATACCACATTACCAAAGAACAAAGTGATTTCTTAAAAAAGGATAAGCTTATAGAAGGAAGATTCCCGAGAATATATGTTTCATCTAATATAGCTGAAATTGTTGGGGAAAAAGTAAAATACATGGATAATAAAGGACTAGATAATAATTATTATATGGATTATATTATAGATTATTTAAGGAAATTTAGACAAGCGGATAGAAAAGAGATTAATGAACTTATTTATCCAAAACTACCATTAACTTATTCAGAAGAGGGTAAATATAGGAAAGTACAATATTTGTTAACAAGATTAAGGAAAAAAGGTATAATTATTAATATGGGAAGTGATACTAAGCCAATATGGAAATTAAAATAATTTAAAACACAAAGAGAATTCGTAAAAATGCAAAGAGAATTCGTAAAAATGCAAAGAGAATTCGTAAAAATGCAAAGAGAATTCGTAAAAATGCAAAGAGAATTCGT
>CALXXE010000026.1 GCA_944392605.1 uncultured Clostridia bacterium | reverse complement strand
GTAGTTGAAAGATAAGTATTATTAGTATATACAATATTATCTATATTATTGGTATTTCTTAATTTAAAGGATTTATATAAAAAGGAACATATAGTATTTATTGTATTATTCTAATTATCTTTTCTTATATTGTGGCAACAAATTGGCAACAATGTCGCCAACATATTTTTATTTACCATTAATATATTTATAAAATATAATGTAAAAACTTACACAGTATATTTTATATGCTTAATATACCATGTAAGTTTTATTTTGTCAATTAATATGTATAGTTAGAAATTTCTTTTATAGTATTAGAAAAAGTGGTTTTTTCAAAAATATCATTTGCATTTTTCTTAAATTCATTAGAACTAGATATATAGTAATTTTCTGTTGTTTCTATATTATTATGTCCTAATATTTCGGCAACATCTTTTATCTCTACTCCGTTTCTTAAAATTTTTGTAGCATAACTTCCTCTTAAATCATAAAATCTGCATTTTTTAATGCCTAATTCATTGTGTATTATAGTAAAAGGATATTTAAGTATATCAGTACCTTTGAAAGAACCATTATCCTTAGTAAATACTAAATTTACATTATTAATATCTAACAAACCTTTCTCGTTTTCCACAATTCGTTGCTCTTTCACTTTACCATATTCATTTTTTACATCTTCTAAATGATAATATATATAATCGGAATTGTATAATTTTTTTAAATATTGCTGTTTTTTCTTGTAATTTTTTAAAGCAGTTAATAATGTTTGACTTATATGAATCTGTCTGGTTCCTGTTTTAGTTTTTGTTTTTCCAATATACCATCTTCCTTTATCGTCTTTTGGCTTATCATATAGACTATGTTTTATTGATATAATTCCATTTTTTAAATCTATATCATCCCAAGTTAAAGCAAAAACTTCTCCAGTTCTCATACCTGTATAACAAGATGTTAAAAATGCACAAGTAAAGGTATCGTTGTTTTTAAATCTATTTAGTATTAAATCAATTTCTTGTTGTGTATAGATATGTTTAATATCTTCCCTATAATCTTCTACTCTTGGTAATCTAAGGGTAATGGTTGGATTATAGTTTATAAATCCATATACATCACATGCTTCTCGAAAAGACCCCTTTAATACTTTTAAAATATTGGAAAAGTATGCTCTTGAAAAATCATACTTATTACATAATTCTACGATAAACGAATTTAGTTTTACGCTACTTAATGATGATAATCTATATACTCCTATATAAGGTTTTAAATACTTATTTATTATTGTTGTATATGCCTGTATAGTATTATATCGTAAATTTATTTTACAGTAATTTTCTAGCCAATAATCAAGATAATCTGCGTATGATATTTTGTTTTCTTTGAAAGTCAATCCAGTATTCATAAATTCATTGTATGCTTTTGCCCCTGCTTCCTCTGCTTCTTTTTTAGTTTTAAATCCTGACTTATTTATCCTTTTCCTTTTTCCATTTATTTTACCTGCTTCAAATTGATATTGATAGACATTTCCTCTTTTTGTAATATTTAAATTACCCAAATAGATTTATCCTCTATAAATTTTGTATAGATAACTTTTTTATATTATTTATATCTGAAAGATCAAATCCTTCATTGTCTATCAAGAATTTTTGTAAAGAAGATTTTAAAATTTTAACACTTCCTAATTTTAAAGCAGGTAAAAATCCTTTTTCAATTAATTGATATATATAGTTAGGGCTAGAATGTAATAAAGTTGCTACTTCTTTAACAGTATATATTAATCGTTCGTTTTCTATGTTAAGGTTCTTTTGTGGAAAAACTATATTATCATTTTTTTCCATTATTATTTCTCCTTTTTTATACATCTATTTGCAAGTCCTATCATTCCTTCTTTACCATATCTTGTTTGTAATGGTCTTAATTCAGATAGGTAAGTATCTGTTTTTATGTTTAATTCTGGATATTTTTCTTTTAATAAATAGAAAGCATATCCAGCATAAGATTCTAACTGATCCCAGTTATATAATTCTCTTGCCATAAATTATCCTCCTTAATCTACTTTAATATATTTTGGTACATCGTAGCTTCTCCCTAATTTTTCATCAAATTCAAATCGCTTTTTCTTTTCATTGTACTTGTATGCACTTTTATTCCAATTTCTATATGCCATATTAGTCATTCTTTGTCTTTTAGATAATTCAGCACTTGCCTGATTGTGCATATTTTTTAAAATTAGGTCATCTACATTATTTTTATGTTGTTTTATCTGTCTTGTCTTTTTTATATAATCTTTAGTTTTCTCTATATGATTTTTCTTTCTTATTTCTGTTCTTTCTTTTTTTGTTGAAATATATCTTTCGTCTTTTTGTAAAATTCTTATAATTGTACTTTTGGCTACTTTTAATTTTTTTGCAATATCAGATGGCTTTTCTCCATCTATAAAATACATATTTAATATGATAGTCTGCCTGTTTTTCATTTGACTTCACTCCTTCCTAACGCAACTTTTTGCTAACACTTTAAAGGAATGACAATGCTAGTAAGAAGTGAGCTTCTTACCACTATTTTATATAGATTGGATTTGTAGCAATTTTTATTTTGCGTATTATGAATTGTTTTAAAATTATTCATAGATTGTTTTCCTCCCTTCTATATTAAAGCTCACTTCTCATAGCAAAACCGAAGCTAATTTTTAAAAAAAGTTAATTTTTTTTAAAATTCTTTAATTCTCTACTATTTTTAATTTTTCTTTTAGCCTTATTTACACTATCTCTTATTGCATCTGGTGTTGATTTTTCTTGAATTGCAATAACAACTAAAGGTATATTTTCTATTTTGTTCTTATAAAATCTTTCACTTTGTTTTTTAGAAAGAACACTATTTAGAAACTTTTTTATTTCTTCATCTTCGATTATTTTTAAAACTTCATTTTCTAAATTGGTATAGCTAGGTATATTGTTAAAATCTTCTTGCTTGATAAAGATATTTAAATGTCTATTTTTCTCATTTCTTCTTTTGTTTTTTTCGTATCTCTGTGAATTAAATAAACAGTAATAAACATCTTTGTCTACTTCTTTTACCACATAAGTTTCTGCATCTTGATAAAATCCTACTGCATAAGTAGCAAATACTTCTACCATTGCCTTTGTTGACTTTCTCAATACTTTTTTCAACTCTTTATATTCTTGTTTTGTAATCTCAATACAATCTTCATACTTTGTTCCTATAGCAAAATGTAAAAAATACTTAATGTAGAAATCATATTCATTTCTTTCATCGTAATTTTTATCTTCATATTTTTTCTTTATATTATTTTTGTTTAATTCATTATTCTCTTTCATTAAAAAACCTCCAATATTCAAATTTTTAAAAATTCAAATATTGAAGGTGGTGATCTTATTCTTATTAAACAGTTTGGTAATGCAAAAAAGTCATTTGCTTTAGAGCAAAATACTCCTATACAAATGACTTTTCTATTATTTAGGAAAAGGGGGTTATGGTTAGTTACAATCATACATTTACACTCCAAACTGACAATTAAAAAATTTCTTTTCTGAAGTGTCTGTATAATTGTTTGTCTGATGTAGAGAGCTTATCAGCTCTGACTACGGACACTATACTGCATTTTTTAATCTACTCATTAAAATAGGTACAAAAAAAGAAAAAAGGGGACAAAAAAAGATGTAAACTGCAATAAGCAATATACATCTCAAAACAACTTTATTTTTTATTAAATTAACTATGAAGCATTTGAATACATTTTAGCAAAATATTTGCAATATTTATCATAGATTTTATCTACTTTATCTTGCATTTTTTTATATTCCTTTCGTGATACCCCTGTACTGTTCAAATCTTTAGTGTATTCTAAATCAAGTTCAGACATAGTATCATCTCTATCATAAGCACCCACATTTATCATGAATATTTCAAAATCATATTGAGTATAAATCTTATCTTGAACTTCTATATCCAACTTTGACAATATTTCAATGTCTTTTGCATTTAGTTCATTTTTTAGATTTATTATTTTCTTTTCCATATATTCTTTATGCCATTCCTCATAATTCATCCTCTCTCCCCTCCTCTCTGTTTAATTTACAGTTATCGCTTTTCCTTTTAAAAAGTCTAAAATTTCATCTTTTTCTCCAATCGTAAAGTTATTTTTATCTAAAAATAGTCCACACTTTTCTAAAATAATATAGTAAACATCCTGTTCTGTTATAACTTTTTTGATAACTTCATAATCTACTTTTAAAATAATATCTTTTGTTTTTACTTCAAAGAAATCATCATAAAACTCATAAATTAGTTTTCCACTTTTTGAAACTATATTGAATCTTTTATATGTATCTCTTAACCCCCATATTGCAAAACCTATATAAATTATTGCATCATATTCTCCTCTTTTTAATAGTATGAATGAACATATTATAATAGTTAGACACATAATTGTTTTTAAAACATCTGTCAATTTGATTCTATGTACTTTAGCATATTTATCAGTTTTAGTAATTTTTTCTTTTGAGATTATTGTTTCATTTCTAAATAATATTCTCATTTTTCTCCTTTTCGTTTTGCTATATGGTACGCACCAATTTTTAACAAAAAATATAGTATTATATGTATATAATTTATTTTTAAGGAGTAATAATACTAACATGAAAACCAAAACATTTAACGGAAACTATAACATTGTTCGGTTCTAATATAAAGAAATATCGAGAATTGAGAGGACTATCTCAAAGGGACTTATCTGACAAATTAATTTTGCTTGGTGTAAACCTATATCACTCTGACATTTCCAGGATAGAGTGTAATACACTATTCATAAGAGATTTCGAGCAAAAAGCAATTTGCAAAGTTCTTAATATTAGTTATGAACAATTATTTGAAAATACTGATAAATATTTTGATTAAACAAATAACTTTTGCTACAAGGTTATTTGTTTTTTGTTGTTTAGTACGCACCATAATAGGCAAAAAAATTATTTTGCTATTTTTTCTTCTATTTTAGATACACAGTTTAGACATATATGTCTATCCCCTATTCTAATGCCTGTATCTTCTTGGATTTCTTCTGAACAAAAAATACACATGCAATCCTTTTCGTATTTTTTAATTTTTATTTCATTACCTTCCCTAACCATTACGACAGGGTCTTGTTCA
This sequence comes from uncultured Clostridia bacterium, assembly GCA_944392605.1. Classification (GTDB taxonomy): domain Bacteria; phylum Bacillota; class Clostridia; order TANB77; family CAG-508; genus CAG-269. The sequence continues at coordinate 4,897 of CALXXE010000026.1, read as the reverse complement.
TTAATTCCTAAAACCGTTCTATCTTCTTTTGCTAAAGTTATTCTTCCTAATTTATCAATTCTTCTTACTATTCCTATACTTCCCATAAAAAATTCTCCTTTTAATATATTTTTACTACTTTTAAAAAAGAATTTTCATGTATATTATTATATATATTAGTTTAGTTTTGCTATTTATATTGTTTCATATCTTATTATTTTTTCTTTTTATACTCTAGTTGTTCTTAAAAAATTTATTATTTTATCTAATATGTTTATTTTTTTGAAATGTTTTTCTTCTGATATTGTAACTTGTCTATTTTCTCTAACTACTCTTCTAATTTCATTTAAGATTATAGAATAATCAAAAATAGGCTTTCTTATATATCCTGCATATTTTACATCTTTAAGTAAATTAATATCTTCGTAAGCAGCAGATATAATAATAAAATCTATTTTTTTATGTAATTGGTTACAATCTTTTATAATATCTAACCCACTATATTTATGATTTCTCATTAGATCAGTAATTATAATATCAATATCTAATTTTTGAATTAATAATATTTCTTCTTCATCACTATTCGCAATACCGACAACTTCAATGTCATCAAATTGTGATAAATATTTTTTTAATACCTCACAAAAAGGTACATTGTCATCCGCAATTAAAACTTTAACTTTTTCCACTTTACTATTCTCCTTTAATTATCGCTTATTTTTTCAATTTCTTTTATGTCATTTTTAATATTGTTTTCAATTTTTTCAAAAAACAGCTTTTGTATCTTTTTCTTACTAAATAAGTATTTTATTGTTCTCCAGATACTTCTACCAGAATAGTTCCTAACAATTACTAAATTTAGTATAATATTTTTTCTTATTCTGTCTATTAGAGTAATTTCTTTATCTGTTAAATATGTTTGTTCACTTGTTAGTTTTTTTCTTATTTCACACGCTATTAAAGTTATTTCAAAATTATTTTTGAATTGAATTATATCAATATTGTCTAGTATTAGTTTATTTAATACTTGAATATTAGTTAAAGTAATATAATCACTATTCAAATCTAATTTTTTCAAAATATTTGGTACAATTTCGTAGTCATTTAAAGTTTTATCTATTAATTCATTTCTTACAGATTCTTTTGGTATATAAATTATGTCATATTCTTTTCTCTGTAATTTATTGTCTAAATTATCTTTTTTCACATACTCAATGTTATGCTGTTTTCCTTTTACTAACTCTTTATAACTTTGGTTAGTACCTTCTACAATTATTATTTTATACATATTTTTTCATCTTTCTTTTATTTCGATTCTACAATGCTGACGGATTAATACTACATTACATTTTGATAGATATTCTTTATTTCCACAAAATGTATCTTCTAATATATATATTACCTCCCTTCTGGAATTGATTTAATTTCATTTGTAACTATGTTTTATGTTTCATTTGTTAATATATATAATCTTTTCCTAATTTTAGTGAGAATATTGTATTTTACTTCTGCATATAATATAAAATGTAATACTGTTCTTTTACCAATATTTTTTTGATATAGTTTTAATGGTAATAAATATGTTCAATATAGATAAGGCTTTATCTAACTTCGGTATGAGGTTACAGGAAGCTGGAATTGCTCGTAATGTTACCCAAGATGATTTAGCAGAAAAATGTGGAGTTACTCCAAAACATATTAGCGCTATTGAAAGGGGAATTTCTCCTGGTAGTGTAACATTACTTTTAAATGTATGTAATTATTTAGGAATAAGTCCTAATACACTATTTGATGATTCTTTTCCATCTGATAATGATAGTATTATTCCTATCGAAAAACATGATATATTTTTAATGTATAATAAATTATCTAAAAGTAATCAAGAATTTATAGATTCTTCTATTACACATATTTTTGAAGAACAAACTAGAAAAAGTTAAATTGGTATTTTTCTAGTTTTCTTCAATTTTACAGCTCTGTAATCGCGTTCTACATATTTCACCAGTTTTTAAATTTTTTAAATTTGCATATTTAGTTTTATCATACTCAAATATTTCTAAATCTATGTACTTTTCATTATTATATATAACAGTATCATTAACTTTGATTCTTTCCCATATTCTCAAAACACACATCATCTCACTTTAATATTTATTTTTAAATACAATATTCCCAATTACATTTTATTTGCAATGTTTGTTGTAATTTGTCGAATATGTATTTTTTCTATGCGTTTTTTAACGCATAGACTTTTTATATTTTACTACTAGAAATTTTTTATTGCAAGTATTTCAAAAAAATTAATTGGCATTTTTTGCCTTTTTATTTTCTTTATGCGTTTATAAACGCAATGTAGGACATAAAATATTGTTATAATTTTTTATGATTTTAAAGGGATGGGAGGAGTAAAAAATGCAATTAAATGAAGCTATAAAGTTACGATTAAAAAACATAATGGAAGAAAAAGACAAAAATTCAAAATATGAAGTTTCTTGTGCTGCTGGACTTAATCCTTCTTTGCTTAATGATTTTTTTAGAAATAGAATTACTTATCCTAGAATAGATACTTTATACTTAATTTGTGAAGGACTAAATATTACTTTAGGCGAATTTTTTAATGATCCGATTTTCGATATAGAGAATATAAAAATAGATTCCAAAGATTAAATTCAGAGGAATCTATTTTTATATACATTTTTACTTTTCTTTTAATATTATTTTCATTATCTATTTTAGTAACATACTTATTATCTTTTACAATATTTCATACATACAAATAGTTCTATTACTCATACATTTTGAATATTTCTCCTGAAATATTGATTATATCATTTATTGGTATTTCTGTATCATTAGCTAAATATATATGTTGATTATATAAATCTATCTTTTTTACAATACCTGTAACTGTTATATATGAGCCACCATTTTTCTTTAAATCAGGAATAAAATATGTAATTGATATTTCAGGTTTATTTTTTATCTGTTCCATAATTATTTGTAATTTACTATCCAATATTGATTTTAATTCATCATCAATATCTATTTTCTCACTAGTTTCTCTTGAAGTTTGTTTTATAGCATCTTCGTATCCTGTTAATGCTGCAAAGGGGGCAAACTGTGCTGAACGAGCATACAAAGACATTTGTGGATGTTTTTGTGATATATGATGTGGTAAATTTATTATATCATCATATTGTCTATCGTATTTCACTTAACCATCTCCTTTTTCTCTAACTTTTATGTCCTCCAATTTGTCCATTTCTTTCTATTGTAGTTCCACCTTCAATAAAATTCATTCCCTTTAAAACTGCATTTTTTCCATACTTTGTTTTTATATCCAATACTGCTTTTTGCAATTCTTTTTCTAATTTTTCTTTTTTTTGTTGTTTTTCAATTTCATTATAATCTATGAATAAGTCTATTTGTTCAAATTTCTTGTTATTTTTATAATCATCTTCATTTACAACATTTTCAGCTGTAATATTAATTCTTCTTACTAAAAGTTTTTTATTAATTATCTTTTCATAAAGTTCCATTACTGAATTTGTTATTATTTTTGTAGATGATGTCTTGTGGTCTATATTTATAGTACCATGTGCAGATTTTGGAACTTTTCTTCCATAATGGTCTAATGTAACTTCTCCCAAATACGATTTACTTATTTCAGGATTGGATAGATTTTCAATATCATATCCTATAGTTAAAACCATTTTACTTGTAACTAAATTCTTTTTTACTAAATCTAATGTAAGAAGCTCTGTCATTTCTTTTACTATTAATTTTGTATCTTCATAATTATATGGACAATGTAATACTTGTCCTGAACTTATACTATTCGTTACTGGTTTATACGCTTTTATGCTTTCAATCGTACATGGTTCATATCCCCATGCGTGATCAATTAACAATTCTGCATTTATACCAAATAGTTTATATAGCAATTCCTCGTTTTTTTCTGAAGTACGAGCTACATCTCCCATAGTAAATATACCGTTTTTTTCTAGTTTTCTTGATATACCCTTTCCTACTCTCCAAAAATCTGTTAATGGTCTATGATTCCATAAGTATTTTCTATATGTCATTTCATCTAATCCAGCAATCCTTACCCCATTTTTATCTGGTGTTATATGTTTTGCAACAATATCCATAGCCACTTTACAAAGGTATAAATTAGTTCCTATTCCTGCCGTTGCTGTTATTCCAGTTTCATCATATACATTTTTAATAACTTTAGTAACTAACTCTCTTGGTGTTATTTTATAAGTTTGTAAATAATGAGTTACATCTATAAATACTTCATCAATAGAATAAACATATATATCATCAGCTGAAAACCATTTTAAATAAATATTATAAATTCTAGTGCTATATTCCATATAATAACTCATTCTTGGTGGGGCAATAATATAACTTAATTCCAAATCATTATTTTTCTTTAATGCAATATCATCATAAGATGAGCAAGTAAATTTATGTCCTGGAGCATTAATTTTTCTTTGAGCATTTATTTCATTTACTTTTTGTATAACTTCAAATAATCTTGCTCTTCCTGGTATTCCATATTGTTTTAATGATGGGCTTACAGCAAGGCAAACTGTTTTTTCAGTTCTACTACTATCAGCTACAACTAAATTTGTTGTAATTGGATTCAAACCTCTTTCTTGACATTCTACGGAGGCATAAAAACTTTTTAAATCTATTGCAATATATACTTTATCATATTTACTGTTCACTTTAATACCTCCATTTCTAAAATATCTATTGTCATTATAACACTTTTATTTTTATTTGTAAACATTTGTTTGTATATAATTTAAAAGAAATATTTTCCAATTATAAAAACTTAATTTAATTTTAAGAGTTTCCTATCAAAAAAGATTAGTTAAAAATAACTAATCTATAACTTGTAATTTGT
>CALXXE010000025.1 GCA_944392605.1 uncultured Clostridia bacterium | reverse complement strand
GGAATATGCGTAATTCTTACTGCTGATGAAGTTTTATTTATATGTTGTCCACCTGCTCCCGAAGCTCTATATGTGTCTACTCTTAAGTCGTCGGGATTTATATCAATTTCTATATCGTCTGTTATCTCTGGTAGTACTTCCACAGATGCAAATGATGTATGTCTTCTACCTCCACTATCAAAAGGTGAAATTCTAACTAATCGATGAATTCCTTTTTCTGACTTTAAATATCCATATGCGTTATCACCAATAACTTCAAATGTTACACTTTTTAAGCCTGCCTCTTCCCCATCTAGGTAATCAAGTTCTTTTATTTCATAGTTATTTCTATTTGCCCATCTAGTATACATTCTATAAAGCATTTCAGCCCAATCTTGAGATTCAGTTCCACCTGCTCCTGGATGTATTGTTATAATTGCATTATTTCCATCATATTTTTCTGATAAAAGACTTGCAAGTTCTAATTTTTCTGCTTTTTTTTCTAATTTTTTAGTATTTTTTATTATCTCTTTTGCTAAATCTTCATCAGGCTCTAGATTAACAAGTTCAGTTAATTCTTTTAGATTCTCTATTTCTGTTTTTATTTCCTTAAAGTCATTACATTTTGCTTTTAATTTTTTTATTTGTGATAGTACTCTAGAAGATTTTTTACTATCTTTCCAAAAGTCTTCTTCTAAAGTTTTCTTTTCTAATTCATTTAATTCTTTTCCACTATTTACTATGTCAAAGAGATTCACCCAAATCTTTTATTTTTTCTTCGATAGTTTCTATCAATTTAGAATTTTCTTCTAAATCTAACATTCAATCACTCCTATCTATCTTTATAATTATATACAAATATTACCATATACATACTTCTTTGTCAATGAATTAGAAAAAGAGTATATCCATATTTCCAAAATTTGAAAATACGGATATACTCCTAGGATATTAGTTATGACAAAAACTATTTATATTATTCTATATTGTGTATTATCGTTGACAATACCTGGATATAGAATACATTTATGGTAATTAGTTACATGCTTGCGCCTCCTATATTTATTAGGTTCTGAGAGAATTTCATACATTATTCTCTCAAAAATGTAATTAACGGTATTAGTTAGCTCTCGTGCACCAGTATCAAGAGATAGAGATTTTCTTGCAATACTTTCGAACAACTTTCCACTGTAAGAAAGACAGATTCCCCTCTCCCTTAGTTCTTTTTGATATCTTCTAAAAATGGATAGTTTGGAGTTTCTTAAAATAGAAACTAGGTCCTCTACCTTCAGTTTGTTCATTTGGACGATTGTACCAATTCTTCCTACGAACTCTTCAGGAAAGCCATATTGCACTAGGTCTTGCTTCAGAATTCGTGAATCGCTAGTATCTGTTGAATTTTCAGAAATGGAAAATCCCACATAATTCTTCCTTAGTCGCTCATCTCGAATCTTTTCTAATCCGGAAAATGCACCCAGAAAAATGATAATAATATTGGATGTATCCATTGACTCGTATTGGTTGATTGGAATTTTACTTCCTTCAATAAGTTTGAGCAAACTGTTTAGAACTTCTATACCAGAAACATCACGTTCACCATCAGAGAATCTTCCGGCTTTCTTGTCGATTTCATCAACAACAATTACACCATATTGAGCCCTTTCAATGTCTTCATGCGCGCTATCCAAAAGGTTGTAGAACATCTCTATAACATCTGAACCATAATATCCTTCCTGTGTGTACTTGGTCGCATCCTCAATAGTATATGGGATTTGCAACCTTTTTAGTATTTGTTTTACTGTTTCTGTCTTACCCGTACCACTATTACCCATTATTAGGATATTGGATTTTAGAGACCTAAAAACAATAGATTTATAGATGGAAGTAATTATTTGTCTAACAGGTTCATCCTGTCCAACGATATTTTGAAGGACATTCCTTTCAAGAGATTGAAGATTTGGCATGGCTTTTCGTCCCAAAGTTTCTTCATAGGAAGAACCTCCAGAATTTCCACCATATTCCTGATTGATATTTTTGTCAGACTTTGTTCTTGGTTTTGCTCCCTTCTGATTTTTAGAGTCTTTTACATCGCTAACATCGACACCACTTTGAATCCGAGCATTTGCCATAACTTCTCCTTTCACATCTTACAAGATGCAAATTATATGAAAAGTACACTTGAAGTTTATCATATTACTCATATTATGTCAATTTAAAAACTGCATCAAACATAATTGAATTAAAGTAAAATAAATAAAAATTATTTTTCTATTAACTTTTCTTTTTGATTGTTATAATTTACATATAAATCATCTAGATATTTTAATCCAACATCTAATGTCATTTTATATTCTTGCTCGTTTTCTGTTGATCCTATATTTAATTCATTATATCTATTACCATTTTTATCTGATATATATAACATTTTTTGTATTTTTTCTAAAAATTTGCTTGAATCCATATCTTTTCCATCTTTTATTAGTTTATCATATTCTTCAGATTTAAATATTAAATTAAGCCCTGTATCTGTTATGGTAATATTTTTAAATTCTATTCCTGATATCTCATTTTCAGGTTTTAATTCTACACTATTTCTTTCATAAAACTTATCTGGTACATCTATTTCAAAATTCCATTTAGCATCGCTTAAAGAAAAATCTTCTGCATTTATAAGTGAAGCTTCATTATTATTTGTATCTAAGTCAACCATTGAAAATCCTGGGTCAAATAGTCTAATATATAATTTTTTACTTTGAGGGAATTTATCTTTAGCTCTTAATGTTATATTCATATCAATTGTTTTATTTTCTTCATCTACATCACCTAATGTTATTCCACTATTTGAAGCTAGTTGTATTGCATATACATCTTTTTTATCATATTCTACTCCTAACTCTTTGTAAGTAAATAATGTTATATTATCATATTTATTTTTTTCTTCTCCTATGTGCATTCTAGAATGTATAGAATATATATTTTTATTTTCGTCGAAAATTGCAAATCCTGCTGAAAACATTTGTGAATCTACTTCTAGATTTTCATCAAATTTAAATGTTACATCTATATCTAGGCAGTCATCAGTAAGTAAAATAGAATTTAGTTTAATTCCAACTCCATCTTGTGTCAAATAATCCATATCTAAAACTTCAGCATAACCATCTTCTTTTATCTCTTTTAAAGTGCCTTTAGTTTCAGTACTTGGTAAGTTTTTATATTCTTTAAATTCAATATTCCATTTAATTTTTGCATAAATTTGTGTAGATATTAAGCCTGCTAATATAACAACTATAAATATTGCGGCAATATTTAATATTTTTCTTTTCATATTAACCACTCCTTTCTCCTTAGAAAGAATTTGCTTATAGTTAGAATCTTTATTATACATATTTTCTAAATATTCTTTAAAAGAATTGTTAATCATTATTTATCACATCCTTTCCTAGATATTTTTTTATTTCTTTTAATGTTCTATATATCCTGCTTTTTATATTAGACTCCCCTATTTCTAATTCTTTAGATATTTCAGGAATTTTTAATCCTAATGCAAAATACAAATAAAATACTTTTGTTGTAACTAAATCTTTTTTTCTTAAATAATCCCATACTTTTTCTACATTATTTTTATTGATAATATTTGCTTCTAAATCAAAATTATCTTCTAAATTTTTGTTTAAATTATTTTCATCATTATAAAATAGAACAACGTTATCTTTTTTCTTTTTATAAAAATGTCTTTTTACGATATTATTTTCTATACCAAATATATAATTATTGATATTTTCAATTTCTAATATTTTTTTCTTTTTTACTATTTTTAATAGTTCTAAATATGTATCTTGAATAATATCATTTATATCTTCAATATTATTGCATTTCACTACTGCAAACTTTAAAACTCCATTATATGTTTTTTCATATATCTTTTCAAAATCTTCTCTTTTTATTCGAATACTCAATTTGTCTTTCCCCCTTTACTTTATAGTCATTTTATATAATAAAAAAGTTTCAATTTATGTGATTTTAATATAAAAAATGCTAGTAAATAATTTACTAGCAAATTTTTAAAAATTAATTTACCCATTTATAATTCTTAGGTTTCCTATTTGTAATGAACCTGTTAAATTATTATCTCTTCTAAATATTGTGTAGCATATTTCTCTTACTTCTTCTAGGTTATTCGGAATATCTTTTAATTCTATTTTCACTATTTTGGCTTCATTATTAATTTCTATAGGAATAGTTATTATATTAGTATTTGATAACTTTATTTCAAAAGTTAATTTTATATCATTTTCCGATTCTAAATTTAGTTCTATATATGTTTTTTCTCTATTGTACTTTTCTAGATTTAAGAATGGATCATGTAAATTATAATATGCCATTACAAAGTCATTATCATCAGAAACTTTATCAAAAGAATAATTCATTACAACGTTGTTTTCAGTTGTTTCTAAATGTAAATGTCCCTTATTTTCTATTGGTAACAATTTTTTATTAGATAGTATTTTAGGTTTTGTAAATTCTTTATAGTCAAAAAGTTCAGCAGGTGCTTTTAAATTTTCTTTTGTTATTTGCTCTACTTTTATACTCCCCTGTCCTGTTTTCGTATCTACAAATGAAAATACACAATATAATTTCTTATCTTTAGAAAATAATAAATTATATACTGTTTTATACCAAAAAGTTTCATTCAAACCCAATTTTAAAGTCCATTTTGCATTCTTCAGTAATATTGGCATATAATATTCTTTGGGCTTTCCTATATTTTCAAATAAAACTTCATCATAAAGTACAAATGTAACTTTCATGTCACATATTGCTCTCCCATTATTTCTAAATTGTATCTTTAAAAAGTTTTTATCGTATAATATGTTCTTATTAAATTTCACATCATCAAGACGCCAAAATAGATTTATTGTTAGAAAAGTAGTCATTAATGCAATAGATACAATTCCTACCATTGCTAATATATTTTGAATTGTAGAATCTCCTTCTAACGCTCCATATCCTATTGTATATAAAAAGTATAATCCTGTTTCACTAATTATATCTGATGCTGGTATCTGATTTGTAAAAACTTTATACAAACTAAATAAAAAACATATTATAAGCATTGATACTATAAATATTAGTATTGTGTTAACTATTTTCTTGAATTTTAACACTTTTTACTCCACCTTTTACTTTGAAAATTACTTCATATTTAGCTACAATTTTTACTATTATTTAACATATTTTTTATATCAATTAATGTATAATCAAATAATTGTATGTTATTAAATTTATAAATATTTTTTTGAATTTCTATATATCTACTAACAAGTTTTTTTATTTCTTCTAATTGTACGAGTAATACTTCATCATTTGGATTAGCTACAGTAATAGCTTGATCTATATCATTTGTTCCTTTTTTTAAAAGAATTAAAGTTTCCAAAAGACCTATATATGCTCTAAGTAGAATTGCTTTACTTGATTTTTTTCCATATTCTTCTATATATAACTTTTCTAATTTTTCCATGTCTTCAATTGCATTTATAAAATGAGTTAGATCTTGTATGTTAAAATTATCTAAAGTATCATTACTCTCTTTTAATAAAATATCTAGTAGCTTACTAAAGTGTTCATTCTTATAACCATATGAAAAGCTTTTACTTAAATGATAATTTATTACTTGTTCTAATGTATCTATTTTATTAAAATATGAATCTCTTATTTTATCATAATCCCAGCGATATATTTCCTTTCCATTTATAAAATTATATGTTTTGTATAATGAATATATCGTTATTAAATTTAATAGGCAACTATTGCTATATTGCTTTTCTAATACTTCTTTAACAAAATAGAAAGCTTTATTAATTAAATTTGTATCTTTTATGTTGTAAAGAATATAGAAAACAGATTCTGCATCTTCAAAAACCAAATCTCCACATTTTCCTTTTTTATCATCATAAAATTTATATATAATTTTATCTAAGTTTAATATTTCATTATAATATTCTTGATAATCTATTCTAAATGAATAATCATTATGTTCTTTTTTATATATTTCTAATAAAATTTCTTTAATATCAAAAATAAGGTCATAAAATTTATTTTGCAAATCAGAATTTTCAAGTATCTCTTCTCTTTTATATGATGATATTATTTTTATAGAGTAGTTTAAGATAATATCAAAAAATTCTTTTGCTTCTTCATTATCTAAATCTTTATTTTTCACTTCAACTATATATGTCATAAATGTTCTTTGTGTTTTGTCATCTTGAATACCATAACGTTCTATTTTATTTTTTAATATTTTATCTAATTTGTCAGGTGTTAATTTTTCAAATTTGTTAATGTAATCTTCCATTTCGTTGACATTATAATGATCTTTGCCATATAACTCTTCATAATGTAATTTTAACTGTTTCAAAAAGTTTAAAATTTTAGATAATGTCTCTTTATTGGTTACAATTGCTTCTTTCTTATTTTCTTCTCCACCTAAAAATTCTTTAAAAATGTTCAAAAAGTAATCAATTACTTCTTGGTTACTAGTATTTAAAGCTATATATCTTACAGAATAGACATATTCAAACATCAAATCAGATAACGGGTTTACTTTTGAAAAGTAGAAACTACTATATGTGTTATAAAGTTTCTTTAGTGTGTAAAAGTCTAATAGTTTCGGATTTTCTTTTAAAGTATTAATGGCTAGTAGGAAAATTGGTTTTGCTTCTTTGGTAATTTCTTTTTCATAAACAGTATAGTTTTCATAAAAATTATAAAAAGACATAGAATCTACATCTTTGCTTATTTTTTCAAAGTAGTAACTACTAATAAATGATTGTTTAGAAGCATCTAGGACTAATTTAACAAAAAATTTGTCTTTTCTACCTGTATATTCTTTTAAATTATTAATAAATTCCTGTTTTGCATCTTTAATTGAATCTGGACATACCCCATACATCGAAATATAATATAAATTTGCTTTTCCGATTGTACTTTCAATAGCATTTAAAAAAGAATCTAATTTTTCTGTTTTAAAGTTTAAATAATTCCATCTTAAATAATGTTTTATTGATAATAATGGTTCTTCACTATATTTTCCACATATTATTTTTAATTTTTCATAATTTTTATATGCATCATCCAGATTACTAAGCCTATCATAAGTCTTTAGCAATATATTATATTTAGAATCTTGAAATGGCAAAAAATATAGATTGTCCAAATAAATTGGTTCATTAAATTCATCTTCATATTTTTCAAGCTTTTCTAATAAGAATTGTACTTTATCATTAAAAGTATTCTCATCTTTTTCTTGTAAAATTTCTGTATATAACTTTTGAATAACTTGAGTATATGCATATTTTGCTTCATAATTATCAAAAAAAGATATTTCGTTTTCTGGCAATGTTTTTAGCATTTCATTAATTCTTTCTCTATTTGTCTGTATTGCTTCATTTAACATTATATTAGTATCTTCTTTAAGAATTTTTTGATATTTTCTTTTAATCATATCTGGAGTATTCGCAATTATAATATCTTTTACGCTTTCATGCATTCTATATTTTCCATTTTCATTAACAATGAAAGAAAAGTTTTTTACTTTTTCATAAAGAGAAAATGAAAAACTGCCATTCATTTTTATAGAGATATTTTCTATTGTATCATCTGTCCATTCCGGAATGTATGCAAGCATTGTAGAGAAATCTCTCTCGGTATCATTCATATACATCAAAAAGCGCTTTACTAACTTTGTTGTATCTCCACCAAAATCTTCTATGGTTGCTTTTTTATTTTTTTCAGCTAATTTTATATAAGTATCTATGCACATATCTAGATACATGGGAGCTCCATACGTTAAATCATAAATCTGATGTATCAAATCCTCATTTTCAATACCTGCTGTTTTTAAAAATTGCATTGTATCTTGAAAAGATAACGTTCCCAATAAATGTTGTTCTAACGTGCCCTTCCAACTTGAATCTAGTTCTTCCCATTTTAATTTTTCTCTTCCAGCAATTACCCATAAAGTATGAGGTATTCTACAAATTAATCCCTCATCCGATCTCAACCATAAATCATTTTTTAAAGCATCTCCAATGTGTGTTAGTTCATTAACTAATTTTTCATATGTATCTATAAAAAATACAAATGGCGCCGTTTCATTTTTTAAGTTTTCTTTCAAATCCATTGCAAAGTAGTATGGTAAATGTTCTTTTATGTCTTCTAGTGAGGAATTTTCAATATCTAATAGTCGTTGTCTTAATTTTATATTTTTTAATCTATCTTTAAGCATATTTCTTCCCGCATCAGCATAATAAATTACCTTTGTAAAAGTTCCAATCAAAGGAATCTCACCTAAAACATCCTTTAAAAATCCTAATTCTTTATTTTCATTAAATATACTATTTAGTTCTGGTTTTGTTGCAGTTTTTCCCATTTTAGTTTCATAGACATAAACCACTAAATCAAAAATTGGAAAAGAAAATTTGTATTTACTTTTCAAGTCTTGTCTAATCACCTTTAAAATATCTAATATATTATTATTTAAATCTGCTAGCTTTTCAAAATCAATAAATTCTACTTTTGAATTATTTGCTTGTTCTTTTAACTCTTCATTCAGTTTATGTAGCAAGGCACTTTTGCCAATTCCGCCAAATCCATAATAAGATATTACTTGAATAGGGCTTTTTTCATTATTTATATCATTTAACATTTGATTATATTTTTCCCAAAATACCTTTCTAGGTTCTTCTCTATCAGTGAACTCTTTAGTTGCTTTTATATTTAATATATTTTCATCATTCTCTACAAATTTTGGCATTTTAATAATCTCCTTTTATTTTTATCTTTTTAATTATACTATATTATTTTTCTTTAAACCATATATTTATTAAAATAAAAGTAAAAAAATTACCCATTCAATGGGTAATTTAAAAGTAGTTTATTTAATATTTTTCAAATGTACTTTTTTAAGTTTTTTCTAATATATTTATTGTTATACGTTTTTTCCATGGCAGTTTTTATATTTCTTTCCACTTCACATGTAGTGGAAAATTTAGTATTATCAGTATTTATAATATTATCAATACTATTGATATTTCTATGTTTAGAAAAATTAATGTGAAGAATATATATAGTATTTATTATATTATTTTTACTATTTTTATTATATTTTTGGCAACAATGTCACCAACATATTTTTATTTACCTTTAGATGTGTGAAGATTTCTATCTAATAATATTTTATTCTTCACATACTTAATATAACATTTAAGTATCATGTCTAATTGTTTAATATAATCTTCCATATACATTGGGTTATGCCTTATTGCTTGTATTTCTGCGAAATCAAAATATCCTGATACTAAGTTATTTAAAACTTTTAGTTCTTCTTCGTTTAAATAGTTTTTAGCAATTACAACATCTTGTAATACTGGAATATCTCCTTTAAATGTTGTTAATCCCATAAAAGGTTTTTCGGCATCTGCTCTTTCATATATTACTTCTGAAGCAGTATGTCCATGAGTAGCATAATGCAACTTATTCTGTACAATTTTAAAAAATTCAATTGATTTACTATCTTTAGGATCATAATCTACAGCAGTTGCATATAAATCAAGAACTTGTCTATATAATACTTTTTCAGATGATCTTATATCTTTAATTCTCGCAAGTAATTCTTTCCAATAGTTACCGCCACCATTTCCTTTAAGTCTTTCATCATCTATTGTAAAACCTTTAATCATATACTCTTTTAATCTTTCTGTTGCCCATCTTCTAAAGTTAGTAGCAATTTTAGATTTTATTCTATATCCTAGAGAAATTATCATATCTAAATTATAAAAAGGAATTTCTCTCGTAACATTTCTATTTCCTTCTTTTCGAACCTGTCGGAAATTCTGACAAGTTGATTCCTTATCTAGTTCTTCTTCTGCATAAATATTATTTATATGTTCTATGATATTTGTTCTTGAAGTGCCAAATAATTCTGCCATTTGCTGTTGTGATAACCATACTGTTTCATTTTCGACTCTAACATCTATTTTTGTCAATCCGTCATCTGTTTGATATATTATAATATCTCCATTTACATTATCTACCATAAAAACCTCCTTTTAATATTGCGAACATTTGTATTGTATCATATAAGTATTAATTATTCAATACTTATTAAACTTTTTTTAATATAAAAAGAAGTGTCACCCATTTTAGGTTACACTTCTTTAATTTTAAGCTTTTATAAATTTTTTATTTAGGTTTTGGTGACAACCTAATTTTGTCACCCAATTTTCGATTTTTGTAAAATGCTTTAAACACAGGTGTTATGCATTCTTTCCACAACAGTTCTTATACTTTTTACCCGAACC
>CALXXE010000024.1 GCA_944392605.1 uncultured Clostridia bacterium | reverse complement strand
CAAGAAAGTAAAGAACAAAAAGATGCTAAAGTTGCCCAATTAACTTCAGATGAGAAACAAGCACAAGAAGAACTAGAACAATTTGAAGCAGATAAGAGAGAAATTCAGGCAGAACTTGCAAGAATAGCAGCTGAAGAAGAAAAAAATAGACAACAGAATGGTGGGGCAACAATAATTACAGGAAATCCAAGTTCAAGTGGATATATATTCCCTGTAGCAGGTTTAAGTAAAGCTAATATAAGAAATAAAAGCTATCCTTCTTATGCAGGACATACTGGAGTAGACGTAAATATCAATGTTACTGGAAAAAGTGTTGTAGCAGTTAAAGATGGAACTGTCGTAACATCAACAGCACTTAAAAATTCAAATGGTTCTTACAGAAGTTATGGAGAATATGTAGTAATAAATCATCATGACGGAACAATGACATTATATGCACATATGCTTGCAGGTTCTCGTAGAGTATCAGCAGGACAAACAGTAAAACAGGGACAGGTAATAGGTACAGTTGGATCAACAGGAAATTCAAGTGGTACACATCTTCATTTTGAGGTTAGAGTAAACGGAAGACCAGTAAATCCATTACCATATTTACCATAAAATGATAACATTAGAAAACAACAAAAGTGAAATTCTTGATTTATATTTTACTCGTAATATATTAAATATATTAGTAAAATTATAGGAGGAACTTATGAAAAGGATAACTTTAAAAGTACTTGGAATACTTGTTGTATTAGTTATGCTGTTACAAACAATAGCGGTAGCTGCAACAAATGCAGACATAGAGGAAAACAATGAAAAAATTGATGAACTAAAAGAACAAAAAAGTGATGTTCAAGATGAAAAATCAGATACACAAAAAGAAGTAGATGATTTAAATACACAGATTTCTGATTATCAATCACAAATCAATGAATTAGATACTAAAATTACTGATTTAAATACTCAAATAGAAGAGTCACAAAAAAAGCTAGACGAGGCACAAGCTGAGTATGATGAAAATAAAAAATTGGCAGAAGAAAGATTGGTAATTATGCAAGAGTCAGGAGATACATCTTATTTGGATTTTATATTATCTTCTGATAGTGTAACAGATTTAATTTCTAGTTATTATTTAGCGACAGAATTAGCACAAGCAGATACAGAACTTCTAGATGGATTAGAAGAGGAAAGACAAGCTGTAGAAGATGCTAAAACTGAATTAGAAAATAGTAAGGCTGAATTAGATAGTTCAAAGACAGAAAAAGAGAGTGTTTCTGCTCAGCTAGAAGTTGCAAGAAATGAAAAAAGTCAAAAAGTAACAGAGTTATCAGCAGAAGAACAAGATATACAAGCAGAAATTGATCAGTTAGAAAAAGATAACCAACAAATTTTAAATGAAATTAGAATTGCACAAGAAAAATATAAAGCTCAATTAGAAGCGTTAAAGAATCAATCAAATAGTAATAATGGTGGAGGTCAAACAGGAGGAGGACATTCAGGAGGAACAACAACTGGTTCAGGATCAGGAATATTTATTGTTCCTATTAAGAGCTATAGTTATATTTCAACAAATGGATATTATTCTTCAGGAAAATTCCATGGAGCAATAGATTATGCAGCAAGTTCAGGAACACCTGTATATGCAGCAGCTGATGGAGTAGTTATGACAAAAAAAGATATGACAACAAGCTATGGAACATATGTTGTAATACAACATGCAAATGGATTACAAACTTGGTATGGACATGGAACACGAGGTTCAATAAGTGTATCTCCTGGCCAAACTGTTAAACAAGGACAACAAATAATGTTAAGTGGGGATACAGGGAATTCTTCAGGGCCACATTTGCATTTTGAAGTTAGAAAATCACCATATAATTATAGTTATTCCGCTAAGAAGTATGGAGATGATTCTAGAGTAAATCCAAATAATTATTTTTAAAGTATAATTATGTACTTGTGTTGTAATTTAATAAATAAAAATACATATAATTAATTAAATAACAACTTTAATTTTATATGGGCGGAAATTATCCGCCCAGCTTTAGTACTTTAAGTACCAAACTAAAAAGTGGAGGCTAAAAATGGAAGAACAGAAAAGATTTAAAACTTATAAAGTCATAATGCTAATTGTTTTGGTAGCATTTATAACTTTTTTATTAACATCAATTGGAATGTATCAATATTTTACAAATGATGGATTTGGAAAAAGCCTTGTTGCAAAGTCAGATGCAAATGAGGAATTAGTAAATACTTTAGACCAATATAGAAGAATAATAGATAAATACTATCTAGGAGATATTGATGAAGAAAAATTAAAAGAAGGAGCAATTAGCGGATATGTAGCCGGTCTAGGAGATGAATATACAGAATATATTTCTAAAGAAGATATGGCTGATTATATGGCAGATACAACAGGAAATTTTGTAGGTGTTGGAATATATATGGTACAAGATACAGAAGCAAATAGAATAATGGTATTATCTCCAATAAAAGGTGGACCAGCAGAAAAGGCGGGATTACAACCTGGAGACTATATAACAGCAGTAGATGGAGTACAGTATACAGGAGAGCAAATGACAGAAGCTTCAAATAAAATTAAAGGTGAAGAAGGAACAAATGTTAAATTAGAAGTTTTAAGAGGAAATGAGACTTTAAACTTTGAATTAACAAGAGAAAATATTAAAGTAAACCCTGTTGAAGGTGAAGTATTAGATAACAATATAGGTTATATAGCATTTTCTTCATTTGATGATGGAACAGCAGAGGAATTTAAAGCTAAATTTGAGGAACTACAAGGAAAAGGAATCAATTCACTAATAATAGATTTAAGAAATAATGGTGGAGGAATTGTAGATGAAGCTTTAAAGATTGCAAATTACATATTAGACAAAGATTCAGTTATTTTATATGAAGTAGATAAAAATAATAATGAAACAGAAGAAAAAACAACTGATGACCCAATAATTAATATGCCAATAGTCTTATTAACTAATGAAAATACAGCAAGTTCATCAGAAATACTAGCTGGAGCATTAAAAGACCATGGAAAAGCAACAATAGTTGGAACAAAAACATATGGAAAAGGAGTAATTCAACAATTACTTACATTACCTGATGGAAGTGGATTAAAGATAACTTCTGAAAAATATTTAACACCAAATAGAACAGAGATAAATAAAGTTGGAATAGAACCTGATGAAGAAGTAGAATTACCAGATACAGTAAAGAATGTTTTAGATGTTGAAAGAGATGAAGACACACAATTACAAAAAGCGATTGAAGTATTAAATAAAAATTAAAGCGAGGGATAGTAATGAATTTACCAAATAAATTAACTATATTTAGAATAATATTGGTACCTATAATGGTGATAATTCCGTTTTTTGGAATAGATGGTAAAATTCTAGGAATACCAATAGAATGGATTATAATTGATAGCATATTTATTATAGCTTCTATTACAGATAAACTAGATGGTTATCTAGCAAGGAAAAATCATCAAGTAACAGCATTTGGTAAATTCTTAGATCCTTTAGCTGATAAAATATTAGTATTAGCAGCTATGATGATGTTAGTTGAAATGCAAAAGTTACCTGCGTGGATACCAATTATAGTATTAGCTAGAGAGTTTGTGGTATCAGGATATAGATTAATCGCAGTAGAGCAAGGTGGAGAAGTAATTGCAGCATCTAAATGGGGAAAACTAAAAACATTAACTCAAATGATAGCAATCATTTTAGCCTTTGTAGATTTAAATGCATTTGGAGACTGTTTCACAGGAGTCTTACAAGGTGGAGACTTAGTATTAAACTTAATTGTAACAATTATGATGATTATACAAGTTATTGCAACAATATTCTCTGGAGTAGATTATTTAAAAGGTGCTAAAAAATATATGCAAGTTAAATAAAGACAAATGAAAAAATAGAAAATAAGAATACTTTTAAGATAAAATGAATATAATGTTAAATAAAAAATGGAGTTTGCTTGACAAATTTCATTTTTTGCCGTAATATAGTAAATGATTTTCTAAAGGAAAACATACAATTTACCTAAAGAGAGGAGAAATGAACAATGGATGAGAAAAAAGAAGTACTATTAACACAAGAAGGATATGATAAATTAGAAGAGGAGTTAAATTATTTAAAAACAGAAAAAAGAGCTGATATAGCAGATAGAATTAAAGTTGCATTAGGATTTGGAGATTTATCTGAAAACTCAGAATATGATGAAGCAAAAACTGCACAAGCAGAGAATGAAACAAGAATTGTAGAACTTGAAGATAAATTAAGACATGCAAAAATAATTGACCAAAAAGATATTAATACTGAAACAGTTCAAGTAGGAAATATTGTTAAAGTATTAGATATGGAATTTGATGAAAAGATTGAATACCAAATTGTTGGTTCTACAGAAGTAAATTTAGCTGAAAATAAAATTTCTAATGAATCACCTTTAGGAGCTGCTTTACTTGGGGCTAAAAAGAATAATGTAGTCGAAGTAAATGCACCAGCAGGAGTTATGAAGTATAAAATATTGTCTATAAAAAAATAATTTTATTAAGCTGTTTTTTGGGACGGGGTCAAAAAGCAGCTTTTTACTTTTAAAGGGGTTTGAAGCAAGTTTTTAGATTTAAGCTTCGCTTATCGGTATTTTGCTACCCCTTAAATTCCCCTACGCAAAATTACCTAATCTAAAAACTTGCTATACATTTTTTTTTATTTCAAAAAAATATATAGTTTTAGTGTTTGCTTTTTTTAGTCTGTTTTAAAAACAGTACTATCTAAAGCAAGTTTAATCATATTATTTAAACCTGTTTGTCTTTCTTCTGGTGTTGCAACTTCTTTAATATATTTTGAATCTACAACGCTCATTAGGCAAGCTGCTTTTTTATTTAACATTTTTGCAGTATAGAATAATGCAAAGGCTTCCATTTCAGCACCAACAGGATTAAAATCAGAAGGTACTCTTTCTAAAAATTTATTTACATCTGTCATATAAAGGTCAAAGCAATCTGTACAAACTGTATTTCCTTTTACTATATTTATATTTGTTTCTTTTGCAGTTTTTTCTATAATAGAATTTAATTCGCTATTTGATTCTACAATATGACAATCTTCATTGTTTAATGTTAAAGCATAATTAGACTCACTAAATACTTTATCAGCAAGAATGATATCAAATAATTTTAATTTTGGTTTATATGCTCCACAAGAACCTATTCTTATAATGTTTTCTACTTCATAGATTTTATATAATTCATAACAGTAAATACCCATACTTGGCATACCCATTCCAGATGCCATAACAGTAAGAACTTTACCTTTATATTTTCCTGTATAAGCATACATACCTCTTACTTGATTTACTAATTTTACATCTTCTAAAAAGTTTTCTGCAATATATTTTGCACGAAGTGGATCTCCTGGCATAATCACAGTTTTTGCAATATCACCTAAATTTGCTTCATTATGTGGTGTTGACATACTAATTCCTCCTTTATATTTTTTATATAAATAGTATATCACAAAATGAGAATTTTTGGGACGGGTCTTTTTTGTTTCATTTTGTAAAAGAAGTAAATTTAGTTATTCCTTGGATATGGCTTTTTTACATCTGTTAATTTTGCAATATAATCTATTGATACGTTATAGTATTTTGCAAATTTTATTATTGTATCTAATGGAGGAATTCTTTCATTATTTTCATATCTTATATAAGAATTTTTAGATATATATGCAATTTCAGCACATTCTTTTTGCGTTAAGTCTTTATCTTCTCTTAGATCTCTTAATCTTGTATTCATTTAACTCACCTCAAAATAATTATAAAAAAATACTCCATTCGGGGTTGATTTTTTACTCTATATGGGGTATTATTATTTTAATACCCCATATGGAGTACATAATTATAATGTAAGCTTAATTAAAATAAAAAATATCAAAACTAAAGAGAAGGGGAGAAAAAATGGGAAGAAGACAAAAAAGAAGTAATAATGGTATAACATTAATAGCTCTAGTTATAACAATCATAGTTTTATTAATACTTGCAGGGACAAGTATAGCAATGTTAACAGGAAGTAATGGAATATTAACACAAGCACAAAGAGCAAAAGAATTAACTGAAATATCAAGTGAAGAAGAATATATAAATCTTTTAATTGTAGAATATCAAATGAATAACAATACTTATGGGGAAGAATTAAAAGAAGTAGTTTTTAATACAGTAGAAGATACAACAAGTATATATGATGCAGAAACAGGGACTACTTATGCAAATGGTTGGTATTATTTACAACCAAAAGATGTAGATGATTATGAATTAAAAAATTCATATATAATAGATTATGAAACAGGAGAATTTGTAAGATTTGATGAAGAAAAACATAGAGTGGTTACAAATGAATTACTTTGTATAAAAGATGGCTTAGTATATTCAGCAGATCCCAAGAATATGACAAATTCTAATTCTTGGGGAGATGCAATACTTAATAACTTTAACGAAGGTGATGAAAACAGTGGTTGGTCTGAAAATGCATTAATGTTTGACGGAATAGATGATGGAATAGAAGTAAAAGATAATTCAGATTATAGTCAAGGAATAACGTTAGAGATGTATTTTACATTAAAAGGAAAAGGAACATCGAATGTAGTGCAAATACTAATGATGAAAAGAAGTACACTAGAAGATGGATTTTTTATGTTTTTAGGAAATGCTGGAAACGATATAGAATATTATGATTATGGAAGAATTTATATAGATATAGGAGGAGGGGCTAATAAAAGATTAAAAACAGATACTATAGTTCAAGAGAATGTACCAATTTATATAACATATACATATGATCCAAGTAAGGAAGATGAAAAAGGAATTTTATATATAAATGGAATAAAAACACAAACAACAAATTTGGGAGACATAGAAAGTCTGCTAGATACTCCAGAAAATACTCCTATTCAAATTGGCTCAGATATTGAAGAAACAGCTAACTCAGGAGGAGATGCTCTTAATCGTAAATATCCATTTTATGGTGAAATATACGCATCGAGAGTATATAATAGACCATTGACAGAACAGGAAGTAAAATATAATTATGATATGACAACGAAAAATACTAATTAAGAGTATTTTGTGAAATTCATTTAAAACTCTTGTAAAATTAGTTGAAAAGTGGTAAACTAATAATAGATTGAAAAAAAACCAAATTTTTTGGCGGATTTTTAATCTTTTTTTATTTTTGTTTAATTTTTTAGGTTTTGAAAGATTTGGTTTTGTTTTTTGTTATTTTGGAAAGGGGAAGAAAATGAATACAAAGTACATATTTGTAACAGGTGGAGTAGTATCAGGATTAGGAAAGGGAATAACAGCAGCATCATTAGGAAGATTATTAAAAAATAGAGGATATAAGGTAACAATACAAAAATTTGACCCTTATATAAATGTAGACCCAGGAACAATGAATCCATATGAACATGGAGAAGTATTTGTAACAGATGATGGGGCAGAAACAGATTTAGATTTAGGACATTATGAAAGATTTATAGACGAAAATCTTACACATAATTCAAGCATAACAATGGGAAAAATATATTCGACAGTAATTGAAAAAGAAAGAAAAGGTGAATATTTAGGAAAGACAGTACAAGTAATACCACATATAACAAATGAAATAAAAAGAAGAATATATGGATTTGAAGACACAGATACTGATATAGTAATAACAGAAGTAGGTGGAACTGTAGGAGATATAGAGGGGCTTTCAATAATAGAAGCAATTAGACAAGTAGGACTAGAAAAAAATCCAGAAGATGTATTATATATACATGTAACATTACTTCCATATATACATGGTTCAAATGAAATAAAATCAAAACCAACTCAACATTCTGTAAAAGAATTACAGGGGTTGGGGATTAAACCAAATATACTAGTATGTAGAACAGAACAAGACATACCAGAAAGTATAAGAGAGAAGTTATCACTATTTTGTAATGTTAGAAAATCAAGTGTAATTCAAAATAAGACAGCAGATTGTTTATATGCTGTACCATTAATGTTAGAAGAAGAAGGTTTAGCACGAGAAGTTTGTAATCATTTAAAATTAGATAGATATATACCAGATAATACAAAATGGCAAGAAATGATAGATAATATTAGAAAAATAGATAAAAATAACAAAGTAAAAGTAGCGATAGTAGGAAAATATATAAAATTAGAAGATTCATATATATCTGTAATAGAAAGTTTGTATCATGCAGGATTTGAAAACCATGTAAAAGTGGAAGTGGATTTAGTAGATGCAGAGAAGATAAATAGAGAAAATGTAAAAGAAAAATTATCTAAATATGATGGAATAATAGTACCAGGTGGATTTGGAACAAGAGGAATAGAAGGAAAAATAGAAACAATCAAATATGCAAGAGAAAACAATGTTCCATTTTTAGGAATATGTTTAGGTATGCAAATGGCTGTTGTAGAATTTGCAAGAGACGTATTAGGATTAAAAGATGCAAATTCAGCTGAATTTGATGAAAATACTGAAAACCCAGTAATACATATAATGGAAGAACAAAAAGATGTTGATAAAAAAGGTGGAACAATGAGATTAGGAGCATATCCTTGCGTAATTAAAGAAGGCAGCTTAGCAAGTAAAGTTTATGGTAAAAAAGAAATATCAGAAAGACATAGACATAGATATGAATTTAATAATGATTATAGAGAAAGATTAGAAGAAGCAGGATTAACAGTTTCTGGAACATCTCCAGATGGTAATTTAGTAGAAATAGTTGAAATAAAAAATCACCCATATTTTATAGCAGGACAATTCCACCCAGAATTAAAATCAAGACCAAATCGTCCAGCACCATTATTCGTAGGATTAGTAAAGGCTTGTATAGATAATAGGAAAAATTAGGAGAAAAAATGATTAGAATTAAAAGAGAAAAATTAAATTCATTAGAACAATTTAAAAAAGATAGAAAATTATTACAAAGAAATATTGAATTATGTGTTAGAGAGTTAGAAAAAGCGAAAAATAATTTAGAAATAACTAAAAAAAAATATGGAAGAAAATCTATAGAATATAGAAATGCTTATATAGAAGTACAACGATATAGATATGAGTATGAAAGATTGCAATTGGCATCAAGATTTATCAGACCTAATAATGAAGAAGATATTTTATATAGACGTGCAAAGATAAGTAGTTTTGACAAAGAATTAAGAAATGTAATTTCTAAAGAATTAGATTTAAGATTTCACGGAACACCAATATATTTTGCAGAACAAATAATAAAAAGTGGAGAAATATCTTCTAGTGCAGATAGATATGGTGGATACATCAGCTCAACTGACCCTGAGGGAGAATTTTCTGTTTCAGATATTAGTAATCTTTATAATACAATAGCATTATATACTGATTTAACAGCATATCAGAAGTCTTTACCATGTGGTTGTGTTTTTGCATTGTTTCCAGCAGGAATGGAAGATGAAATGTATCCAGGGTTGATGTATAATGTTAATATTAAAAGAAATCCAGATCAATTATTTGGAATTTTTACAACGCCAGAAAATATTATGAGAGTTAGAAATTGGATGCAAGAAGCAAAACTGGATTCAGAGAAAGTATTCACTTTTGAAGAATTTAAACAATTTGTACAAGAACAATCAGAATTGATAAATAGTGGAGAAGAACAAGTTATACCGGACTTTGAAAATGTTAGAGGAATATCAGAAATTAGAAAAATTACCAATAGTAGAACTCAAAAAAGAGTAAATGGACTTCTATTTGCTTTAAGAGGAATCACTAATAGAAGAGAATATGAAGGAAAAAGAGGTGAGAGATAAAGTGCAAGAAATGGAAATTTATAACGCATCAAAAGAAGTGTTAGAATTGCTTGGATATTTCGCACCAGATATCTTAGATTGTATTCCACAAAATTTTAATTTCATGTTAAAAGATTTAGCAAGTAAAGCAAATATATGTGTAAAAATCAATTATAATAAAAGGTTAGATGAACAAAATATTTCAGAAACAGGTAAAGACTTAATTGCTTTAATTTATTATAGTTATGTAGTTGAAGATGAAGAAAAAATTAGAATTAAAGAAAATTGGGAAAATAATAATTAAAAAGTTCTAACTAACTATTACATAAAAAGGTAAAAACGGCTCTTTTAATTATTAATTTAAAAGATTAAAAATGGAAGGATGTAAAATGGGCGAAAAAATTAATCCAAAAATGAATGGAAATATTAAATCTAGAAGAGCAAGAATAGTAAACTTATTAAGTGCAAATCCAGATTTAACCAAAAGTGAAATTGCCAAAAAATTAAGGATATCAATAGATACAGTTCGTAGGGATATGTTTTACTTAGGCGCTAAAGGAAAAATTCCTGAAAAAAGGACAAGAATAAAAACTAGACCATCAAGAAGTATAAGAAGAAAAAACGAAGAAGATAAGATAGCTAATCATAGTGAAAATGAAACAACTCCAGAAGATAAATACAAATTTATGATGGCAAGGAAAATAAATGAATTTATAGCAAAAAAACAATATGGAATTGCTAGACAATATTTAGAAATTCTTATGGGTGAAATGGAATTTACCGCAGAAGAGAGAAGAAAATTAGAATCATTTAGAGATACTCTTGATAAGATGTTAAAAAAAGATTCTCCAAACATAGAAGAAAAAGATAAATAAATTTTTATATTATGTCTAATGTAAAAAGACTTAAGAAATAAATTTGAAAAAATTTTAAAATTGTAGTGTTACAATTGATGTGAAACAAAAATAATAAAAATTGAATAAGTGATTCAAATCATATATAATTAAGTTGCTAAACAAAAATTATATAAAGGAGATTTGAACCACTTATGAATAATATTATAACAGAAAAAAATAAAAAAAGATACCTACCACACGATATTAATACAAGAAAATATGCAGTAGAGATGTATAGAAATTGTGGAGATATAAATTATGTATGTAGAAAGTACCATATATCAAGGGTTTCATTATGGAGATGGAATAAAGAATATGATGGAACAATAGAAAGTATAACAGATAAATCACATAAACCAAAAACAAGACATCCAAATGCACATACAAATAAAGAAATAAGATGGATAAGAAATTATGTAAGAAGAAATCCAAGAATAACATTGTGTGAGTTATGGGTAAAACTAAAAAGAGAAAAAGGATATACAAGAACAATAACAGCGTTATATAGAGTAATG
The DNA here is from genome assembly GCA_944392605.1 of uncultured Clostridia bacterium. GTDB lineage: Bacteria > Bacillota > Clostridia > TANB77 > CAG-508 > CAG-269. The sequence goes on along the minus strand of CALXXE010000024.1, from coordinate 691 downwards.
AGAAGATTAAATATAAAATTCTACAAAGGAATGAATATAAAGAACACATCAAAGAAGAAACATAATAAAAAATATCATACACCAGAGAATGTAGGAGAAAAAGGACAAATGGACGTGAAATATGTACCAAATGAATGTAAGAGCAATAACTTATCAGAAGATAAAAGGTTTTACCAATATACATATATAGATGAAGCAACAAGGGAGAGATATTTATATTGGTATGAAGAGCATACACCAACAAATACAGTAGATTTCGTAAAGAGAGTAATAAGATATTTAGGATATAAACCAAAAGAAATACAAACAGATAATGGGGTAGAATTTACATATAATAGAGCAGATATAAAGAAAGAACATCCATTAGATAAGCTATTAAAAGAATTAGGAATAAAACATCATAAAATACAACCAAGAACGCCAGAACATAATGGAAAGGTAGAAAGAAGTCATAGAAATGATAATGAAAGATTTTATAGTTATCTAAAATTTTATAGTTTAGAAGATCTAAGAGAACAAGGGAAAAGATATGTTAAGAGAACAAATGATATACCAATGGCAGTATTAGGATATTTAACGCCAAGAGAAAAACGAGCTAAATTAGAAGAATTAGAGATGGTTAATTGTGCAAGTTAATTATATAGAATAAATTTTTATATAATTTTGTTTCACATCATTGACACAACAACAT
>CALXXE010000023.1 GCA_944392605.1 uncultured Clostridia bacterium | reverse complement strand
TTATATACCTCCTTTGATTTCTTTTAAAGAAAATGTTTGTACTACTTTAAATACTTTTAGTTAATATATATTGGAGATAATTTCCAAATATGACAAGTTTTCGAAAAAACTTGATAAATGCAAGTAATTATGATAGAATGGCAATATTAAGGGGAGTATCATATAATATATTAATATATATGAAGGGATGGAATTAATATGGATAAAGAGCAAGAGGCAATAGACCTACTTAAGAGTTATAATCAAAATCATATTATAAATTTATTAAAAAAATTGGATGAAGTAAAAAAACAAGAATTAATAGAACAAATAAATAGAATAGATTTTGAACAAATAATGGAACTGTATGATAATACAAAAAAGAAAATTGAAATAAAAGAAAATAAAATAGAATCTATCGATTATTTAGATAAAGCTAAGCTATCAAACGAACAAAAAGAAAAGTTTGATAAATTAGGTGAAGAAGTTATAAGAAGTGGGAAATATGCAGTTGTAACAATGGCAGGAGGACAGGGAACAAGGCTTGGACATAATGGACCTAAAGGAACATTTAAATTAGATGTTTATGGAAAAGGAAAATACTTATTTGAAATATTAAAAGATAATCTTGAAGAAGCAAATAAAAAATATGGTACAGTTATTCCTTGGTACATAATGACAAGTAAAGAGAATAACCAAGCAACTGTAGATTTTTTAGAGAAGCACAACTATTTTGGATATCCTAAAGAAGCGGTAACTATATTTACTCAAAGTGAACTTCCTCTAGTTGATACAAAAGGAAAATTATTAATTAGTAAAGATATGAAAATAAAAGAGGCATCAGATGGAAATGGTGGAACATATTCATCATTAAGAGCAAGTGGATGCTTAGCAGATATGAAAAATAAAGGAATTAAATGGATATTTATAGGTGGAGTAGATAACGTTCTACTAAAAATGGCAGATGTAACTTTACTAGGAATGGCAATAGATAAAGGTGCACAAATTGCTTCAAAATCAGTTGTAAAAGCTAATCCACATGAAAAAGTTGGAGTATTTTGTAAGATGAATGGTCATCCAAAAGTTATTGAATATACAGAACTTCCTGAAAAAATGGCAGAAGAGTTGGATGAAAACGGAGAATTAAAATTTGGAGAAACAAATATTATATGCCATTTATATACTATTGATGCAATTGAAAAAGCAAGTAAAGAGACTCTTATGTATCACAGTGCTTTCAAAAAGAATTCATATATAGACGAAGATGGAAAAGAAGTTGTTCCATCAGAACCAAATTCTTATAAATTTGAATCTTTTATTTTTGATGCTTTTGAGTTCTTTGATGATATAGCAATATTGAGAGGTAAAAGAGAAGACGATTTTGCACCTGTAAAAAATAGAGAAGGTGTAGATAGTCCAAAGACAGCAAAAGAGCTATATGAAAAATACTGGAACAGACAAAATAAAAAATAATTAAGAGGAGATAATAGTATGGAAGAATGTAAAATTGAAAATCTATATAATTTAGATGAAACAATAGCAAAAGAATTATTAGAAAGTGTTACATATCCATGGGAGGCATTACCTAAAATAGAAGAGTTTATAATTGAGCTTGGAAATAAATTAGATTCAAATAAATATGAAAAAAGAGGAGAAAATATTTGGGTTGCAAAATCAGCAAAAATATATCCTACAGCATACATTAATGGACCTGCAATTATTGGAGAAGATGCAGAAGTAAGACATTGTGCCTTTATTAGAGGAAAAGCAATTGTAGGAAATGGTGCAGTAGTTGGAAACTCAACAGAACTAAAAAATGTTATTTTATTTAATAAAGTACAAGTACCACATTATAATTATGTAGGAGATTCAATATTAGGCTATAAAGCTCATATGGGAGCAGGTTCAATTACTTCTAATGTTAAGTCAGATAAAAAATTAGTAGTTGTAAAAAAAGGAATAGAGCAAATAGAAACAGGTTTAAAGAAATTTGGTGCAATGTTAGGTGATGAAGTGGAAGTTGGATGTAATAGTGTATTAAATCCAGGAACTATTATTGGTAGAAATACTAATATTTATCCACTATCATGTGTAAGAGGTGTAATACCTGCAAAAAGTATTTATAAAAATAAAAATGAAATAGTAGAAAAAATATAGAAGAACAGGTTAAGGAAGATATCCTTAACCTGTTTTTTTCCTACATTTGTTGATTTCCAGGGATAAAGTAATCAACTACACCATAGATTAATGCACCAATTATAGCAGCAACCCAAGAAATAGAGTAACCAGCTACGAAAAATTGGATAGCATATAAAGTAATAGCTGCTAATGCAAAACCAACAAAACCTTTTCCAAATGGACTTGCATGTAAACCAGTAAATTTGACTACTAAATAATCAATTACTGTTAAAACTACAGCAGCTATTGCTAATGTCCAAATATTATTAATAGTAAAATTTGGTGTAAAAAATGCAGTGATTGCCAAAACTACAGCTGAAGCAACTAATCTACCAATTATTTGCCAAGCAGTAGAAGTTCCACTTTGAGTACGATTTGTATCGACTTCTGACATTTTAAATAACCTCCTTAGTTATTAAATTCGTAATGTAAAATTTTTAAGGTTCTAATTTTATTATTCACAAAAATAATTAATTTATACTAAAAAATATTGTATAGAAGAGTAAAAATTTGTTAAAAATAATAAAAATAAAATTTAAAAGTTGGTGTATATTTAATGTTAATTACTTTTTTTAGGTCAATTGTTTTATATATTATAGTTCTAGTAGTTATGAGATTGATGGGAAAAAGAGAAATAGGGCAACTTCAACCATTTGAACTTGCAATTTCTATCATGATAGCGGATTTAGCATCAATTCCTATGACTGATCCAGGAACGCCTATATTTAATGGAATAATACCAATACTAGGACTTTTGATTATGCACTTGCTTATTTCAATGATAAACTTAAAAAGTTCAAGAGCAAGGGAAATTATTTGTGGAAGACCAAGTATATTAATATATCGTGGAAGAATTAATGAACATAATTTAAAAAAAGAAAGATTTACAATTAATGAATTAGAAGAAAGATTAAGAGGAAACAATGTAATTAATTTAGGAGATGTAGAATATGCAATATTAGAAACAAGTGGACAAGTAACTGTTATACAGAAACCAGATAAAAGAAACACAATTCCTCAAGACTTTAATATTATGCCTGAATATGAAGGAATACCATATGACTTAGTTGTAGATGGAAAAGTTATGAAAGAAAATTTAAAGGCAATAGGAAAAGATTATAATTGGTTAAAAAAACAAGTAGAAAAATTTAATATGAAACCAGAAGAGGCTTTAGTTGTTACATTTGATGGGAAAGGACAAATATTCTGTCAAAAAAAGGAGAAGAGTGTATGAAAAAGGAGACGATAATTTGTATAATTATTGTAATTACTATTAGTGTAGGTAATATAATAACACAGAAATACACAAAGGAATCAGTAGAAACTTTATCAAACGGATTAGAAACACTAAAGACAGATTTAAAGAATGAACTTGATAGCAATGAAAAAGAGTTAAATGAGAAAATGCTAGAGGAGATAGGTAAAATAAAAGAAAATTGGGAATCAAGGCATGATAAACTTGCATATTATATCGAACATAATGAATTGGAAAAAGTGGAGAATAATTTAACAGCATTAAATAGTTTTGTTCAAACAAAAGAATATGCAGATGCAATAAAAGAATTAGATGAAAGTGTATTTGTATTAAGACATATACAAGAAAAATATGCGTTTAATTTAAAAAATATATTTTAAAAGACAAAGCAAGAAGCTTTGTCTTATTTTCTTTATTGTTTTTCACTTATTTTTGCATATTTTCTTAGTTTTTCATAAACAAGACGGTTTATTGTTCCAGCAGGGAAATGACCATCTTTATCTTTTTTACCTGCAGGTACTCCAGTTAAAACTTCTATACCTTCTTCTATAGTAGAAATTGCATAAATATGGAATTTTTTATCTTTTACTGCTTGTATAATTTCATCAGATAATTGTAAATTGTCTATATTTTGAACAGGTATCATAACTCCATGTGAACCATCTAATCCACGAACTTTACAAACTTGGAAATATCCTTCTATTTTTTCATTTACTCCACCTATTGGTTGGATTTGTCCCTTTTGATTAACAGAACCAGTAACTGCTATAGATTGATTAATTGGAATACCTGATAAGCTAGAAAGTAATCCATATAATTCTGTACTTGAAGCACTGTCTCCATCGACGCCGTTATATAATTGCTCAAAACAAATACTTGCAGTTAAGCACAAAGGCATATCTTGTGCAAACATTTCTCCTAAATATCCAGTAAGTATTAATACACCTTTTGAATGGGAAGGACCTGAAATTTCAACTTCTCTTTCTATGTTTACAATACCATTTTTTCCGGTATAAGTATTAACAGTAATTTTAGCAGGTTTACCAAAAGTATAATCTCCAACAGACATAACTGTTAAACCATTTAATTGACCAACTTTAAATCCTGAAGTATCAATTAAAAGAGTGTTTTCTTTTATCATTTCTAAATATCTTTCATCATATTTTTTAACTCTTTCAACTCTTTCTTCTAATGCTTTCTGAATGTGTTTTTCAGATACAACTTTTGACCTAGAAAGTTTAGCCCAAGTAGCAGCTTCACCAACTACTTGCATTAAATCGTCAAACCTAGTAGAAACTTTACTATGACTGCCGGCTAGTTTTGATGAATATTCAACTAATCGTGCCATAGCACTTTTATCTAATTCAGGCAATTCTTGATGTTCACAAAAACCATGAATAATTTGAGCAAGTTTATTTAAGTTTTCATTATTTGCTTCAGCTGTTTCTTCAAATTCTACTTTTATTTTAAATAGTTTTCTAAAATCAGAATCCATAGAAAGTAAAGTTTGGTATATAGTACTATTTCCTATTAAAATAACTTTTAAGTTAAGTGGAATAGGTTCAGGCTTTAAAGAAATTAAAACCATAGAAGAACGTTGTTCTGCGACGTTTTCTATACCTAGTTCTTTTATTCTTAAAGCTTTTTTCAATGCCTCATAACAAGCTCCATTTGAAAGTAAGTCTTTTGCTTGGAAAATAATATATCCACCATTTGCTTGTTGCATAAGACCAGGCTTTAACATAGTGTGATCTGTCTTTAAAGAGCCATAATAGTTTTCGTATTCAATAGCACCAAAGATGTTATTATATGAATAGTTAGAATCCATAATAACAGGTGCACCTTCTCTATTTGAGTTATCAATAAATAAGTTAACTCTGTAATTTAAACAAGGATCTGGTTTTCTCATTGCAGGATTTGGTTGATTAGCTTGTTGCTTTTCTGGGTCCTCTAAAAATGTAGGTATGTTTTTTAAAACATCTTGTTTAACATCATTTAAGAAATGATTTATCTTTTTGTTTCTTTTATACTTAGATTTTAGGTAATTTATATGAACGTTTACTGTAAGAAGAGCTACATTTGATTGCCATTCTGATATCTTTTTATCTGCTTGACGTTCAATTTCTTTAATTTGGCTTATTGCATTCATAATTTGTTCTTGAACTATAAGAGATTTTTGTTCATATTCTTGTTTTATTTCATCATCTAATTTTTCGAATTCTTCTTCTTCAATAACTTTACCATTAACGATAGGCATCATATATATACCATTTTGCGCAGTTTTTACTTGAAAATTATGTTTTGATGCATCTTGATTTAATTTATCAAGAAGTGCGGAACGCTTTTCTTCAAATTCTTGTTTTATTAATGCTTTTTCTTTTTCAAAATCATCATTATTAAAAGTTTTTCTGATATCTTTTCTTATTTCTTTTATAAAACCATCCATTGATTCTTTAAATTCTTTACCTTGTCCTGCAGGTAACTCAACAGCAATTGGTTGATTTGGATTTTCAAAGTTATAAATATAACACCAATCAGATGGAACTTTTTTCTTAGCTGCTAATTTGTTTAAATAATTTTTTGTATATAAAGTTTTTCCAACCCCACTTGGTCCTTCAAGATATAGATTATAACCTTTAACATCTACTTGTAATCCAAATTCTAAAGCTTTAATACCTCTATCTTGACCAATACCATCTTGTATAGACTCTAAGTCAGCTGTTGTATCAAAATCAAAGATATTAGGATTGCAACTCATCTTTAAATCTTTATAATTTAATTCATTTTTGTTTTTCATTTGTTTCCTCCATAATTTTTTCTTATTATATCCAGTTCAAAGTTATTTTATATTAGTTGAAGAAAAATGTAAATAAATTTTATGGAATTTTTGAAAAAGATTTGTATTATTTGGAAAAATATGTTAATATATATGTACTTTATATTTCTAATTTTAAAATTTTTAATTCTTTATTTTAATTCTAAATAAATTCATAGAAAATTCTTTAGTTTTATCAAAAAAATTCATTCTAAATATTTTACTATTGACTTTAAATAAATTAAATAGTAAAATAAATTCACAAAACGGAGGTGATATGGTGGAAGAAAAAATATTATCAATTCTTTTAGATATGAAAAACGATATAACTACAATAAAAGATAATCAATCAATTATGCAAGAAGATATATCAGGACTAAAAGAAGATGTATCAGGGCTAAAAAAAGATGTATCAGGACTAAAAGAAGATGTATCAGGGCTAAAAGAAGATGTATCAGGGCTAAAAGAAGATGTATCAGGGCTAAAAGAAGATGTATCAGGGCTAAAAGAAGATGTATCAGGATTAAAAGAAGATGTATCAGGATTAAAGAAAAATATGACTAGAGTTAAAAAAGAACAAAAAACAATGACTGAAAAAATAGAAACTTTACAAAAAACAGTAAATTCTATTCAATCTGAACAAAAAGAAATGAAAAAGGTTCAAGATGAAATAAAGAAAACTCAAGAAGATATGTTAGAAGAATTAAGACTAAGTAATTTAAGATTAGCTAAGGTTACAGAAAATCTTACAAACACAGTAGAAGAAAATAATAAGGAACACAAAGAATTTGACTCAAGAATAACAGAACTTGAAAGAAAAGCCGTATAGGAGATAATGAAATTAGGCAAATATAAAGTAGAATCCGTTTATTTGAAAAAGTAGACGGATTTTTTATTTTTGAACAACCGTTCAAAATAACATAAAGGTATTGCAATGTTGAATAAAAATATATATAATAGTAACTAGTTATCACAGATTGAAAGGTGGTAAAAAATGAATAAGACGAAAAGAAAGATTTTTGAAACTTCAATGAAACTTTTTGCTGAAAAAGGTTATGATGCTACAAGTATAGAAGAGATAACAGCAACAGTAGGAGTGGCGAAAGGAACATTGTATTATCATTTTTCAAGTAAAGAAGAGATATTTAACTTTCTGATTGAAGAAGGAATAAAACTTTTACAAAATAGCATTGATATAAAAACAGCAAAGTATTCTAATTACATTGATAAAATAAAAGCGATTGTGTTAATTCAAATTAAAATTGTTGTTAAATATGAAGATTTGATAACAATATTACTTACTCAGTTCTGGGGAAAAGAAGCAAGAAACCAAACATGTAAAAAATATATTTTATCATATATTTATAAAATAGAGCAAATTGTCAAAGAAGGAATTGAAAGAGGAGAAATAAAAAAAGGGAATACACAGGTGATTGCTTCTGAAATTTATGGATTAATAGGTTCTAGCTTAGTTTATAAAATAAGAAGCCAAGAAGAAATAGATATTATGAAATTATATAAAGAGTTCGAAACTACAATTATAGAAGGATTAAGAGTAAAGTAGAGGGGAAGAGAAGATGAGAAAACCAATTCATGAATTTGTAGAATATAAAGATTTAAAGGATATGTTAAAAAAATCAGGAGAAAAGTATGGTGATAGACCAGCTTATTTATTTAAAACTGATGTAGAAGGAAAATTTAGAGAAATTACACATAAAGAATTTAGAGATGAAGTAAATGCTCTAGGTACTAAATTAGTGGAAATGGGGCTAAAAGATAAAAGAGTTGCTGTAATATCAGAAAATAGATATGAATGGGGAGTAGATTATCTAGCAGTAGCAACAGGTACAGGAGTAATAGTACCACTAGATAAAGCACTTCCAGATAACGAAATAGAAAGTTTGATAATTCGTTCAGAAGTAGATGCAATTTTTTATTCTAAAAAATATGATGAAGTTATGAATAGAATAAGAGAGCAAGGAAATACAAACCTTAAATATTATATTTCTATGGATTTAGAACAAGAAGAAAATGGAATAAAATCACAAAAAGAATTAACTGAAGAAGGAAGAAAATTATTAGAAGAAGGAAACAGAGATTTCTTGGATAGCGAAATCGATAATGAAAAAATGGGAATAATGTTATTTACATCAGGAACAACAGCAATATCAAAAGCAGTAATGTTATCACATAAAAATATATGTAGTAACTTACAAGATATTACGTCTGTAATAAAACTAACACCAGAAGATAGATTTTTATCATTCTTACCATTACATCATACATTTGAATGTACAGTAGGATTCTTATATCCATTATCAACTGGTGGTGCAATAGCTTTTTGTGATGGAATACGTCATATTGCAGAAAATATTAAAGAGTATCAAATAACAGCAATGATATCAGTTCCAATTCTTTTTGAAGCTATGTATAGGAAAGTAATGAAGGGAATAGAAAAGAAAGGAAAACTTGAAACAGTAAAAAAAGGAATTAAGATAAGTAATTTCCTATTAAAATTTGGAATAGACATTAGAAAGAAATTATTCAAAGAAATACATGAAACATTAGGAGGAAAAGTAAGACTATTTGTAGCAGGTGGAGCAGCTTTAGATCCAGAAACAGAAAAAGGATTTAATGATTTAGGATTTACAATGTATCAAGGATATGGACTAACAGAAAGTTCACCAGTGATAGCAGCAGAAGATGATAAATATAGAAGAATAGGTTCAATAGGAAAAGCTTTTCCAAGTTTAGATGTTAAACTTGATAATCCAAATGAAGAGGGAATAGGAGAACTTCTTGCAAAAGGTCCTTCAATAATGCTTGGATATTATAATAATGATGAAGCAAATAAAGAAACATTAGAAGATGGGTGGCTTCATACAGGAGATTTAGCAAAAATAGATAAAGATGGCTTCATATTTATAGCTGGAAGAAAGAAATTTGTAATTGTATTAAAAAACGGAAAAAATATTTATCCAGAAGAAATAGAAATTTTAGTAAATAAAATTGAGGGTGTAAAAGAAAGTTTTGTGTATGGAAGACCAGAAGAAGATGGAGATTTTAAAATAGCAGCTAAGATTGTTTATGATAAAGAAAATGCTAAGGAGATTTTTAAAACAACAGATGAAGATAAGATTAAAGATATAATTTGGCAAGAAGTAAAAAAGGTAAATAAGACAATGCCTGCTTATAAATATATAAGAGAAATTATAGTTACAGATAAAGAATTGATAAAAACAACTACACAAAAAGTTAAAAGAGCTGAAGAAATAAAAACAGTATTATAGAAAATATAAATTAGGGAAAAGCTGGAAAATGCTTTTCCCTAATAATTTTGAAAACTTTGTAATATTTTTGTAATATTTTTGTAACCAAAACTTAACACAAAAATTAATAGTATTATCTTGTAGTTTTTTGTAGGTTAATGTATAATAATAAAGAAAGCAAAGGTAAATACGCGTAAGATAAAGGAGGTAATTTACAATGTCTAAATCTGGCATAGTAAATGTGAGAATGGTTATCACAGAAGAAAAGATGTTAATGAATATAGATAAAGTTCAAAAATTAATAAACCCTAAGAGTAAAAAACAAATAGTTCAACTAGAAGATGATACATATTTTAAAGATTTAGTTGAATCTATAAAAACATATTTAATTGAATATCCAAAAAAGAAAAATTTCCCAGCAAGTGTTTATAAAGCAGCTTATGGGTTAGTTGAGTTTGCAACAAATCAATTTGAAGAAAATACTAAAAAGATAGAAGAATTGATTAGGCAAAGAGAACAAAATATAGCTTTAGCAGGTAGATTAAAAGAAGTATTAGAAGCAGTTGAAGGAAAACAAGATGATTGGAAAGACCAAGTTAAAAAAGCAGAAGAAGATTTTTCTGAAGATATAATAGAAACACTAAATATTGTAGGAAAAGCTAAAAGTACAAAGTCACAAAATTATCAAGATGCAATGAAATTATTAAATGCTAGAGTAAATAACTTAGAATCTAATTTACATATTGAAATAGATATGGAAAGAATTGAAGATAGATCAAAAGCTTTAAGTTATATTGGAATAGAAATTGCTGATGCATTAAAATCAATTCCAACACCAATAGAAGAAGTAGAAGAGCAAGTGGTAGAAGAGCCACAACAAGTAGAAGCAGTTCAAGAAGAACAACAATATGTTCAAGAAACGACATTTGAAGCTAAACCAAGTTTATGGCAAAGATTTAAGAACAGTAAGTTTGTAAGAGCAATCAAAGCTATTACAAGAATAAGAATAGTTCTTGATTACTCAGATGCACTTCCAGAAGGAAGAGGAGAAAACAATCAAAATTAATAATTGGAAATATAAAAATAAACCAGATTTGTATGCTGGTTTATTTTATTTTGCCACAAGCAATTTTAGTTCCTGAATTTCCACTTGGCCCGAGTAGTAAAATCATCAGGAAGGTCATGAATTATTACTACTTTACCTAGTATTTCTTTAACTTTAAATTTGTTTACTAGGACATTCATATAAGCAAAACCGTTATTTTCAATTAAAGGCGGTAAGTCCCCGCTATGAAATGGGTGAGGACAATTAGTCGGATTATAATGACTTTTGCTATCTGCAAATTCATCTTCAGCATTTCCTGTACAAGATGTTCCATCATGTATATGAAAACCAAAAAATCTTCCTTTACAACTATTATTAGATGTAGGTAAAACATTAATTTTAACTGTAATAAGAACACCTAATTGAGTTTCTTTAAAAAATACTTCACCATTAATATTAGGATATTTTTTTCCACCTTTTATGTCAGCTTTAGCATTATAAAAAATTGGTTCATACATTTTTATACCTCACTTTTTTATTATATTTTATTCAAAGACTTATTATTTAGTGAAAAATAGAATAGTCTATATAAAATGTAATTTGACTTTTTTACCAAAATATAGTATAATTAGAAACAGTTGTTAGCGGTAAATGCTAGAATATGAGATTTTATTAAAATTTAAAACCTAAGTATGTATTAAAAAATAAGTTTAGGTAAATAATATTTTTGAGCGGGAAATTGAATATTAAAAATAGTTTATAAAATGGTGAAAACTATCTTCTATAAACTTAATTTTTGTGTACATAGATATTTTAGGTGCTAGACTATTGGTCTAGTTTATTAAATGATTAATAAGATTATAAATATTAAAATTTAGAAAGGAGAATTTATGGCAGAAGAAAAATTAGAAAAATTAGAAAATAACAAAGAGAAAAAAGTGAGAAATAGAAGAACAAACTCACAAGGAAAAAGAACAAATACAAAAAGAGTAAACAGAAAAGAAGGAGAGAAAAATACAGTTAGAAGAACTGCAAAAGTAGGAAAGAAAAATGTTCAAAAAGGAATATTTAAAGCCTCAAAATTAAAAATTATTCCACTTGGAGGATTACATGAAATAGGTAAAAATATTACAGTTTTTGAATATGAAAATGAAATGATTGTGGTAGATTGTGGATTATCATTCCCAGAAGATGATATGTTAGGAGTAGATTTAGTAATACCAGACATAACATATCTAGAGCAAAATGTAAATAAAATAAAAGGATTAGTAATAACACATGGACATGAGGATCATATAGGTGCTGTACCTTATTTATTAAAGAAAATAAATATACCAATTTATGCAACTAAATTAACAGCAGGTTTAATTAGAAATAAATTAGAAGAACATAAATTAGTTGGTTCAACAAAATTAGTAGAGGTAAATCAAGGACAAACAATAAATTTAGGAAAGAATTTTAAAGTAGAATTCATAAGAAGTTCACACAGTATTCCTGATTCTGTTATGCTTGCAATTACAACGCCAGCAGGAACTGTATTACACACAGGTGACTTTAAAGTTGATTTTACACCAATAGATGGTAAAATAATGGACTTAGGTAGAATTGCAGAATTAGGACATCAAGGAATTCTAGCATTAATGTCAGATAGTACTAACAGCGAAAGAAAAGGATTTACAATGTCAGAAAGTTCAGTTGGAGAAGTTTTTGATAAATTATTTTTACATTGTACAAAAAGAATTGTAGTTGCAACATTCGCATCAAATGTACATAGAGTACAACAAATTGTGAATTGTGCAATAAAATATGGTAGAAAAATTGCTGTATGTGGTAGAAGCATGATAAACATGATTACAACAGCAAGAGAACTTGGATATATTGAGTGCCCGGAAAATTTATTTATTGATATTGATATGATAAAAAATTATCCAGATGAGCAATTAGTAATAATTACAACAGGAAGTCAAGGAGAAACTATGTCAGCATTAACAAGAATGGCAAATGGAGAACATAGAAAAGTTAAAATTACTCCAAATGACTTAATAATAATTTCAGCGACACCAATACCAGGAAATGAGAAATATGTATCAAAAGTAATTGATGATTTAATGCAACTTGGTGCAGAAGTTGTATATAGCTCATTAGAGGATGTACACGTATCAGGACACGCTTGCCAAGAAGAACAAAAATTAATAATAGCTTTAGCAAAACCTAAATACTTTATACCAGTGCATGGTGAATATAGACAATTAATTGCCCATAGTGAAACCGCTCAAAGTATGGGAATAGCAAAAGAAAATATTATCATGATGCAAAACGGTAAAGTATTAGAAATAGGAGAAGATGGAGTAGAGTTTACAGGAACAGTACCAAATGGAAGAGTTTTAGTTGACGGACTAGGTGTTGGAGATGTTGGAAACATAGTACTTCGTGATAGACAACATTTATCACAAGATGGTTTAATAATTATTGTATTGACAATGGATTCTTCAACAGGAGAGGTAGTAGCAGGACCAGATGTAATTTCAAGAGGATTTGTGTATGTAAGAGAATCAGAAAACTTAATGGACGAAGTAAAATCTGTTGTAAGAAAAGAAATTAAAAAATGTGAAGAAAACGGAGTTCGTGATTGGTCAACTATAAAATCATCAGTAAGAGACAACTTAAAAGATTATGTATTTGCTAAAACTAAAAGAAACCCTATGATCATTCCGATAATTATGGAGGTATAGTGAAAAAAGTGGAGACAGGACATGTCTCCACTTTTAGTGTAAAATTAAAATCTTAAAATTTAAGATGAAATATCTAATATAAAATGTTATAATTCTCTCAGAGGTGATATTTATGGAATTAACGTTAAAAAGATTGCAAGAATATTTGAAAGAAAAATATACTATAAGCAAGCCAGAAGATTTAAAAAATACACGGAAGATATTTTTTGAAGTTAATAGAGGAAGTAGGAGAACTTGCTGAAGCAATAAGAAAAGATGAAAGAATGAAAGAAGATAGTATTAAAGGGACAATAGAAGAGGAATTATCAGATGTTTTATATTATACAGCAATGATTGCGAATACTTATGATATTGATTTAGAAAATGTTTTTAAATTAAAAGAAAAATATAATAGTAAAAGATATGGATTTAACATTAAAATTGACAAATAGAAATCTGGAAAAAAGGTGAAAATTGTATGGCAATCGCTTAAAAATTTATACAGTAATGCCTAGTATTATGAAATGCTAGGTATTACTTCAAATATTAAT
>CALXXE010000022.1 GCA_944392605.1 uncultured Clostridia bacterium | reverse complement strand
GAAATAACTATATATTATAAATTCAATATTTTAAATATGGGAAAAGAAGATAATAAATTACAAAATGTTGGCTAAATTTAAAAAAATAGTCATAACGGAATATTAGGACAATTATTGTTTTGCTGATTTTAGCAGGAATAAGTATATCAATGCTTACAGGAGAGAATGGAATAATTACGCAAGCAAATTATGCAGCATTTGCGACTAAAATAGGAGAGTATAAAGATAAAGTAACTGTTCATGTAGCAGGAGAACAATTAAATAGTGGAGAAGATGTAGGGAATACAAATGTAAATGTGTTAGACCCAGAAGAGATGAAAGGTATATTAGGAGAGGATAGAGAACCAGGGGATGAAAATAAATATGTAATCCAAGATAATGAATTAAGATATAATCCAGATACAGTAACGGACCAAGAGGAAAAATGGTTAATAAGATTAGGAATATTAGCAATGACAGTGTCAACATTTTTAATAACATTTATGGCAAGTGGAAGTGTATATCAAACAATACAATCAAATAAAATAACTTTCCCAACAGAAGAACCAATGACTAATACACAAGAATTTGCAGGATGGTTTTATGACCAAGAATATACAAATCAAGCAATTGAAGGAGATGAATTAACAGGAGATATTACTTTGTATGCAAAAATGAATGATTTAGAGCTTCACACGATAACTTTTTATGATTGGGATCATTCTACAGTAATAGATACTATAGAAAGTGGAAGAGTAGTAGCTACAGATAACACACCTCAGGATAAATTGCCATGGACTTGTGGATGTGGTAGTTATAATCCTAAGTATGAATTTATAGGATATGATTATTACTATGAATATCACAATCCTACTTACTTAGAAGAAGGACAAATAATAGATAGGGATGCGGAAGCAATGGCTAGATATAGATTTACATTAGGAGGTATACAAGAAGAAATTGATGGAACGTATGAATATAACCATTATGTAATGATACATAATGGAGAAATAGTAGAAGAACGAAAAGATGAAGTAAAGCAAAAAGTAGAGATTCTTAATGGAATGTATAAAGGAGAAAAAATAAAATCTGTTGAGATAGAAGATGTTCATCTTGCAGTTGATGTATCTGAATTTAACGGGATAGGGTCTAATAATTATTTTGATAAACCAGTTGAATATGTTGTTGAACACAATCCAATACTTATTACAATAGATAATGAGGGTAATTTAAAACTCTTAAGAGAGCCTGAACTAACTGAATATATAGATGACTCAGGGGTAATTGGACAATCAGGAAAAGGGGGGTATAGATACGTTCACTTTATTACTAATATTACTACAGAAAGTGGTAAAACAGAAAAAGTGTTGTTTAATATATGGTATAATGTATTCAATACAATATATTGCTTAGCAGAAGGAACTAAAATAACACTAGCAGATATGAGTAATAAGAATATAGAAGATATAACATATGAAGATGAATTATTAGTATGGGATTTCGATAATGGATGTTTTGCAAAAGCAAAGCCATTATGGATAAAGAAAGTACAAGAAGCAGAAGAATATAATTTAATAAAATTTGATGATGGAACAGAGTTAAAAACAGTAATAGACCATAGAATATTTAATATTGAAAAACAAAAATTCACATATACAATGGATGAAGAAGAAACACCAATAGGAACAAGTGTATTTAAAGAAGATGGAAGTGTAGCAAAGATAGTAGAAAGGTCAGTAGTAAAAGAAAAAGTAAATTACTATAATGTAATAACAGATTATCATATGAACTTATTTGCAAATGGATTACTAACATCATTAAGATTAAATAATTTATATAAGATAGAAAATATGAAATTTGTAAAAGATAATAGAGAATTAACACCAAGAGAAGAATTTGAGGGAATACCAGATAAATACTTCTATGGATTAAGATTAGCAGAACAACCAAAAGAAATAAATAGAGGAAATGATGTAAGACATACAAAAACATTACAAGAGTATGTAGAAAGATTATTACCTTTAGAAAAATAATGTAATAGAATAAACATAAATACTCCTAGCACATGTGCTTATACATAGAAGCTAGGAGTATTTATTTGAAAATTAAATAAAAAATATTGACTTAGTTTATAAAAAAATATAAAATAAACATGAGAAAATTTAATGTTATTTACAGAAAGAAAAAGTGGCAAAAAACTAAAGAAAGGGAGATTTTTTATGTATATAAGAAAAGATAATGATAAAATTATTAAAACATTAAAGTCAAATAAAGGAATAACATTAATAGCATTAATAGTAACAATCATAGTTTTGATAATATTAGCAGGGATAACAATAGGAACATTAGTTAGTGATGGTGGAGTAATAGATAAAGCACATTTTTCATCATTTGGAACTAAGATAAGACAATATGAACAAAGAGTAGATGATTATGTAATAAGAGAAGCTCAAACTAGTGGAAATGGAAATGTAAATGAATACGTAACAGATTCAGATAAAATAAAAGAAATTTTAGGAGATATAGAAGAAGGAGACGAAAATAAATATGTAATACAAGATAATGAATTAAGATATAACCCAGATACAGTAACAGATGAAGAAGAAGATTGGCTAATAGAATTAGGAATATTAGCAATGACTGCAACATTTCTAATGACATTTATGGCGAATGGAAGTGTGTTTACTACGATTCGATCAGATAAAATAACATTTCCATCGGAAGAGCCTATGAACAATACACAAGGATTTGCAGGATGGTTTTATGACCAAGAATATGCAAATCAAGCAATTGAAGGAAATGAATTAACAGAAGATATTACATTGTATGCTAAGATGAATGAATTAGAGAAGTATACAATAACATATATAGATAGTTATGCGGATAGTTCAAATCAAAGATTTGATACGATGGAAAGTGGTAGAGCATTGCCAAGTGATAAAATACCAAGTGATAAATACGAATGGTCTTGTGGAAGTGAAAAAGTAAAATATGTATTTTCACATTGGGATTATGCAACAAGTACTCCAGTAGGAGACCAAAATGAATTTATCGAATATAACGAAGGTGACATCATAAATTATGATATAGAAGCTGTGGCAAGATATAAAACGGATTATGGAGATATACAAGAAGTTTATAATGCAGGTTATAGTTATTATCAAGGTGGAGGCTATTATGATTTAACCACTGTACCAAATCCAGCACCTGAAAAAGTAACTATTTTAAATGGGGAATATAAGGGCGAAAAAATAGTATCAGTAGAAATTGAAGATGCCCACTGTGCTATAGAAAATTATACTTTTGGATATTATGCACAAGTAATAAGATGGAGAACAAAAGGAAGTGGCTTTGGCGATTTCTTAACGATAAATAATGATGGAGATTTGGTTTTAACAAGGCAACCTGGAATTAATGAAGGAGTAATACATGGAAATATTGGATATAGTAGCCCAGGTTATTATTTACATTATGTAGTTCAAGTTACAACGGAATCAGGCAAAAAAGAGAAAGTGCTAATTGAAGTTACTTACGATGTTACTGGAGATTGGTATTGTTTAGCAGAAGGAACAGAGATAACTTTAGCAGATAAGAGTAAGAAGAATATAGAAAATATAGAATATACAGATGAATTATTAGTATGGGATTTCGATAATGGATGTTTTGCAAAGGCTAAGCCATTATGGATAAAGAAGACACAAGTGTCAGAAGAATATAACTTAGTAAAATTTGATGATGAAACAGAATTAAAAACAATAGCAGACCATAGAATATTTAATATTGAAAAACAAAAATTCACATATACAATGAATGAAGAAGAAACACCAATAGGAACAAGTGTATTTAAAGAAGATGGAAGTGTAGCAAAGATAGTAGAAAGGTCAGTAGTAAAAGAAAAAGTAAATTACTATAATGTAATAACAGATTATCATATGAACTTATTTGCAAATGGATTACTAACATCATTAAGATTAAATAATTTATATAAGATAGAAAATATGAAATTTGTAAAAGATAATAGAGAATTAACACCAAGAGAAGAATTTGAGGGAATACCAGATAAATACTTCTATGGATTAAGATTAGCAGAACAACCAAAAGAAATAAATAGAGGAAATGATGTAAGACATACAAAAACATTACAAGAGTATGTAGAAAGATTATTACCTTTAGAAAAATAATGTAATAGAATGAAAATAAGCACTCCTAGATTATGTTTTCTAACATAAATGATAGGAGTCTTATTTAAAAAATAAATAAAATATATTGACTTAGTTTATAAAAAAATATAAAATAAACATGAAAAAATTTTATGTTATTTACAAAAAGAAAAAGCAACGAAAAACTAAAGAAAGGGAGACTTTTTATGTATAAAAGAAAAGATGATGATAAAATTATAAAAACATTAAAGTCAAATAAAGGAATAACATTAATTGCACTAATAGTAACAATTATAGTTTTAATAATTTTAGCAGGAATAACAATAGGAACATTGGTTAGTGATGATGGAGTAATAGATAAAGCAAAGTTTTCAGCGTTTTCAACTAAAGTAAGACAATATCAAGAAAGAGTGGATAGCTATGTAATAGATGAAGAACAGAATAGTGGACATGAAAATGCAAATGTATATATAACAGACCCAGACAAGATAAAAGAAATCTTAGGAGATGATATAGAAGCAGGAGATGAAAATAAATATGTAATTCAAGGTAATGAATTAAGATATAACCCAGATACAGTAACAGATGAAGAGGAAGACTGGCTAATAGAATTAGGAATATTAGCAATGGCAAGTATGTTCTTATTAAGCTTTATGGTAAATGGAAGTGTATATCAAACTGTTCAATCAGATAGAATAACATTCCCCGAAGTGGACCCAACAAGTACAGAAGGAAACTTTGCAGGGTGGTATTATGACCAAGAATTGAATAATCAAGCAATTGAAGGTGATGAAGTAACAAACGATATGACTTTATATGCTAAGTTTGGAGATTTTGTTGCAACATTTATGGCAAATGGAAAAGTATATGAAACAATAGAAGGAAATTCATTAACATTTCCAACAACAAATCCAACTAAAGATACGGTGAAATTTGTTGGATGGTATTATGATGAAGATGGAACAAAAGAAGCAAAAGCAGGAGATACTCTAACAGCAAATACAACATTATATCCAAAATGGACAAGCTATATTACTAATAAGCTAAATGGAGATTATATTGAAAGAAGAGGGTATACAACACCAGTTTCAGGTTATGATACCATTGTTGCAGGAGAAGTATTGTATACATACAGTGGAAGCAATGAAATTACGAATGCTAGAATAGTTTCATGTAAATGGGGAGATGGTTCAGATTTAACACCACCATTTGAATTAAATGTTAATGATGGAAAGGTACAATTAGTAGCATTAGGACCCAAATATAATTTAGGAATTTTAATGGCAAGATTACAATTAGAATTTACATTTAACGATGGAACTACGGATACAGATAATTTTAATATGTATTATCATGTTGTATGTTTAGCAGAAGGAACAGAAATAACTTTAGGAGATATGAGTAAGAAGAGAATAGAAAATATAACATATGATGATGAATTATTAGTATGGGATTTTGATAATGGATGCTTCGCAAAAGCTAAACCATTATGGATAATGAAAGCACAAGTAACAGAAGAATATAATTTAATAAAATTTGATGATGGAACAGAGTTAAAAACAGTAATAGACCATAGAATATTTAATATGGAAAAACAAGAATTCACATATACAATGGATGAAGAAAATACACCAATAGGAACAAGTGTATTTAAAGAAGATGGAAGTGTAGCAAAGATAGTAGAAAGGTCAGTAGTAAAAGAAAAAGTAAATTACTATAATGTAATAACAGATTATCATATGAACTTATTTGCAAATGGATTACTAACATCATTAAGATTAAATAATTTATATAAGATAGAAAATATGAAATTTGTAAAAGATAATAGAGAATTAACACCAAGAGAAGAATTTGAGGGAATACCAGATAAATACTTCTATGGATTAAGATTAGCAGAACAACCAAAAGAAATAAACAAAGGAAATGATGTAAGACATACAAAAACATTACAAGAGTATGTAAAGAGATTATTACCATTAGAGAAATAAGGATGATTATATGAAGAAAGCAAAGACAATATTAAAAGAAGTAAATGATTTAGAAAATGTAGTTTGTAATTATAGTAAAGAACAAATGCAAGCAAAAACTAATGAATTTATAGAGCAATTGAAACAAGAGAAAAAAATTGAAGAAATTCTACCAGAAGCCTTTGCAATGGTAAGAGAAGCAGTAAAAAGAATTACGGGAAAAAGGCTTTATGATGTGCAAATAATAGGTGGCTATTATTTGCACCAAGGTAGAATTGCAGAGATAAAAGCAGGTGAAGGAAAAACTCTTATAGAGAGTTTACCTGCTTATTTAAATGCTCTAAATAAAAAAGGTGTACATGTAATTACAACTAATGAATATTTAGCCAAAAGAGATTTTGAAGAAGTAGGAGGAGTTTTAAAATACTTGGGATTATCTGTTGGCTTTATTTACCAAGGAATGGAAAGCAAAGACCGCAAAGAAGCGTATAAGATGGATGTGACTTATGGAGTAAATACAGAATTTGGCTTTGATTATTTAAGAGATAATACAGTAAGAGATATTAATGATACAGTTCAAAGAGAATTAAATTATGCAATCATAGATGAAGCTGATAGTATATTGCTGGATGAAGCTCAAACACCTATGATAATATCTCAAAAAGGTAAAGAAGATAAAGCAGACGAGTATATTAAAGCTAGAGATTTTGTGAATAAACTAAATGGAAGAATAATTATAAAAGAAGAGCCTAAAAATAAAAAACAACAAAGAGAAAATGAAGAATATGATTATGTAGTTGATGAAACATATAAAACAGTTGAATTAACTGAAAAAGGTATGAAAAAAGCAGAAAAAGAATATGGAGTAGATAATTACTATGATGCTGAGAATTATAAAATTATAAACTATGTTAGACAAGCATTAAGAGCAAAAGAAATTTTAAAGAAAGATGTAGATTATATAGTTTTAGATGGTGAAGTAAAGCTAATAGACAAATTCACAGGAAGAATAATGCATGGAAAAAGATTTATGAAGGGACTTCATCAGGCGATAGAAGCAAAAGAAGGACTTAAGATAGAAAATAGTTCAAAATTAATTGCAAGTATTACTGTACAAAATTATTTTAAAATGTATAATAAATTATCAGGAATGACAGGAACAGCCAAAACATCAGAAAAAGAGTTTAATGCAGTTTATGAATTAGATGTAGTACAAGTTCCGGAAAATAAAAAGAGTCAAAGAATTGATAAAAGAGATAGAATTTTTGATAATGAAAAAAGTAAATATGAAGCAGTTATAGAAGAGATTAGAAAAAGTAAAGAAAAGGGACAACCAGTGCTTGTTGGAACAACATCAATCGAAAATTCTGAAAAATTAAGCAATCTTCTAAAAAAAGAAAATATTGAGCATAATATATTAAATGCAAAAAATAATCAAGAAGAAGCCGAAATTGTGAAAGAAGCAGGAGATGTAGGTAAAGTAACAATTGCAACAAATATGGCAGGAAGAGGAACAAATATACTATTAGGAGGAGAAAACGAAACAAGAAAAGAAGAAGTAACAAAAGCAGGTGGACTTAAAATAATAGGAACAGAAAAACATGAAGCAAGAAGAATTGATGAACAATTAAGAGGAAGAAGCGGAAGACAAGGACAGGTTGGTGAAAGTATATTCTTATTAAGCTTAGAAGATGAATTAATAAAAATATACGGAAATAAGAAAAGAATAAAAGAATATAAAAAATATAAACCAGAAAAATTAAAAAATGCTTTTTTAGAAGATGAATTCTTAAAAGCACAGAAAAAGGCAGAAAATAGAAATTATACAATAAGAAAAAGAATGGTACACTATGATGAGGTATTAGATAAACAAAGAGAAATAATATATAATGATAGAAAACAAGTATTAAAGAACAATATAGATAGTATTGTTAAAGAGTTTATATCATACTTTTGTGATAATGTTATAAATATGTCAAATAAGAAAGATGAAAAAATAATAAAAAGTTTAGAAAAACAAGAGAACGTAAGTATAAATAAAGATAATATAGAGAACTTAAAAGAAAAAATATACAATAGATATTGTATAAAAGCTAAAGAAATAGGAGAAGAAGGATTTAAAACAAGAATACAAAGTAAATTATTATTTACAATTGATGACAATTGGATAGAGCATCTAGAAACAATGGAAGATATAAAAACTAATATGGAACTTAGAGTATATGGTGGGTATAATCCAGTAGATGAATACAAAATAGAAGGAAGAAAAGAATTTGAGTTATTAATTTATAAAATAAGAATGAACTTTATTTGTCAGCTTTTATTTGATGAAAATTATATAGAATAAAAGGATGATTAGTCATTCTTTTATTTTTTTGTTTTATTTTTAAAAAAAGTATTTATAAATTTAAATTTATTTGTTATAATGAGTAAGTACATTGGGGTATCGCCAAGTGGTAAGGCATCGGATTCTGGTTCCGACATTCCTGTGTTCGAATCACAGTACCCCAGCCAAAATATTTTGCTAGCTTAGTTTTGCATAAGAACAGGCTAGTTTATTTGTAGGAGGAACTAATGAAAAGAGAAAATAAGGGAATTACATTAATTGCTTTGGTAATAACAGTAACAGTATTAATAATATTAGCATCTATTGCAACTTATAGTGGAGTAGGAATAATAAGACAATCAAAGTTGAACAAATTTACTACAGAAATGAAAATAATGCAAACAGAGGTAAATGACTTATATCAAAAAGCAACTAGTGGAGAGACTGTTGAAGTAAATGGAAATAACTATACAGGTTTAGATATTTATAATATAGGAAAAGATTTAGATTCAAAAGCAAATAGTGTGTTTACAAGTGAAACGTCTGGAATAACAGATAAGAGTGGATATAGACTTTATGATCAAGATATAATACAAGGATTAGGAATAGAAGGAGTAGAAGAAGAGTATTTTGTAAATGTAGAAAAAAGAAGTATTATAAGTTGTAATGGATTTGAATACGAAGGAACAACATATTATACATTAGACCAATTACCAAATGGATTGTATAATGCTGAATATGAAGAAAATACAAATATACCAACATTTGATGTATCAATGGAAAAATTAAATGATGGAACTTTTAGAATGACAATATCAAATATACAATATAATGGTTATATAGATAAGTGGCAAGTAAAATATCAAAAAGAAGGAGAAGATTACTGGTCAACAAGTGAAGATTTAAGCTTTATAGTACCAGATATAGGTCCATATGATGTAAAGATACAAAATGGTGATGTGGTTTCAAATATTAAAAGTACTTCAAAAAAATTGGTAAGAAAATGGGTATCAAAGATAGATGGAAATGGAGAAGAAGAATTTTTAGATGTGAAAAAAACATCAGATGGAGGATACATAGCAGTAGGATATACTACTTCAACAAATATAAATGGGTTGACAAATAAAGGTGGAGAAGATGCTATTATTGTAAAATATGACGCAAATGGAAACGAGCAATGGAAAAAGTCTGTTGGAGGAAGTAGAAATGATAGATATAGTGGAGTAATAGAAATAACAAATGGAACATATGTTGCAGTTGGGACAATTTATTCAACAGATGTAGTAGATAAAAATGGAACTAATATAGGACATGGCTACGATTGGTCATATGACACAGGAAGTAGCATGGCAGCGTCAGAGGGAATAATTGGAAGATATGATTCAAGTGGTAATGAAGTTTCATTAAAAGTTACAGGTGAAGCGACAGATAAATATACTACAGAACAATATTTTGAAGAAGGTGGGCCTTCTTATGAAGGATTTGATACTGATTCTGTTGCAAATATTGTAATAAGTAGTATTGCTAAGACGAGTGATGGAAATTATATTTTAACAGGTCAAAAAGTAGTAGCTATACCATCAAGTTTTGCTGATACTGATGAAAAAGGATCTTATTTAATAATAAAATATGACAAAGAAGGAAATAAGATAGCAATGAATAAATTACAAATGAAAGGAAGTAAGCCATTTGCAAAAGAAATAGAAGAAGATTCAAAAGGAAATTATCTCATTCGTATGGTGGCTGGGCTAAAATATGATGTATTTATTTTAAACTCTGATTTAACGGAAGAAAAAATAATCAATGGTACATGGAATGGTATAATTAATAAATTATTGTTATATGGAAATAATGAATTTATCTGTTTAAATCATTATTATGATTATTCAAATAATGAAATGGGCGAATTTTTAAATATTCAAAAATACTTAGAACAAGGAAGTAATCTTGATTGGCGAAAAGAAACAGAAGATATAGACAATAGAAAGATAAAACAAATAAGTAAATCAAGCGAAAATGATTTTGTTGCGATATGCGAAAAAGATGGAATTTATACATTAGCAAAGTTTAGTGCAGATGATGGAAGTGTGTTAGAAGAATATGATGTGCCAACATATGAAAATGTGTATGCAATAGAAGGAAAAGAAGAATTCATATTCTTGGGAACGCCAACAGATGAAGAAGGAATAACAATAGAAGGAACTTCAGGAGCAGTAATAGCAAAATATGCAATAGAATAAAAGGATGCAAAGCATTCTTTTTTCTGAATGATATTTATTAGAGAAAACTTTTATTAGAAATAGTTTTTATAGGAGGAGCTAATGAAAGAAAGAAACAAGGGGATAACAATAATTGCTTTAACAATAACAATAACTGTAATATTAATATTAGTATATATAGTAACATATGCAGGAGTCGGTATTATTAGACAAGCAAAGTTAAATAAATTTACAACTGAAATGAATATAATGCAAACAGAAGTAAATAAATTATATGATAGGTATACCAACGGAGAAGATGTATTAAACATTGGAAGAGGTTTAGATGCACAAGCAGATAAAGTGTTCAAGAAAGAAGCTTCTGGTTTAACAAACAAAGTAGGCTATAGATATTATGATACAGAAACAATAAAAAACTTAGGAATAAAGGGAGTTTCAGGTGAGTTCTTTGTAAATATAGAGAAGAGAAATGTAGTAAGTTATAGTGGATTTGAATATGAAGGAGTAACATATTATACATTAAATCAATTACCAAACGGTTTATATAATGTTGATTCTTCGGATAAAAATATAGAAAATCCAACATTTGAAACTTCAGTAGAAGAAACTGAAGAAAATAATTGGAGAATAACAATATCAAATATTCAATATAATGGATATGTTGATAAATGGCAGGTAAAATATAAAAAAGTAGGAGATGGCTATTGGACTACTAGTGAAGATTTAAGTTTCATTGTTTCAGAAAAAGGATTGTATAAAATATTTATACAAAATGGAGATATATCATCAGATATAAAAGATTTAAATGTAGGTATGGAAGTTGCAACAGTCACAGCTGAAATAACTAGTACAGATTATAATGATACAGATAGACAAATAGTAGAAAAAGTCACACAAGTAAGTACAGGTGTGGAGATAGATTATTCTAAATGTAAATGGGTATATAATACAGAAAGTGAAGAAATTGGAACAGATGAAAGCAAATATACAGGTGGAAGATTTTCTAGTCAAGAAGAAGAAATAACATTACAAATAAATGAACCAGGAATCCATTATTTACACATATTAACTGTTGATGTTAATGGGGAAAAGATGGAAACAATTGTAAGACCTATTGTTGTAAGAATAAACTCAATATATAGTGGAGAAATAGCAGCACCAGGACGTAAGGTTAGTGTTGAAACAGAAAAAGAAGAGGCAGTCACTCTATCAGATGGGACAGAAATTGCAACTACAGGAAATGATGGAAAAGTATATTTGTTATTTAATAAGATAGATGGGGTAGGCAGATATAATATAGTAACAAAGAATGCTATGAGTAATGCTGAACAGTCTGATACAGGATATAAAACAAAAATTGATTTAACTAATAATACAGTATCTATTCCAACGAATACGGAAAATTATTATTCAGGAAATGTAGATGAGTATGGTTTATTTAATATAACAATAATAGTTAGAGAGTGAATATATTAAATGTAAAATATAAATAATTAAAAAGAAGAAGAACTAATTTATACAGTTCTTCTTTACTTTTTTGGTAAATTAAGGTATAATAGACAAGGAAATTATTAGAGTTAGGAGAGATATAAATGTCAGAAAAGAATGATAATAATCAAACAGAAGAATTAGATATGAATCGTTTAATGCAAATAAGAAGAGAAAAATTAGCTGAATTACAAAATGAAGGAAAAGATCCATATCAAATAACAAAATTTAATAGAACAAATACAGCAGGTGAAATAAAAGCAAATTATGAGAAATTTGAACAAAAGGATGTAACAGTAGCTGGAAGAATAATAGCAAAAAGAATTATGGGAAAAGCATCATTTTGTACTATATTAGATACTGATGAAAAAATCCAAAGTTATGTAAGTATAAATGACTTAGGAGAAGAAAGTTATAAAGAATTTAAAACATGGGATATAGGAGATATAATTGGAATTACAGGTTTTGTATTTAAAACAAGAACAGAAGAAATTTCTGTTCATGCTAAACAAGTAACATTACTTTCAAAATCATTAAGACCACTTCCTGAAAAATTCCATGGACTAAAAGATGTTGATTTAAGATATAGACAAAGATATGTAGATTTAATAATGAATCCTGAAGTAAAAGAAACATTTATCAAAAGAACACAAATAATAAATGAAATAAGAAATATCTTAAATGAAAAAGGATATTTAGAGGTTGAAACACCAATATTAAATACAATATCAGGTGGGGCAACAGCAAGACCATTTGTAACACACCACAACACATTAGATATAGATATGTATTTAAGGATAGCAACAGAGTTAAACTTAAAAAGACTTATAGTTGGTGGATATGATAAAGTATATGAAATAGGAAGAATATTTAGAAATGAAGGTATGGATATAAGACATAATCCAGAATTTACTTCTATTGAATTTTATGCTGCATACCAAGATTATCATGATATGATGGACTTAACAGAAGAATTATTCCAAAGATGTGCCATGAAAGTATGCGGAACAACTAAAATAACATATCAAGGAACAGAAATAGAATTAGGTGGAAAATGGAAAAGAATCAGTATGATAGATAGTATAAAAGAAGTAACAGGAGTTGACTTTAATACTATTAATACAGATGAGGAAGCTGTGGTTTTAGCAAAAGAAAGAAATATAGAAATTCCAAATGGAAAAGAAACAAGAGGAAATGTAATTAGTTTGTTCTTTGATGAATATGTTGAAAAAACATTAGTACAACCAACATTTATCTATGATTATCCAATAGAGATATCACCACTTGCTAAAAAATGTAAAGAAGATCCTCGTTTAACACAAAGATTTGAAGCATTTATTGGTGGTCGTGAATATGGAAATGCATTCTCAGAATTAAATGACCCAATAGACCAATATGAGAGATTTAAAGAAGAAATAAGAGCAAGAGAAAACGGTGATGATGAAGCTGGAATGATGGATGAAGACTTTGTTACTGCTCTTGAATACGGATTACCACCAACAGGAGGAGAAGGGATAGGAATAGATAGATTAGTAATGCTTTTAACAGATTCAGCATCAATAAGAGATGTATTGTTATTTCCAACTATGAAGCCACTTAATAATGCTTAAAAAAGGAGAAAAAAGTATATGAAAATATCTATTAACACTATGCAAAAATTATCGAAAATAAAAAATTCAGTATATGATACAATTAAAATAGAATACTTATATCATTCAAATAAACTTGAGGGAAGCACATTTAGCAAAGAAAATTTAATAGACCTTATAGAACGAAAACAAGTTAATCGGTGAACATTTTTTAGATGATGTAATAGAAACAAAGAACTCATTAGAATTATTTGATAATGTAATTAATACATTAAAAGAGCCATTTGATAAATATTTATTATGGCAGTGGCATAGATTATTGAAAAAAGGAACTGTAGATGATGAAATAGACAATATAGGGAAATGGAAAAAATATGAAAATCGACTTTCTGGGACAGATTTAAAATTGTATGAACCACATTTAGTTGAAAATAGTATTTATAACTTATTTGAAGATTGGAAAGAAAGTAAAAAAGATATCTATGCTATAGCTGATTTTCACCAAAAATTTGAACATATACACCCTTTTCAAGACGGAAATGGAAGAATAGGAAGATTTATTATACTTAGACAATGTTTAGAGAATAATGTTGATTTAATTGCTATTGATGAGGAATTTAATAAAGAATATAGAGAGTCTTTATATAAAGCTCAAACTTCAGGAAATTTAGAACAATTAGTCCAAGTATTTGAGAAATGTCAAAAAAGACTTGATGAGAAATTGCAAAGTTACAAATCAACAATAGAACAAGTATCAAAGGAAGTTAATTAGATTATTAGAATTTAATGAGTTCTAATAAAATCAGTTAAGTAGTAAAAATAGCAGTTTTTTAGCATAAAAACACTAGAAGAACAACAACGAAGAAGCTTAATATTAGTAATATTAAGCTACTTAATTAGTTTTTTATAAATATAAGGGGATAACAAAGGAGAGAATATGTTTAATTTTTCATATGATAAAAGAGTACTTTATATAGTGCTTGCTATATTAGTAGTAATTTCATTAACTAATTTAATGACTAGCCCAGGAGCATTACTTTCAATATTATATGGGTTGCCAGGGGTACTAATTGCAATAACATTCCATGAGTTTGCACATGGATTTGCTGCATATAAATTAGGAGATAATACAGCAAAAATGGAAGGAAGACTAAGTTTAAATCCATTTGCACATTTAGACCCAATAGGAACTTTAATGCTTGTATTTCTTGGTATTGGTTGGGGAAAACCAGTACATGTAAATCCAAGTAATTATACGAGAAAGATTTCAATGGAAAAAGGAGAAGCAATAGTATCAGCAGCAGGACCTATAATGAATATAATACTTGCATTTGTATTTGCAATTATTACGTTTGTTGTAGCAAATGTAACAAATGTAACAATATCTATAACAGATTTTGGTATATATATGAGTGCAACAAACACAACATTAGAAGTTATATTTAATATTTTAATTTCAGTAGTAACTATAAATGTTGGTTTAGGTATATTTAACTTAATACCATTACCACCATTAGATGGTTCAAAGATAATTATGCCATTTTTACCTTATAAAGCTAAACAATTCTTTATAAATAATGAGCAAATATTTTATCTTGTATTTATAGTTTTATGGATATCAGGATTAGCAGGAAGAATTATATCACCTGCGATATCTTGGCTTGCAACAGGAATAATGAATATATGTAGTTTAATATTGTAAGATTTTTGGGTTTTGAATACTTCTGTATTTAAAGCCTTTTAGTATTAAGGAGAAAGAAAAATGAGTAAAGACATTTTAACAATGCGGAATTGAATCAAGTTGTGATGAAACTTCAGTTGCAATAGTAAAAAATGGTAGAGAAATTCTATCAAATGTAATAGATACACAAATACCTATACATGAAAAATATGGAGGAGTAGTTCCAGAAATAGCATCAAGGAATCATATAGAAGCAATATCAAGAGTTTATAAAAAAGCTATGAATGATGCAAATGTAGAATTATCTGAAATTTCAGCAATTACACCAACATATGGACCAGGATTAGTAGGAGCCTTACTTGTTGGATTATCCTACGCAAAAGCTTTAGCATTTGCAAATAATATTCCATTAGTTGGAGTAAATCATATAGAAGGTCATATTGCAGCAAATTATTTAACATATAAGGAATTAGAACCACCATTTTTATGTGTAATGATGTCAGGAGGAAATACTGGGATAATACATGTAAAAAATTACACAGAATTTAAAGTTTTAGGAAAAACGAGAGACGATGCAATAGGAGAAGCTTTTGATAAAGTTGCAAGAGTAGTAGGTCTTGGCTATCCTGGAGGACCCAAAGTAGACAAGTTGGCTAAAGAAGGTAAGCCAAACATAGAACTTCCCAAAACTCATTTTTCTGAAGAAACTTTAGATTTTAGTTTTAGTGGAATAAAAACTGCAGTAATAAATTTACATCATAAAAATCCTGATATAAATAAAGCAGATTTATGTGCAAGTTTTGAGAAAAACGTAACAGAAACCTTAATGGAACATGTAAAAAGAGCAGTAGAAAAAACAGGATTAAAGAAAATTAGTTTAGCAGGAGGAGTATCTGCAAATTCATATATAAGAGAGGCTTTTTCGGAATTAGAACAAGAAGGAATAAAAGTATGTATGCCGGATTTAAAGCTATGTACAGATAATGCAGCAATGATAGCTTCAAGCGGTTATTATAATTTTATAAATGGAAAAAGAGATGGACTAGAATTGAATGCTGTTCCAAATTTAAAAATAAACTAAAGAAAGGATAAGAAAATGAAAGAGGAAGAAAACAAAGAAAAAGAAATAAAAGAAGAAAAACAAGAGGAGAATACAAATTATAAAAAAGGTTTTTATAAAAAATGGCTAATACTCATAATTGGGATTATTATAATAGTTGTTGCAGGAATAATGGTATTTAGTTTTAGTAGAAGAAACGATAAAGAAGCAAAAGCTAAAGAATTATTTGGAGATGAATATTGTGATTCTGTTTTACATATGGCAACAAGAGATTTAGTTAAACATACATGCGCTATTTGTGGAGCTGAGTTTGAAGACTCAGGAATGAGAGAAGATATATGTGATAAATGTGCAGAAGAGCTAGAACGTTGTAATTTTTGTGGCAAGAAATTAAGTGAAGAAGTAAAAGAACAAAGAAATGAATTATTAGGAGAGTAGTAGATGATTTATACAATAGGAGATTTACACTTATCTTTTAAAGAAAATAAGCCAATGAGTGTATTTGGAGAAAATTGGAATGGACATGAAGAAAAAATAAAGAAAGATTGGCTAGAAAAAGTAAAAGAAGAAGACTTGGTAGTATTACCTGGAGATTTTTCTTGGGCTACTTATTTAAAAGATACAGATGAGGATTTTAAATATTTAAATGAATTACCAGGTAAGAAATTATTACTTAAAGGTAATCATGATTATTGGTGGAATACTTTAAACAAAATGAGAAAATTTTTAGAAGAAAACAATTTTAGTGATATAGATTTTCTTTATAATAATTCCTATGAATTTGAAGAAAAAGTAATTGTTGGAGCAAGAGGATGGGCTATGTCAGACGAAGCGGAAGATATAAGATTATTTAAAAGAGAAGCAATAAGATTAGAATTATCTATCCAAGATGGAATAAAAAAATATGGGGAAGATAAAGAATTTATTGCATTTACTCATTATCCACCAATTACAAAATCTACTCTTATTAATAATGAATTAAATGATATGTTAAGAATATTAAAGAAATACAATATAAAAAGATGTTATTATGGGCATTTACACAGTAACTCTATAAAAGAAGCTGTAGAAGGAGAACATTTGGGAATTAACTTTAAGTTAGTTAGTGCAGATGGATTAGATTTTAAATTAGTAAAAATATTATAAAAGAAAAATGAAAAAAATCCTTAAACAAAAAGGAGTTTTAAATGATAGATTTAAATAAAAATGTAAAATATATAAAAGGAGTAGGACCGAATAGAGTTCTACTTTTAAATAAACTTCGGAATATTTAATTTAAAAGATTTAATTACATATTATCCAAGAACATATGAAGATAGAAGTAAACCAAAATACTTATGTGATTGTGAAGATGGTGAAGAAGTTTTAATAGAAGCGGTTGTTTGTAGTAGATTAAATAATATTAGATTAAAAGGAAAAACTATGCAAAGACTACTTGTTAGAGATGAAACTGACTCAGCTTTAATTACGTGGTTTAATCAGCCATATTTAAAAGATAAATTTATTGTAGGACATAAATATAAGTTCTTTGGAAAAGTAAGTAGAAAAACTGGAAAAGTAACATTTAATTCACCAGTATTTGATATGGAAGAAAGGTCACAAAACACAGGGAGAATTATTCCAATATATCCACTAACATTCAAACTTTCTCAAAATCAATTAAGAAAGATTATGGAGGCAGGTATAAAAGAAGTATATGGTAATTTGCCAGAAACTTTACCAGATTATTTATTAAAGGAGTATAACTTAGAAGATATAAATAATGCAACTAAACATATTCATTTCCCAGATGAATTTAAAGATTTTAATATTGCGAGAAACAGATTGGTATTTGAAGAATTATTATCAGTACAACTTGCACTGTTAGAATTAAAAAATAGTTATAATAATGATTTAAAAGGTATAGAATTTTCAAAAGAAGCAAAAATGTCAGATGTAATAAATACTTTGCCTTTTAAATTAACCAAAGCACAGCTAAGAGTACTAGAAGAAATAGATAGTGATATGGAATCTAATAAAAACATGAATAGATTACTACAAGGAGACGTAGGTTCTGGAAAAACTGTTGTTGCGATGTGTGCTGCATATAAAGCAGTTAAATCAGGATACCAAGCAGCAATTATGGCTCCTACTGCAATACTTGCTACTCAGCATTTAGAAAACTTTAAAGGAATTTTAGAGAACTTAGGTATTAGATGTGAATTATTAATATCAGGAATAACAAAAAAGAAGAAGGAAGATATATTAGAAAGACTAAAAAATGGAGAAATAGATATTTTAATTGGTACACATGCGATTATAGAAGATAATGTAATATTTAAAAACTTGGGACTAGTTGTAACAGATGAGCAACATAGATTTGGAGTAAAACAAAGAACTAAAATTGCGGAAAAAGGTGAAAATCCTGATGTATTAGTTATGACAGCAACACCAATACCAAGAACTTTAGCATTAATATTATATGGCGATTTAGATATATCAATAATTGATGAATTACCACCAAATAGAAAAAAGATAGAGACATTTGCGGTAAATAAAAATATGACAGATAGGGTAAATGTTTTTATAAAAAAACAGATAGAAGAAGGAAGACAAGCATATATTGTATGTCCATTAGTAGAAGAAAATGAAGAGATGGACTTGAAATCTGTTGAAAAGATTTATGAAACATATAGTAAAGAAGTATTTCCTGAGTACAGAGTTGAATACGTACATGGCAAAATGAAGCCTAAAGAAAAAGACGATATAATGGGGAGATTCAAGAAGCATGAGATTGATATATTAATATCTACAACAGTAATAGAGGTTGGAGTTGATGTTCCAAATAGTAATATAATGGTAATAGAAAATGCTGAAAGATTTGGACTAGCACAACTTCATCAATTAAGAGGAAGAGTTGGAAGAGGAGATTATCAATCATACTGTATTCTAAAATTTGAAGGTAAGAGTGAGAATGTACGTAAAAGAATGAAAGTTATGTGCGAGACAAATGATGGGTTTATTATATCTGAAAAGGACCTAGAATTAAGAGGGTCAGGGGATTTCTTTGGTACAATGCAACATGGACTTCCAGAATTTAAGATAGCTAACTTATTCGAAGATGTTGATATGCTAAAAATGGTTCAAAGTGTTGCGATGAAGATATTACTAGATGATCCAAAACTAGAAAAAACTGAAAATAAATTATTAAAAGATTTAATTAAAGATAAATTTACAAAAAGAATCGAGATATAACAATTTTCCTTGTAAGAAGTTATCATTTTGTTGACTTTTTACAAGGAAAATAGTATATTTATATAGAAGAAATAAAGAAGGATGTAGATAAAATGTTAAAAGCAATTATTACTTTAATAGCAGTTATTATGGTACTTGCAGGAGTAATTTTAATATATGATGCAAGAATAATTACAAAGAAATTTTTTAGTTTTGGTGATCAAAATGAAGGTTCTAGTGGTTTAAAAATATTAGGCTTTTTAATAGCAATAATAGGTGGACTTATTTTGTACTTTAATTTTTAAAAATCACTTGACAAAACAAGTATTTTTGTGCTAATATAATTATTGTCAGTTAAATATATGCGGACGTGGCGGAATTGGTAGACGCGCTGGTCTTAGGAACCAGTGCCAATGGCGTGGGGGTTCAAGTCCCTTCGTCCGCACCATTCTAATTTATATAACCCTTGAAACATTTAGATTTCAAGGGTTACTATTTTATTTTCGGGTAATTCTT
>CALXXE010000021.1 GCA_944392605.1 uncultured Clostridia bacterium | reverse complement strand
AAGGAGGAATTTTTCTACTCATAGCTAGAAGCTTTTAGAACCCCCTGTAAAACAGGGGGTTTTCATTATCCAATAAAAAGGAACGTTTCCATCTATACCTTTGGAAACGTCCTGAATCAACTATTCGTCTTTTGCTGTATTTATTTTTAACAATTTAAATATCTCTACAATAACAAGTGGTGCTAATAATAGAATTATTAATTCTATTATATTAGCTGTTGGAAGTACTGGTATACTAAATACTCCTCTTAAGAATGGTACTGCAAGAATAATTAACATTAAAGCTGCTGAAGCAACTACTGCAAGTAATAATTTCTTATTATTTGCAATTCCAGTTTTAAATATTGAAACTTTATTATTTCTAACATTAAATACATGAACAAGCTCTGAAAGGGCTAAAGTTACAAATGCCATTGTTTGACCAACTTCTATTTTAGACTCATCTAATGTTAATCCATCTATTGGCTCTGTAGTTGTTGCCAAACCTATCATAAATGCAGCAAGTGTAAGTAAGCCTATCATAACACCTTGATATATAACTCTCCAAGTCATACCTTTTGTAAATACACCTTTACCTGGTTTTGTTGGTTTTCTATTCATTATATCTTTATTAGCTGGGTCAAAAGCTAATGCTAAAGCTGGTAATGAGTCTGTTACTAAGTTAATCCATAATATATGAATTGGTAGTAATATCTCTAAATGTCCTATATCTGTAATTCCAAATAAGTGGGCAAATAGTGGTGTACAAAGTGTAGCTAAAAATAACACTACTATTTCACCAACGTTACTTGAAAGTAAGAATTGGATTACTTTTAAAATATTATCATATATACGTCTACCTTCTTCTACTGCTGATACTATAGTTGCAAAGTTATCATCTGTAAGAATTACATCTGCCGCTTCTTTTGCAACATCTGTCCCTACAACTCCCATTGCACATCCTATGTTCGCTTGTTTCAATGCTGGACTATCATTTACACCGTCACCTGTCATTGCAACAATTTCACCATTTTTTTGCCAAGCTTTAACTATTCTTACTTTATGTTCTGGTGATACTCTTGCATATACTGAATAATGTCTTACATTTTTCTCTAATTCTTCATCAGACATTTTTTCAAGTTCTGCACCTGTAATTGCTTCATCTTCATTTTCTAATATTCCAAGCTTTTTAGCAATTGCTGTCGCTGTAATTTTATGGTCTCCTGTAATCATTACAGTTTTAATTCCTGCTGTTTTACATTTTTCAACAGCCTTCTTAGCTTCTTCTCTTGGTGGATCTATCATACCTACCATACCAACAAATATTAAATCATTTTCAATGCTTGCCATTTCTCCATCTGTTGGTTTATGGTCTAATTCTTTATAAGCACACGCTAAAACCCTTAGCGCTTCTTTTGCCATTTCTTCATTCTTTTGTCTTACAACTTTTGCGTAAGTATCTAAGTCTTGTTTTATTTCTCCTCTTAGTAAATAACTATTACATCTAGCAAGTAGTTCATCTACTCCACCTTTTGTATATACTATATATTTTCCATTAACTTCATTTACTGTTGTCATTAACTTTCTGTCTGAATCAAATGGAACTTCCTGAACTCTTGGCATTTCCTCATAAATACTTGGTTCAAAATCTAATTTGAATCCCATATCTACTAATGCAGTCTCTGTTGGGTCACCTGTTAAAGCTCCATCATTTGATATCTTTGTATCATTACATAGCATATTTGCATATACTAATTTTTCTAAATCTAAATCATTGCTATTTTTATAAGCTTCTACATCTTTTGTCTCTTCATTTATAAAGATTTTTTCAACTGTCATTTTGTTTTGTGTTAATGTTCCTGTTTTATCTGAACATATAACTGTTGCACTACCTAAAGTCTCAACAGCTGGAAGTCTTTTAACAATAGCATTTTTCTTAACCATTTTTTGTACACCAATTGCTAAAACTATTGTTGATACTGCAACTAATCCTTCTGGTATTGCTGCAACAGCTAGTGATACTGCTGTCATAAACATATGAATTGGCTCTTTTCCTTGTATTAATCCTATTATAAAGATTACTACACATATTGCTAAAGCTGCTATACCTAAAGTTTTTCCAAGTTTATTTAATTTTTCTTGAAGTGGTGTTATTTGCTCTTCTGTATTATCTAACATTCCTGCAATTTTCCCTACTTCTGTTGTCATACCAGTTTCTACTACTATACCTTTTCCTCTACCATAAGTAACTAAACTTGAAGAAAACAACATATTTACTCTATCACCAATTCCAACTTCTGCTTCTTCTATTTTTTCTGTATTTTTCTCTACCGGAACTGATTCACCTGTTAGTGATGATTCCTGTGATTTTAAGTTTACTGCTTCAATTATTCTTAAGTCTGCGGGTATATAATCTCCTGTATCTAAAACTACAATATCACCTGGTACTAATTCTTTTGCTGGAACTACTGTTACTTCCCCGTTTCTAATAACTTTTGAAGCATGGTCTGTTAATTTTTGCAGAGCTTCTAGCGATTTTTCTGCTTTCGCTTCTTGTGTTACACCTATTATTGCATTTACAATAACTACTATTAAAATAATTATTGTATCTGTTACACCTTCACCTTCTGCTACTCCAACTACTCCTGATACAATTGCTGCAATAATTAATACTATAATTGAAAAATCTTTAAATTGATCTAGAAATTTTTGAAATAAAGATTTCTTCTTTTTAGTTTTTAATTCATTTAGTCCATACTTTTCCCTTCTTTTTCCTACTTCTTCATTGGAAAGACCTTTGTTTAAATCTGTTTGTAAGTCTTTTTCCACCTCTTCACAACTTTTGTTAAACCAATTGTTTTTTTCCAACTTTTTACCACTCCTTCTTTTTTCTTTACTTTTTTATTATTACACTTTTTAGTGTTTTTAACAACTTTTTTCATTAAAAAAAGACTCTTAAAAGGATTTTATTCCTCTTAAAAGTCTTGCTAACTAATTTTCATTTAGCTTACTAACCAGATTTTTTAATCGAGTCTGTTGATTAGTAATTTAAAGCTACTCCCTTTTAATTGATTTATATTGTTTATTTATATTCAATTTCTATTTACTTTATGATTATAACATAAGATTTTCAGATGTCAACAATAAATTTTTAGTTTTAAAAAATTGTTTTGCCAAATGTAAAATTTAATTGATTAATTTAATTAAATATTATATAATATTTTCGTATCCCGCCTTCCTAAAGGAGGTGAAATCACATTGGGATATATAGTAAAACTCATTGTACTAATATTAATTTATCTTATTCTTAAGATATTTGATTAGTACATAAAGAAAAGACTAGAAGCTTTAGGCTGGCTCTAGTCTTTTTCTGTGTCCTCACATCGGAACTATTGTAAAACTCATTACAGAAATTCAGATAGAATTTTGTTTATTTCATTTCTGTATTTATATTATACTTTAAAGATTTACATTTGTCAATGATGGGTATTAATATTCTACTGTTATTCTCATATTAAATAGATTTTATTCTATTTTGAAACTAAATATAAATTATTACTAATTTTCTCTGAAGAATTATCTCCTTCAAATAGTTTAGTTACATTTTTAAAATCTGTATTACTTGTTATTTCATTTAATATGGCATCATTGTCCATATATGATTTAATACATAAAATATAAGAATCTTCAGTATTTAGTTCGCTATTGTTCAAAAGATATTGCATATCATTATTATTAACATTAACAATTAAAGTTTTCTCATAAATCATCATTTCAGGTATACTTTGCATATGATTAAAGAAATTATCATAAATATACACAAATGATTTATCTTTGTTTTCTTCTGCTATTTCTAAACACTGTGCATATTCTTCATATAAAAACTTTGGTTTAGAGAAAATCATTCCATTAACTACTAAAACAATAGCAATTACTGTAATAACTATGTTCTTATACTTAAATTGTAACAATCTGTCTAATATAAAGAACACACTAAGTGATACAAATGGTATTACAGGCATTATATATCTAAGTTCTTGGAAAGAAGTTAATTTTACTACTAAGAAGAAGTAAATTACACTTGGTACAGTAGTAAGTAAAACAACTAATTTCTTATCTGATTTTTTAAACCAATAGATAATTCCGGCTAAAAATACTAGTAATACAGAACATATTAATATCATATTATCATTAATTGAAAACGCATATGCAAAATGTTTAACATAGTCAATAAGATGTTCAAAATATGCACTATTAGCTAAGTTCTTTAATCCTCTATCAGTAAAGAACAAATGATATATACAAGGTACAAATAGTAAAATACCTATAACTGCATATATTGCATGGAATCCTAAATATTTTGCTGCATTTTTATACATTTTCTTTCTAATCATTCCAATTGCCATAATTGCGAAAATCAAAAATGCATAAATCGCAAAATAATATTGAGTTAAGAATCCAAGTACAGTTGTAAATCCAAGTTTTATGAGCAGTTCTTTCGATAGTTCAAATTTATTCAGATAAATTCTAATGCTATAGTAAAAATAAAGAAGTATGAAAAACGTAAGTAACATATACATTCTTTGGAATATTACCATAGACATAGTTCCCATAGAAAGTCCATAAAAAATCAATATTGGAATTGTCAGATTATCTTTGTTTAATACTTTAAGAATCCTTCTAATTACAAAACAACTTAATGCAAATGCTATAATATTTACTACAAATGCTGAATATTTAGTAAATTGCCCTCCAAATAGTAATGTAGAAAAATGTACTAAAGTATAGAATAGTGGCGGATGATTATCTCCTGCCTGATTATGGTATAAGGCCCAAAAATTAAAAATAT
Source organism: uncultured Clostridia bacterium (assembly GCA_944392605.1). Lineage (GTDB taxonomy): Bacteria > Bacillota > Clostridia > TANB77 > CAG-508 > CAG-269. The sequence continues at coordinate 16,506 of CALXXE010000021.1, read as the reverse complement.
TTTCAGGTGCTAATGTAACATAGTCTCTTACAAAATCTCGAGTTTTCCAAACAGGCCCATCTACTCCTGCTTCATATGCTTCCATCAATCCATTTGTTGGATTAACAGCTGATGCAATTGAATATCCTTCGTCTTCATGAAATCCTACTTTTTTTGTTTCATAAAAAAATATAATTCCACACATCAAAATTACTAAAACAATTACTATAATATTTTTTACTCTCTCTTTATTTTCTAGTATTTTCATTTGAATTTTCCCCTCTCTAATTAGATATATATATACTACCATTTTATAAAAAACATTTCAATAAAAAAGTTTAAAATTATTATTACAAAAATTCCCCACAAAAAAATCTATATATCTTATAATACTGATATCAAGATATATAGATTTATATTTTGGTGACCCCTACGGGAATCGAACCCATGATTCCACCTTGAGAGGGTGGCGTCTTAACCGCTTGACCAAGGGGCCAACTATTTGGCACTTTCTATTTATACCATTTTTTTTGAAGTTAGTCAAGTGGTTTTACTTCAATTAAGCCTAAAATTTCTTTTAATCTTTCATCTTTTTTAGTTAAATACAAATATCCAATCAAAGTTTCAAATGCTGTCGCATACATATATTCTTGTACGCTCGCATTTTTAGGTAAATGATGATTCTCTGCATTTCTACCACGTCTTACTATGTCTTGTTCTTCTTCAGTTAAGTTTGGTAATATTTCTTTTAAAATTTCTGATTGCTTCTTTGCTTTAACATATTTTATTGCTTCTATATGTAATTTATGTGGCTTTAAATTTGTCTTATTTATTAATTCTTCTCTTACATATAATTCATAAACACAATCCCCAATATATGCCCATGTAAGTGGTGACATTAGTTTTACATCTTTTTCATCTTTTCTTCTTTCTATTAATTCTTCCATTATTTCTCCTATCATAAAAATTAATTATTGGGACTTTCTAAAGTTATCCTTCCTAATTTACCATTTTTAAACTCATCTAATATTATCTTAGCTGTTTTTTCTTCATCTATATTTCCACCAGATATTACACAGCCTCTTTTTCTTCCTATCTCTAACATAATTTCATAAATGTTAAAATTCTCTGGATTATCTCTATTTAATACTTCTTCAATATACTCATTTGTTAATTCATATCTATTACAAAGATTTTCTATTGCATTTTCTAATAAAAATTTTACTAAACTATATGCCACTTCTGCTCTTTCTAATACATCTTCTTTTATTGTTCCTGTAAAAGCCAGTTTTAAAGCTACATCTTCACTTTCAAACTTAGGCCATAACACACCTGGAGTATCTAATAATTCTACTTTTTCATTAATACGAATCCACTGTTTTTTCTTGGTTACTCCTGGTTTATTTCCTACTTCTGCTGTTGTTCTTTTAGATATTCTATTTATAAAAGATGATTTTCCTACATTCGGTATTCCAAGTATCATTGCTCTTATTTTTCTTCCAACTCTACCTTTTTCAGCTTGCTTTTCTTTTTCTTCTTCCATTACTTTTTCTATTTTTTTTACAACATTATCAATTCCTTTTCCACTATTTGAATCTACTAATACTGCTGGAATATTTTTATTTTCAAAATATGCTAACCATTTTTGGTTTTCTTTTTCATCTGCCAAATCACATTTATTTAATACAACTATTTTTTTCTTTCCCTTTATAATTTCTGCTATATCAGGATTTTGACTTGAAATTGGAATTCTAGCATCTAATAATTCTATTACTATATCTACTATTTTCAAATCTTCTATTATTTGTCTTCTAGTTTTTGCCATATGACCTGGATACCAGTTAATATTTGTTTTGCTATCATTCATTATTTTCACTCTCCTGTTTCTCTACTTTTTCTAATAACTTTTCAAAATAATCTTTATTTATAAAAGAGCTATTTTCATTTTTTCCTTGTCTAATACATATCCTTAAACTTAAAGGGTTTAAGGATATTTGTTGTCCATCTTCTAAGCAATTACCGAGGAATCCTCGGTAGTTGAATTCTATTAATTTTTAACTCATTATAAATATTTTTAAATATAATCCTATATTATCAGGTGAGCAGTTATATAGTTCTGATATTGCTTTTTGAATTAACTATAATCACATTGCTGCTCCTAATTATTAAATCTTTTGCCATTTATATCTCCTCTACTATTTTATATCAATATAAAATTCTTTTCTATTATATCACATTTTTAATTGATTATAAAGTCAATTTGGCAATATATTTACTCTAAGTTAAAATATTACTTCATAATTTTTTTCTATATTCCAAAATTTATACCATTAATACTTAGTATTCCAAATACCACTCCACATATCGCTCCTATTAAATGTCCTAGATGAGATATATTATCATCCTCTCTTTTAATAAATTTAATCACATCATCTGCAACAAAAAATATAATTATTAAAGCTAATGTAATTGGAATCTTTCCTCCATCTATATTAACAAAAGAGCTTAAAATAATTAACATATATAATACTCCACTTGCTCCCCTTACTCTTCCTAAATCAAATATCTTATAAATTAGCCCTATTACTAAAGATGTGATTAACATCATTATTAGTAAATTTATTGAACCATACTTTTCTTCTATCATTGGTCCTATTAATAATATTTTAACAAAATTATTGTAAAAGTGGTTCCAATCTGCATGTCCTAGAGAATGTGAAAATAATTTAAAATATGTAATAGGATTTAACCACGAATCTTTTTTAGAGATTGAGAAAAACTTTTCAACAACCTTACCTTTAAATAATCTATCTAATAACATTATTATAAAACACAAAAAGAAATATGTTAATATTACAACCGAATTATATTGAAACCACTTTGTTATAAATTCTTGCATCTATATTTCTCCTTCCTTTAGTATTAAATTTTTTATATTTAAAATTATAACATACACACCTCTCCAAATCTATATAGTAATCTTTATCAATTTTTTGTTTTTTTCTTATGCTTATTTTATTTATTAATATGTTATTTTTTCTAAAAACAAAGAATGTAAGTAAATGATTAAACTTATCATCTATTTACATTCTTTATATTTTTATCTATTCTATTATAATGTTCTATAGTTATTCTTATCTGCTCTTTCATCTAATTGTCTATCAAATTTTTCATTCTTATAGAACCAATCTGTTTTCTTATCTTTTGGATGATTTTTTCTATTCTTATCAGCAAGTAAATCAAGCATTACTGCTATTGGTAATATAACGCCCACCATTGACAAAACTAAATTTATATATACATCTAAATCAGGAGTTGTTCCGGCAACATTAAATATATTTTGCATATTATTTGCTATATCTACTCCAAAATATATACCATATGATAATAAATATAATAGTCCACCTATTAATTTTCTTTTAACAACTAATATTATACATACTAGAACGACAAATAATAAAACTATTTCCATTTGTTGATTAAGTGGTACCATGCCGGCAATATCCCATTTTAATTGTGCAGCTACTGCAATAACTATTCTAAGTATCCAAAACATAACCATAAACATTACTAATATCCATGTTGAAAAGTTTTTCATTTGTTCACATCTCCTTTATTTAAAAGAAGGTCAAGGTAAGAATGTTTCATTCTTTCCTTCACCTTCTTACTTACCTTTTTTATTAAAATCAATTTTTATTTTTTATATTAGTCTACAAAATCAAAATCATCTTTAAATTTTTCTTTGAATATTTCAAATACTTTATTTAATGTATCTTCATCTTCTATAGATACATATGATTCCTCATCTGATTCATCATCGCTATCTTCTACCTTTAAAATAACAACTTCTCCTTCTTCTTCTTCTCCCTCTTCTGTTACAGGTAGTAATACAACATATTCCTCTTCATCTAATTCAACTAAATCTAAAAATTCAAATTTAACCTCATTTCCATCTTCATCATTTAGAATTATGATATTATCTAATTCTTCATTTTCATCCATAATTTTTCTCCTTTCAATTTTATTATATATTTTTTAATTATAATAACACTTTTAACTATTTTTTGAAATAGTATTTTTAAATTTGTTTAAATAAGTTTCTAAAATATATACTGCAGATATAGTATCAACTATATTTCTTTTTTTATTCTTTTTCACATCTAGGAAATTCATTGTCTTATGCGCTTCAACTGTTGTTAGTCTTTCATCTATAGTTTCTATTTTCATTTTATTATACTTACATTTTAATTTATGGATAAACTCTTCTGTTATCTTAGCTCTTTCTGACATTGTCCCATTCATGTTTAAAGGCATTCCAACTACAATAGTTCCTACTTCATACTTTTCAAATATTTCGTCTAATCTTCGAAGTATTACTTTATCTGAACCATTTCTTTGTATTGTCTCTAAACCTTGAACAGTTATATTTAATTCATCAGTAATAGCTATTCCTACTCTTGCTTCTCCATAATCTATACCTAGCATTCTCATAATTAATCTTCTAATCCTATATATTTTTTTACCATTTTTTCTAATAATTCATCTCTCTCAATAGTTCTTATTTTATTTCTAGCATCATTGTGACTTGTAATATATGTTGGATCTCCTGATAAAATATATCCAACTATTTGGTTTATTGGATTATATCCTTTTTCTACCAATGCTTCATATACTTCTTTTAATATTTCTTGGCATTTTGTATTTTCTTCTCTTTCTACTTCAAAACTCATTGTTTTATCAAATTCCATAGTAATTATCCTCCTTTACTATTATATATTTGTTATATCACTTTCATTTGGATCTGCATTATCCAAGTATTCTTCTAATTTCTTTAAAACTTCTTCTAATCCAGTTCCTTTATAATAAGATGATATAACAAAATTTAATTTTGGTATAGCAACATCCTTAACTAATTCATTTCCTAATTTCTTTCTAGAATTTACTTCCATATTTAATGTTTGAATTTCGCTTTCATCTAAATGTATTTGCATAGATTCTATTTTTTCTTTTATATCATTTAAGAAATCAGCAACTGAATTTGATTCTACTCCAGAAAAAGCAATAACAAACTTAGGTCCCATATATCTTACAAATACATATTCTTTTGATAAGTTATCATCAACATAATTACTTATTTGAGTTATTACTTTATTTCCTAATTCTCTAGAGTAATCTTTGTTAATTTGCTGTATATTTATTATCTTAAACATACATATTGTTGACACTGTATATTGGTCTATTATCTTCTTTCCCTCACCATATAAATATTCTTCTGAATATAAGCCTGTAAATAGATCCTTTCTAACAATAGATTCCAAAGTTTTTTGGTGAACTACGGTTTTTAATACAGAAACAATATTCTGTTTGATGACTTCTAATACTGTTGTATCAACATTATCAAAGTCATGAGGTGTTCCACTTTCTATTATCCAATACCCTATATAAACATTATCAATATACAAAGGAAAGAATATAGCAGATTTTGCTCTTCCGAATTCCATTTGCTGATATGGAAGTCTTTCATTTTCATTATTTACTGTTACATATTTTGGTGTTGCTGATTCAATGCTATCTTTAAACATATCTACTTCATGTAAAGATTTTAATGAGTCCCAGTGTTTTTGATCAACATTTGATGCTTTAACTTGATACTCAGCACCATCAAATACAACTATAGTTGAATATTTTATTTCATATCTTTCTATTAAGATATCATTTATCTTCTTTATCTTCTCTTCTACCGTTGATGTTTCTCCAATAGCATTCATAAAATCTTGTACTACATATAAATTTGTAACCTTTTGATTCAAATTTTTAAATTTTTGTATTTTTTTATGTATTCTTATATTATATACTATTAGTCCTATTATAATTGAAACTAATATAATAATTGCTGCTATAATCACTTGGATTTTTCCTCCTTTTGCTTATTAATAATTGTTTTTCATTTGATTTAATGTGCTATTTATATTTGGTGAAAATGTATTTCCATTACTATATCCTTTAGCTGTAGGTGGTCTATATCCAATATTATTTACTTGATATACCATATTTCCTAATTCTCTTAATGTCTGCATAAATCCTTTTGAATATCCTTTTAATGAAATATTACATTCTATAACATTTTCTAGATATTTTATATATGTTTCTTCTTCAAATGGTATTGATACATATCTAATTAAATTTCTGTCAAACAATTCTGTCATAAAAGACATTGAAGGGTCATTATAAAATGCCATTCCACCAATTATTGTTTTATCTGTTATTCCTTTAATTTTTACTGATTTATTTAGAACTATTCTTAACTTTTTCTCATCTAAAACATTTTTTGCTTTTAACTCTCTTAGAAAAGCTGTTAGTGGTTGAATTGTTAATACATCTAAAGTCTGTATCAAATATGTTTCCTGTGATTGTTCAAAATATCTAAAAGGTGTATTAAAATCCGTATCAATTAATATTAATGAGTGATTTTTTAGTAAAGTCTCTAAAATTCTATCAGCATGTAATATATCTTCTGAATCATCTGGCAAAGATGTATAAACTGTTAAATTTCTATTTACTGATATTCCATTTGCGACTCCTTTTGTTAAGTCTTGAATTGAATGTGTTGCTATATCTCTTAATTGTTCTTCATTCTTTGTATATATATAATATGAATTCCTGTTTTGAGTTGTATCTAATATAGCTACATTTATACCAGATGATGATAATAACTCTGCTAAATTATTAACAATAAAAGATGTCCCATTTTTCCCTGTACCAACAAATGTAACAATCTTTTTATCTTGAGTTAATAATTGTGATAAATCCACTCTTTCTGTTTGTACAGTTCTATCAATTCTTGGAGTTTCTCTAATAATACTATAATTATCTGGTTCATCATATGTATCTTCTTCATCATAATCAGAATTAGAAAAAATATTAGAAGTATTATTATTTATAAATGCATTATTATTAACTTGTGTTGGTTTGCTATAAGAAGTTGGCTCATCTGAAATACCTGGTAATATAGTTTCCTCTGGCTCTTGTGTTGTCATTGTGTTTAATCCTGGTAATACAGCTGCTTCTTCTTGCTCTGGTTCTTGTTCTGGCTCTGGTACAACTGGAATAGGATTCTTTCTTGGTCTTCCTCTTCCTCTCTTTACAGTAGTTGCAGTTGTTTCATCTGGGATAGGATTCTTTCTTGGTCTTCCTCTTCCTCTTTTTACTGGCTTCTCTTCTACTAGCTCAGATACTGCCTCTTGCTGTGGTTGAGTAGTTTCTACTTCTTCAAAAGCTGAAGGCTTTACATTATAGCTTTGTTCTTCTTCATCATTTCCTGGTACCGGCATTTGCACTTGAGTTTGACGTTTTGGTCTAGATAATTTTTTTCCACCTGTCATATCAACAGAAGAAGGTATAACTACAGGCTTTGACATTACAACTTCTTTTTTAGCTGATTTTAACAATTTTTCACTTGGTCCATCTGCTTCTTCATTCTTCGTTTTTCTTATTGAATCTGATACACTACTATTAAATGACATTATTTGTTGATATTTTGGTGATCTCTCTTCTAAAACTGCTCTTACATTTAATGGTAAAAACTTGCTTATAATTCTTAATTGCGTATCATTGTATTGAGATGCTATATTATCAAAACTCTCTAAGTATTTATCTTCGTTTTTTCCTAATCTCTTATAATGCGCAAGTATATTTTGTATTTCTATTTCACTAACGTCATTTTCATTTTCACTTTGATAGCTTACGTTCTCTGAATCTATTTGATAATAAGTTTTTGCTTCCTTTTTAGAACGTGGTCTGTTTATTAATTTACAAACCTCCTCTACGCTTCTATCAGATCCGAGTACAGCATTATATATTCCTATTCCAAATAGTTTTACTAACATTTCTTCTGATTTTACTCTTCTATCAGAACATATCAAAATAATAGGAATATCATTTCCTCTTGTATTTGAAGCTTCATCACTAATTCCATCTAATTTTTCAAAAATAAACTTATCTATTTGGTCATATTGTGTATGTGTAAAAGCTTCTAATTCTTCACTTATAACTATTCTATCATAAGATTTATCTTTTTGTATTTCTTTCAAAATTGCATTAAAGTAATAAACATTTTTATATGAAATAATTTGTTTATAATCTTTTTGATATCTTTTTACAATTGATTCTGAAATTTCTTCATTACTTACAGCAAATAAGACTTTCATTTGTTACCCCCTTCCAAATTTTACAAACACTGCAAATGCTAGTGGTAATATTTGGCATATAATCAATATTGTTACAAATGTGACTATTAAAGCCATACCTTTTTCTAATGTATCAAGCTTTCTAATACCAATCACATATTGATGTATTGCTCCTATAGCAATCCCTAAGAAACATAGAGGTATACTATAAATTCTAACTAAATTCAATATATATGCAACTAATCCATATACATCAGATCCATATTTATCTTGATAATCTTGTAAAGATCTTGCAGCATTATCTTTTATTTCTACTATTTTGCTTTCTGTTTCTTCATCTATTACTTGTTCCGCTGCATAAGCATTTGACGCTATTAAAAAAGTTCCGATTATTATTACAAATATGGTAACTATTAATAGTACTTTTTTCATCTTTTTAGGCCCCTTTCTAAAGTCTTTTAGCAATTTTTTCCTCTTAAAGCCTTATACCTTTATATCATACAATAAATTGTAAAAAATATCAAGGAATTTTTATAATTTATTGTATAAATATTTCATTTGATTATAGACTGCATTTGCCCAATTTTTATCTGTTGCATACCTAGTGTTTACTCCAGACAATGTTGGGCCATTATAATATTTTCCAGATGCCTCTTCTTCTCCATAAATTGCCGTTCCTTTTGGATTTAAATAATACTTAACAAATACTCTTGCTATTAGATCTATGCTTTCAGAATAATTAGAAAATTCGTATGCTCCATTATATGGGTTTGAATCATATGCTCCATATCCAAATAAATTATGTTTATTTTGTGCTATTCTTGATGTTCCCCATGCACTTTCATGTATTGCAACTGCCGCAACAAATATACCGTTTATATTATACTGTTGTTCAATATAGTAAAAATATTCCGCATTATTTTGCATAACTTTATTTGTATCTTTTGAATCTGTTAAAACTTTCTTGAATTGTTCTAAACTTAATCCACTTGGTTTATTAAGAGACATATCAAAACTTGGGCTTGCAATACTACCTCCTGAGCCTGAAGTTGATGGTTCTTCTTCATTTTCATAACTTTCGTCTGGATTTATATATGTAGTATTTTCTGATTTTATATATCCTCTTGCAGAACCACTTATTTGATACCAGTTGCCACTTATACTTAGAACAGTTAGTTTCTCACCTTTTCCAAGTGTTGCAACTTTTTGTGATTCCTCATTTGGCTCTACTCTTATTTCTGCTCTATCTGAAGTTGTATAAACAATATCTCCTTCTTTTACCTTATATGATTTTCCACTTCCTGATCCAACTTCTACTATTTTATTTACTGATGCTTTAGTAACTTTACTACTTATTTGTTCTTCTGATACTACTTGTCCATTTTCATAAACTTTTTTGGTTGTTACTTCTTGTTTTCCTTCTCTTCCTTCCTGGACAACTTGAATCACTCCTGTTGGAAGTTCAGGATTTGACTGATATTTTGTTATGTACTCTAAGTCTGTCTCCTCTGTTATAAATTCTTCTGTTGAGTTTTGTTGTGTATTCGTACTTATTAATTCTTCTAAATTTATTTCGACAGCATTACTTATCTTAACATTTTCATAAGCTGTTTCATTGCTCGTTTCTTTTGCTAACACTTCATTTTCTACTAAATAATAATTATAGCAAGCAACCAAACATAATAAAATTGTTATAGAAGCAAAAAATATCACTATATTTCTTATTGATATTTTTGCATGCTTTCTTCCTTTATCTTTTGATTTCATACTATCACCTATCATAATTCTACATTTTTACTTATCTTTTGTCAATTCAAATTCTTGGAAACAGGCATCAGAAACCAAAATGTAATATATATTTAATATTTCTGTAACATAGTCAAATAATATAAGTTAAAATATTATAAAATTTGTAATAATTAACATGCTATATTAATACAATATTAATAGTATCTATCATTTTGTCAAATAGTTTTGATTACTATATATTATAAATAAAAATACTTGATTTTCTCTTGTTTTTATAATATCATATAAGTGTTTACAAAGGAGGAATTATGGATAAGAAAGAGAAAAGAAAAACAAATGTTAAAAAGAAAAAAATAAATATCAAAGATTTGGACAAAAAGAAAGTTGTATTAACAGCCATAACAATTATATTGTTTATCATCGTTTTAATACTTTGTTATTTATTATTTTATAAATATGTGTTAAAAAGAAACTTTGAAAATAGTGTTCTTGACTTTTCTAGTAAAAATGAGGAAACTATTTTTGAAATTAATAATGTTACTTTCTTTAGTAGCTGTGATGCAAAAAACAAATCAGCATCTAGTAGTAACTTTACAATAGAAAACTTATATCAATATACAGATATTGCACTTTTTATAACAAGTCCTAATGAAGAAAAAACTTTACAAAACACATTAAAAAGTGTATATATCGATAATATTCAATATATAAAGGCTCCTACTTTAGGAACCCCCAATTTATATTATAAAAACATCTACAATTTTGCAAAAAGTGATATTGTAGATTCCAATCTAATAACTGATAGATTAGATTTTAATATTTCATCAGAAGATGAAGCAAATTTAGATATACCTACTTTATATAATAACTTAGCAAATCCAATTGTATTAAGTTATATTAATAGTAATATAAAAACTGATTATACTATAACAGATACAAGTTCACCAATTACTTATGATGGTACTTTACTAAAAAAATGTGAAGTTTTATTAAATTCTATAAATTCTAGTCTTTCTTTTGATATATATATTACTAATAATTTAGACCAAGAATTTAAGACAACTGTATATATAGATATTCCATTAGAGTCTGAAGAAGAATCTATATATGATGGCAATGTTACTTTAAGAAAAGATACCAATTTTATATTTTATCGTTACAAATAATTTAGGAGGCAAAATATGAAAGAAGAATTAACAGCAGCTGAAAAATTAAAGAAAAAATATCATAAAACAGAAGAAGTAACAAATTTGAAAGATATGTTATATCGTTCTGGAGACATTTATCGTAGCAGAACTGCTTTTAAATTGAAAGATGAAAACGGAAATATCAAATCTATTACATATGAAGATTTTAAAAATGACGTTGCCTATCTTGGGACAAGCTTGATAAAAAAAGGTTTTTTAAATAAGAGAATTGCTGTTATCGGTAAAAATTCTTATAAATGGTGTGTAGCATATATGGCTGCAACAATAGTTGGTATCGTAGTTCCTATTGATAAAGAACTACATTCTGATGATGTTATTAATTTTATGAACGTTTCTCAAACTGTATGTATCTTAGGAGATAAAAAAAATCTAGATACTGTTTTGGATAATATTTCTAAAATTGAAAATCCTGATACTTTCTTTATTTCTTTTGAAGAAAAATTTGATATTTTATTAAAAGAAGGTAAAAAACTTTATTCATCAGGCTTTACTGATTTTGATGATATTAAAATAGATCCAGATGAACTACGTATTCTTCTATTTACATCTGGAACTACAGGTACTGCAAAAGGTGTCTGTTTATCTCAAAGAAATGTATGTTCTAATTTACTTGCAACATATGGAATTGTAAAAGTAAAAAGGAGTGATTTATTCTTCTCTATTTTACCTTTACATCACACTTATGAATGTACTTTGGGATTTTTACTACCAATATATAGTGGTGCTTCTATTTGTCATTGTGAAGGTTTACGTTATATAGCAAAAAATATGCAAGAATTTCATCCTTCTGTTATTTTATGTGTTCCTTTACTATTAGAAAACCTTCATAAAAATATTGTAAAAAATGTTAATCGTGGATTACCAAAAAAATACCAAAAAGAAAATAATGAAAATCCTTTTCCTTCTCTTCCTTTCTTTTTAAAAAAGATTGTAAGAACTAAAGTAAAAAACACTTTAGGAGGAAGATTACGTGTATTTATTGTTGGAGCAGCTTCAGCTAATCCTAACATTGTTTCTGATTTTAGAGACTTGAAATTAAATACTCTCCAAGGATATGGACTTACTGAATGTTCTCCTTTAGTTGCTGGTAATACTGATTTCTTCCAAAAAGACGATGCAGCTGGACTTCCTATTCCAAACGTAGAATATAAAATCGATAATCCTAATGATGAAGGAATCGGAGAAATTATTGTAAAAGGTCCAAATGTTATGCTTGGATATTATGAAGATGAAAAAAGAACCAAGGAAACAATCATCGACGGTTGGTTCCATACAGGTGATTTAGGAAGAATTGATAAAGATGGTTATTTATATATCACTGGTAGATGTAAGTCTGTTATAGTTACAAAAAACGGGAAAAATATTTATCCTGAAGAAGTTGAATATTATCTAAATGATAACCCTCTTATTTCAGAATCTTTAGTACTTGGTGTTCAAAAAGAAGGCGATGATGAAACTTACGTAAATGCTCAAATTTATCCAAATATTGAAGCTATTACAGAATACTTAAAAGGAAGCGTCCCTACTAAAGAAGAAATTAGAAAATTGATTTCAGATGCAGTTTCTAGTGTTAACAAAAAACTTCCTAACTACAAACATATTAAGAATTTTATTATTCGTGATAAAGAATTCGAAAAAACTACTACTCAAAAGGTAAAAAGATATGGTAATAATATGAACATGACTAATGATAAAAAGAATTAGCAATTTGCTAATTCTTTTTATATTTGTGCTATAATAAATTTCATAGCCTTGTGGCTAGTGCATTATAGGCCTATTTGAGGAGGAAAAATGGAAATAGGCATTGCTACTGCAAGAATCGATTTAGGTCAGAAAATGAATAGATTCAAGCGCTATGAAGTCTGGCTCTGGAATCTTACTTTTTTTGATTCGTCCACTACTCGTTTTTCCAATCTCCTTGTCGAACTGCCTACTGACAAGAGGACAGCAAAGAAACGAAAAGAGGAAATCAAGAATAATTTCAAGAAAATCGGTATTAAAAGCGGTAGTTTAGTAGGCATTCTTTTCAATCGTAAGAGCCATGAAATAATAGCCATTGGATCTTCTGGAAAGAGGCTTTGGGTTAATGTAGATAACGACTTTGCTCTTGAAGAGCTCGACTTGGATGTCACATCCATTAAGTTTTTCTTTGATTAGCCCATCAATCAAACGTCTTTTTAGTTACATATTAGTAATTAAAGGGGCGTTTCTTTTTTATTCAAAAAAGTTAGAGAGGAAATTCCTAAGAATTCCCTCTCCAACTTTGAAGATTATTTGTTTTTTTGGCTCCTTTCGCCAATTACATACCCAATAAGCGCTGCTATAAATGCCATCCCTGCATAATATGTTGCTATAATAACAAAGAACATTTGATATGCTGTAGAAAATATCGTTAGCAACATTGTAAACAAAAACACAACTAGTGCAAAAAGAATGGAATACAAGAATTTGTTTCCATGCTTGTCCTCGCCAAAACCAAAGGCAAGAAATGTTACACCAGCTATTATACATGAATAGTAAAACACTAATGGTCTCATCAGTTCAGGATATGATGCCTGTATATAACATAGCATCATCGTAAAAAAGTACGTAATAACTCCTAAGATGATTGAGCAACAAACTCTCTTCGTCATAATAACAGATCCTTTCTCCTAATGTTGATACTTATCTTCACCGTTCAAAGGACTAACTGCGTATAGCTTTTGCCATACTCTTTTATTATATATCATTTTACATAACATATCAAGTTGTGAGTAACAAAAATGTTTTAATTTAATAAATACTTTTTAATATATTACTTTGACTTTTTCTATGTTATATGCTACTATGTACTTAATTGTAGGCATTAGAAAAAGGAGGCTCAAGATGAGTACCAACCTGTTCTGTCGTTCATGTGGCATTCTTATGCCAATATTCTCACTCCCAACACCATATGGTATTGGGACTTTAGGAAAGGAAGCATATGATTTTGTAGATTTTTTGTACGAAGCAGGTCAACACTATTGGCAAGTTCTTCCTTTGGGACATACTGGTTTTGGAGATAGTCCTTATCAATGTTTTTCCACAGTTGCTGGAAATCCTTATTTTATTGATTTGGACTTCCTTGTAGAAAAAGGACTCCTTGACAAGTCTCATTTGAAGGACTTGGATTCTAGTCATTCTAAGGTCGACTATGGATATATATATCAAACTAGATGGGAACTTCTACGTTTGGCTTTCACTAGGGCATCTTCTCTAAAAGAAGAGATTAATTCATTCCATAAGAAGAACTCTGATTGGGTTAATGATTATGCCCTATTCATGGCATTGAAAAACCATTTCAATCAGAAGCCTGTCTATGAATGGGATGATTCTTCTATCGTCCAACGTATGCCTGATGCCATTGCTCATTATACCGAACTTCTTGGGGATGATATTAACTTCTACATCTTCGTTCAGTATCTATTCTTCGAGCAGTGGACAACTCTTAAGGAATATGCCAACAGCAAGAACATTCTAATTATTGGTGATATTCCAATGTATCCATCACCTGACAGTTGTGATGTTTGGGTAAATCCTAATGTATTCAAAGTTGATAGTCAAATGCATCCTATTTGGATTGCTGGTGTTCCACCTGACTATTTTTCTGAAGACGGACAAGTCTGGGGCAACCCTGTCTATGACTGGGAATATCTAAAATCACATAACTATAATTGGTGGATTTGGAGGATACAGAAGAACCTTAGACTTTTTGATATTATCCGGATTGACCACTTCAGAGCTTTCCAAGACTATTTCCAAATAGAATTTGGAGAGACTACTGCAAAAAATGGTGTTTGGATGCCTGGTCCCCGTATGGATTTCTTTAATGCCTTGAAAAATGCTCTTGGTGATGTTCCAATAATCGCTGAAGATTTAGGCATTATTGATGATTCTGTACGAGAACTACTTGCTGAATCTGGTTTTCCTGGCATGAATGTGATGGTATTTGGGTTTAGAGCATATGAAAACAACTCACATATGCCTCACAACTGGAAACCAAACAGTGTAAGTTACACTTCTACACATGACAGTGAAACAGTTGGTGAAGCAATTAGTGAGCTTTCAGAAGATGATAGGAAGTTTGCACTGGATTATATCTATTCTAATCCAACTGAAACTCCTTCATTCTCTGCAATTCGCACTGCTTTTGCTTCAAGTGCCAACACTGTCATAGTGCCGATGGCAGATGTTCTATCTCTTGGTGTTGATGGTAGGATTAATTCTCCATCTACTGTGGGTTGCAACTGGAGTTGGCGTTCAGAGCCTGATAGTTTCAGTTCTGAACTAGCAAAAAAACTCTATAAGCTGGCTAAAATATACAAACGTCTATGCTAAAATAGTTGTAACCACAACTTTTGAGTTACACTTTTAAGAGTGGAGTCCTAAATAGGCTCCACTCTTTTTTACTACTGTTTACTTTGTTTTATCTTATTTTTGTAATTCTAAAAAAATAAAAATGTCTCTTTTAGTATTTAATACTATATATATAATTAAATAAAAAATACTATATCCAATATAAGATATAGTATTTTTATTGGTGGCTTGAAGTGGAATCGAACCACTGACACAGGGATTTTCAGTTTTCCGTGCTACCTAATATTTAGTATTATTTATTATTATTTAAAATTACTTAAACTGCTTATATTTCAAGTGTTTTGTAATATAAATTAGTAAAAATATTTAAAAATAAATAAAAGTTAAAATGACAGTTTTTAGAGAAATTTTTTAGATATTTTTTAGATGTTTTTAGATTTACTATTGATAAATTTTTAATATTTCTATAACAGTAAATTTATTTTATGGAGGTATGCTATGAATAGCAAAGAATTAAAAAAAGAAATTGCAGATGAAAAAACAGGAATAAATTATACTTTAGTAGGTGATTATTATATTCCTAATTTGTATTTAGAACCAGAAGAAAAAATCATATTAAATAAATATGGATTATTAAGATTAAATTATTTAAAAAAATATAAAAAAGCAGAATACACTATATTATTTATGAATAAAGAATTAAATAATCATTTAAAAGAAATTCAAGAACAAGCACAAAAAGAAATTGATTTTATAATAGAAGATTTAAAATCAAAAAGTGATTTAACAGAAGATATGAAAAATACTAATCCTTTATATTGGGTTGGTACAATGAACGCAATAAAAAATCAAGCAGAAGAAATTCTTTTAAAGGAATTGATTTATGTATGATTAATTAGTTTACTTTAAAATAAAATTGCCTTAAAAACGATTTTGAGGCTTAACTGAATAAAGAAAATAACTAACTACTTATAGTTTATAAACTATGAGTAGTTTTTTGTTTTCAAAAAGAGAATATGCCTCAAACTCTATAAAAGTGATAGGTGTGA
>CALXXE010000020.1 GCA_944392605.1 uncultured Clostridia bacterium | reverse complement strand
ACAAACATTAAATTGCACTAAAAAAGCTGAGGCAGAAAACTTTTAAAGTTTTCCACCCCAACTATTGACATAGAGTCTAAAATGAAAGAAAAATTTATTTAAAATATTTAAAAACTTATTTAAAATTTTTCAACAAATCAATAACTGAAGAAATAAATTCTTTTTCTTCTTCAGATAATTCTGTAATTTTTTCATATAATTCCATATCTTTTTTTACATTTGGATGAGTCATAAATTTTCCATATAAAGTGTCAGGTGGAACTCCTAAAATATTCATATATTGTATCAAGTTTTGGGTTTTAACACCATTGTTACCATTTTCAATTCTAGAAATATATTTTAAAGAAATTCCTAATTGTTCAGCTAAATCTTCTTGTGTAATTTTAGCTTTTTTACGGTAACTTCTTAATATTTTACCAAAATGTTTATCGATATCAGATTTTGTAATAGAATCCATATTAAAGCCTCCAAACCTTAGAAATATCAACAATAGTATAACAAGTGCATTTTAAATATTGAACACATTTTTACTTTGAATAAAATCATATGGAAAATTTTTCTAAAAAACAATAAAAACACTTGAAATTATGTATCATATATGATAATATCTCTTTTAACGAGGTACACTATTAGTTATACCCAAAAACAAAAGAATTATGAGTTGATATAAAAAATAGAAAAGAAGGTATGTGAAAAAATGGTAAGAGATGAAGATTATATTGACTTTTTAAAACTAATAGTTTCGTGCATTAGTCATGGCGATTATTTTTCTGCAAAGGAATTATCTAATTTAGAGTTAGAAAAAATGAAAGAAAAAACAAAGAATGAGGATAAAGAATAAAGCAACTTAAAATTTATATTTTGAGTTGCCATTTTTTTATTTTAAATTTAACATATTGTGTAAAATACAATACAATTATAAGGTATTAATAATTTTTTCTAAAATATAAATTATTGAAAAACAACAAAAAAATATTGACAAATGATAAAATATGATTTATACTTATGAAAGATTAAGGAGGAATAAATATGGGAATAATTATTGGAATAAGTGCATTTTTGGCCATATTGCAATCAATATTGTTTTGGAATAAAGAACCAGGAATATCAGTATTTATATTCGTTCTTGCTTGTATATTATATTTAATTTATGTATTAAGTAAAAACAAGAAAATAGTAAATAAAAAAGCTATTATATTTGTAATACCAATTATTTTATTAAGTAGCACATACTTTATATTTAATAATGAATTATTTAAGGTTTTAAACATATTTGTTATTGTGGCTTTAGGTATAATAATGTGTGTATATCTATGCAAGCCAAAAACTAAATGGTCAGAGTTTTTAAAGAAAATAGGATATGTATTTGGAGGAATGTTTGAATCTGTTAGTGATGTAATAGATACATTTAAAATTCCAGAAGATAAAAAAGATAATGAATCTTTAGAAAAAGTGAAAAAAATAGGAAAATCCCTATTAATTACAATACCAATTATTCTAGTTGTGTTAATACTTTTAATGTCAGCAGATCAGGTTTTCGAAGGAATATTTGATAAGGTATTTTTAGATTTAAGTGAAGTATTATCATTAGATGGAATTATAAAGCTTCTATCAAGATTAAGTGTAATACTAATAACATTTTTACTTTGTGGTGGATTTATTGTTAATTTAGTCAAAGATAATACAATGTTTACAAAAGAAGATGAAGATACAAAAATATCAGTAAAATTTGAAAATTTAACAATAAATATGATACTTACAATATTAAATATTATTTATTTAATATTTAGCTTCATACAAATAACAAATTTGTTTATGAATACAAGTAATGATCCAAATTTTGATTATTCAAGCTATGCAAGACAAGGCTTTTTTCAATTAATGTTTGTTTCGTTTATTAACTTTGTAATATTAACAGTTGCGAATATAAACAAAATTGAAAAAACTAAAAACCAAAAAATATATAATAAAATAATGAGCTTGTTAATTATATTATTTACACTTATAATTATAGTATCAGCATTTTATAGAATGAATTTATATCAAGAGACATATGGATATACATATTTAAGAATATTTGTAGATTTTGTTTTAATAACTGAAGGATTAATTTCTATACCAATTATAATAAGATTATTAGGAAAGAAAATAGATGTATTAAAAGTAAGTATAGTAATTACAAGCTTTATGTTTGTAATATTAAATTTTATGAATATAGATAACTTTATAGCAGAAAAAAATATAGATAGATATTTTGATGATCCTAAAAATAGTAATTTTGACATGAGCTATTTATGTAATTTAGGAACAGATGCAACAGCTCAAGTGACAAGACTATTAAAAGCAGATGACGAATATATAGTAAAGAGAACAGAAAATTATTTATATGAACAAAAACAAAGTTTAAATTTAGATAAAATGGACTGGCAAGAATACAACATATCTAAGAATGAAGCTAAAGAAATTTTAGATAAGCAGAATATAGAAATAAATTATTATGAATAAATAAATCATTTTTAAAGGAGAAAAGAAATGAAAATATTAGGTAAAAAAAGTTTATCCACAGTAATAAAAATATTTTTATGGATATTATTAACAATATGTTTAGTTGTGGTAATTATGGGTGGAATAGTTGTAATTAAAGATTTTAGTTTTTTTAATACGACAAATACATTAAGAAGTTTAATTATATTGTATTTATCAAGCTGGCCTGCAGCCATTTTAATAGTTCAGTTTATAGGTATATTTAAAAGTTTAGAAAATAATGATATATTTGATAAACAAAACTTAAAAAGGCTAAGAGTAAGTTATATATCATCAATTGTAATGGGACTAATGTATTTAATAAATAGTATAATATTATTCTTCAGTTCTGAAGAGGAAAGTTGGATAATTATATATATGTTGCTTACATATGTAATAACATTAGTATTTTTAATCTTTGGAGTGGGTTTAATTGTGTTATCAGAGATTTATAAAAGAGCAATAAAATATAAAGAAGAAAACGACTTAACTATATAAAGGAGGGAAACTATGGCTATTATTGTTAATTTAGATGTAATGTTAGCTAAAAGAAAAATGAGTTCACAAGAGCTTGCTGAAAAAGTTGGAATAACTCCTGCTAATTTATCTATATTAAAAACAAATAAAGGTAAAGCTATTAGATTTTCTACTTTAGATGCAATTTGTAAAGAGTTAGATTGTACACCGGGAGATATATTAGAATATAGAAAAAATTAGAGGTTCAAAATGGAAGAAAATAAGTTTTATGAAATTTGTAAAGATTTAGATGAAGTAAAAAACTATAATTTTTCTAACGTAGATGAAAAAGAGATAGAGCTACAAGGAGTAGATATTAATAAATGTAATTTTAAAAATTGTAAAATCATAGGTTCTAATTTTGATGGTTCAAGCTTTAGCAATATTGAATTTCAAAATTGTGATTTTTCAAACAATAAATTTGTAGGAACAAGTTTTGTAAGAGTAAAATTTAAAAATTGTAAGCTAATTGGGTGTGATTTTACAGAAAGTAGTCTATATGATATAAATATAGAAGAAAGTAATTTAAAATATATAAATTTAAATTTATCTATTTTAAAAAATGTTATAATAAATAAGAGTAATTTACAAAATAGTAGTATAAGTGAAGCTAAGTTAAAAAATGTAAATTTTAAAGAAAATGATTTAGAAAACAGCCAATTATTTAGAACAAATTTGAGGAATATAGATTTTAGAACTTGTAATATAGGAGGAATAATAGTAGGATTAGAAGATATAAAGGGTATGATAGTAAATGATATGCAAGCATTAGACCTATCTAAATTGTTGGGGATAGTTATAAAGTAAAAGGAGTAAAAACATATGATAAGAAAGTTTAGAGAAGAAGATACAGTAAAAGTTATGACAATATGGACTAAAGGAAACTTTGAAGCACATAGCTTTATTGATAAAGATTATTGGTTATTAAACTTCAATAAAGTAAAAGATGAATATTTGAAAGAGTCAGAAACATATGTATATGTAGAAAATGATACAATAAAAGGATTTATCAGTTTGCTAAATAATAATTTTATAGGAGCTCTTTTTGTTAGAAAAGAGTATAGAAGACAAGGAATAGGAAGAAAGCTAATAAATTTTGTAAAAGATAAATATGATAGATTAGAATTACAAGTCTATGAGAAAAATGTAGATGCTATGTTATTTTATGCATCACTTGGTTTTGTGAATAAAAAAATACAAATAGATGAAGATACAAATGAAAAAGAATATGTAATGGAATGGAGTAAGGAAAAAGAAGAGGCTTAAATTGAATTGGCCTCTTCTTGTGTTATATAACCATATTCTACCATTTTTTCTAATACATGTTCTTGTCTTTTTCTAGCTAAGTCCGGATTAACTGTTGGAGCATATACAGAAGGAGCATTAGGAACTCCTGCTAGCATAGATGCTTCATCTAAATTTAAATCTTTAGGTTCTTTATTATAATAACCCATGCTTGCTTCATATATACCATAATAACCATCGCCAAAATAACAAGTATTAACATATAGTGTTAATATTTCGTCTTTAGAATAATTTTTTTCTATATCAAATGCAGCAATAACTTCGCCAAGTTTTCTAGAAGCGGTTTCTTCCTGTGATAAAACTACATTTTTAGCAAGTTGTTGAGTTATTGTACTTCCGCCTTCTCTTAATTCCCAGTTAGATACATTTACCCAAATAGCTCTTGCTATTGCTATTAAATCAATAGGCCCATGGTCATAGAATCTATGATCTTCTACAGCTACAACAGCATTTAGGTAGTTTTTAGGTAATTTGCTAAATGTAACAAAATTATCACTGTTCTCAATTTCTTCTATTCTAGTAATTAAAGGTTTTTCATCTAATGCTTTAGAATATGTACTGTATCCTATAATAAAACAAACAGTACCTGCCACTAATATTAATATAAGTAAAACTACTAGTATTTTTTTAAATAATTTCATTGTTCTCACCTTCTTTAAAATTATTATATAATAAAAACAGAAGTAAGAAAATATTATTAATTAAAAATTAATAATAAATAAAAAGATTATTAATATAAATCACAAATTCATGTACTTATGAATAATATAGTAACAAAAAAGGAGGGCTATTGTGAAAGTATTATTTACAAAAATGCATGGACTTGGGAATGATTATATTTTTATAGATAGGATTAAAAATAAGTATCCATTGTTGATAGATGATAAGTTGCCTAAAGTTGCAAGATACCTTAGTAAAGAACATTTTGGAGTGGCTTCAGACGGAGTTATTTTGATAGAAAATAGTAATAAAGCTGATTTTAAAATGAGAATTTTTAATAAAGATGGAACAGAAGCGGAAATGTGTGGTAATGGGATTAGATGTTTTGCAAAATACATATATGATAATAAGATGACTGTAAAAAATAAAATAAGTATAGAAACATTAGCAGGGATAAAAAAAGTAGAGTTTGTAAAAAATAAGGATGGAATTGTAGAAGAATATAAAGTAAATATGGGTACACCAAAAATAGAAGAAGTACTTAGATTAAATATTTTAAATCAATTATTTTATATAAATAGAGTATCTATGGGAAATCCACATAGCGTAATTTTTGTAAGAAATTTAGATAGAGTAAATATTGAAAAATATGGACCTTTAATTGAGAATAATCATAATTTCCCAAACAAAACTAATGTAGAGTTTGTGCAAGTTCTTGACAGAAATTTAATAAAAATGAGAGTGTGGGAAAGAGGTTCTAAAGAAACTTATGCTTGTGGGACTGGAGCATGTGCTGCTGTTGTAGCTGGTAGCAATCAAAACTTAATAAATAGAAAAGTAAAAGTACTCTTAAGAGGAGGAGAATTATACATTAATTGGGAAGAAAATTCTAATTTTGTATTTATGCAAGGAATTGCAACTAAAGTTTTTGATGGAATGATAGAAATATAAAATAGAAAGCTGCTTTTTGGGACGGGACCAAAAAACAGCTTCTATGTTATCCAGCTTTTTGTTCTTTTATCATTTCATCTATTATATCTGCGATTACTATACGTTCGTTATAAGGATATTTAACACCCATATATTCAATATAAAGGTCATTACCAAGTCCTGGCAAAACTAAAATATCATCTTTATTCATCATATGGATTGCATATCTTATCGCTTCTGTTCTATTTATTATAATTTTATATTTTCCACCTGTCTTTTTCAAACCAACTTCAATTTCAGCGGCTATTTTTGCAGGGTCTTCTGTTCTTGCTTGGTCACAAGTAAGAATTGTAAAATCAGCAAGGCGACCAGAGATTTCTCCCATAATAGGACGCTTTTTGGCATCTCTGTCTCCACCAACACCCCAAGTGCAAATAACTCTTCCTTTTGTATAAGGTTTTACTGTTTTCAAAATAGATTCCAAACTTGCAGGAGTGTGTGCATAATCTATCATAATTTTGTATCCTAATTTATTAGGTACCATTTCACTTCTACCAAATACACTAATATTACTTAAAGCTTCTTTTATGTTTTCATAAGACACATTGAAATACTTACTTACGGCAATAGCTCCTAAAGCATTATATCCCATATATTTTCCAGGGATAGAAACTTCAATTTCTTTTTCATATTCATCTGTAATTAAAGTAAATGAAACAGATGAGTTAGTATATTTGAAGTCTTTTGCCATAACATCAGCTTGTGTTTCTATACCGAATGTTATAATATTCTTATCAGGTAATAGTTCAGGTATTTTTTTTGTATATTCATTGTCTAAATTAACAACACATGTAGGTGACATTTTTAATAAAGAGAGTTTTGCTTGGAAATAGTCTTCCATTGTAGGGTGTTCTTTTGGACTTATATGGTCTTCACTTAAGTTTGTAAATAAAGTTATATCAAAATTACATCCAACAACTCTATCAAGTTTCATAGCTTGTGAAGAAACCTCTAGAACAACAATATCAACATTTTCTTTTACCATTAAATCTAACATTTTTTGAATCTCATAGCTTTCACCGGTTGTTCTATCGTTAATTTTTATTTGTTTGTCTCCAATATATGTTGCAATACTTCCAATTAAACCAACTGTGTATCCATGTTTTTCAAGTATTCCTTTTATCATATAAGTTGAAGTGGTTTTTCCTTTAGTTCCTGTAACTCCTATTAGTTTTAATTTTTTAGATGGATTATCATATAAATTACAGCTACATAGAGCTAAATTTCTTCTAATAGAATCTAATTTTATAAAAGTGACATTTGGATAATTTAATGAGTTCAAATCTACATCTGGCTCAACAACAACAGCAGTAGCTCCGTTTTTAATAGCACTTTCTATAAAATCAGTTCCTTTTAATACATAGCCTGTAATTGCAAAAAACAATCCATTCTCTTTAATTAACCTAGAATCTGATGATATGTTTGTTATATTTATTTCTAAATTTCCTTTATGTTCAATAATATCTATTCCTTTTAAAACATCTTTTAATATCATAATATGCCTCCACAAGAATAATTTAATGATATTATACTTTAGAGAATACTAGTTGTCAAACGAAGTGATGTGGGAAGATGAATAGATAATATGAATAAAGAAAAAAATATATAAAATACCTCTAAATAAAGCATCCCTAGAAGGTTATGAAATAGTTAAAAACGTAATAGTTTCGTAATAATATTAAGTTTTCTTTACTTTGATTATATTTATTGAATTCAGTTTTTTTTCTATATTATAATATAGAAAAGTAATAAATTATAAAAAGAGGAAGGATACTATGAGAAGACAAAGTTTGATTAAAAAAAGTACAGAAATATTTCTAAAGCTAATTTCTTTTATGATTTTATTAATATTAATATTACAAGTTACATCTAGAGCACAAAATAATGTTGAAGAAGTCAATCTTGATAAATTAAATAATATGGTTAGAAAAACAGAAATTATTACTACTTTTGACTGGATACAAGATGTAGATTCTAGTATAGGAAGTATTACGATAGAAGAAGAAGGAAGAAAAGTTAATATGACTGGAAATAGAACACTACCAGGTAAGAATGCAATATATATAATTCCAGAAAATCATCAAGAACAGAATTTAACCTTTGATTATTCAGTTGATTATGGTGATAGCTTTAATGTAGCAGGTATATTATTAAAAATAAGAGAACAAGATGGTTATCTAGAGGGATATCTATTAAGTTTTAATAATCCATCTGGTTATTCAGATTGGTATTCAGGAGCGGAAAACAAATTAGGTGCAATTTGGACAATTAGATATCAATTAGGAACTAATACAAGTGATGCTGTAGAAAAAACTTTAGTAAAAGCATTAGATATACCACAATCAGGAACAGTATCTGTAAAAGCAACAGAAAACCAAATTATCCTTACAGGAGAAAATATAAATGAAACAGTAGACACAACAGGAAATACTGCTACAGGAGATGGTTTTGGATTTTTTACAAATCATTATTCACACAATTGTGACCAAATTGGACATTTTGCATTAACAAATTTTGGTTTACAAACTGTAGATTTAATTCCTCATGATTTTATAGTTGATCCAAACGGTGGAGTTTGGAATGGAAGTGAAGAAGAAACAGCAATAGAAGGAATTTACCAAGATACAGTTGATGTACCTGTTCCAACAAGAGAAGGATATACATTTGTAAAATGGACTCAAATAGGTGATAGTGGTACAATGAGTAGTTTAACAGAAGATGCTGTTTATACATTTGGTGAAAATGAGGAAATAGATGATAAAATAGTTGCAGAATGGATAAGAATAGTAGGAGAAAAAACAAGTAATGTACAAAGTGGCGAAGTTAAAGTAAATGATACAATTACATATACTGTAACATTAAGAAATGAAGGAACTGTTGACGGAAAAGGAATTATATTTGATGAAGTTCCTCAAGGTACGCAGTTTGTAGAGAGTAGTATAAAAATAAATGGAGAAGAGACAGAATACACATTAGAAAATTTAAATGATGGAATAGAAGTTGATGTACCACAAGGTGGAGAAACAAGTATTTCTTTTGATGTTATAGTAAATGATTTAGATGATGATGCGCTTATAACAAACACAGCAAATTATAGAGATATAACAGTTGAAGGAAAAGAAAGTGACGGGGAAACAAATCAGGTCGATTTAACATATGTAGAGCCAATTATAAGTTTCTATAAAGAAGCAACAACAGAACATGAAAATGAATATGTTACAACTGATGAAACTATAGAATATAGAATAATAGCACAAAATGCAGGAGGATTAGCGCAAGATGTTACAATCCAAGATATGATTCCAGAAGGGACTACTTTTGTTGATGGAAGTATAAAAATTGATGGAGAAGAAACAGATTATACTGAGGAAGATTTAGAAAGTGGAATAGAAGTAAATGTACCAGAAAAAACAAGAAGAACAGATGTGAATTCACAAAGTGTTTCTGATATATTGAAAATAGTAAACATGAATGTATTACAGTCAGACTCATTACCAGGAGAGGTAGTATTAACATTTGAAGTTACGGTAGATGAACAAAAAGATGAAAATCAAATTGTAAATATTGCTAAAGTAGATGGAACAGAAACAAATGAAATAGACTATACATACAGAAAACCAATTATCTCAGCAGAAAAGTTAATGGAAACAGAAAACGGATTAGACTATGTTGTTTCTAAAGAAAATATTCAATTTAGTATTGTAGTAAAAAATTCTGGTAGTGTTCCTAAAAATGTTACTATCCAAGATATAATACCAGAAGGAACAACTTTTGTAAATGCAAGTATAGAGATTGATGGAGAAGAAACTAATTATAGAGAGGCAGATTTAAAAGAAGGAATTGAAGTAGAAGTTCCTCAAAAACATATTAAAGAAGATAATGAAGAAGAGACAGAAAATGAAGAAACTCCAGATAATACAGATAATGAACAAGAAACAGAAAACACACAAGATGTTGAAAATTCAGAAAATACAAATAATCAAGAAGATGAACAAGAAATAAATGCTTTATCTAACGATGTAAGTACTATAGAAGAAACTGTAGGAGAAGATAGTAGTTTAGAAAATAATAATGTGACTGATAATGAAGAAAGCACAGATGGAAATACAGAAGAAGATAATAATATAACAGATAATGAAAATGACGAGAATAATACAGAAGAACCAAATAGCGATGAAGAGCAAAGTGAAGATTCAAACCTACAGGAAAATGAAGAGCCAGGACAAGTTATATTAACGTTTAATGTTTTAGTTGATGATTTGAATGATGATACAGAAACTATGACGATAAAGAATGTAGCAAAAGTTGATTCAGAAGAAACAAATGAAACATCAATAGAGGTTTTACCATTTAACTTAAAAATAGAAACAGAAGTTGAAGGATTTACTGTAAATGGAAGCAAAAAACAAAGTAGTAATCCAAAACTTGCTAAAACAGATATAGACATGAGAAGAAGTAGTCCAACACCAGATGTTACAGCTAATATAAAAATTAAAGTAACAAACACAGGAAAAATAGAAGGGTCATCAGTAGTAGAAGCAACAATACCAGAAGGATTTACTTTATCAAGTTCACAATGGCAATCATCAGGTACAAATACTGTAAGAACAGAAACAGATAAAATTGCTCCAGGTGAGACTGAAGAGTTATCTTTAGATGTTAAATGGAATAATAGTGAAACTAATTTAGGAGAGAGAAATACAAAAGCTGAAATAATAGAAACAAGCAATGAAGCAAGAGCAGCTGAAACTACGACAGAAGACAATGAGAGTGAAGCTGATATGATTATTGGTATTGTTACAGGTGAGTATGATAATATAATTATTTTATCTATTATAGGAGTAATTTCATTACTTGCAATTATAGGTGAGATTATATTAATAAAGAAATACGTATTATAAAATATAAGGAGAGATAAGTTGAATAAAAGCTTATCTCTTTTCTTGACTTTAAAAATTATTTTTTTACAAAATATAAAATTTGCCAAATGCTTGAAAAATAAAGGATTAAAGAGTATAATATAAGTACTTGATTAAAAATGGAAAGGATAGATAAAAAATGGAAAACGAAGATGTTTTTGTTAGTTATAGTTCAAAAGAATATGAACAAGCAAATATAGTAAGATTAACTCTAAAAAATAATGGAATTAGTTGTTGGATGGCACCCGAGTCTATACCTGGAGGATCTAGTTATACTGTCGAAATACCAAAAGCAATAAAAAATTGTAAAGTGTTTGTAGTCGTTTTATCCACCTTATCACAAGAATCAAAATGGGTATCTAAAGAAATTCAACAGGCACTCAATAATAATAAAGTAATTATACCTTTTCTAATTGAGAATTGTAAGATTACAGATAGTTTTAATTTTATGATAGGAGAATGTCAGAGAATTAATGCTTTTGAAGAGACCCAAAAATCATTAGAAGAATTGGTGAATCTTTTAAAGACTTTATTAAATAAAAAGATAGGAGAAAAACCTGTAATAGAAAGGATTATACCTGAAAGAAGTAGAACAACACAAGCGCAGAAAACGTCTTTTGTTACAGATGATGGGGATTATTATGAAGGAATAGTTGTAAAAGGAAAACCACATGGAAAAGGTAAAATGGAATATGCTAATGGTGATGTATATGATGGATTTTGGAAAGAGGGACAAAGAAACGGAAAAGGCAAAATTATATATAGTGATGGTAGTACATATGAAGGAACATGGAAAAATGATACAAAAGATGGAAAAGGTAAAATGAAGTATAATGATGAAGATATATATATAGGAGATTGGAAAAACGATAAAAGAGATGGAAATGGAAAATATTCTTGGAATAACGGAAAATACTATTATATAGGTGAATGGAAAGATGATAAAAAAACGGGAAAAGGAAAGTCTAGAGAAAGGGCTTATGAATATTATAATGGAGTTTATACATATGAAGGTAATTATCTAAATGGAATGTTTGATGGAGTAGGAAAGTTAATTCTTACTATTAAAACTAATAAGGGAGATTCAGAAGGGACAGAAGTTAATGAAGAGAAAGCCTTTTCATATGAAGGAAATTTTAAAAACAATAAGTTTGATGGATATGGAAAAATTGTAACAACAGCAGCTAATAAAGGAGTTTCTGATTATCAGAATTACGAAGGAGAGTGGAAAGATGGTAAATATAACGGAAAAGGAAAAATTATTTATGGATTCCGTAACTATTTAGAAGGAGAATTCAAAGATGGAAAGATATTAGATGGATATGCAGAAGAACAGGGTTATACATTAACAGGTGGAGATGGATATATAACGACATATAGAAAAGGACAATGGGTAAATAGAAATCTTGTTACAGGTTTTGTAAAGAAAAATGTTAAATGCATGCAAGACGCAATTGTTGAATTAGAATTGAAAGATGGAGAAATTGTAGGGGAATATAAAGTAGAAGGACATCCTGCTACATACGAATATGATAAGAATGATAAAACAATAGTGACAATTAAGTGGGCGACATATAACTTTTTCGGTAATATTGATACAGAATGGACATATGTTGGAAATGTTAAAGAAGGAATACCACATGGCAAAGGGAAAATCATAACCAAATATCAAACTCTTACAGGAAACTTCAAATATGGGCACGTTGATGGAGATGTTGAAGTAAAATATAGAAATGGAGATTATTATAAAGGAGTTTGGAATGAACTTTCTTATATTCCTGGGGATTATCCAAGTGGATACGGTGAAATGAAAAATCACGATGGTAGCTACTACAAAGGAGAATGGGATTGTAATGGATATAAAGATAAAGGCTATGGAAAAGAAATATACGATAACGGATATTACGAAGGAGAGTTTTTGAAAGGAAAACGACACGGAAAAGGAAAATACGTGTGGAATGGAGGCAGTTATTATGATGGAGAGTGGAAAGAAGGAAAACAACACGGAAAAGGAATATATAAAGGAGAAAATGGTAAAATTACATCAGGTTATTGGACAGATGGTCAAATGCAATAAAATCAAATAAAAGAATGGGAAATTTTTATTTCTCATTTTTTAAAATTTTAAGAAGATTAGGAAAAATTTGAAGATTAAATAACTTGAAAATAAAAAAAGTCTTATACAAAGTATTTGTATAAGACTTTTGGTGAGCCAGGAGGGATTCGAACCCCCGACACCAGGCTTAGAAGGCCTGTGCTCTATCCACCTGAGCTACTGACCCATTTCAACTGACAATTTATATAATAGCACAAAAAAACATTGGTGTCAATAAGTTTAAAGTAAAAAAATGTTTTTTTTAAAAGTAAAAAAATGTTTTTTTGGCTAAAATATTAAAGTTACAAGCCCGATAGTTCCAAAAAGTAAAAATAATATATTTGATAGAATTCTTACAAATTTCGGATTAAACTTACTTCCTAAAAATCTTCCAAAGAAAAGAGCAAAAGAATTACTAATAACCATACCCATAATAGAACCTAAAATTAAAGAAATTTTACAAGCAGGGTACTTAATCCCTAAACCAAGTGAGGCAAGAAATGTTTTGTCGCCAAGTTCGCCAATAATGATACTAGTTGCTATTATAAAGATATAGTTTATTTTAATATTAGTTATCTTCTGTAGAAGAGAAGATTTAGTATCATTAGAATTTGTATATTTTTCAGGCATAAATCCAATAATACCAAACAAAAGAAAAGAAATATATGTGAAGATTTCTAAATAAAACTTAAAATTTTCATCACCTAAAGAAGCAAGTTTGCTACCAAAAAGAATTGCTATACCATGGCTAAAAAAAGTACCAATAGCAACACCAAATAAAATATTTTTAGCTCTATCTTTAGTAGAAAAAGATAATACTAAAAGTTGAGTCTTATCTCCAAGTTCAGATAAGAAGACAAGGAAAAAGCTAACAAAAAATGTATAAATAAGCTCCATAAACAAAAACACCTCTTAATTATACATATGCTCTTCTAATATATAATAGACGCGCAAAGTTTACGGATACTTGGTTTCCGTAATGTGAAATTTTTGTGAATTGCTTTACTTTGAAAAAATTAAATGATAATATTATAATCGATTAATATGAGAAAGAAAAGGAGGAATTTTTTGTGATAGAGGTTAAAAATGTTACAAAAAAGTATGGAAAGTTTGTAGCCGTAGATAATATTAGTTTCACAATTAATGAAGGCGAAATTGTTGGCTTGCTTGGACCAAATGGTGCTGGTAAAAGTACAACAATGAATATGCTAACAGGCTATATAGAACAAACAGATGGTGAGATTATTATTGATGGATACAACATGTTGAAAAAGCCTAAAAAAGCAAAAAAGGAAATTGGCTATATGCCGGAAGGAGTACCTCTTTATACCGACCTAACAGTAAAAGAGTTTGTAACTTATATGGCAGAACTAAAAAAAGTAGAAAGAAAAACAAGGAAAGAAAAGGTTCAGAAAATTATTGAACAAACAGGACTAAAAGATGTTCAAAAAAAATTAATTAGAAATTTGTCAAGAGGATACAAACAAAGAGTAGCAATGGCAGGAGCATTGGTTGGAGAACCTAAGATATTAATATTAGATGAGCCAACAGTTGGGTTAGATCCTAAACAAATAACAGAGATAAGAAACTTGATTAAGGAACTTGGAAAAACACATACAGTTATACTAAGTTCACATATATTATCAGAAGTAAGTCAGATATGTAATAAAGTTATCATTATTAATAAAGGAAAATTAGTTGCTATAGATACACCAGAAAATCTAGAAAATAAAGTTTCTAATAAAAACTGTATCTATGTAACAGTAGAAGATTTAGATAATAAGATGGACGGAATTAAAAACAAAATAGAAGGAATTCAAAAACTAGAATTGGTAGAAAAAAATGAAGATGGAACAAAACAATATATGATAGAGTCAAAAGAAGGAGTAGACTTAAGAAAAATATTGTTTACAGAGCTTGCTAAAGAAAATATAACAATATTTGAAATGAAAAAAGCAGATAGTACTTTAGAAGATGCTTTTATGAAAATAATAGAAGGAGGTAATAAATAATGTTAGCTGTAATAAAGAAAGAATTAAAAAGTTACTTCTTTTCTCCAATAGGATATGTAGTTATAGGAATATTCTTATTATGTTTTAGTGTATTCTTTTATTTAACAGTATTACCATCAGGAAGCGTAGATTTAAGTGTTTTATATGCTTATACAGCTTTATATGGATTAATAATAATAGTACCAATATTAACAATGAGAACGTTTGCAGAAGAAAGAAAAAATGGAACAGAACAATTGTTATTAACTTCTCCAACAGGTATGTTTAAAGTAGTTCTTGGAAAATTGTTAGCAGCATTATCTGTTATAGTTATAACATTATTAATATCATTTATATTTTTCTTTATTGTAATGTTTTTTGGAGAGCCAAATTTAGTAACAACTTTAGTTTCAATGTTAGGATTTATATTAATTAGTGTAGCAGCACTATCTTTTGGAATTTTTGCTTCTAGCTTAACAGAAAATCAGGTAATAGCAGGAGTAATCACTGTTGCATTTTTAATTATTTCACTATTTATAACAGATATAAGTAATATGTTCTCTGGATTTGCATTAATGAATTACTATACAAGTTTTACACAAGGTGTAATATCAATAGAAAATATAATAAGTTTATTATTATTTAGTGTAGTATTTATAAGTTTGACAATAATAATCATGCAAAGAAGAAAATTAGTTAAGTAAGGAGATGAAAAGAGTGGGAAAAAAGAATAAAGAAAACATCAAAGAGAAAAGCAAAGAAGAGAAAAATACTAAAGCTATAGTTAAAAAGGAAAAAGATAAAAATCCAGGTAAAATAAAGAGATTCTTTAAGAAATTAGGAGAGATTTTGAAAAGAAAATGGTTAGTTGATGGAACAAAAACACTTATTTTAGTTGCTATAATAATTTTAGTATATATTGGTGTAAATATATTATTAAAAAATGTAGTTTTACCAGACATAGATTGTACTCAAGAAAAACTAAATTCACTATCAGATGAAAGTAGAGACAAGCTAGGCAATATAGATAAAGAAGTAACAATAACTTTGATTAATTATGGAGATAATTCATCTTTCATCAATTTTGTAGAAAAATACACACTTTTAAATGATAATATAAAATTAGAAAGAATTGATGATTTATCTTCAAGAACAGACTTGATGACAAAATATTCTTTAGAATCAACAGATAGTTTAGTTTTAGTAAATTGTGGAGATAAAGAAAAAGAAGTTACTAAATATGATATGTACACAATAGACTATTCAACATATCAATCAGTAGATACGACAGAAGAAGCAATTACAAATGCTATATTAGATGTAACAACAGAGGAAAAACCTAAAATTTACTTTATGTCTAATCATTTAGCATATGATGTTAATTATTTTTCTACTATAATGCAATCAATGGAAGATGAAGCAAATGAAGTAGATACTGTTGACCTTTTTGCAAACGGAGAAATTCCTGAGGATTGTGATTGTTTAGTAATTTCAACATTAGGAGAAGACATAACAGAACAAGAAAGAGATAATTTGATAAACTACATTAGAGAAGGAGGAAAACTTCTACTAATGTGTGGACCTAATATAACGGGTGTAGATTTAACTAATTTCCAAACAGTATTAGATGAATACGGAGTAAGTATTTCAAATGGCATAGTGTTTGAAGGAGATTCTGCAAATATGTTATCAGGATATCCTGATTTCATAATAGAATCTACACAATCTACAAGTTTAACTCAAAACTTAAATATGTCTATGAATTTATGCTTTGCAGACGCAGGAAAGATTACTTTTGATGAGGAAAAATTAGAAGATTTAGGTGTAGAATATGAAGTTTTAGCTCAAACTAGTGAATCTGCTTTTGTAAGAACAGATATAACACAAACTTCAGCAACGAGAACTGCAAGTGATGGAGAGGAAGAGGAATGTACAGTAGCGGCAATAGCAACAAAGACAACAGATAACAATATAACATCAAAATTAATAATATTCTCAAATGAATTATTTGCAATGGATATGCCTGTACAAATTAATGGATACACAATGTATACAGTATCTTTATATAATAATGCAGATATGATTTTAAATGCAACTTCATACTTAAATGAAAGAGAAGATACAATAACAATTAGAAAAAATGGAGATCAAGTTTCTTATACAGTAACAGAACAACAAAATAATATAATAATGGCTATTATATTTGTCATTCCAATTTTAATAATTGTAGTAGGAATTATTGTATGGCAAGTAAGAAGAAGAAAAAGATAAAGTGTTAACAAGAAATATAACACAATAGAAAGCAAGAAATTTCTTGCTTTTTATTGTGTTTTATAGTAAAATGGAAACATCAAAACTAAGGAGAAATATTATGAAGGATGTATGGAAAGAAGCAGAAGAAGGGGTTGTTAAGAAGGTAAATAAAAAGAAGATAATAATCACAATTGTAACTGTTATTATTGTAGTAGCTATGATAGTAGTTGTTGGGTTATATTTATCTAATAAACAAACTCGCGAATGGATAGATAAAAATATATTTAGAAAAGAAATAGAACAAGATAGAGCTGCAACAATAGAATTAAATGAAGACCAAACGGGAAACATATATGCTTTTAATAGATATATTGGAATATTAAATCAAACAAAATTTACTATCTATGGAAATACAGGCAATGAAGAGGCTTCATTAGACATTCAAATATCAAGTCCAATATTTAGTTCTGCAAATAGATTTCTAGCAATAGCAGAAAATAAAGGACAAAAATTTTATTTGTTAGAAGATAAAAATATTTCATGGGAAGCACAAGTTGATGGAAATATCTCTCAAATATATGTAAATAAAAATGGTTATGTGGCAGTGTTAATTACAGGAACAAGTTATAAAACAGTAATAAAAATGTATAACCCAGATGGAAAAGAAATGTTTACTACATTTTTAGCATCTACAAGAGCAGTTGATGTAAGTATATCAAATGATAATAAATATTTAGCAATTGCAGAAGTTGATACATCAGGAACAATGATACAATCATCAATAAGAATAATGTCAATAGATAAGGCAGAAAAAGGTCAAACTGAAGAATCATTAGAAAAAACATATACAAGTGAGGCAGGAAAATTAATAACTAATGTAAAATATCAAGATAGAGGTAGACTTGTTTGTATGTATACAGATGCTATAACAGAGATAGAAAATGAGCAGGAAAATACATTAGTAGATAGTAGTGATAAAAAGATAACATTCCAATCAATAGATTTAGAAAATAATATGTGCTATGTTGAAGAAAAGTCATCAGGGTTATTTACTGCGGATTCAGTAGTAAATATAGTAAACACAGATAATAAAGAAACAAAACAGTATACAGTAAATTATGTAGCTAAAGAAATTTATACAAATGGAAGCATAATTGCACTAAACTTAGGAACTGAAATCGAGTTCATAAATACAGGAGGATGGCTTGTAAAAAGATATGTGGCCAATCAGGAAATAACAAGTATTGTTGTTTCAGATTCTATTGCAGGAATTATTTACAGAGATAAAATAGAGATTATTAATTTATAGGAGTTTATTATGGGAATTGTAATTGATGGTGTGATTATTTTATTTATATTAATATCAGTATTTTTAGGGTATAGAAAAGGATTGGTATCTTTAGGAATACATTTAGTTGCTTTTTTTGTTGCTTTAGTTATTGCTTTTATATTATATAGACCAATAGGAAGCTTAATAATGAATACAACAGAAATAGATGAAAGTTTGCAAGGAGCAATAGAAACAAAATTAGAAGAAATAGTAGGAAATGATGATGCTCAAATAGTGACAAATAGCATAATTGGAGATATTCAAAGTGGAGCAATTTCAGAAACATCGAGAAGCTTGTCTATGAATATAATATATGGAGCAACAATCATAGTATTATTCATAATTTTAAGAATTGCTCTAGTATTTATAAGTGCAATAGCAAACTGGGTTGTTGAATTACCAATTTTAAAACAGGCAAATAAAGCTGGAGGAATTGTTTACGGTCTATTAAGAGGAGTATTAATAACATATGTTATATTGCTAGTAATTAGCCTAATAATAACATTTTATCCAAGCGGCGGATTAAATGAAGCTATAGACCAAACACATTTAGCAAAAGCAATGATGGAATACAATATTCTTAATGTATTTTTCTAAAAAAATGTCTATATTTGTTGCATTATGTAATAAATTTTGCTATACTTTTATCATGAAATTTTAGGAGTTGAGTATTTTGAAAGAAAACAATAAAAACAAAAGAGAAAATAAAAAGGGGAATTCAAAGAAAGCAAGTAAAGTAAAAACAAAACAAAATCCAAATACTAAAAAGAAGAAAAAGAAATGGAAAAAAGTCTTATTAATAATTTTATTATTACTATTAGTAGCTGGAGGAGTTTTTGCATATAGAGTACATCAAAATGGCGGAGGACTAACGGGAATATTAGCAACGACAATGGGACATAATGAAGAAACTAGAAAAAATTTAGATGAATTTAAATGTTTAGTGTTAGGAATAAGTACAGACGAAGAAGGAGCACTTCTTACAGATACCATAATGGTTGCATCATATAATCCAAATACACAAAAAGCAACATTACTATCTATACCGAGAGATACATACACAGGAAATAATCCGGCAAAAGCAACAGCATATGAAAAGATTAATTCAATATATAGTAGGAAAAAGGATCCTCAAGATGTTCTAGATGAAGTAAATGAAATAACAGGATTAAATTTACAATACTATGTGATAGTAAAAACAGAAGGATTCATAAAATTAGTTGATGCAATTGGAGGAGTTACATTTGATGTTCCAATAGATATGGATTATGATGATACTTCACAAGATTTACATATACACTTAAAGGCAGGAGAGCAAATACTTGATGGTGATAAAGCAGAACAATTAGTACGTTTTAGACATAATAATGATGGTACATCATATCCAGAAGAATATGGCGATAACGATTTAGGAAGAATGAGAACACAAAGAGAGTTTATGATGGCAGTAATAAAACAAACAGCAAGGGTAGAAAATATAACTAAAATAGGACAAATACTAGATGTAGCACAAGAAAATGTAACAACAAACATTGATTTTAATGCAATAAAGGATTATATACCATATGCAGTAGAGTTTAATACAGATAATTTACTAACAGCGACATTACCTGGAGTAAGTACAAATAAAAATGCAGCAGGAACATGGGTATATATCCATGATGAAGAAGAAACAGCAACATTAATACAAGAATTATTCTATGACAGAGATAAAGAAGAAGAGACAACAGATGGAAATACTACAACAAATGAAACTAATGCAACAAACACAACTTCAAGTACAATTTCTACAAAAAGTAAATCAGAAATAAAAGTAGAAGTAATAAATGGAACAGGTACAAGTAGCAATTTGCAACATGCAGTAGATGCATTAGATGAGGCTGGATATAATGTAACAAGAACTGGAAGTACAAATACAACAACAAAGACAGTTATAATGAATAAAAAGAATATAGGAGATGCTGTTCTAGAAGGTATTGAACAAGCATTAGGCAGTGGAACAGTTCAAGATAGCACATCAAGTTCTAGTAAAGTTGATGTAACGATTATTTTAGGAAGAGATTATAATTAATTTATAATTAATATTAAATAAAGATAAGTTATCTGTTTTGATAACTTATCTTTATAAAAATTTTATTCATATTTTTATTATTTAATTTATATTTGATTTTCATTATTAACTTTTTTTCTATAATTTAAAATTCCCATAATTATAAATATAAAAATTATAAGTACAAGTCCAAAGACAAGGTATGATATAACATTAGATTTTTCAACGTCATGAGATGCAATTAAATTAGTTGTATAGTTTACTCCATTTATCGAGTAAGTAACTTTACCTAAAACGTCACCTTGTGATATTGGAGCAGAGATATTATCATTTAAATCAATTATAGGCGTTAATTCTGTATTATTATTTGTTTCTACTAGTGCAGGTATTGATTCAGAGATTAATAAATCTAGATTTTTCGTATTATTTGATGCACCGTTAACAGTTATATTTGTCACTATATCATTTTCATTAATAACATTTTTTAATTCGTAATTAGAAAAAGCATATTCATAAAGTGAACGTGTAACATTAAATCTATCATCATTACCAAGAACAACACAAATTAATTCTAAATCGTTATTATAAGCGGCTGTTACTAAGCAATGTTTTGCTTGAGATGTAAAGCCAGTTTTTCCTGAAAATACATATTGGTAATAGTACTCATTACCTGCAATTAAAAGTTGATTTGTAGAATCATATTTTCTAGGTCCCCACATATTGGTTGCAGGTATTGCACAAGAAGCTTGCCCACTTATTTTTCTAAAGGTTTCATTTTGTAAACAATATTTCATAAGAAAAGCTAAGTCATGAGCAGTTGTATAATGGTTATCATCCTGTAAACCATAAGCATTAGTAAAATGAGAGTCCGTTAAGCCTAAATCATTTAATTTTGTATTCATCATACTTACAAAACTATTTATAGAACCACCTACATATTCTGCTAAAACATTTGCAGCATCATTTGCTGAGTGTACAAGTAAAAGTTCTAATAATTGTTCAATTGTTAATTGCTCACCTATTTGTATATCAGCTGTAGTATATCCTTCTGGTATGTTTGATATTGCACTATAATTTGCTGTTACAACTTCATCTAAATCACAATTCTCAAGTGTAAGTATTGCAGTCATAATTTTAGTTGTACTTGCAGGATACATTCTAGTGTTCTCATCCTTAGTATAAAGTGGTTTTGTTGTTCTACTATCCATTAAATATATGCTACCTGTATCAATAGAAGGAGCTTCTGCTGCGCTACTTATATTTATATATGTATTTGAAAAAATTATAAAAAATATAAAAGTTAAACTCAAAAAAAGCTTTTTAATTTTCATATTCTACTCTCCTCATATTTTACTTAAATACTATACAATATTTCGACAAAATTTTCAATAGAAAACAAATGAAATTAAGCCAAAATAAACTAAAATAAACTATTAAAATTATAAAAAAGAAATGGGTGATATTATGAAATATATTAATAAAAAACAAAAAATAGTATTAATTATAATAATTTCTATTATAACTTTAGGAGTTGCTTATTATACGTACATAATGAAAACAAATGATGAATTTAATGTCGAAGAACAAAGTCTAGAAGTAGAAAAAGATACAGAAGAAGAAAATAATGAAGTTAAAGAAGAAAAAAGTAAGATAATAATACATGTATCAGGGGCTGTAGTAAATGAAGGAATTGTAGAATTAGAAGAAAAAGCAAGAGTAGCAGATGCAATAGAAGCTGCAGGAGGAGTAACTGAGGATGCTTATATGAGGGATATCAACTTAGCATCACTTTTAGAAGATGGAATGAAAGTATATATACCAACTAAAGAAGAAGTAATGCAGAAAGAAGAGAACTCTGATTACATTATTGGTAGCAACAATATTATTGGAAATAATAATGTAGAAAGTAAGAAAAGTGGTAAAGTAAATATAAATACAGCAACTAAAGAAGAATTAGATACTTTACCAGGAGTGGGTGAATCAACGGCAAATAAAATAATAAGTTATAGAGAAGAAAATGGAAAATTTAAATCAATAGAAGAAATAAAAGAAGTAAGTGGGATAGGAGATAGTAAGTTTGAACAAATAAAAGATTTAATAGAAATTTGAGACAAAAGAGGACGGGGGACTTTTGTTTCATTTTCATACTTTACTGTAAAAAAATTATATAGTTATTTCTTTTCCTCTTGACAAAAAGGACAATAGATAGTAGAATGTTAGCGCAAGCTAACAAAAAGGAGGAGGCTATGAAACTAACTGGTTCCCAAGAAGAGTATTTAAAAACAATTTATCTTTTAGGAAAAAATAATAAAAGGGTAAGAGTAACAGATATTGCAAATAAATTAAAAATAACCAAACCAAGTGTAAATAAAGGTATTAATACACTAAAAGAAATGGGACTAGCCAATTATGAAGCATATGGTAATATATCGTTAACAGAAGAAGGAGAAAACTTAGCTGTAGGAATAATAAAAAGACAGGATATATTAGAAATGTTTTTGGTAGAAGTCTTAGAAATAGATAAAAAACAAGCGATGGATGAAGCAAAAGCAATGAAACATGTAGTATCTGAAGATACAGCTCTAAAGCTTGATAAATATATTACAGAAGTTTTAAACTTAGGTGATTTGGATTGTGGTTATGATGCAAATAGTGAAAAATGTAGAAAATGCGTAAAAGTAACTGCAAAAAATAGATTGAGAAAAAATGAAAACAACTAAAAAGGAGGATATATATGTTAGAATTAAAGGATGTATGTTTTACAAGAGATAATAAAAAAATATTGAATAATATAAATCTAAAAATAAGCACAGACAAATTTGTAGCTATAACAGGGCCAAATGGTTCAGGAAAATCAACTTTAGTTAAAATGATAATGGGAATAGAAAAACCGGATTCAGGAAAAATTATGTTTGATGGAAAAGATATAACTAACTTAGAAATAAATGAAAGAGCAAAATTGGGGATTAGTTTTGCATTCCAACAACCAGTAAAGTTTAAAGGAATTACAGTTTATGACTTATTAAAAATAGCTTCTAAAAGATATATAACTAAAAAGGAGGCTTGTGAAGTATTATCACAAGTAGGACTTTGTGCCAATGAATATGTAGATAGAGAAGTAAATGGATCTTTATCTGGTGGAGAATTAAAAAGAATAGAAATTGCAACTGTAGTATTAAGAAATTCAAAACTTACTATATTTGATGAACCAGAAGCAGGGATTGACTTATGGAGCTTTAATAACTTAATCGAAGTTTTTGAAAATATGAGAGAATTAGTAAAAGGAACTACATTAATAATTTCGCATCAAGAAAGAATTTTAAATATTGCAGACGAAGTAATATTAATGAAGAGAGGAAAAATAGAGAAAATAGGAAATAGTAAAGAAATATTAGAAAAAACTATAAAACCTACTGTTAAGTGTTGTAAGATAAAGAAAGAGGGTGAAAAATAAATGGCAGATACAAAATTAAATGATGAATTATTAAATAATGTTGATGAGGGAGTTCTAGGAGAGATAACAAAGCTTGATAAGATAAAAGAAGGAGCTTATAACATTAGAAAAAATGGACAAGGGATAGAAAGAAAAGTAACTGAGAATGTAAATATAATAACAAAAACAGATAAACCAGGAATTAATATATATGTTAAAGAAAATACTAAGTTTGAACTAGTTCATATACCAGTAATAATTACAGAAAGTGGATTAAAAGATGTTGTATATAATGATTTCTATATTGGTAAAAATGCAAATGTATTTATAGTAGCTGGCTGTGGAATCCATAATGACCACCACAAAGATTCAAGGCATGATGGCATTCACAGATTTTTCTTAGAGGAAGGTGCTAAAGTAAAATATGTAGAAAAACATTATGGAGAAGGAGAAGGTACAGGAAAAAGAATATTAAATCCAGTAACTGAAGTTTATTTAAAAAAAGGAAGCTCTTTAGAGATGGATAGTGTCCAAATAAAAGGAGTAGATTCTACAATAAGAGAAACAAAAGGAGTACTAGAAGGAGGTTCTAACTTTGTAGTAACAGAAAAAATAATGACACATGGAAAGCAGTTTGCAAAAACAATCTTTGATGTAGAGTTAAATGGAGATGATTCTAGTACACATCTTACATCAAGGTCAGTTGCAGCAGATAATTCAAAACAATATTTTATTTCTAAAGTATATGGAAATGCAAAATGTTTTTCACATAGCGAATGTGATGCAATAATTCAAGATAACGCTATTGTTACAGCAACGCCAGAAGTTACAGCGAATAATGTTGATGCAAACTTAATACATGAAGCAGCAATAGGAAAAATTGCAGGTGAGCAAATAACAAAATTAATGACATTAGGACTTTCTGAAGAAGAGGCAGAACAAGAAATTATAAATGGATTTTTGAGGTAAGAAATGAGTTATTTAATTAAAGATACAAGTAAAGAAGAAAGAAAGAAAATAGCAAAAAATGCATTTGGAATATCGATTGCAAGTAACGAAATACCTTCAAATGAGGTTATTGAGCTTGTAAAACAATATATTGATGGAAAAATGGAATTGGAAGATGTACAAAAAAAAGTAATAGAGAAATATAGAAAGAGGTAAAGATGAAAGATCCTTATATTTTAGAAGATGGTACTTTAAAGAATTTGTTGGGAATTACTGATTATAAAGAATTACAACAAGCAGAAACGGATATTGGATATGTAAAGTTGATAAATGCAAATAGAGAAATACATCAAGAATGTAGTCCAGAATTATTAAGAAGGGTTCATAAGCATATTTTTGGTGATATATTTGATTGGGCAGGAGAATATAGAACAGTACCGTTATATAAGACGGAAGTTGTTATTCCAGGATTAAGTTTGGAATATGCAAGACCAGAAGATATAGAGCATAGACTAGAGGAGACTATGCATGAAATGAATGAGTTTAATTGGGAAGGAAAAGGAATTGATGAAATAACTAAAAATTTTTCTGGATTTATTGCAAGAATATGGAGAATACATCCTTTTAGAGATGGAAACACTAGAGCTACTTTAACATTTTCTAGTATTTTTGCTAAACAACATGGATTTGAAATGGATATGAGTACATTATTAGATCATTTAGGAAGAATAGAAGATAAAGAAACAGGAAAAATATTAAGATATAGTTTAAGAGATAAACTAGTATTAGCAGCCTTAGATGAAAAAGATTATCCAGAACCAGAACATTTTGAAAGACTAATAAAACAAGCAATAGAATGTGGAATAAGTAAAAAAATAGATTCTTTAAGTGATATTATAGAACGTTAAAAAAGACCAACCAAAAGTTAGCCTAAAATTTTAATAAAGATATAAAGTATCTTCAATTACATAAGAAACTGGTAAGACCTCGTCATTGTCTGAGTTTATTTTAAAAATAGGACGATCAGTAGAAGTATCTTTATAAACAGAAACAGTAACTGTACCACATTTTCTTACATTTGAAGTAGATTTTTTCAAAATTATCACCCCTTTTTCTCTTCTGTATTTGTCTATTATACAAGAAGGAAAAAGAAAAAAGTGTCGAATTTTGCGAAAGTGTAAAAATTATTTATAAAAATATTTAAAATAAAGAAGCAAGTCGGAAAAAGAAGAAAATAAAAAGATACTATAAAGTGATAAATTCATAAAACCTTACAGTATCAATAAATTTGGTTGCGGGAGATGGACTCGAACCACCGACCTCAGGGTTATGAGCCCTGCGAGCTGCCAACTGCTCCACCCCGCGATGTTTAGTACATTATTAATTTTACTACGAAT
>CALXXE010000019.1 GCA_944392605.1 uncultured Clostridia bacterium | reverse complement strand
CTTTCTGGGATTATAGGTGATTTATTTTTACCGTTCTGGAATGTTACTTCGGTGTGTACTGTACTTTTACTTATCCCGAATTTTTTAGCTGCTCCTCTTACCGTATCTTTTGATTCTATAATATAATGTGCGAGTATTACACTACGCTCTTCTATTGATATACCTTTCATACTGCTCTTTCTCCTTTTATTTCAAGAATACTTTTGTTTAATTGTATTCTTGTATTTTTATTGTTAGAACTCAGATGTTTTTTAGGACGGGTTCAAAAAACATCTGAGTAATCAAAAATATAACTTATAATTTACATTTTAAAAACGTTATAAGTCATATTTTTTTTGTTTTTTGAACCCGTCCTAAAATGCAACAAAAAAATATAACCTATTTCTAGGTTATACTTTTTTCATTATATTTCTATTGTTCCTCTTTTTTGTTTCCATTTTTCATATAATCTCTCATATTTTTCTTTATTTTCAATATCTCCATTTTCCTCATAATGCTTTATCAATTCATCATAACCAAAATCAGTATCTAAGATATGGTTATTTTTTTCTGCCAAATCCATTACTTCTGCTAATTTATCAAAATCCATTTTATAATATATATACCAATTTTGCATACACATATAAGGTTCATCATCATCTGGATTTTTTCTTATATAATCTAAAACTATTCTCCTTGCTTTTTCTTCTTCTCCAATTCTAAAATAACTATCTGCAAGTTCTATTAATATAGTTCGTGTAAGCTCTTTGTTTAATTCTATATTATTATCTATTCTACTTAATATTTCAATTTCATCTTTTAAAATTTCGTCATCTAATTCACTATAGTATTGTAATAACTCTACAAAATCATCAAGCATATTACTTGTGCTACTACTATATTCTTTTAACATATCATCTATTACTTTTATATCTTTTGTATTTTTTTCCTTTAATATCTCTATTATTACATCTACCATTTCCTTGTAATATTCTAATATTTTCTTATCAACAACGCTTAATTTTTGTTTTGTTCCAAATTGGTATGCTGATGTTCCTTGTAATGACATACTATCTATTTGTTCATCTAGTCTAATTATTTCTTCAATTCTATTCTCCATAATACTCTTCCTCACTATTCCACATTTTTAGCATTATTATAAATTCTATCTAAAAATTCATCTGGATATGCTCTGTCTAAGAAAACATCAAAATCATTTTTAGGTTCAATGTTTTCTCTCCTTTCTTGTTGTCTATTTACAGCTAAACAAGATATTGTAATATCAAAAGCCATAAATAACATCATAAATACTGTAAATATTCTAATACTCTTCTTGTAAATTAATGGTTCTATTTTTTGAAGCCAAGGATAAACAATCTTTAAGAAAGCTACCCCTATTATTCCCCAATATACACAGTAAAGTAAGCAAATCCTTCCGTTTAAGTTAAGTAAAAAGCCACTATAATCCCAAGAAATAGTACCAAAAAATATTTCTTGGAAGAATGAACATAAATATTCTAAAACTCCACCCATTATCATTCCTGCAAAAAATGCATCTTTTGGATCTTTATATTTAGTAATTAAAAAGTAATAAGCAACTGCACCCATTCCATATACCTGTATAAATGGTCCATATATCAATCCTTGTCTAATTACTAAAGTTCTTGTATATACTGTTGCATATAACATCTCTACTACAAAACCAAATACACTTCCTATAACAAAGATCCAAAATATTTTTATTATGAAATTAATTACTTTTGTTACTTTATTTTCCTTCATCTATTTCCCCATTTTTTATAATATCTTTTATAACTTCACCTGCAATTATTAGTCCACAAACAGATGGTACATATGAAATACTTGCAGGAACTTTTTCTTTTATGACTGGTTCTTCTTTTGAGTAAACCACTTTAACATCATATATATTTCTTTTTCTTAATTCTTTTCTAATTGTTCTTGCTAAAGGACATACATCTGTCTTACTAATATCTACTACTTCAAATTTGGTTGCATCCAATTTATTCCCTGCTCCCATTGCAGAAATAACAGG
The DNA here is from genome assembly GCA_944392605.1 of uncultured Clostridia bacterium. GTDB lineage: Bacteria > Bacillota > Clostridia > TANB77 > CAG-508 > CAG-269. Next base: position 24,842 of record CALXXE010000019.1, on the reverse strand, counting down.
AATACCCTTTTCTTTTGCTCTTTCTATTATATTTATTTTTGTTTTTACGGTGTCTACCGCATCTATTACATAAGAAAAGCTGTCATCAATTAGTTCTTGTTCCTCAAAATCTAAATTTTTAGGATTATAAATTTCTACATTTGCTTTAGGATTTATTTCCAAAATTCTTTTTTTCATTACCTCTACTTTACTTTTTCCTATTGTATTTACATTGCTGTGTATTTGTCTATTTATATTAGATTCTGAAATTTTGTCTGGATCAACTAATACTAATTTCCCAACACCTGCTCTTACCAATCCTTCTACAGCAAATGAGCCAACTCCACCTATTCCATATATTATAACTTTTGCATCTTCTAGTTTTCTTACTCCATCTTTTCCTATTAATTTTTCTGTTCTAGCATTCCAATTTTCTTCCATTTCTTCTCCATTTTATAAATTTCTACATTTTGATTTATTATAGCATAGTTTTTAAGTTTGTGCTATAATAGTTATATAATTTCTTAAAAATGTTGGGAGAGTAAGATATGATAAGAATAAGCAATATAAAAATATATGAGGACCTAGATGATAATAATTTAATAAATTTTATAACTAATAAATATAAAATAGTAAAAGAAGATATTTTAGAATGGCATATATCAAAGAAATCAATAGATGCTAGAAAGAAAGACAACGTCCACTATAACTATTCTATTGATTTAAAACTAAAAAATGAAAATAAATATAAGAAATTTAATAAAGTAAAAGAAATGATTTTACCAACTATAAAAATTAATAATTTAGACAGTAAAAAAGTTGCTATAGTTGGAAGTGGACCTAGTGGTTTATTTGCAGCTCTTACTTTAATTCAAAATGGTATCTCTCCTATTGTTATTGAACAAGGCTCTCCAGTTGAAGAAAGAGAAAAGCAAGTAGATTTATTTAGAAAAACTGGTAAGTTAAACACTTTATCAAATGTTCAATTTGGCGAAGGTGGCGCAGGAACTTTTTCAGATGGAAAACTAACAACAGGTATCCATAGCCCATTTTGTAAAAAAGTATTAGAAGAATTTGTAAATTTCGGCGCACCTAAAGAAATTTTATATTTAGCAAAACCACATATTGGAACTGATAAATTAATTAAAGTAATAAAGAATATGAGGAAATATATTATTTCTAACGGTGGAAAATTTCTCTTCAATACTAAAGTTATTGATTTTAATATTGACAATAATAGAATTACTTCCGTTACTTGTAAAGATAAAAATTCTACATATAAAATATACGCATCTCATGTAATTTTAGCAATTGGACATAGTTCAAGAGATACTTTCCAAAAGTTATATGAAAAAGGAATAACTATGGAAAAGAAAAATTTTTCCGTTGGAGTTAGGATAGAACATTTACAAGAAAAGATTAACAAAGCTCAGTATGGAGATAGTAAATTAAAACTTCCTCCTGCTACATACAAACTTTCATGTCATTTACCTAATGGTCGCTCTTGTTATACATTTTGTATGTGTCCAGGTGGCGTTGTTATTGCCTCTTCTAGTGAAGAAAACACAATAGTTTCAAACGGTATGAGTAATTTTTTAAGGGATGGCATAAATGCAAACTCAGCTGTTTTAGTTAATGTTACACCTGAAGATTTTAAAGATTCTTCTCCTCTTGCTGGAATCTATTTTCAAAAAGATTTAGAAGAAAAAGCCTTCAAATTAGGTAGCTCTAATTATTTTGCTCCTATACAAAGAGTTGAAGATTTCTTAAATAACAAAAAATCAGAATTTATCGGAGAAGTTAAACCTAGTTATTTACCTGGTGTTACTTTATCTAATTTACAGGAAATTTTGCCTGATTTTGTTACAGACACATTAAAACAAAGCATCCCCTATTTTGATAGTAAATTAAATGGCTTTGCAGACCCAGACGCCATTTTAACAGGAGTAGAGACTAGAAGTTCTTCACCTGTTAAAATCCTAAGAAACGAAAATTTAGTTTCTAATATTTTAGGAGTATATCCTTGTGGAGAAGGAGCTGGTTATGCTGGTGGCATTATATCAGCAGCTGTTGATGGAATAAGGTGTAGCATAGCAGTTTTAGAGAGTTAAGCATTAGCTTAGCTCTCTTATTCCTTTTTCTATGCTTTCTACTAAAAAATCCACATCTTCTTTAGTATTTTCTTCTCCAAATGATATCCTTAATGCTCCTTTTGCCATTTCATCAGATAATCCTATAGCTTTTAACACATGTGATGGTGCTGAATCTCCTGCTGAACATGCTGAACCACTAGATGCACAAATTCCTTTTGCATCCAGTTTTAAAAGTAAACTTCCTGCATCTATTCCCTTAAATGAAAAATTTGCGTTTGAAGGCACTCTTAATTTTCTAGAGCCATTTAAAACAGCAATAGGAATCCTACTTTCTACCAAATTTATAAAATAATCTCTTAAACTTTGTAAATATTTCATACTTCCATCTAGCCCTATTCTTGCAATTTCACATGCTTTTCCTAATCCTACTATTCCTGCGACATTTTCCGTCCCTGCTCTTTTATCTCTTTCTTGATGACCTCCATCTATTAATTTTTCTATTTTTATTCCATTTTTTATATATAAAGCACCTATTCCCTTTGGTGCATATAATTTATGTCCAGATAGAGATAACATATCTATCCCCATTTTTTTCACATCTATAGGAATATGTCCGACATGCCTGTACGCCATCTGTATGAAATATAATATTATACATTTTAGCAATTTGTGAAATCTCATAAATAGGTTGTATTGTTCCTATTTCATTGTTTACAGACATAATACTAATTAATATCGTATCATTTCTAATAGTTCTTCTTAATTCTTCTAATTCTACTATTCCGTTTTTATTAACATCTAAATAAGTTACTTTAAATCCTTTTCTTTCTAACTTTTGACATGTATGTAAAACTGCTGGATGCTCTATTTTAGATGTTATTATATGTCTTCCTTTTCCAGAATTTGCATATGCTATTCCTTTTATTGCCATATTATCACTTTCTGAACCTCCACCTGTAAAATATACTTCATTTGGTTCACAATTCATTAATGAAGCAACTCTCTTTCTTGCTTCTTCCATTCCTCTTTTGGCTTCTCTTCCTAAACTATATAACGACGATGGATTTCCGCATTTTTCTCCTAAAAATGTTAGCATCTCTTCCAAGACTTCTTCTTTTACAGGTGTTGTTGCAGCATGATCAAAATATTTAATTTTCATAAACAAAATCCTTTCTAAAAATATTTTATTATTCTATTATATTCTTCAACCTTTCAAAACTTGTTTAATTTTTTCAATGTTTTGAATAACTGCATCATAACCATATTTGTAACAATCATCTAGTTTTTCTATATCAAATAGTCCCGTTTTATCTGTTTTTACCGTTAATATTAAATCACTTGTTCCTAATTCGTCTTCTGATATTTTATTTTCCATAATATCTAACGTTCTCATCGTAAAATCCATAATATTACTTTCTTCATTAACGTCATCTGCTTTAAAATTTATCGCAATTACTTTATCTGCTCCTTGTTTTCTAACCTCTTCTACAGGTACATTATCTAATACTCCACCATCATAAAAGCTGTGTCCTTTAAATTCACATGGACAAAATATAGCTGGAAAACTACTACTTGCTCTTACAGCTTTTCCTATTGATATATCTGTTATATATCTACTTTCATCTTTTCCCACTGGTACTTTATTTGTAAATATATATTCTTGTGCTTCTTTTACATCTACTGCTGTTATTACAAGTGGCATCTTTGTTAATTCCCCAATTTTGTTAAATCCTTTCCTAAAAGCCAATTTGTTATACAATTTTTCTAAACTTTCACCCGTTTTTAGTCCTGTTACTTCCACTTTTTTATTTTTTAAATACTTTTTAATTCCTGAAAACATATAACTAGAATTTAATCCTACTATTTCCTTTGAATACATTTTAAATACTTCATATATATAATAAGGCGAAAAACCTATAGCATATAACGATGATACTAATGCTCCTGAACTTGTTCCTCCTATTATATCTATTTTTATATTATTATCTTCTAATGCTTTTAGCACTCCTACATGAGCTATTCCTCTCGTTCCGCCTCCTGATAAAGCTAAACCTAATTTCAAAATACCACTTCTTTCCTTTTTATTAGTATTTACTTATTTCTATTTTTTAAACAAAAAAAAGTTACTATTTTCCATAGTAACTTTTCTAGTTTTTATTCGTTAGTTGTATTATTATTTAAATCTGTATAATAGAATTCTCCAAAGCCATATTGCACTCTATAATAACTACCTATAAAATAAGGCTCTGTTTCTTCATTTAAAGTATATGTTGGTGATAATACTTCTTCGCCTGCTGAATTTACAACTCCCCATTTTCCATCTAGTCTTACTCCTGCAAATCCATATTCGTTAAATTCTGTGACTTTATCATATTTTGCTTCTACAACAATATTTCCATTCTTATTTACAAATCCCCATTTATCATTTTCTTTTTTAGCAAATAAGGTATTGTTTGGATATACTTCTGTATTTTTTAATTCCTTACCATCTTTATCAAAATATCTGGTTTCTGTATCATTAGATATTTTAATATAATTATCAGCAATTTCAACATTTGCATTTGTCATCTCGCAAACTTGGCTCATATCTTTTGAATATAATCGTGTAGTACTATCTGCTGTTGTAGTTGCTTGTATAACATTTGTTCCTTCTATTTTTTGAAGTGCATCATTATTTAATTCTATCTTAACATTATCATCATCATCAATTACACCTAACTTAGATTGTTCATTACTTACAATAAAATAATTATCAAATAAATATTCAATGTAGTTATATTTTTCTTCTATTATTTGTTCTCCATCCTCATTAATAACTCCATATTTTGTCCCGTTTTCGTTGTTTATTCTTATTTTATATTTTTCGTTTGAAGTATTTAATATAGCTATATTTCTATCTATATTTACTTGTGTTCCATCATTATTATATACTGTTACCCCTTGACTATTTTGTGCATATAAATATATACCTGTAATATCTATTTGACTATATTCTGTTGGTACAATTATGTTTCCATCTAAATTTGCAATGCCAAATTTCTTACTTTTTTCTATAGTAAATAATTTATTGCTCTCATCATATTCAATAGATTGATACTCATTAGGAATTAATTCTTCATCATTTTTCATGATTCCATATTGACCATTTTTTGCACATAATATATATGCATTTTCATCATCTTCGATTCCTATTACTCTAGAAAGTTCGTTATATTCTGGCTCTAATAATAATTTCCCATCATAATTGATATATCCATATCTGTATCCTTCATCTGTTGTATTAGATATAATATACCCTGCAAATTTATAATTGTTTTCAGATGTATAATATCCATCTACTGAAATTCTATCATATTTAATATCAACTAATTTATTACCTTTAATATTAATTACTCCATATTTTCCATCTTGTTTTACCAATAATTCTCCTTCTTTATAAGGTAATCCATCAATTGATTCATATATTGGTTTTGTTATTTCTTTTCCTTCAAAATCAATAAGACCAAATTTACCATCTTGCTCATATTTTAATACGCTTTTTTCATACATCAAATCACTTGAAATATTTTGTAATTGTATTGGCTCTACATTTTGATAATCTGTTAATATTTCCTCTTTTCTTTCATTTAAAACTTTTGTATTATCACCTTCATAACATACATATAGAGCTTTTTCAGGATTTGGTATTATTACATTATCAAATTCAGCATCAATTATCGTATTTCCGCCTCTGTCTATTACTCCTGATAAGTTATCTTTTTTTAATACAAAATAATTATAAGTAGTTACTTGTTCTATTTCATATTTTCTACCATTAGTATATATGAAATATACAGAAACTCCAACTATAATTGCTATTAATATTATTGCAATTATAACATTACGAATTATAAAATTTCTTTTCATATTAAAATCCTCTCTATTCTTCTTCTTTTTCTTCTTGTTCTTCGTCATCTTCTTCAACATTATTTTTACAAGCCTTTACTTTTATTATTCTTTTATCTTCATATTCTTCAATTTTATATGTTACTCTGTCTGTTTCAATTATAGGATTTTCTTCATCTTTTGGTATTCTTCCCATTTCTTCTTGTAAATATCCAGATAAAGTATCATAATCTCCTTCTGGAATCTTTGCATCTAGTAATTTATTTACATCATATATTGGAAGACTACCTGATATTAAATATGTATTATCATCTATTTTTTCATATTCTTTTTCTACTTTGTCATATTCATCAAAAATGTCTCCAACTAATTCCTCTAAGATGTCTTCCATTGTAATTAATCCTTCTGTTCCTCCATACTCATCAACTATTATTGCAATTTGTGTTTTATTTTTTTGTAACTCTTTAAACACTTCATTTATTAATCTATTTTGTGATACAAAATACGCTTCTTTAACAACGTTTTTCACTTTAAAAGATTTCTTTCTTATGTTTTTCAAAACATCTTTAACATATAATATACCTTTTACTTCATCTATTGTTTCATCATATACAGGTATTCTACTATAACGAAATTCTTCTTTTTCCAATTCGTCCATTAATTCATCAGTACTTATATTTATATCTACTGCAAAAATATCTTTTCTATGTCTCATAATTTCAGATACCGTTATATCATTAAATTCAAAAACATTATTTATTAATTCTCTTTCTTCTTCCTTGATATTTCCACTTTCTTCACCTTGATCTACCATCATTTTTATTTCTTCTTCTGTAACTTGTTCTTGGTCTGTTTCAGATACTCCAAATATTTTTGAAATACCGTTCGTAACAAAAGTTAAAAACTTTACAAATGGTGATGTTATAATAGAAATTGCTCTAATTATTCCAATACTTCCAAAAGATATTTTTTCATAATGTTTCATCGCAAGTCTTTTTGGTACTAGTTCTCCAAATACTAAAGTAAAGAAAGATAAAATTATTGTAATTAATACAATTGATATATTATTCCATACTGTTAAACTAAAAAATGGCATTAGATTATAAAGAATTGGTGCCAATCTTGCCGCAAATGCGTCTGATGCAAACGCACTTGATAAAAATCCTGCTAAAGTGATTCCTATTTGGATTGTTGCCAAGAATTTACTTGGTGATTTCAACATTCCTTCAATTTGTTTTGCTTTTTTATTTCCTTCTTTTGCTTGTTTTTCTATTTTAGCGTCATTTAGTGAGATAAAAGCAATCTCGCTTGCTGCAAAAAATGCATTAATAAAAATTAGTATTACTAAAACAACGAGTTGTGCTAACATTAAAAAATCTACTCTCCTTTTTTATAAAAATTTTACATATATATTGTATCAAAAACAAACTATAAATTCAACTAGTCTTAAAAAGAAAATCAAATAGTAACTATATAATAATTACTATTTGATTGTTTCCTCTTACATTCCTGTTACTGGTAGTTTTTTCACTTCCATGCTTTTTACTTCTTTACTTGTTTGATCCTTTGTTTCTATTTCCGGTACATCCTCCTTTCTATTATTCACAGTAACAGTAACTTCTTGATTTAATTTTGTATCAACTCTAATTAATTGGTCATAAGGTTCATAACCGTCTATTGTTTTAGTTTCTTTTAAGTAATAAGTTCCTGGAACTAAATTTAATATTTCTATTTTACCATCTTCATTTGTTTTTAAATCAACATAAACTATATTCTTATTTTCGTCTAATAATTCAAATTCCACTCCTTGTAAAATTTCTCCAGTTTCTTGGTCCTTTTTTACAACTACAATTTTTGTTTCATTTTTGAAATATGAATCACTAGTATTTCCTGTTCCGTCTTCATATGTTGCAGCAGTTAAAGCATAATCTTGATAGCTACTATTAGGTGCTGTTCCATATAATACTGGCTTTGTTTTCACTTGTGCTTCTACAGTTAAATTAATTTTTCCATCTTCTGTTAATGTTTTTATAGGAAGTAATATTTTAAATTTTTCATTTGGCATAAATTCTGTTTTTTCTTGATTATTTTCATCTGTTAATTTTACTCCTTCTAATGTGCTTCCATCTTCTTTTGTTATATTTATTTTATAGTTAGAAATTTCTGCTCCCGCAGTTACACTAAAAGTTTTTGATACATAGTTTTTGTCTAATTTATCTTGTTCCCATTCATCATTATTTTTATTTATTGCTATAGTACTAGATATTTTTGTTTCACTAGAACTTTCGGCATCATTAATTATTTTTCTAAAAGCATTTAAAGTCCTTTGTCCCGCTTCTCCTATTCCACTATAATCATTTGGATTATGATTATATAAATAGCAATACACCGCTTGCTTTGTTGCAGTAAAAGCCTCTTCCTTATTTGCTACTCCTAATTCCTCTATTGTTTTATATGGATATCCATTTATAATTCTTCTCCATAGTCCAACATCATTTATAGCTCCACTTACAGAAACTGTATATTCTTGTGTCTCTGCTCCTGGTTTTGCTGCATCTAGACAATATGCAGGATAATGTACTCCTCCTTCTGTATATTCAACATAACTTACTTTTATAGGAGCTCCTTTATATGTAAGTAGACTTCCGCAATCACCTACTAAATATATATGTGCTGAATCAATATTTTTAGCATAAACAATGTTTGTAAATCCTAGAAAACTCATTATTAATGATGAGATTAGTATAAATACTTTTTTTATTTTATTCTTTATATTTTCTTTTTTCTTAAATTTTATTAACTTATTATTTTCCAAATTATTCCTCCTTATTTTCTACTTTTTCTTCTCCTTGTATACATCTTCTATATTCTGGTTCATTTTCTACACATGTAATTAATGTTATTGTATTTTCGTCTGTTTCTTCTAAATAACTCCAATCTGTATCCTTAATAATTACATGCTTTGTAACTAAAAATTCTTTTATCTTTCCTTGGTAGTTATAATATATAGCATCTCCTTCTTTTAATTCTTTTAGCTTTTCAAAATAGTTATTTCTATAACCTCTATTGTGGGCTGCTAATCCCACATTCCCCTTATCTTTATTTGTTTCTTCAAAATGGCCTATATATTCGTCCATTATTTCTTTTGATGTTCCCTCTTTTATATCTGCTTTTAAATTTATCCTTGGTATTTCTAAATACCATATATCTTTTTCTACTTCTGTTTCTTCTTTCCTTTCTTCTTTTGTAGTTGTTTCTTGAATTATATTTTCGACTTCAAAACCTGCTTTTAATGAACTTTTATTAGTGAAAGTATCATAATTTGAAAAAAATAATTGTATAACAACAAAAATGATTAATGATATAAAAAAACTAACCAAGTTAATATATATAGAACTATATCGAAACATTCTATATATTTCCTCCTTATTAAATTGATTTTCCTTTTGGGATTTCTTTGATTTGAAATAAAAATAAAATTAATAAATAAAACTGTTTGAGTTAACTCTTTATGTATATTATCACATTTTCTATAATTTGTAAAGAACTTTTCATCGCAATATTCGACATATAACGACAAATGAGACAATTAAGGACTGTCCCTAACCGTCTCATATCTTTAATTCTAGTTCAAAGTAAAACTCTACTCCATCTTCTTTATTTACTACTCCATAACTATTTCCATAGTTACTCATTATTGCTTTTACAAAAGCTAAACCAATACCTGTTCCACCATCTTTTCTATTTCTTGATGCATCTACTTTATAGAATCTGTTCCATATTCTATTTAAATGTTCTTCTGCAATTTGTTGTCCTGTATTAAATACTTTGATTCTTACTTTATTCTTTTCTACGTCTACAACATTCTCTATTTTTATTAATTTCTTACCATTAACTTCTTCCACATGTTTTATAGCATTTGTCATATAATTTGAAACAACTTGCTCTATATAAAAATCATCTGCAATTACATTTATTTCTTCAGGTGTATTGAATTCTATTTCTACTTGAGCTTCTTCTATCATTACTTGTGATTTCCTTATTACTTCTTTTTCTACTTCTACTATATTAAATGTAGTATCATTAAATTCTCTTTTTCCATATTCAAGTTTCATAAGTTCTAGTAATTGTTTTACTAATTTATCCATTTTATTTGTTTCATCTAGTATAACTTCTGCATAGAATTTTCTACTTTCTTCATCTGAATTTACGTTTTCAAGTAATCCTTCACTATATCCTTGTATCAATGCTATTGGAGTTTTTAATTCATGTGATACGTCAGATATAAAGCTTTTTCTCATTTCATCTAATTTAGATTTTTCTTCTATGTCTTTCTCTAATTCTATATTTGTATCTCTTAGTTGTTTAATTGTTCTTTCTAGTTTATCTGACATTAAGTTAATACTTTTTCCTAAGTTATTTATCTCATCATCCGCATCTGTTGTCCTATATTTATGACTGAAATCCAAGTTTGACATTTTCTTTGCAATTGAATTTAATTCTAATATAGGCTCTGTAAATTTTCTAGATACATATGACACTATAACAGCTGATATTAGTATTGCAAATCCTGCCATTAAATATAAGAAATTATTTGAAATCTTTACACTTTCTTGTATTGAGTTTATTGGAATTCTTATATATAATAGATAACCATTATCAAGTGTTGCAGCAAGAAGCACATATGTAAGTCCATTTTTAGTATCTTTTATTCTAGTAATAACATAATTGTCATTTTCTTCTATTGTTTCTCCAGCACCTGTATCAAATCTACTTGTCATTTCATTCATTTGCCCATATGTTGAAAAGAAATTTTTATTAGATGTATAGACATTTACATTTTGGTCATTTCTAATTAATATATCAAAGTTGTTCCTAATTGCCATTTGCTCTAACTCACTTGTTAAATCTCCCTGTTCTCCAATATTATAATAGTCGTTTACAGTAAAATAAACAGATTTCAAAGCTGTTCTTTTACTATACAAATAAAATTGTCCAAACACAAAATTATTAACAAGTATCAAAAATATAATAATTCCTATTATAATGAGTGATAATGTTAAAAACAATTTTACTCTTACTGATTTAAAAGGATTAACTTTTTTGCTCATTTTTTCTCCCTCTTTTTATTATTTTGTTTCAAATTTATATCCTACTCCTCTTATTGTTTTTATATATTTTCCTTTTTTACCTAGTTTATGTCTTATTTTCTTTATATGACTATCTATTGTCCTAGAATCTCCATAATAATCGTAATTCCATACATTATTTAATATTTTGTCTCTTGATAAAGCTATATTTTCATTTTCTACTAAATAAACCAATAATTCATATTCCCTTAAACTCAATTCTATTGGTTTACCGTCTACTTTAACTGTTCTTCCTTCTTTATCTATTTCTATTCCACCATAATCTTTTACTTCTTTAGGGTCATTATTAGTTCTTTTTAATATTGCCTCTACTCTTGCAACTAATATTTTAGGACTGAATGGTTTAGAAATATATTCATCAACACCAAGTTCAAATCCAAATAATTCATCTTGTTCTTCTCCTCTTGCTGTAAGCATTATAATAGGAACTTTTGAATCTTGTCTTATTTGTCTTAAAACTGACCAACCATCTAGTTTTGGCATCATAACATCTAATAAAATAAGACTTATTTTGTTTTTATTGTTTTCGAACACTTCTAAAGCCTTTTCTCCATCCTCAGCTTCTAATATACTAAATCCTTTAGCGGTTAAAAAGTCCTTTATTAATTTTCTCATTCTTTGTTCGTCATCTACAACTAAAATACAATTATTAATCATTTCTTTACTCCTTCTTACTTTTTCACATATATTATATATTATAACTACTATTTATGTCTATAATGTGAATTAATTATAGAAAAAATGAGATTTTAGTAAATTCCAAAATCTCATTTTCTATATAACTTTTTATAAAATCTTTACTGTTTTTCTATATATACTGAAGTTGATGGATAAGATAATTCTACTCCTAAATTATGTAATATGTTTATAATCTTCTTATTTATTTTGTCTTTTAACATTATATAATCATTATATCCTGTTGGTACAACAAACATATATACAAGTAGAGATAAACCATTATCTGTTATATTCTCAAAAGATATTATTATATCATCATCAATTACTTGAGGTTCATTCATTAACATTTCTCTTATTTTATTAGATATCATTTCCATTTGCTCTGCTGTTGTATCTAATGGGAAAGATAAACTAAATTTATATCTTCTTTTCTCCATCTTGCTCCAGTTTATTATTGCTGAATCTGCTATTGTTGAGTTTGGAATATTTACTACTGAATTTTCAAAATTTCTTATTCTAGTTGTTCTAAATGTCATATCCTCTACTGTACCTTCATAATTAGGTGTTTGTATCCAATCTCCAACATTAAATGGTTTGTCTATAAATAATACAACCCCACCAAAAATGTTTTTAGCTGTATCTTGAGCTGCAAGTGTTACTATAATACCACCAATTCCAAGTCCTGCAACTAAACCACTTAAATTTATTTGTAAAATTGCAAAAACTATAAATATAGCTACTATATAAATTATTACTCTTGTTACCTTCAATGCAAATTCTAACATTGAATCTTCAACATCATTTTTCCAACTCTTTCTTATTTTCTTAATTAATGAAGATTTTGTTGTAAAACTTGATGCCAATGCCTTTGCAAAGGCTAACACACTAACAATCTGAAATGCCTTTGTAACTATGCTCATTATCTCATCTTGTATATTAAGTGGCTTCTTTAGGAATAATACTGCAAGATATACTCCCAATATCGTAAAAAATACTTTTAAAGGAGTATAAAATGCACTTTCTCTTATTGCTTTTTTACTTTTAGAATTAAATTTAAATAGTTTTATTATAACATATGATATACTTGGACTTAATACTTTAAATAGTACTATCAAGCATATCGCTACTATTATATCTACAATATCTACAGCTTTTAAATTTTCTATAAAATTTACTACTTGCTCCATTTTTTCCTCCGTATAATAAAATTATTTAGCTCATATAATCTCTTAACTTTTTACTTCTACTTGGGTGTCTTAATTTTCTTAATGCTTTTGCTTCTATTTGTCTTATTCTTTCACGTGTTACATCAAATTCACGTCCCACTTCTTCTAGCGTTCTTGCTTTTCCATCTTCTAACCCGAACCTTAATTTCAATACTTTTGCTTCCCTTGGTGTTAATGTATTCATTACTTCTTCTAGTTGTTCTTTAAGCATTGTATATGCTGCTGAATCTTGAGGTGCAGGACTATCTTCATCTTGAATAAAGTCTCCTAAATGGCTATCATCTTCTTCACCAATTGGTGTTTCTAATGATACTGGGTCTTGAGCTATTTTTTGAATTTCCATTACTTTTTCTACTGGTATTTCCATTTCTTGTGCTATTTCTTCAGGCGTTGGTTCTCTTCCTAATTGTTGTAATAAATGTCTTGATGTTCTTATCAATTTATTTATTGTTTCAACCATATGAACAGGAATTCTTATTGTTCTTGCTTGGTCAGCAATAGCTCTTGTAATTGCTTGTCTAATCCACCAAGTAGCATAAGTACTGAATTTAAATCCTTTTGTATAATCAAATTTTTCCACTGCTTTTATTAGTCCCATGTTTCCTTCTTGGATTAAATCTAAGAATAACATTCCTCTTCCTACATATTTTTTAGCAATACTTACAACTAATCTTAAGTTTGATTCTGCTAATTTTTGTTTTGCTTCTTCATCGCCTTCTAATATTCTTTTTGCTAAGTCTAATTCTTGGTCAAAAGTTAAAAGAGGTATTCTTCCTATTTCTCTTAGATACATTCTAACAGGGTCATCAACATTTATTCCTTCATAACTTGTATCATCTGTTATTTCATCTAGTTTTAAATCCTCTACTTCTTTTAAATCGTCTATATCTGGTTCTTCATCTAAATCGTCATTTAAACTTACTCCCATTTCTTCAAAAGCATCAAAAACTTTATCAATTTGGTCTGGATTTGCATCATCCAATTCTTTTGCTAAATCCCCATATGTTATTTTTCCTTGTTCTTTTGCTTTCTTTAATATTTTATTCACTTTTTCATTTTTTATTTGTTCATCATCTTTATTTTCTTCTTGTTTTTCTTCTTTTTTATCTTCTAATTTTTCTTCTACCTTTTTTTCTTGTTTCTTATCATCATTTTTTTCAGCTTTTACGCTCTTAGTTGTCTCTTCTTTAGCTTTTGTTTTTGGTTCTTTTTTAGCTTTTTCGTCTACTTCTTTTTCGCTCTTTTTTGTCTTGGTTGTTTTCTCTTTTTTAGCTTTATCTTCTACTTTTGCTTCATCTTTTTTAGTTTTCTTTTCTTTACTTTCTTTTACATCTGTTTTCTTACTTTTTTCTGTACTTGCTTTCTTTTTAGTTGTTTTTTTGTTTTCTTCTAAATTTTCTTTAACTTCTGCTTCCTCTTTCTTTTTCGCCATTTTCCTTTTCACCCCTATTTCATTTTAGCTAATCTAACAATAATTTCGCTTAGCTCTTTTCCTAATTTATTTTTTTCTTCTTGTGACAAATTTAATTCCCTATTTTCTAATGTTTCTAAAATCTTAAACTTTCTATCGTTTAATTTATCCTTTTCATAACTTCTCATTACATCATCTATAGCTTTTTCTACGTCATCTATTTCATAGTCATCAGCTAAGATTTCAGTTATATGATTTTGTTCTTCTTCTCCTAACTCGTCCAAAATTCCATTAATATTACTATTTCCTTTTTCTAATTCTTCATACAATTTTTGAGCAATTTTTTTATTTGTTTCATCTTTAAAATCTTCTACTGTTATATTTTGTTTTATTATTTGATAAATATTTAAATCTCCATTAAGTAATATTGCAAGAACTGTATTTTCTCTTCTTTTTACTGCTTCTGGCACTTCCATTTTAGGAACATTTACATGTCTTACTACTGGTTTTGTCTTTTCTAAGACCTTATCTCCTTGTTTATTTTCATATGTTAATTTGTTCACTTCAGCATAAATTGCTTCTTTTGATATTTCATATTCTTTGGATATTTTTTCGATATATACTTCTTTTTCTATATTGTTATCGACTTTTGAAATTAATTTTGCAATTTCATTTAAAAATTTTATTTTGTCGTTTGTATTATTTAAGTCAAGATTTTGTTTTAATAATTTTACTTTGAATTCAATAATTGAAAGAGCTTTATCTACTAAGCTTTGAAATCTTGCATTACCATATTTGATGATATATTCATCTGGATCTTTTGCGCCTTCCATTTGAAGTATTCTAATATCACATCCCATGTTTTGTAATATATCTACTGCTCTAATTTTAGCTTTTAGTCCTGCTTCGTCTGAGTCAAAACTTAATATTATTTGTTCTGATGTTTTTCTAAGTAGCCAACCTTGTTGTTGAGTTAAAGCTGTTCCGAAGTGGCGCTACTACATTAGATATACCTCTTTGATGAAGTGATATTACATCCATATATCCTTCTACTATTAGCAACCTTTTTTTGATATCTTTTGATTTTTTAGCTACATTTAATCCAAATAAATTTCTACCTTTGCTAAAAACTATATTTTCTGGTGAATTTATGTATTTAGGTTTAGAATCATCTAGCACTCTTCCACCAAAAGCTATTACTCTTCCTCTTGCATCACATATTGGAAACATTAGCCTATTTCTATACCTGTCTATATATCTTCCATTATCATTTCTATTTACTAGTCCTGATTCCAATATTTCTGGATCTTGAAATCCTTCTTTTTTTAATGCTTGGTATAATTCATCGAATTTTCCTGAAAACCCTATTCTAAATGATTTTAAGATATCATTACTTAGCTTTCTTTTCTTTACGTATTCTTGTGCTATTTTAGCAGTTGGCTTATATAAGTTTTCATGATAATACTGAGCTGTAAATTCATTTACCTTATATACTTTTGCTTTTAGTTCTTCTCTTGCTGCGTCTGCATGATTCTCAAATGTAGGTAATTGTATATTGGCTCTTTCTGCTAATGTTTGTACTGCCTCTACAAAATTAATTCCTTCTATTTTGCTTAAAAAAGTAAAAACATTGCCTCCTACTCCACATCCGAAGCAATGAAATATTTGTTTATCCGGTGAGACAGAAAAAGAAGGTGATTTTTCATTATGGAATGGACATAATCCAAAGAAATTTCTTCCGCTTCTTTTTAAATGCACATACTGTGAAATTACATCTACAATATCATTAGCTTGTCTAACTTCTTCTATTGTTTCGTCGCTATATCTTGGCATTTTTACCTCACTTTCTTACAAATTTTTTCTTTTTATTTTCACACTTATATTATTCGACGTATTTTACATAAATCCTTCCTTTATTACGAAAAAATGTTAATTTTTGTAATATTATTCACATTTTGTCCACAATAATTATATGTGTTATATTAAAATAAAATAACAATTTTATACCAATACTTTCTAAAATATCTATTTAAAAATTAGTAGATTTATTAAGCAAAAAATAAACACATGAATTATTTTCCATATGTTTATTTTTTCTTTCTATCAATCTAATTGATATTTTATTCACTCGTTTAATAACATCATTTTTTCATCTAGTTTATTAATTGTTTTTGCGCAGTTTATCCATTCTTTAGACTTTTTCTTACTTGGTTCTTCCTTAGTCTTATACTTCATTTTATGTTCTAAACTAGACCAAAAATCCATTGCCATTGTTCTTATTTGTACCTCTACTTTAACATAAATCAATTGTTGTGATAACATCACCGGTACTCCTAAGATTATATGATATGCAGAATATCCACTCTCTTTTGGCTTTGTAATATAATCCTTTTCTTTTAATGTCTCAATTCCTGGTATACTCTGTATTAAGTTCTTTATTGAATAAATATCCTTTTGTAATGGGCATACCACTCTTACTCCTGCAATATCATTTATGTTTTCAATCATATCTCTATATGTTAATTTACATTCCTTTTTCTTTATTTTATTAATAATACTCTTTGGTGATTTAATTCTTGTATTTACATGGTCAACTAAATCATAATCATAAAATGTTTTAAATTCTTCTTTAAAAATTTCTATTTTAGTATCTAATTCTTTAATTGCCATTTTGTAAATAAACATCAATTTTTGGAATGTTACATCCTTTTCCTCTATTTTTTCATTGTAGTCTAGAAAATTCTTCAGGTCAATTAAATCTGTACTTTCCTCTTCAATTTTCATACACATTCAACTCCTTTTCTATGGTTTTTATGTATGTTCCTTATTTAGTATATGCTTATTCTAACCATATATTGTTTCTAAAAGGTATTTTAAATGTGTCTTTTTAGTGAATTAATTTTTTCTTAATATTGTCTTCCCCAAACTACCATTGTATCAGCTTTTTTACCACAACATACACATGTATCTGATATATGTTCTTGTTCAAATGGTATACATCTAGATGGTGCTCCTGTTAATTCTTTTACTTTATCCTCACATTCTTGTGAACCACACCACATTGTTTTTACATATCCTTGATTTTCTTCTAAGTTCTTTTTCAACTCATCCATATTATGGGCTACTGTTGTTTTGTTTATCATTCTTTCTTTACAAATATTAAACATATTTGTATGTATATCTTTTAATAATTTTTCTATTTCTTCTTCTAAGTTATCAAGACTTACAGTAACCTTTTCAAAAGTATCTCTTCTTGTTAATGTTACTTCATTATTTTCTAATTCTTTTGGTCCCATTTCAACTCTTACTGGTACTCCTTTCATTTCCCAATCGTTGAATTTATAACCAACAGAATAATTATCTCTATCATCTAATTTTACTCTGAATTTTTCTTTTAATTTTCCTTCTAGTTTTCTTGCTTCTTCTAATACATTTCCTTTTTCTTGTGCTATTGGAACTATAACTACTTGTATTGGTGCAACATATGGTGGTAATTTTAATCCTCTATTATCTCCATGTGCCATTATTACTGCTCCAATTAATCTAGTACTTATTCCCCAAGATGTTTGGTATGCATATTCTTGCTCACCATTTCTGTTTTGGAATTTAACATCAAATGGTTTTGTAAAGTTTTGTCCAAAATAATGTGATGTTCCTCCTTGTAAAGCTCTTCCGTCATGCATTAATGTTTCTACTGTGTACGTTGCTTCTGCTCCTGCAAATTGTTCCTTTTTAGTTTTTCTTCCTTTTAAAACTGGTATTGCAAGTAAATTTTCTATAACATCTGCATATACTTCTAACATATCTAATGTGAATTTTTTAGCTTCTTCTGCTGTTTCATGTATTGTATGTCCTTCTTGCCATAAAAATTCTCTTGAACGTAAGAATGGTCTTGTTTCTTTTTCCCATCTTAAAACACTACACCATTGATTATATAAAAATGGTAAATCTCTCCATGAACTTAGCCATTTAGAATACATTGTTGAAAATATTGTTTCTGAAGTAGGTCTTACACATAGTCTTTCTTCTAACTCTTCTTCTCCACCTATTGTAACCCATGCAACTTCAGGTGCAAATCCTTCAACATGGTCTTTTTCTTTACTTAATAGACTTTCTGGTATTAAAACTGGCATAGAAACATTTTCTACTCCAAGTTTTTTAAATCTTTCGTCTGCATATTTTTGTATATTTTCCCATATTGCATATCCATATGGTCTTATTGCTATAAATCCTTTTACTGCTGTATAGTCAGCAAGTTCTGCTTTTAATACTATGTCTGTATACCATTGTGCAAAGTTTTCATCTATATCTGTTATATCATTAACAAATCCTTTTTTCTTACTCATAAAATTCCCTCCAACTTTCTTTCTAATCATTTTCTTTAAAATCTTCTACCCCTTCCCTTTCGGGCATTGGAGCCTCCGCTGGACCTTCTCTATTTTCATTTTCTTCTATTATATCATCTATTACTATTTGTTTATTTTCATCTAATTTATATCTTGGAAGTTCTGGTAAATCATTTAATGATGAATAACCAAACATCTTTAAAAATTGATCTGTTGTTTTATATGACATTGGTTTTCCTGGTAAATCTACTTTTCCTGCTTCCGTTATTAATCCATATTCTAATAATTTATATACACATGCATCTGCTGATACTCCTCTTATTGCTTCTATCTCCGCTCTCGTAATTTTAGGGTTATATGCAATTATTGATAATGTCTCTAATGCTGCTGTAGATAAGTTTGGTTTATTTCTTTTATCTAATACCGGATACACATATTCATACATATCTTTTTTTGTGCATAATTGATAAGAGTCATCGACTTTTATTAATTCGATACCTCTCTCTTCATTTCTATAATCATTTTGCATACTAGATATTATTTCATCTATTTCATCACTAGAAATTTCTAATGCTAACATTATTTCATTTTTAGTAACTTCTCTTCCTGCTGCAAAAAGTATTGCTTCTATTTTTGCTTTTGTCTCATTAATTTGCATATTTATCCCTTCTTATCATTATTAAAAGTTCTTTACTATTATGTCATGAATTTAGCTATATGTCAATATTTTTTGAATATCTTGCCTTTTTAATTTTGTTGTGATAATATATAGAAAACATTTTACGGAGGTAATTGTTATGGATGAAAATAAAAAAATTGAAGTTGTTAATGGCGATGGTTCAAACCTAAATATTTCTCCAGCCTATGATCATTTAAACGCTGGTACTCCAAAACCTTCAAGTGAGAAGCCTAAAAACATTGTTGTTCCTAAATCTATGAAGGAGAAAGAAGAAGAGGACGAAGAAGATAAAGAGAAAAAAAAGGATGAAAACAAATAAATTTATTATAAAAAGTAACAGTATTATAAAATTATAATACTGTTACTTTTTCAATTTTTTATTTTTAAGAAAAATCGAAACTTATATATTTATTACTAAAATGGCACTATAGTTGTTTCATTGTAAATTTACATCTGCCCAGCTTTTCAATTTCTGTTTTTGCAAAAATCACACTTTGTTTACCTATATTAGAATTTTCTTTACTGTTTTTCGGCAACTTATACACCATAACAGCATTTTTACTAAAAGATTTTGCTTCTTCTTTAAAATTTTGAAAACTATATTGAGGAGATTTTGCTTTTATGTATTTAAGATAAAAGTCTTTTATTCTTTCATTATCTTTTAGAATCGATAAAAATTTTTGCACTCCCATTGTAACTTGTATTGCTAAATCTCTTGTACTTGCTCCAAATCCATCTTTAAAAAATATCATTTTAATTTCTTCATTTTTTTTATCTATGTACATCAAATCGCATACTTCAATGCCATCCTCTGTCTTTGGATGTATTTTATAAAAATTATCCATATTGTCATATAAATCTATGTATTCTCCCTCATTTTTTCCTTCCCATTTTTTTAATTCAATATTAGTTTCCACAAAACTATTTTTGATAAATCTAAACACATTATTTAAATTTGAAATATAATTATCAGTTAATTTATACCAAATCTTATTTTGAAATAAATATTCTTTACCATTATATTCAATTGTTACATTTATAAATGTTTCTAAATTATTAGATAATATTGTCCTTCTATCTGAATTAAAACACAATAATTGTAATCTATTAAAAATATTCTTTATATCTTCTAAAGAATTTACCTCCATTTCATCAAAAATACATTTTAAGTCTCTATTATTAGGAATATTATCACATGTATATTTAACATTATCCTCATACATAAAAGAATATGACATACTACCAAAGAAGACTTCCATTTCTTTGTGTAAAATACATATATCTAATTTATTCTTTTTATAGTCATCATATATTTTTTTTACTAATTGTTCTTTTAATTCTATTTCTAATTTTTCATCCTTTATTCTTTCTATTGTATTAAATCTATCTAGCAGTTTGTCTGTGGATATCTTATCTAATTTTTCTATCATTGCTATTAATTGATAAATATCAATTTTACTACAAATTGTAAAACTATCTTTTGCATCACATCTCACTTTAAGTGTCTTTCTTTTATTTTCTATTCCAAGTTCATTATACAATCGTTCTTTATCCACTTCAGCCATCAATTTTGTATTTATTCTATCCCAATATTTATCTACTGTTGTTTGATAATCCTCAACCAGATACTCACTTCCACCAAGAAAATTACTCATAATATTATTATAAGTTGCACTTCTTATTTTATCATCATCCTTAATAAAATATGACATAATACAAACACCATAAAAATATACTATAACTTTGTTAATATCATGATATGCCATGTTACTTGTAATAGCAAATATGTTATTCTTATTATATATAAATGCTATATAATTATTGGCTGACATTTCTTTTACTCTGACATCACTTTTACTTTCTTTGCATTTCCAAAAACTATTCCATGTATCTTCTATATGTGAAATTCGATTGTATAATTTTATTTTATAACCATCTATACAATTTTCTTCTAATTCTATCTGCTTATATTGAGTTCCTATTTCATCTTCTAATTTTACAATTACTTCTTCATTTGTCCTACATTCCATAAATTTTCTTTTATCTATAAGATATATCCCTACTTCTTTATTTGCCATATATCCTCCTTTTTGTATTATTTTATAAAATCATCTCCGTTTTATTATGATTTCTTAGATTCTTTATATTTCTTATATCATAAATAAGAACCTCCACCTAATAATCCTAATACAACTATTCCTCCTAGTAAGTTTGAGCTTTCTTCATTATTTGCTGCATTACTATTAGTATTATCACTTGTTTTAATCACATTTATAGTATTATTCTCTGTGTTTTGTTTTTCTTTCACTTCTATTTCTATAGAATTTGTTTTTCCATTTGAACTAGTTGCTGTTATAGTTACTTTTCCTGGTTTTATTGCATTAATCATTCCTGTAGAACTAACTGTCGCTATACTTTCATCACTTGATTTCCACGTTACATTTTTATCACTTGCATTATCTGGTGTTACTGTTGCTGTTAAGAATTTGATTTTTCCTTCTTCCATACTTCCTACATCTTCATCAATTTTTATTTCTGTTACTTCTACTGTAGATGGTTCATTATTAGAAGATGACGAAGAACTTGATGATGTAGTACTCTTACTTGAAGATGATGATGAACTTGATGATGTACTACTTTTACTTGAAGATGATGATGAACTTGATGAATATGGACAAACACCATTTGGATGTAAATGAGCTGGATGTCCTCCACAATGATAATGATAACTTCCTAATCCACTTTTATTTTGATTATCTTTATGTCCTCCATTTGCATCAGTTCTTCCAGAATGGGCATATGTACTTACTCCCATAAAAACAACACTTAAAACAATTAAAAAAATTGATATTATTTTTCCCTTATTTCTTTTCATAAATATTCCCCTTGAGTATCATATCAATTTTTCCTTGCAAAATTTGTCGAAATTTGTCGATAAAATATAAATTTCGACAAATTGTAAATTATTTTTAATAAAACAAAAAACTCTCATAAACAAATTTATGAGAGTTCTCTTTATTTTCTTATTCTTCTTCAGGTGCTCCAACTGGACAACAGTATTTTAGTAACACCTTACTTCTTTTACTAGATTATCAAAACTTTTTCTACTTATGTATTCCAAGCTAACAGGATTTAATAGATTTTCTTTTTTAGCTAACTTAGTATATTCTTTTAAATCTTTTATATTATTTTCTTTTATCATTTGTAGAGATTTTTTATATGCTTCCTTCATTATCATATTCATCACCTCTATATTTATTATACAATATTTTGTAGATTTTTTGTGTCGAAAGTTGTCGAAGTTATCCACAACTCCAAAAAAGTTATCCACAATTTGTCGAAAATTCTATTGACAATAATTTTGATTTTTGTTATAGTAAGTATCAAGTTGAATATCTCCTTCAAGTTGGGTGCATAGATTAGTATTTAACTTCTATATCCAACTTAAATATTATTTTATGCACCTAGCTTTCTTCTTGACTGCAAGGTGTAAATACGAAAGAAGGAGGTAATGCCTGTGGAAAAATACATAGGAATAGGCTTTGTAATTCTTTGTTTAGCTGTGCTGGCAGGGATAATTGGTATTTTAGGATATCAATTGCATTTAGACAAAGAAAAAGTTGATATTAGCCCAGCAAATGCAAATATCAACCAATCCTATAATTCAACCAATGAATAAGAGCTCGTCTCTTATTCTTTTTTTATATTAATAATATATATATTATCTTTTGTCAACACATATTACAAATTGTTCACAAATTTGTAATATTTGAGTAACGAAATTGTAACATTTCTTTTACTATCTGTCAATATTATAGCATACATTTTTTAAAATTTCAAGTAGCTAAAATCTTATTTTTATTGAAATATCAAGCAAAATTTGAATCACGATAATCGATTTTAAGTCGTTTTATTTTTTTAGGCAACAAGTTATATGTCTAATTTTAGGCACAAAAAAAGAGGTAGACTATTATAGCCTACCTATTATTTAACTCCACCTGTCCATTTAGCAAAACCTATCTTGTAATTATTAGATCCATCTACTTTATATCTTACCATTGGTCTTCCATTAAATATTCCAAAGCAATCGCATTCTTCTCTTGGATTTAAGTATCCTATTTTCTTTGTTAAAGATGTATCTGCGTATATATTCTCTATTGTACTTCCATTGACATATCTTCTCACGGCTTCATCACTTCCTCCACTATAATCTTTTTCTTCTACTGGTTGTGTTTGTAATCCTAATTGTTCTCTTATTTTATTAAGAAATCTTTCCCAGCCCATATCCAAAGTTCTGTGAGGGCAATATTTTCCACTATAATCCTGATGTTTAGACACTTTTTCTATTCCCCAACCATATTGTTTTAATAAATATGCTATATAACAAGCTGCTAAATTTTCTGCTTCTTCAAAACGTTCTTCACCAGATTTAGAGTAACATATTTCTATATTAATCTTATGGGCATTTCCACTTCCATATCTACCATCTCCTGCTGCATAGCAACTTCTATTAAATGGTAAGCCTGTTACAACTCTTTCATTATCTACTGCGGCATGAAAAGATACTTTATTATTATTTCCTAACATATAAGATACTTCTGCCATAGCGCTTGCGTCATTTGCCGTATTATGTACGCATATTCCATCTTTAGTTGTTATATCTGGACATTTTACAGAATACTTAGATGTTGGGCATGTTACATTAGTTATTTGCATCATCTTCACCTGCTTCATATTCTTCGTTAAATTCATTTTCTGCTATATTCTTTTGATATAATTCTTCTGAAAAATCTACTGTTTCCTCAAAAATGTTGTCCTCCATTATTTTCACTCCTTATTCTTAATATTAATTAAATCTGCTACTCCACCTGCTCCCATAGTTGCTACAATGCATAATACCATTGCTTGTAATAAGTTTGGTTCTATTCCTGTAAAATAGCATATTATGGCACTTATTATTCCTATTACAACGTTTTGTATTGGTATGTACTTATTAGGTATGCTATCTATAAATATTTTAGTTATAGCTCCAAATATATAAGCAATTATTGCTATTATTATTACATATGTTATCTCCATTTTTATCCCTCCATTACAATAAATTTTTACTTCTTAACTCTTCCCATTTTGCGTGTATATAAGAATTTCCACCGTTCTTGGTGTATTCTTCATATATTTCCCAAGCCCTTTTCTTTTGTATTTCTGTTTTAGCTTGTCCTTGCTCCAATTCAGATAAAAAGTCTGTTAGATACGTTTTGTCATATTCTAAAATATGTTTCTTCATATTTTCTCTACTATCTTTTCTAAAACGTTCTACTTCTTGTTTTAAAGTTGTAACATTCTTACCTCTTTCATTACTTTGCTTTTCTAATACATCTATCCTGCTATTTATAGG
>CALXXE010000018.1 GCA_944392605.1 uncultured Clostridia bacterium | reverse complement strand
AAGGAGGAATTTTTCTACTCATAGCTAGAAGCTTTTAGAACCCCCTGTAAAACAGGGGGTTTTCATTATCCAATAAAGAAAGACATTAAGGTCTATTCCCTTAATGTCTTTTTCCTTTTTATCCTTCTTTTATATGCATTTTTATTATATATAAATTTCATAATAAGTATAATAATTATTATAACTGTAGTTATCTTAGATTGTAAAATATTAAGTAATATTCCCAAAACAGGAACAATACCTATAACCTTACCAATTACCTCATTTTTTGATACTTCTTCTATATCAGAAAAATAGTTGTTATTTGATTTAGTATGGTAAATTACTTTTCCATCTATCACTTTTGTACTTACAACCTTATTTATTCTAATTTTTCCATTTACTATATAAGCTATGTTATCATTTACATCTATATTATCATTAGCATTATATTTTCTTGTTACAAGCAAGCTATTCCTTGGAATTTCATCTCCCATTAAATCACTTTCCATTGAAAACAAGCTAATTCCCATCAAATTAAAATAATCTTGCTTTTTTATTGTAGTATTTACCAAAAATATAATATTTAAAATAACAAATCCAACTAAAAAAATATATATTATTTTTGATATTATTTCTTTATTTCTAGCCTTCTTAATGAATCTAATCCTTGTTCCTTTTTTCTTGTTCAATTTTCTTTTTCTCTCTCCTATATTCCTTTTTTTCTTCTTTTCTTATTCTTAAGAATAATAGTACTAATAAAATTAAAACAATAAATAAAAATACAACTTGATTTTCTAAAGCATTTATTATATATCCTAGTTTTGGTATTGTTAATACATTTTTTCCTTCTATTTGAGTATATTCTACTTTTTCGTCATCTTCTAAGTTGTTATTATCTCCTTTAGTTGTATATACTTTTTTACCATCTTGCTCTTCAATATTTGTAATTCGGTGTGTAATAACCTTATCACCTTGTTTAAAGGTTATTACATCACCTGTTTCTATATTATCCTCTTTTGTGTTTCTTACTATTGAAACATCTCCAGAATTTATAGAAGGTTTCATACTGTCTGTTGTTATAATATATGCTTTATAACCAAATATACTAACATCATCTATTTTATTTAAGCAAGAAATAAAGACTAATATAATATTATATAATAAAATTATTATAATTACGTCTATTACTTTTTTTGCTATTTTAACGTTTTTCTTTCTTTTGTTTATATCTTCAATATCATATTTCATTTTAAATTTCCTTATTTTATAACTACATATTCATATGCTTCACCAACATACGTTTCTCCATCATATAATTTATATACTAATTTATAAGTCCCTGTCATTAAATCTGATTTCAAACTTAGTAAATAATTTTGAGTACTGATTGGAGTGTTAAATGCTACATATTCCTTTTCTTTGTTAGTCGCTACTAATGTATTTGACACATAGTCTTGTAAATCTACCTTTTCATAATCCATTGAATATACATCATTATAAGTTCTTCTATATAATGAAACCGTTATACTAGGATTTGATAAGGCTGATGAATATTCTACTACACTTGTAATTACATTGTTTCCAGATTCAGTGTTTCCTGTTTCTTTATCTACTATTTTTGCCTCATCATTTGTTATTA
Source organism: uncultured Clostridia bacterium (assembly GCA_944392605.1). Classification (GTDB taxonomy): domain Bacteria; phylum Bacillota; class Clostridia; order TANB77; family CAG-508; genus CAG-269. The sequence goes on along the minus strand of CALXXE010000018.1, from coordinate 29,836 downwards.
CCTTTAATCCATATGCTGAGTTAATTATTCTAATATCTAATTCTATTTTATCTGATGCAGTAAGTCCATAATATATACCATCTGATGAACCAAATGATTCTATCACTATTTTATAATCTCCTGTCGCCCAAGTCGTATTATCTTCTGTATTTATCTTTATTTTAGCAAGTACGTCTGTTACTTTATCTGCTATATTAATTCTTGTTGTTCCATCAACTCTTGGATAATATTTTTGTCCATCTAGTTCGAAGTTAACTCCTAGCAAACTATCAATACTTAATCTGTTTCCATCTAAGTCATAAATAGATATTTTTATACCTAACTTTTTATCAAAATACTGTGTATCATAAATCGTTTTTGAATCTACAACAGTTTGTGTAAATGATGTTTCTACATTTAAATCAGCTTTATTTCCTAAATATACTGTTGTAGGATTTATGCTACCATTTAATTTAATTGTTGCATCTTGATTAGAATAAACCGAATACTTTAAGACATCTCTCTCTATACCGATAACTCCAACTAATGTTTGATCATCATCATTTCTTAGTTCCATTAATAATGAATTATTTGTTACATTTTCTTGCATATTCGTATCTGCAAAACTTACATGAAAAATGAAGTTTTCATATATCGTATTTTCATTTTGTAAGTAATAATTTTTACTTTCTTCTACTTCATTATATTTACTATTTTCACTTCCCATTACTATAAAGTCTTCTAAATAATATACATATTTATTTTTAGCTACATCATCTGCAGTTACTATATAGTAATAATATTTATTTGTTACCATATCAAGCATTGTAAGTTTTGTATTTTCTGGAAAACAATAAGGGCTTCCATTTGAATCTGTTGATATTAATGCTCTTTTGTGATTGAAAAAGTTATCATAATAGTTATAGTCTTCTTTATCTTCTTCATCAATTTGATCTATTGAAAATGTATGTGAAAAGTATACAGAAAAATCACTATTGCTTGTTATTGTTGTATCTGTTGATGTAAATAGTCCAAATTTTTGTCCTGGCGTAATAGCGCCTTCATAGAAGTCATCTTGGAATAAATTACTTGAAATTGTTACAATTATATTTATCCAAGATATATCATAATGTAAATCATCAGTTGGTGTTAATACTTGTATCATTATTGATACTTCTCCTAATGCTCTTTTTTCTGTTATATTTTGTGAGTGGTATAAACAAATATTAAATGTCGGCGCATAACTTGAATTGTCTTTATCATACTCTTTTGTTCCTGTATAACTTCCACCATTTTCTGTTAAAAATGTTGTTTCACCTTTTGTCTCCCAGCCAGTATTTCCTGTTTCTATTGTTAATCCTAATAAATTATTTGCTTTATTTTCGTCTGGTTCAATTGGATTTATTTCACTTGGATCTACTAATTCAACACCATTCATAAGTCCTGGTGAAACACCTGTTATTATATATTTTACGTTAGGTGTTGAAAATCCTTGTAATAAAAGTTCCTTCGTTCCAAGAGTTATATATTTTGAAGCAGCCAATTCAACATTGAATGTTTCTACATTCTTTTGTTCTCCTGCAACCCACATATAATATGTATCATTTTCTGGTGTTGGAGTTATATAATTTGTTTTGATTACTCCGTTATCATTATAGTTTGTATAAAAACCATCTACTTTTATATCATGATTTACTAAATGCTGTCCAAGTACATAAGCATTATTCATAAATACACCTTCATTTGTTATCGTATCTCCATTATTATATCCATGATAATATAATCCTGTACTTGTAGCTGGACCATTTCTACTTGAAAATAATCCAAAGAAGAACATTCCAGAAACTTCACCATAAGTTGTTACTTGCTCATTTGTCGCTACATTTAAGTTTTTTCCTTCTAACATATAAATTCTATTATCTACATTTCTTACTGTTTCTCCTGTATCTTCATTTATTGTTGCATATCCTTTTACCTCATTTCCATTTTCGTCATCTACAACACTAGATAATTTCGTAAGTAAGTTTGCACCATTTTGAAGATATAACACTGAATTATTTTTTAGTTTTACTTCATCTACCCTACTTATTGAGAAGAATGTTGTTGCATATTCGTTTGTTCTGTCTGTTGCTCCTGATAATGATATTGATGAATTTATTATAGTTGCCAAATTCGCTCTTTGAAGTGAAACATTCATTTGAGGATTATCCGGAGTTCCATAATTTTTGATTGTTATATAACTTTCTCCACTTGTACTTGAAGCATTTCCTGAGCCAAATATACTTCCTGTCATAACAAAGTTTTCATGCTTATTTCCATCTATTAATATATCTATTCCATCTGTAACACTTATGAATGAGAAGTCATAGTTTTCATCTCCATCTGCATTTGCCTCTCCTCCACCAAATATTGTTCCTACAATATTTATATCTCCTATTTCTAAAGAAGAGTCTCCTACTGCATCATAACCTATTTTTGTAGAAGTTGTACCATATACCACAGAAGTATTTGCACCTCCATATACATTTCCGGAAATTGTACCTCCAACAATATTTACAGTACTTGAAGTATGATTTTCTTCTGTTCCTGTTGGCGCCTCATTTCCACCTCCAAATACATTTTTAGTAATATTGTTCTTTGTTCCGTCCATTACTAAATTAGTATTTCCATATACTACCGCACTACTTCCATTTCCTCCTGCATATAAACTATTTCCTAATGTGGAATCTTTTACATGTACATTTGTGTTTCCTGTAACAGTACCTTCATTTCCGCCACCATATACACTGTCTCCTACATTTGTATTAGAAATATAAACATTTGTATCAGTTTCTACTCTTGCTTCATTTCCTCCACCAAATACACTCTTAACAACATTATTTTGAGTTCCATCCATTATTAAATTTGTAGTTCCATATACTATAGCTGTTTTTCCATTTCCCCCTGCATATAAGCTATTTTCCAAAGTAGAATCTTTTACATGTAGATTTGTATTTCCAGTTACTGCTCCTTCATTTCCTCCTGCATACACATTGTCTCCAACATTTGCATTAGAAAGATAAACATTTGTATCAGTTTCAACTCCTGCTTGGTTTCCTCCACCAAATACACTCTTAACAACATTATTTTGAGTTCCATCCATTATTAAATTTGTAGTTCCATATACTATAGCTGTTTTTCCATTTCCCCCTGCATATAAGCTATTTTCCAAAGTAGAATCTTTTACATGTAGATTTGTATTTCCAGTTACTGCTCCTTCATTTCCTCCTGCATACACATTGTCTCCAACATTTGCATTAGAAAGATAAACATTTGTATCAGTTTCAACTCCTGCTTGGTTTCCTCCACCATATACATATCTTAAAACTGTTCCGTAGATATTTACATTTGTTACATGTGTTGCAACTTGGTTTCCTCCTCCATATACGTCTGTTGTCTGTCCTCCATTTATTGTAACATAAGGTGTCGTACATGTTCCACCAAGGTTATTTCCTCCATAGACAGTTCCAACAGTTCCGTGAATTTATTGTAACATTTGTTGTATCTACTTGTCCTCCTTGATTGTTTCCACCATAGATAGTTTCATAGGTTCCTGAATTTATTTCTACATTAGTAGTATTTACTATTCCTGATGAGTTTGATCCACCAAATATATCTTTAACATTTGCACCTTCCCCATATACATATGTTTCTGGTACACCTGCTTGATTTCCTCCACCATATACACTTGGTATTTGATTATCTGACTTACTTAAAGTTACTGTTGTTTTATTAGTATCAACTTGGTTTCCTCCACCATATACAGCTTCTGTAATACTTCCACCATTTATATTAACATTTGCATCTTGTGTAGTTCCACCAATATTATTGCCACCAAACACTGTGCCCATTATTCCGCCAGTAGTTTCAATATTACTACTATTTACAGTTCCTGTTTGATTAGAACCTCCATATATATAGCCCGTATTTCCTCCTGTTACATATACATTTGTTGTTTCTACATCTGCTGAGTTTCCACCTGCATATACATTATTGCTTGTACCATTACTTATATTAACTGTAGTAGTTGTAACTTTTGCTTGATTTCCTCCTGCAAACACATTATTATTAGTTCCACCTTTTATATTTACAGTTGAAGTTGTAACAGTTGCCTGGTTTCCTCCGCCATATACATTTTCTTGTGTTCCTCCATTTATATTTACAAGAGTATTTCCTTGTATTTCTCCAAGGTTTCCTCCACCATAAATACTTGCTGTATGTGTTCCTGAATTTATATTTATAGTAGTATTTCCTTCTGTTCTTGCAATATTTCCACCACCATATACTTCTACATCTAAGTTGGCTGAAATATTTATATTTGAATTTCCTATTAGCTTTGCCATTTGTCCATATCCAGAAATACCTGCACCTGCACCAAAAATTGTACCATTTATTGTAGGCGTTCCTGAAATATCTATATTAGATATTCCTTCCATCTGTGCTAAATTTGGTCTAGATGAATAATTATATCCACGTCCTGCAGCATATATGTTTCCTTCAATTGTAGGTGAACCCGAAATATTTATATAACTATCTCCATATAAAGAACCACCATCATCTGCAGTTACATTTGCATTTAAATATTCTGTATATCCATATCCACCACCATAGATATCTCCTCTAATAGTTCCTCCTGTTATATTTATATTTACAGAAGTATCAAACTCTTCTCCATAGCTTTTATAAGTATCTGATGAATTTACACTATATCCTGTAACTCCACCGGCTCCTGCTCCATAAATGTTATCTACTATTTCTCCACCAGAAATATTTATAGTTATATTTCCATAATAATATGAGTCACAAGTATTTCCGCTAGCATTAGGACTGCCAACAACTCCCATATTTCTTCCAAGACATCCACCATAAAGTTCTTCAATACTTCCTCCTGTTACATTAATTGTAGATGTTCCTAGATATGTATTTTCTGGATAATTCCAGTTTCTTGGTCTTGTTTGTGAATCACCTATACTTCCACCAATCAAACGTCCTACACTACCATTTTTTATGTTTTGAATAACATTTGAATAGTTATTTCCTGCTGCTGACCCACCTGTAAGTAAGTTTACGTCATAATCATATTCACTTGCTGTTGTAGAGTTTTGGATATCTATTGTTATAGTAACATTAAATGAATCTTCTTTAGAAGAACCAGTAAAGTCATGTGATGTTGTCTGTCCTTGTCCATCTGAAGTTCCCGGACTTCCTCCTCCTATAATTCTTCCATATGTACCACTTTTTATAATAATTTGTGGATTGTTTCTAGGTAATTGTCTTAAATTATATTGTAACCAACCACATATGATATGAACTGCCGGTGCATTTCCTCCAAGTAAACCTTGATTAGTATTAGAATCCGCATAGCCGACCATTGTTACTCCTTCTCCAATAGTCATACTATATCCTTGTAGATACAAATATAATTGTTCTTCTGTTCCACCGAACCAACCACTATCGTCTGTTCCATACCAATCCAAATACATAAAGTTAGTATCTGCTGTTAAATATCTATAAGAAGATGTACCACTGTAAAAATATAATCTTCCATCATAATCTTGTCCATCATACATTCCTGTTATTGTTGCTGGTTTATTATATGTACTGCTATTTGCTGAATTGAAAAATGAATTAGATGAATAATCTCCCATTATTACAATTACGTTACTATTTGTAGTTCCATTTCTGTCTAATTTTCCATATGCTGTGCTTAAATTTTGTACCGGAGTTTGTGGAGTAAATCCATCATTTCTATTACTTCCATTATTATAATCAACATAAATTACGGTTCTATCTCCATAAAAAAAACTATTTTCTGTTGACATAGCTGGTATCTTTGTATTTGTTGCAACTAATCTATATTCACATCCTTCTTCTAACCCTGTAAGTGTAAGTTGAGTTTCACCTTCCAACATCGTTTCTTCTCCCGAAACATCTGTTCTATACCATTGGAATGTAAAATCATCTACTGTTGTATATTGAAGTCCTGGTCCTTCTAAACTCGCTACTACACTATCATTGTTTTCATTTATATCAAAAACAATATCCACTCCTAAGCTTTCTATTGTAAACTTAGTTACTGTATAATATTCTCCATCAAATGTTACAATTACCCAATTTTCATCTTCTTCATAGTTTTCTTCCCATGTATAAGATGAATTTTCCCATGGTTCTTCTGTTCCATTTTTATAATAATGCGTTTCATAATTACCTATTTGCCAAGGATCTGTTATTTCCAATGTATAAGTATATTCCGGATCTTCATTTACAGATGACGTTAATCTTTCTCTAAAAGAGAATGTTCCATTTTCATAAAGCCAAGGAAGATATGAACTATTATTATTTGCATTGTTATTAAACACATTTAAAATTGTATTCATGTTATTTGTATAACTACCTTTATTAACACCTTGTACATAGCCAATATTACTTGAACTATTGCTTATTCTTTGTGTTGAATTTCCAGATGTTACACTTGTAGTAAAACTTCTTCCATTAGCACTATAATTTGTATAATACATATTATTTATTGTTACTGTTCCTGCATCATTACCATTCCATATTGTTGAAAACCTATTAAAAGCATTATAACTTGAATTATTTATTAAAGCTCCAAATATTGGTCCTATAAAACCGTTTGAATTAATTGAACCTGAATATAATGAATTTGTTGGCCATACTGCTTGTCCTCTTATTGTTCCTACTATTCCTCCTGTATGATATTGACCATAACCATTATAATCTATGTCATTACCAAACCATCCTCCATCAATTGTTCCTTCTTCTGCTGTTGAGTCTAAACTTATTTGTGTTTCTGAATAGCAATTATCTATTTGATAAGTACTTCCAGTTCCTGGGTTATTATTATTGTTATATGTATTCCCTACATAACCTATAACTCCACCAACAGAGAATTGGAATGGACTATCTATAATATTTATCACACTTGTATCTTGTATTACACTACTTTTTACAATTACATTTTGAACACTTGAATTTCTATACATACTTCCTGATAAAGTTCCTATATGAAGGCCCTCATCATCTTGCTCTACGCTTCCTCCTCCAAAGAGACTTCCTTCATCTATAGTTCCTGTATCTCCACTTGCAGTTATTTGAACTGTTATACTAGAAAGCTCCAAATTTCTAATAATTGTTCTCGAACTTCCTCCTCCTATGCTTGCAAAAATTCCATAACTCTCATAAGTTTGATTTGGTAAGCTAGATACTGTAACTGTTGCATTAGCAATAGTATGTCCTGCTCCATCTAATATTCCTCTAAATGGATTTTGGCTTGTTCCTATTGGCGTCCATTCTCTTCCACCTAAATCTATATCATTTGCAATCTGGAAATATTGTCCTTCATAAGTATTTCCATTTCTTACTTGTTGTCCTAAATATGCTAAATCTGCTCCATCTGCTATTAAATAAGGTTCTTCTTCAGTTCCTGATCCCCATGAAAAGCTATCAGCCACACTTCCGTCCCAAGGCTCTCCTGATGTTCTTGCTTGCATAGTCATAATTAAGGAATTGCTTACTGCTTCATCCATAGTATCATCAACTACTTCACTATTATCTACTACGCTTCCACTCTCTTTTTCAAGAATAACAAATGTAGATAGACTTTCCGTCTCGAATTCTATTTTATTCTTAGATAATTTGGCATCTATTTCTTCTAAAGTTCCATCATCTAAAATATGAATTACTTTATATTCTCTATTTGTTCCTTCTCCTAAGTTTTCTCCTTCAACTGATATTGTTATATTTCCTGAAACTATAAATTTACTTCCGTCTTCCTTTTCTAAACTTATACTATATGCAGAATTAAAACCATACTCATATAAATAATCATCTATTTCTGTTACTTCTTCTTTTGCTATACTTTCTATATTTACATTAGCTCCACTTTCTACATATGCTTTTACATTAACTATTTTGTCTTCTAGTTCTTGTTCTACCTGTTCATTATAGAAAACAGTTCCAGCTTCTGTTTTAGTATCATAATCTACTTTTAATTCTAACTTTTGACTTTGTGCTTCTTCTTCTGTTAAATATATTTTATCTCCAGGCTTTTTTTCCACTTCAGTAGAATCAACCTCTTCATTTTCCGCATTTTTTTCAGTTATATAATATTTGCTAACCATTTTTTCGTTTATAACCTCTGGAAGAGCAAGTGAATATCCACTCTCCCCTTCATCTGTAGCTTCTACTGCTTCCGAACTATCTTCTAGTAAGCCTTCGTTATCTTTTGCTACTATTGTAACTTCTAATAATTTATTTGCCTGTGAATCTGTAAATGCTTTTATTTGTAGGATTAGTAAACAAATCAAAATAATTAACAAAACAATTCTTTTTTTATTTATTTTTTTCATTCCTATCTCCAATTAATTATTTATTCCTTTTTTAATAAATCTTTCATTTTACATACTATTTCTATGTCTTCTATATCTAGTCCTGCTTTTTCTAAATCCAAGCTCATTTTCATTGCTTTTAAGTTTCTTTCTAAACTATCAATATTACCTTCGTCTAAATCTTCTTTTTCCACTTTAAAGTTCAATAATCTATATCTATCTTTAATAATTATCTGAATATTTTTATCGTCTGAAATATGTATATTTTTCATTATAGTATGATATGGACTTTTCATAAACTTCTTTAGTTCATTTATATTTTCTACTATTTCTTCTGGTAATATCTGTGGGTTATTTTTTATAAAGCAATTTGCCATATAGCTATAATCTGATTTTGCATATACTAAAACTTCATATAAACTTGAATTTTCTTTTATATTATCATATATTTTTTGATTAAATTGTTCTCTATCTAATTCTTTATAAAGCTCTTGTAATTCTGCTATTATTTTTTCCTGTTCGATATTTTTTCCTGTTTCTTTCTTAAAAATATTTCCTTTATTTGTTTTCTTTAATTTCTTTTCATTTATTTCTATTTGTTTTTTTATTTCAGCAAATCTCTTCTTATTTGCTTCTTTTCCACTATAAATTTCTTTTATATCTTCTATTATAAATTGGAAATTCAAATAATTTTTATATTCATATATATTATTCAAGAAATTTACTACGTTTTTATTTATTTGCTCCTTATCTATGTCAGTAGTATCTATTAACTTCTCATAAATTTCATTTATCTTTTCTTTACTATAATCTTGTGGTTTTAGTTCTCCTTCTAGAAATTCAGAAAGTAATATTCCTTTATCTTGTTCTTCTTTTTCTTCTAGTTTCTTTTTCAATTCTTCGTATGCTTTAATAATCTCTTCTGGTTTTTTATCCCATTTTTTTAGTAAATTAATTTTTTCTTTTTCGAAATATTTATCTATTGTATTCATTTTATTTAAGTATATATTTCTTATATTTAAGCCTATTTGAACTATAATTTCTGGACATTTCCAATAAATTTCTTCAAACTTGCTTTTTAGCTTTTCTGATGTACTATAATCTTTTTCATCTAAAAATACTTTCATATATTCTTTTGTGTATTCACTATAATTAAAATCATCTTCTGTTAAATTAATTTCTACTTCTCTAAACATTCTTATACATTCAGAAATCTCTTTATTTACATCATCTAAATTATTTCTATAGTATCTACTTAAATTATATAAAATTCTATCTAAATTCATTTTCTCTAACGAATTTTTCTCATCACTTAATAAATACAACACTTTTTCTATTGTATTTATTCTTCCCTTTAATAGCTCTATCTCACTATTTTCTTCTACTTTAATATAAGAGTTATATTCTTTTTCTAAATATTCTCTTATTTCTGTTTTATACTTTTTATACTTTTTTTCTAATTCTTTTACCTTTTCTAAGTATTTTTGTTCATTTTTCTCATTATTTCTTGGTAATGCTGATAGTATTTCTTTTTCTGTATCTATTTTTTCTACTACCTTACTTATTTCTTGGAAATTTTCCATTATAATCATTCCTTTATTCTTTATTTTCTATAGTTTCTTTTTCTAAAAATTCTAGGAAACTCTCTATTTCCCCATACATTTCTATTAATTGGTTTATATTTTTATCTAACATTTTATACCTCCAAATATACGACTTTATTCTATCATAACTACCATATTATATGCAATTAAATTTTGTAAAAAATCACATTTTTTTCGCACCTTTTTACAATGAAAAAAGAACAAGTTTTCTTGTTCTTTTTATCTTATTATATTTCAATTTTATTTTATCCACCAACACCTTCTGGTGCATCAAATTGTACATTAAATACTATATCTGTTCCTGATGCTGAGTTATCACAGTCAACATCTTGTCCTTCAACCCACATATAAACTCTTATTTTTGTTATTCCTGCATCTATATGTATAAAGTCTGCTGTTTCACTTGCATCTTTATTTGTAGTTGTTAACCCTGCTCCAGTCATTAAAGCAAAGTGTGTATCATCATCTCCACTATTAATTGTAGTTCTATCTATAGGATCTGCTATTGCTGCTTTAACCCCATAATATTGTACTGGTGCACCTGAATCTCCTGCAGTAATAACAGCATCAGTTCCATATGGGTTATTTGCTACTGCTTCAGCTGTATGTGAACCTGCATTTGGCTCCCATATAACAGTACTTCTATCTCCATCACTAAATGGTTTTGCATCATCTAATACTGTAGCTGCTGCTGCTCCTGCAGTTGTTGCAACATTTCCCTCGTTTATAAATGCAACTCTTGATGCATTTTGTAATCCTTTGTCTGTTGAACCTTCTTTAGTTGTTACAGCAGATTCTCCCGTTAATGTCAAATCCATAGCTTCATCTGCTTTTAAGAATATATCAAAAACAATATATTTCTCTGTTGTGCTATCACTTTCTTGTGTTGCTGTTAATGCATATCTACCAGTATCTTCATCTGGTGCCATAACTCCATAGAACATGTTCATGTTTGCACCTGTTACTGATCCATCTGTTGATACAGGTGTCATACTTGTTGGTATTTTATTTGTATTTCCATCATATGCTCCTGTTAATATATCATCTCTTGTTATTACAGCTTTCCAATCTTCCGCATCTGTTGAAATTTGTAAACCATTTGATGCTTGTACATTTACTTCTAATGAACTAATTGTTACTGTTCTATTAGCCGTAAACCATGCATATGTTGATGCAATTAATAATATTGCTATTAGTAATAAAACTAATAATGATGATTTTAAATTTTTATTTTTTTCTTTTGATTTTTTACTCATTTTCTCTACCCCTTCTTTGCTTAATTTAATACATTAATAAACTACCATAATGATAATTCCATGTCAATATTTGTTGACATTTTGTAACAAAAATGTAATTTTTGTCATTTTTGTAATATTTTTGTAATATTAGTTATCTTGTGCTATATGTTCTTCTGTTATATCCATGTGCATTTTCATTTCCCCACCTATTAAAGCATCAACACAATCTGGATCATCACCTTCTATAAATATTACTATTGTAAATTTATCTATATCTCCTGGATTAAAATTTTGCCTACCTTCTACACAAACCTCTGAAGTTGAATAAAATGTCGTTGTGCCATCTTCTGCTTCACCTGTTGTTTCGTTAGGTCTTGCATATATTGTTCTTTCTCCATTTCTAATAACCATTACTCTTACTGCTCTATCTACATTTTTTATAACATCATCTATTTTTATTTCATACCAATAATTGATAACATCGCTTCCTTTGTTCTCTATATAGAAAGTATATGCAAAATAATTATTTCCATTATGACTTCCTTCTCCTTGATTATCAATATCTTCCGGAAGCCACCTAACTGAAATATTATCTATAAAGTCCGCTCTTGTTGCTCTAAGCTGTCTCTTATCATCTTTTTCTGCTAATCTTTCATACATTACAAGTCCACTTTTTAAAGCGAAATTGTCATCAAGTGATATCGTAAAATCTCCTGACTCGTAAGCTATTCTTAATAAGAAGTATATAATTATTAAGAATAGCAAAATGATTAATAATCCTGCTTTTACATATCTTATTCTCTGCTCTCTTAATTTTACTTTTTCAGAACCCAGCTTCATCTTTTTTTCCTGTTTTAATATGTCTTCTCTTCGCTTTTCATATTTTTCTTTATTATCTTCTTTTTCCTTTGTTGCTTGTTTACTCATCTTCTTTCTCCTTTTTTTATTTATCTATCTCTTTTATCTTTTCATTTTCTTTTTTATATTTTATGTTTTTATTTAAAATTAAAATTTCTAAAAGTTTATCCTATTGATTTATTAAAATTCCTATGATAAAATTTTAAAAAACTAGTAAAGGAATTTTTACATATGAAAACTTATAAGAAATTTATTTTATTAATTATTTTAATTTTAGTACTTACCTCAGTATTTTTCTTAATTCAGATATTTGCAAAATATCTAACCTCAGCTTCAGGAGATACAACCATGAATGTTGCAAGGTGGAATATTTTAGTAAATAATATCTCAATTAAAAATAATACTGATATATCTAATACATTAACTCCAGTATTCCCTGGTAATGAAAATATTGCAAGTAATATTATAGCACCAACTGCTGAAGGATATTTTGATTTAAACTTTGACTTTTCAGATGCTGATGTCTCTTTCGAGTATGAAATTACAACAACAGTTGACGAAAATAGCTCTGTAAAAGATTTAGTTACAACAGGTTACTCAGTTGATGATGGTGAGAAAATTACTTTTGATGAAATTAATTCACCAATTCAGGATACTATTCTTCTAACTGACAATATTGAAACTCAAAAAATTCGTGTATATGTCAAATGGAATGATGATGAAGATGCTACAATGGATAATGCAGCAGATACTCTTGCTACCATTTCTGGAAATCCAGCACTTCTTCACGTAAACATCTCATTCACACAAATAGCAGAATAAAGACTAGATAATAAGACTAGAAAAGATTTCTTTTTTAGTCTTATTTTATTGTTGTTGTGTTGCTACAAGTTCTAGTTTTAATACTATACTTTGACTTCCTGGATTTAAAGAATAATATTCATATGCTTTATTTCCCCAATATGTATCTAACTCATCATCTCCTGATTCAAAAGGCCAATTAACTGTAACTCTAAATTGTCCCTGTCCGTTTTCTTCTATTAAATCATCACCTTCTGAATTTACACCTATTTTAAATGGATATTCTGTTTCTATCTTATTTTTTAAATCATCACTAGTTAATCCTGAATCTTCACTTACTTCAAAAACCTCTCCCATTACTTCTAATGATTTAATTTCATAAGTAAGTACTGCTGGAGTTTCTCCTCTATTATGAACCTCAATAGTTTGTTCAAACTGATCCATTCCTGGATATATTCTATCTACAACAATTTCCATGTTAGTTGTAATTTCTTCATCTCCACTTACAAATTCAACATCCCATGAGCTAACATGAACACTTAAATCAAGAGAAACCCTTGTTGCATAAATAAACCACGCAAAAGTGTTAACTATTAAAAGAACTAATAATATTATTAAATTTCTTAATTTTATCTTTTTTAAAACTTTAACAACTTTATTCATTGTCCTTTTTATCATCACCATCTTTATCATTGTCTTCGTTTTTCATTTTTGTGTTTTCATCATCTTCATTTGTATCTTCATCATCATCATCTTTTTTTAGATATACTCTTATTTGCTTAAATATAATTATTGCAATAGGTACAAATATAATAAAGTAAAATACATAAATATTCTTAATTATTTGTCCTATAAAACTTAATGTCTTAACTTTATATATTACTTTTCCATATACTTGAGTGCTATCAATCTCAGGATCTTCTTCTGTATTTGCAATACCTTTTGTTGTTATTTTCTTTTCATCATTTTCTTCTCTAATTGATACAACTTGGTGTGTTACTATTTTATCTTTAAAACTTCCTGTATTACCTTTATATACAATATCATCTCCAACTTGTATTTCATCTGGATCAATTTCTTGTGAAATTAATATGTCACCTACTAAATATTTAGGCTCCATACTTCCTGTTGCAACTGTAAATAATCTATATCCACCTAAAGATATTGAATTATCTGATACTCTTTGTAAAATTACTACTATAAGCATAAGTACAACTATAATAAATAATAACACATATAAAATGTTTCCAATTACTTTTAGTGCTTTGTTTTCTTTTATCTTTTTAAATGTTTCTTTCATTACTAATCTTCCTTTTCTACTTTACTCAAATATTTGTCTATATGTTCTCTAAATATTTTTTGTATTTCTTTAATTGCTTCCATTTTCTTATATTTTATAACTTCATATTTATTGGCAATTAATTTATTTAGTTCTTCTTCTGTTAAATCTTGATCCATATCAACTAAGTTGTTTACCATTTGTTCTAATATTGTTTCTTTTACTTCTTCTCTTGTTCCTTCGTTTTCTGCTTCATCTTGGTCTAATGTCTTCATTATTAAATATTGTAACATAAATGTCTCATCGAAAAGTTTCTTCTTTTCTCCTTGTTCCATATAATCTTCATTTTCTTCTACATCTTTTGTCTTATCATCAAAATTGTCTCTTAAATAATTCCATAACTTCATTGCATACTGAAAGTTTACATTTTTTAAGACAACATTTGTCTTTTTTATTGGTTCTCTAACTAAACTTATATGTAACTTATCTATTACTTTATATACTTCTGATGATGTTAAATCAACTATTCTTTGTTCAAGTTCATCTATTTTTTCTAAAATTTCTTTAGTTTCTTTTTCATTATCATTATTTTCACTATCTAAAGAAGAATTTAAAGATACACTTACTTCTACTTTTTCTTTGTCTGTTTTAGATAAAGCTTTATAATCTAGACTTTTATCATTTTTATTTTCCTTGTTTAAATTTTCTTCTAAAGCCTTTTTCCTTCTATCTATAAACATTTTCATGTTTTGTATTAAAGTATAAATTAATCTATTTTCATAAGTATTGTAACTTTCCTCTTTATTGATATTTAAAATCTTAGATGGAGTTACATCTCCTGTTTTCTTATCAACACTTTGAATAAAATTTGTGTGTTTAGATAAATGCTTTATGCTATCTACTGTTATTTTTCTTGCAAGCTCTATTTTTACTATTTCTTCTTCGTTTACAATAAAACGGTTTGGAGACCTTAGTATATTGTCTAAATAAGGTATTGTTTCCTCCATTTTTTCTATCCACTCTATGTCTTTTATTTCTCTTTTAGTATCTATCTTTATTCTCAAACTTGAATCTACATCATCTACAAATTTTTGAGATTTATCTTTATTAGCATTTTCATAAATATCAAATATTTCTAAATCACTCATTTTTCTATCCTTTTTATTTTATTTTTTATCCTTGCTGTTTTTTAACCCCGTCCCAAAAAACAGCTTAAGTTAATTTCTTCAATCTTAATAAGTATTCTATACATTCTTTCATTTTATTTTTTCCAAATGTTTGGTCTAAAAATTCCACATAAGGGTCAATTTCATCTCTTATATATGCAACATTTAATTGCTCAAATTTTCTTAAAATCTTTTTAGCAATAAAATAATCTACTCCTGCTATCTCATCTCCACCACAAGCTACATATACTGGTACGAATTTTTTCATATGTGAAACAATACGGTTACCAAATGCAATACGGAAGTGTTTTATTACATAGTCATCCATTAATTCTATTTTATCTAGAGTTTCTTGTGATACTTGATGTTCTTGCATTGCTGTTTCAAATAAATTATTCAAATATGAATAATTTACATCTTGAGCATCTACTTCTTTTGGTTTAAACGCTTGTCCTTTATCATTAATATCTATTGGCATAGCTCTATCATATACCTTATCTGTTACCATAAATGTTGAGTCATCATTATTGATTGTTCCTATATACCACATATTTGCAGGTATTTTTAATTTTCCACCTTTAATATGTTTAGGGTCTGTTTTCCAGCTATTTGGTACAAGTTCTATTACCCATTCATCTTTATTTGGCATCTCTAGTATTGATAACATTTCAGCAAAATAATACTCAACACGAGAGATGTTCATCTCATCTAGTATTATTGTATAAACATCATCTGTATAACCTGCAACATATATTTCTTTTAGCACATCTGTTTCATTGAATTTCTTTGTAAATTCATTAAAATATCCAAATAGTTCTGTTCTATCTCTCCAAGAAGGTTGTACTGATGCTACACAAGAATCATGTTTCATAAATTTTCCCCAAGCATATGCAAGTGATGTTTTACCAGTACCAGATATACCTTGAAGGATAACAAGTTTTGTTGATGCTAAAGCTGATATAAATAAACGCATCATATCTATTGTATAATATAATTTTAATTTAGATGCTGCAAAGTTTCTAAAGTTATCACATAATTCTGGTAGAGTAAATGTATTTCCATAGTCTTTTATTTTATAATTTGCATATTCTTCATCTATTGTAGTAAGTTTAGCAAACCTTGAATCATTTGCATCCACTGTACCTTCTTCATCACTTTGTTCAATTTCACTTGACTCTCCTGGCTTTAATCCAAGTTGTGATACTTTCATTGCTAATATATCTTCTTTTTCTTTCATCAATGTAGCAACTTGTCCGTTAAGATTTGCAACCTCTTCTAATAATTCATCTTGGTTTACTGCTTGTTTCCTAAATTTTAAATATTTTCTTATTAATAGATAAATCAACAACAAAACTAATCCAATTAGTATGACAACACTTAATATTGCAATACCAACCAATATCCATTCAGGCATTGATAAATCTTGTTTATATGCTTCTAATATCGTTTGATATGACTTAATATCAAATATCTGCTTTATTCCATTACCAATTCCTGAAACAATAGTCCACAAACCAGAAAAGAATTGTGATAAAAATTCATATAAAAATCTTGTAAAAGTTTCCATGTAAATTCCCTCATCATATTTCTATTATATTTTTTATATTTTTCTTATACTTAATTATTTCATTATAGTTTTTTAAATCTTTATTTACTATAACATATTTAAAAACCCTTAAAGTCTCTACTGTTTTATAATTAGCTTTAAAAGAATTATCCAATATTATAGTTATTTTAAATCCATCACGCATTAAATTATATACTTTTTCTTTATTCTCAATGAAGAATTCATATTTTATCTTTATTGAGATTTTATCTTTTGTTGCTGTATTATTTATTATATTTAATAAATTTTTCAATTTATTAGGTTTGTCCAACAATTTATCTGTAAATTCTAATACATATTGCCTTGTAAAATTCTGTTTTAAAATATCTTCTAAAACTTTTTTAGTTACTAAATAATATTCTATTAAAAGCTTATCCTCATTTATAAGACCAACATTAAATGCCTTGTTTATTGCGAATTCACTATATACTAAAGGAAATTTTAGTTTATATTTTAAATTTACTCTATATACATTTAATTTTTGAGGATAATTTGTTAATTTTATAAAGAATTCTTCTGAATCAAATTTTTCTAATAATTTTTCTTTTTGTATTTTATACTCTTTTACAGTTCTGATTAGTTCTTTTTTAAAAAGCTCATCATCTTTGTTTAAAACTCTTTTTCTTAATTTAGCAATTTTTTCAATTGTTTTTTCTATGTCTTTAGAACGTATAACATTATCAAAGTATAACACATAATAGAAAAAAATACACATTTCTTCAATTATATCTCTATCTTCAATATTGTCTATTGCAAGTTCTTCTGATAAATCTCTTAAATTATCCAAAATCTTTCTTCTTAAGGTCGTACTTGTGTCATAATCATAGAAATTATAATATCTAATATCTATATATTTTTTCATATAGACATCATAATATTTTTTACTAAATTTGTTTTCAAATACTAATTTCAAATATTCACTAATTTGTTTTTTCGTTAGTTCTATGTATTTATTAGTTAGATTTATCGTCATATTCTTTCTCCTCGTTTTATTTAAGTAGTAGTAACTTTTATTATTGAATCATTGTTATTATTTGGATATGTATAATCTTTATTTACATCCACCTTATAAAATCTTATATCAACACTTGATATTGCTTCTATATTAATAGTAAAACTATTTATATAAACTTCACCATTTATTGTAGTTGTTCCAATGTCCTTTGCTTCGTTATATACTTCACTTGTCATATCAAGCAAGACTTCTTGTGGGTTAAACTCTATTCTTACTTCACCTGAATAACACTTACTTTTATCACTATCTGATAAAGCTAAATATGTATCAGTGTCTATTCTATCCCCTTGGTTATAACTTCCAAAACTTTCTCTTACTGTATAATAACTTAGAGTATTTGTAATACTTAATTCTAAGTAAGGATTTCTTGCTTCATCTGTAATTTGATATGTAATATTTTCTTGTCCTACAACTAAGATAAATTGTCCTTTTAATGTTTTCTTATATTCACCCGTTGAATTTACTTCTATGTCTACAACTACTCTATCACCATTTCTTAGCTGAGTATTTGGAGTAATCGTTAAATTAAAATAATCTGAATTGTTAGATGCATATATTATTCCTTCTGTCTTACTTAAATTGCATATTACATTATCACTACAACTATAACTTATACTATATGGAATATCATAAGTTGCTGTCTCTATATTATTTTTTCTACTATTCATATTAATAGTAATTGTATAATCATCCACTCCTGACCAATTATCTACTTGAAGAGTTGTTCCATTTTCTGATAGTTTATCACTTTCAAAGTAGAATTCGCTACTCCTTAAGAAATAATTATTTATACTATTTGTTACATACCTACCAAAAATTACAACTAAAGATATCAAAGCTATCAAGACTATTAAAATTATTAATAGTTGTTTTCTCTTATATTTACTTTTTGTCATATTTTTCTTCTGCATTTTTCATCCTTTCTTTATTTTTAAGTTAATTGCCTTGAATCTACTCTTATTTCTAACATTTCTATAATATCTTGGTACTCTGTTGTATTATAATTTTCTGGAAAATGTACTACTAGTGTATATATATTAGTTTTAGGTTCTTTATAAAGTAATTTTTCTGTATTCGTTGTCATCACTCTAAAATATGTTCCGTCTTCATCTTGTTCGACTTCATTTGTCTCTATTATACTTGTCGCTCCATCTTCACCATAGTCTTGATTCATATATAATTCATAAGTTAGTGGCAAATTTGTTGTCGTTCTTAAAGTTAAATCATATGTCATATCTATTTCTGCTGTTTTATCTTCATCTTGATTTCCTATAGAAAATGTATATATATAAGCATCATTTCGTGGGAATATCTTTGCTAGATTTAATGTCATATCTTGAAAGTCTTCTTTTAATAAATAAAATGCAATATCTACATTTGCACTAGATACCCCTTCACTTTCATACCTAGACCAAATTAGCGTAAAAATCCTAAATACAATGATTAAGCATAATATAAGAATTACTAATTTGGCATATAATCTTTTTTTCCTTTTACTCATCTTTTTCCTCCGTATTAGTTGTAATCTTAAGTGCAACTCCTAAAAGGATAATCAGAGTTGTTGTAAGTATTAACACTTGTGGAGATAAAATTGCCCTCCTCCAGATACCAAGTTTTGGAATAATATATATAACTTTTCCTAAAACTTGTGACTCACTTATTGGCTTATCTTCAGTATTATTTGCATCTCCTTTTGTCACAAAGTCTCCATTTTCATTTATTTCTATAAGTCTATGTGTTATAAAATCATCATCTTCTTTATAAACAATAATATCATTTTCTTTTACATCTTTAGTTAACTCTACAACAACAGCATCTCCTACTTCAATAGTATCTGCCATACTTCCTGTTGCAACTTCAAAAAATGTATAGCCAAAGATATTTGCATAATCATTATTTAATACCTTTATCTGAATTAAATAATATGCACCTACTATTATTAGTAAAGTTACAATTACCAATAAAATATTTAAAATTATTCCTGATATTTTATTTATTATCTTTTTTACCTTAGTTTTTTTACTCATAAGCTACTATTTCTTCTCCTAAGTATTGACTGACGTGTACTATTATTGGAATTTCTAATTTATAATCCTCTTGTATTCCTATTTCTGTATCTTCTTCATTATTTGTGTCGTTATCTTTCCATTCAATTTCAACTTTAATATTATTAGTTATTCCTTGTTTTATTTTTTCTAAAGAAATAATTCCTGTAAAAGTATTTTCCCCTGTTCTTACTAATGTTGCTCCTTCTTCTGTTTCTGTAATAGATTTTATTGTTATATTTTTATTAGTTAAATTTTCTTGATTAAGACTTATGTCATATTTAATAGACACATCTGTATCTTCTGGATCTATTAAAATATCAAATGTACCTGTTAAACCTGGTGCTAAATTTCCTTGTTTAACATGTTCATTATCTTGAACATCTATTTCATTTACTGTAAATTCTTTATTTACACCATTTGATATATCTGTGTTATTTACTTTAATTTGCCATACACCATTAACCATATTTACTGTTCCTCCTATTTCACTTTGGAAGACAGCATATATTTGTATAATACAATATATTAAAATTAGTATTATACAAATATATAAAAGATATATTTTTTTTAGTTTTTTAGGCTTTCTTTTCTGCATTTTTTTCTACCTTATCATCTTTTGAATTTCTTAAATCAGCGATAACTACTGTTATTTGATGGAAGAACATAAGTAATACAGGTAATACTATCAAGAATAAGAATCCCCATTTAGACTCTAATACACTAAGTATTGTTCCAGCTACTGGTATTACTGATGCAGTATTTTCTCCACCTAACACATACTCACTTGATACTTTGTGGTCACCATCAAATGTATATGTTGACTCTGTTTCAGTCACTCTTTCTAAATCATTTACTTCTCCTAATCTAATTTCTATTTGTCTATTGTAAGTATCATAGAAAAATGCTTTATCCCCTGGTAAAACTTCTTGTGATTTATCTACAATTATTAAATCTCCTTTATTAAAATCTGGAGCCATTTCATCATCAGTCACTATCACTAAAGAATAATCTCCAAATTCTGTTACTTTAAATTGATTATAAGATAATAAGCATATTGTTACAAATACTGCTATTACTACATAAATTATAAAAATTATATTTGTTATTGTTTTTTTCATGTTTTTCCTTCCCCCTAATAGTTTTTACAAAGACAATATATCATAACAAATTTTCTTTTTCAACATTTTTTGCATTTTTATGCCATTTTTCATTTACTTTTATTTTTTTTAATGTTATAATTTTTTATAGTTTTAGTTGGAGGTTACAAATGATTAGCATTTCAAATGATAAAAACATGGTGAAATTAATAGAAATCGAAAAGAAGTCATTAAAATCAATGTTAGATATTCAGAAAAATTTGAATAAGCAGATTTTAAGTTTCCTTAAAAACTTCTTGGGAGATGTCAAAATAGATTTAAATTTTGACTCTGAAAATACAGTTTTTAAGTATATTAAAGAAACTACTGATATTTTAGGTATGTCAAATGCTAACATCGAAAAACTTGATTTTCTTTTAAACAAACTGAATGATATAATTTCAAGTATAAATGATAAATATGTCAAAGAAAAAATTGAATTATATAATAGTAAATTTGAAAGTGAAATTGATACAATATATGAACACACAACTTCAATTGAAAAATTTATTCATAAAATATCTTTACTTGACTTATCACAAGTATTAGCTGAGATAAATAAAGTAACTGATGCTGACACAAACAACGAAGACTCTGATTTAGAAATAAGTTCTGAAACCTTAAATTCTACTTTTGTTGAAAACACATTAGTAATTTCAGAAATGAAAGGCAAAGTAATTTTACCTTATAAGATAAGCGAAGTAAATGATATCTTATTAAACAACAGTGATAAATATTCTTCAATTGAACATGTAATTAGAAAATTATATACAAGACCAATTAGAGAATATAGATTTTCTGCGATGGCAAGATTTAGAGAAGCTTATAAGCTAGTTACAGAAAAAGAACATAAATCAAAAATGAAAGCTTTTTCTTTAGCTTCTGAATTATTCGCAAATTACAATTTACATCCTGCTATTATTACAGCTTGTAAATCATTAGATGAATTAGATATCTACTTAGCTTGTTTAGAAGATAATTCATTAGATGATTTTCCATTTTTTGATGTAAAATATGAAGTTGCTCCAAAAATTCAGAAGCAGGAACTTCAAAAACAA
The DNA here is from genome assembly GCA_944392605.1 of uncultured Clostridia bacterium. Classification (GTDB taxonomy): domain Bacteria; phylum Bacillota; class Clostridia; order TANB77; family CAG-508; genus CAG-269. The sequence goes on along the minus strand of CALXXE010000018.1, from coordinate 7,661 downwards.
GAGATTCCATTTTAATATAATAAATTTCTAAAAAGAAGCAGCAATGCTTCTTTATTTATTTTCACACTTTAGTTCTAAATTACTTCATTTCTTCATATAATATAGAAATATTTTTTAGGAGAGATTTATATGTATGATAACTACCCAACAATTCCATATGTAGGATTTAAAGATGAAAATGTTAGAACACCTATTACTTTTATTGCACAACACCAAAATGTTCAGCCAGGTATGGAATACGAAATGAAACCTGCTCCTATTTTTGAAAATCCAAATTATGTAACATCTAATAAATTAAAAGACAAAGTTGTAATTATATCTGGTGGTGATAGTGGAATTGGAAGAGCCATAAGTGTTCTTTTTGCAAAAGAAGGAGCTGATATTGTTATTAATTATCTAAACGAACACGAAGATGCAAACTATACTAAAAAAATTATTGAAGAATGTGGAAGAAAATGCCTTCTAATTTCTGGTGACCTTCGAGATGAAAATCTTTCTTCTTATATTGTAGATACTACTTTAAAAACTTTTGGTAAAATTGATGTTTTAATAAATAATTGTGGTATACAATTTCCTCAAAATAGTATTTTAGACATTTCTTCCAAGCAATTAAAAGATACTTTCGAAACTAATTTTTTTACGTTTTTCTATTTAACAAGAGCCGTACTTCCTCACCTTAAAGCAAATAGCAGCATTATCAACACTACTTCTATCACTGCATTTACAGGTAACGAAAAACTTATTGATTACTCTGCTACCAAAGGAGCCATAACTACTTTTACAAAGTCACTTGCCCTTTCCTTAGCGAATCAATCAATCCGTGTTAATGCAGTTTCACCAGGTCCTATTTGGACTCCTCTTATTCCTTCTTCTTTTAATAGACAAGAAGTAGAAATCTTTGGAACAAAAACTCCTCTAGGAAGAGCTGGACAACCATTTGAGCTTGCTCCTGCTTATTTGTATCTTGCAAGTGATGATTCAGGATTTATGACAGGTCAAATTATTCATGTAAATGGTGGTACTATAGTATAATGTTGTTTTTTAGAACGATTAAAAAATAGCAAATGAAAGTAAAAATAGCCATATGATAACATATGACTATTTTTACATTTATTATAATGTTTTTAATCTTCAATTTATGCTTTTTTCTCTATTTTTGTTATTATTTTCTTTGCCTTTTCTCTTTCTAAAGTCACAACATGTCCACACCCTTGGCATTTTAATTTAAAATCCACGCCTATTCTTGTAATCTCCCAAAGTTTGCTTCCACATGGATGTTGTTTTTTTGTCCTAACTATATCTCCTATTTGATATTCCATAATTATTTCATTCCCTTCAAATTATGAAAATTAGTTTTCCATAGCTTTTTTAAATCTTCCTACTATTCTTTCTTTTCCTAATATTTTCATTATTTCATACATATCTGGTGTATTTGTTCTAGATGTTAAAGCAACTCTTAATACTGTACTTACATCTCCGACATGAGCTGTATATTTATCAGGATTAGCTTTAAATTCTTTAACTTCTTTTGCATAACCAAGTTCACCTGATAATTCTTTTATCTTATCGAACCAAGTTTGTTTATCATCTTCATCACTATAATATTTTTCAGTATAAAGTGTTAAAATTTTATCTATTTCTTCTTTATTATTTATTACTTGATATGGATAATCTTGTTTCTTACTATAGAATAATTCATCATACATATATTCAATATTTTCTTTTACATCTGACCATTTAGCTATATCTTTTCTAGGCTTTTTGTTTCCTCTTTCTATACCAAATACTTTTAATGAATATTCTTTATCTTCTAATATTTTTTCTAATTCTTCATCATGTCTTTTTGCCCATTTCAAAGATTCTTCATATACTTTCTCAGCTGTAAATTTAGATATAACTGTTTTTCCTACATCTAATAATTTTACCATATCAAAAAGTGCACCACTTACACTCATCTTATTTAATTGTAATTCAAATCCTGATATATCTTTATCTTTATTTGCTCTTCTCCAATTTTCAAATGTAGAATTTGCTATATTTAATAAATATTCTTTAACAGCTTCTTCTGGTATTCCTTCTTCTTCATAATAGCTTACTGCTGCTTCAGGGTCTTTTCTTTTACTTAATTTTCTCTTATTTCCATTATCATTTTTCATTATTGGTGCGATGTGTGCATATTTTGGTGGTCTAAATCCTAATTCATGGAATAATTGTAAATGTAAAGGTACTGATGATAACCATTCATCTCCACGTATTACATGTGTTGTTCCCATTAAATGGTCATCTACTGCGTGTGCAAAGTGATATGTAGGAAGTCCGTCTGCTTTTATTATTACTATATCTTGATCATTTTCTGGGAATTCTACATTTCCTTTAATTACGTCTTTATGTTTTATTTTTCTATCTTCTCTTCCTGGTGATTTAAATCTTACTATATAATTTTCTCCATTTTTTATTTTTTCTATCATTTCTTCAACAGTAAGATGTCTACATTTTGCCCATACTCCATAATAACCTGGTCTTATTTTTGCTGCCTCTTGTTTTTGTCTTATTACCTCTACTTCTTCTGGAGTACAAAAACATGGATATGCTTTACCTTGTTCTATTAAATATTTTGCATAAGCTTGATAAATTTCTTTTCTTTTAGATTGTTTATATGGTCCATAATTTCCTTTTTCATCTGTTTCAGAAATCATACCTTCATCTGGTTCTAATCCAAAATCTTTTAAAGAATTTACTATATCTGTAATTCCATTTTCTACTTCTCTTTTTTGGTCTGTATCTTCTATTCTTAAGAAAAATACTCCTCCTGTTTGATTTGCAACTTTTTTAGCTATTAAACTTTGATATAATCCTCCAATATGTACAAATCCTGTTGGACTTGGTGCAAATCTTGTAACTATTGCTCCTTCTTTTAAATCTCTTCTTGGATATTTTTCTTCATAATATGATATGTCTTTTGAGTCTGGAAATATTAAGTTTGCTAAATCTTTATAATCCATTTTATTCTCTCCTCTATTCTTAATTTTAACAATTGCAATTATAACATAAAATTAGCTAAAAATCAAAGTTTATTATAAATTTCATTCTTAAAAGAAAAAAGGGCGGTAACCCTCACCTCCCCATTACTATTCGAACCATTCATATAACCATCTATTTGTAACAGAACCTCATCACAAATATAATGTAAATCTGTTTCTGTTATATAAATAGAAAAATCTTCTAGATACTGATTATTATCTTCTTCAACGGATTGAATTTCCCATTTTAGTTCTCGTAAAAGTTCGTCCTGAGCACTAATTGATGAGTAAAACTCATCTGAAAGGCTCAAATTCTGTATCAGCTCCGTCTTTGCTCTAAGCTCCAACAGTTCCTCTGTTGCCATCTCATAGTCGATTTGGTCAAATCTTTCCTGAAGGTCATTAGCTCTTATCTCTTCCATGATATTTGACACAACGAACCCTACCACAGAGCCTAGCACACACCCAATGGTAACTGCACAAACAGCTTGTAAAAAGTGCCTAAAACTCCTCTTCATCCTGTATCCTTTCTCGAATAGCTTATACACAGACAGAAACAACTGCCATATTGTCATTATACCACATTATGTTAAATTTATCTATTTACTCCTCTTATCCTTCTTTAGGTCTATTCATCGATTTTAATGTTAAATCCATATCTTTTACTATTATATTTTTCTTTCATTCTAAATACATTTTCCAAATCTATATCATATGTATTGGCAACCATAGCTGTATAATATAAAACATCTGATAATTCCTCTTCTATTGTTCCCTTTATATTGTCATCAGTCATCCTTTTATTTTTTCTTATTACCTCTGCTAGCTCTCCTACCTCTTCTATTAATTTCAAAAAATATCTTCCGTGTATTTTTTAAGTCTTTAGGATTGCTTATAGTATATTTTTCCTTCAAATATTCTTGTAATCTTTTTAATGTTAGTTCCATAAATATCACCTCTAAGAGAATTATAACATTTTATATTAGATATTTCATCTTGAATTTCAAGATTTAAATTTTATACAAAAAGTGAAGACATGTCCTGTCTCCACTTTTTTACTATATTTCCATTATTATCGGGATTATCATAGGGTTTCTCTTAGTTTTAGCAAATACATAATCTTTTAAATTGTCCCTTACTGATGATTTTATAGTTGACCAATCACGAATTCCATTTTCTTCGCATTTTTTAATTTCTTTTCTTACTACTGCCTTTACTTCATCCATCAAGTTCTCTGATTCTCTTACATAAACAAATCCTCTTGAAATCACATCTGGACCTGCTACAACTTCTCCTGTTCCTGAATCCATTGTTAATACAATTATTATTAAACCATCTTGTGATAAATGTTGTCTATCGCGAAGTACTATATTTCCAACATCTCCAACGCCTAATCCGTCAACTAAAACTCTTCCGTTAGGCACCACTCCTGTGAACTCTACTCCATCTTCTCCGATTTCTAATACTTTACCGTTTTGCATCATGATAATATTTTCTTTTGCTATTCCCATACTTTGAGCGGTTTCACTATGGGCAATTAATTGTCTATATTCACCATGCACTGGTATAAAGTATTTAGGTTTTGCTAAAGCTATTATTAATTTTTGTTCTTCTTGGCAAGCGTGTCCTGATACGTGTACATCCTCTAATGAGCTATATACAACTTCTGCACCAAGTTGCATTAAATCATCAATTACTTTTGATACATATTTCTCATTTCCTGGTATTGGTGTCGCTGAAATTATTATTAAGTCATTTGGAGTAATTTTAACTTTTCTATGTTCTCCATTTGCCATTCTTGTTAATGCTGACATAGTTTCTCCTTGACTTCCTGTTGTAATTATTACTAATTGCTCATCTGGATAATTTTTTATCATATCAATATCAATAAATAAATTTTCCGGGCACTCAATATATCCAAGTTCTCTTGCTGTTGTAATCATGTTTATCATGCTTCTACCACATACAGCAATTTTTCTACCATATTTTATTGCACAATTCACAATTTGTTGTACTCTATGTACATTTGATGCGAATGTTGCAACTACAATTCTTTTTGTACAATGTAAAAATAATTTATCAAAAACTTCTCCAACTGAACTTTCTGACATTGTAAATCCTTTTCTTTCGCTGTTAGTACTATCTGACATTAATGCTAGAATTCCTTGATGTCCTAATTCTGCAATTCTACCTAAGTCCATTATTTTACCATCTATTGGTGTAAAATCAACTTTAAAGTCACCTGTGTGTAATACAGTTCCTGCTGGCGTTGTAATTGCAAGCATAACAGAATCAGGAATACTGTGTGAACTTCTTATGAATTCTACTTTAAAATTCTTTCCTAAATTTATTGTTTGTCCTTGATTTACCTCTACTAATTTTGTTGAACCAACTAATTTATGTTCTTCTAATTTATTTCTAATTAAACCTGCTGTTAATTTAGTTGCATAAATTGGTATATTTATTTTCTTTAATAAATATGGAACTGCTCCTATATGGTCTTCATGCCCATGTGTTATTAATAATCCTTTTATTTTATCCACATTTTGTTCTAGATATGTTATATCTGGTATTACTAAATCTACTCCTAACATATCATCTTCTGGAAATGATAATCCACAGTCTACTACAATCATCTCATTTTCATATTCAAAAACTGTAATATTCTTACCAATCTCATGTAATCCTCCAAGTGGAATAATTTTTAGTTTTGAAGCTTTAAATATTTCTTTTTGAATATTTCTCTTTCCTACTTTAGCAGTTTTTCTTGCTGTCTTTTTTTCTCCCTCATTTCTATTTACTTTTTTCGTAGTTGTTCTTTTTACTTGTGAGTTTGTTCTTCTATTTCTCACTTTTTTCTCATTGTTATTCTCTAATTTTTCTTCTGACATAAAATCTCCTTTCTAAACTTTTAATATTTCATTTTTTAATCTTATTAATCATTTAATAGACTAGACAAACCTAGCACCTAAAATTTCTATGTACGCAAAAATTAAGTTTATAGAAAATAGTTTTTCACTATTTTATAAACTATTTTTTTATTAAATTTCCCGCTCATTATATTATTTACCTAAACTTATTTTTTAATACGTACTTTTAGGTTTTAAATTTTAATAAAATCTCTTATTCTAGCATCTCCTGCTAACAACTGTTTTTAATTATACTATATTTTGGCAAAAAAGTCAAATTAGATTTCATATGAGTACTTTTATATTTCACTAAATACAAAATTTTTGAATAGAATATAAATAAAAAAGAGAGGTATAAAAATGTATGAACCAATTTTTTATAATGTTAAGGCTGATATAAAAGGCGGAAAAAAATATCCTAATATTAATGGTGAAGTATTTTTTAAAGAAACAAAACTAGGTGTTCTTGTTACAATTAAAATTAATGGATTACCTACATCTAGCACTAATTGTAAAGGAAGATTTTTTGGTTTTCATATACATGAAGGAACATCTTGTACTGGAAATAGTAAAGATGAATTTGCAAATAGTAAAAGTCATTATAATCCATCTAATTGTTCTCACACATTTCATAGTGGAGATTTACCGCCTTTAATTGAAAATAATGGATTTGCATATATGAGTGTTTTAATAAACAAATTTAATATTGAAGAAATATTAGGAAAAGTAGCCATTATTCACGACCTTCCTGATGATTTTAATACACAGCCAAGTGGAAATTCAGGAACTAAAATTGCCTGTGGTAAAATAAAATAAACCAGAATAAATTTCTGGTTTATTTTTATATTTCTAATTATTGATTTTGATTATTTTCTCCCCTTCCTTCTGGAAGTGCATCTGAGTAATCAAGAACGATTCTTATTCTTGTAACAGCTTTAATTGCTCTAACAAACTTACTATTTTTAAATCTTTGCCATAAGCTTGGTTTAGCTTCAAATGTAGTTTCTTGAGTATATTGTTGTTGTTCTTCTTGAACAGGTATTTGTTGTGGTTCTTCTACTATTTGTTCTTGTATTTCTTCTATTGGCGTTGGTATTGATTTCAACGCATCGGCAATTTCTATTCCTATATAACTTAAAGCTTTTGATCTATCTTCGATTCTTTCCATATCTATTTCAATATGTAGATTAGATTCTAGGTTATTTATTCTAGCATTTAATAACTTCATAGCATCTTGGTAATTTTGTGATTTTGTGCTTTTTGCTTTTCCTACAATATTTAATGTTTCTATTATATCTTCAGAAAAATCTTCTTCTGCTTTTTTAACTTGTTCTTTCCAATCTTCTTGTTTTTCTTCTACTGCTTCCAATACTTCTTTTAACCTACCTGCTAAAGCTATATTTTGTTCCCTTTGTCTTATCAATTCTTCTATTTTTTTAGTATTTTCTTCAAATTGATTTGTTGCAAACTCAACTAACCCATAAGCAGCTTTATAAACACTTGCTGGGAAGTTTTTCTTTTTTGGATATTCAATTAAGTAAGTTTTTATAGACTCAACTAAATCTTTAAAATAAGTATCATCCTCTAGTTGAACTATTTGTTTCTTACTCTTAGGGTTTATTAACTTTTGAACTTTATCTATATTCATTAATATTTTTTCTTCTGTGATAACCATTCTCACATTTACTATGCCAGATTTAGACATTGTAAATTACCTCCTTTATCTTACGCG
>CALXXE010000017.1 GCA_944392605.1 uncultured Clostridia bacterium | reverse complement strand
AGAGAATATAAAAGAAATATCAGAAATGACATATGCAGAATTTAAAGAAAAAATTTTAAAGAAGGAGTAAAAGATGAGAAAAATAAAATTTAGAGGGAAATTATTGTACATAGAAGAATGGACTTATGGTAGCCTACTAATAGATGAATCACAAAAAATAGTTATGATAGCCGATAATAAAAGTGGAATAGCAAGTGAAGTAGACAAAGAAACAGTAGGACAATACACAGGACTAAAAGATAAAAACGGAAAAGAAATATATGAGGGAGATATAATTTTAACACAACCTTTTAGAGACAAGCCTTATTCAAAAAATTATAAAGAAAAGAGATTAAAGGGAATTGTTAAATATAATGTAAAATGTGGCGATGATTTTTGCGGTTGTGAAGGAAAAATGAAATACTGGGGTGCAGAATGGAATGTAGAAATAATTGATAAAGAAGACTATAAAAAATTTAGTAATTATGATTGGGGAAGATTTTTTGAATGTGAAGTAATAGACAACATATATGACAACAAAAATTTGTTAGAGGAAGGAGAATAAAGATGAGTGATATAAAAGTTAAAAAAATGGATTTAAAATTAAAAGAAGGACACGCAGTATGTTTTGATTTTGATGGAGTAATACATAAATATAGCAAAGGTTGGCAAGATGGAAGCATATACGATGAAGCTAATCCAGAAGTATTAGACCTAATGCTATTATTACAAAGACTAAAGGTACCTGTATTTATATGTTCTACAAGAGACCCTATGCAAATAATAGATTGGTGGGATAAACAAGGATTTTGGTGTAAAGCCACTAGAATAAACGATAATGAAACTTTTTGGAATGAATTAGATTTAATAGGAGTTACTAACAGAAAATTGCCAGCACAATTATATATAGATGATAGAGCCTATAAATATACAGGACAAACAGTAAAACAATTTATATTAGATAATTCCAAAGAGGAGGAATAGCTTATGGATAAAGAAGAATTGAAAGCATTAATAGATAGTTTGACAATTGGAGAAATAGAAAGTTTTGAAATTACATACAAAAGGAAAAAAGATTATGGAATGTATTATGATAGTAAAAATATAAATCAGACAATTTCATATAACAAGGAGGGAAAATAAAAATGAGTTTATACAATGAATTATTTGGAATGAATGAAGATACACCAATATTATTAGGAATGTTAGGAGTAAACAAGGAGTACTTTTGTAGATTTAGAGATGTATTTCTTTGCAATGGTGGAAGAAATATAAGAGTGTATACAAGAAGCGGAGGGCAAAATAGAAAGGATTTTAAAGATAATTGGAATACTATAAGGCATAATAAATTATATGCCGGAGATTACGATGACGGCTTTGATGAAACATATGCTTATATAGAATTTAATATACCAGATAAGTACAAGGAAACAGCAAAGAAAATGTTTAAAGAAGAACCAATTACAGTATGGGAAAAATTCAATAACGAATGTAAAGAAATGAAAGTACCAGGAACTCCTGCGTTTAACAGAGCAAAAGAAATGGCTGAGAAAATAATGCAGCAGATAGAAAATAACGAAAATGGAGGTATAACAATAATAAAATTATGAAGTTATTTAGATTTATGAGTTTGGGAGAATTTCAAAAATACTGTAATGGAGAAATATTAATTAATAATACTAATCATAAAGAGAATGGACAAGCTAGTAACAGTATTGGTTTTTGCTTTTTTAATATAGCAGATTATAAACCGGAAAAGATATTACATAGTGTTACCGGCATTGCAAATGTTAGTATATGTGCTATATTTGAAACCAAAAGAGAAAATATTATAAAAAGTAAAGGCAGATATAGCAGGACAATTGTAAGCGATAATATGAACGATGAACTATTACTGACTAGAGAAATATTTATAGCCAAAGAATATTGCACAACTACATATAGCAATGAAAATTTCAAATTATTACAATGGGCTATTCCAGACTGGTTTAATGAAGAAGAGTGGGAATGGAAAGAAGGCATAGAAAATGAAAAAATATTTTGACATAATGGAAAATACAAGAGAAAATATACAAAATTATGAAAATACCGGTTGGAATCAAGAAGTAATTACAATAACAGATAAAGAAATCGAAGCACTAAAAGAAGGAAAAATATTAGGACATCACGATGGAGAAAATACCCACATAATTAGATATAAAAAGGAGGATAATTAAATGGCAAGTAGAAAACCACTTACGGAATGGGAAATGGAAAAAGGAATAGAATTAAGAAAAAGAAGATTTAAGTATAATACTTTTACAGAAAGAGAATATAAGAACTTGATTAGAAAGAATTACATAACAATAAAAACTGAAAAAGGGCTAAAATACCTAGAGGAAGAAGTTAAATAGGAGGTAATATAAAATGCCTAATAAGAAATTACCTAAAGAAACTAAGAGATATTATGAAAGAGAGCTAAGGCAATACTGGAGTAATAAAAACAAATTAAAACATATAGAAAAAATGAATACTAGAACAGTTTTGTTTCTAACAGAAAGAATAAATTGCATAGAAACAGTTATAAATAAGCTAGATGATTTTGAAAAAGAAGTGTTTTATCTTATTTTTAGAGACAATGCTAGTTGGTTATACTGTAAAAACATAAAAAACATTAGTAAAACTACATATTACAATATCCTAAACAAGTGTATTTACATGCTTGCAGAGGAGATAGGAGAAATATAATGCGGAAAAAATAAAGAAAATTGATATTAACTATTATGATAAAATATTTTTGGTCGTATAAATAACCCTTATGCGATTGCTTTTATATTTTGTGGAGCTGGGAATAATCCCAGCTTTATTTTTGTGGAAAAAATAGGGAAAAATAGACCTACTAAATATGATAAAATTATTATGTGCTAATAATAGAGAGATAGTTATTAGCCTATTCTTCTAAACGAAGTATCTTTTTTGTTTTTAGTTATTACTAGGATAACACGATCTTCCTTTTAAATTGTTTTTTGAACTATATCATCCCCTGTAAATATAGCGTCCTAGTCAAGCTATATTTACAGCTATAGATAGTATATAAGGCATATTTGTTTTTTTAAAACTATTTTCTCCGTTCTATAGTTTTTAATAGGTCTTTATTTTACATATATGCCTTATATAGTGTTTATAGAAAGGAAATACTTATGGAATTTAAAATAAATAATGATAAATGGATAATAGAAGAAAAAGAAAAAAACGAATTAAAAGAATTATACGAAAAAGAGATGGAAGAAAAAGCTTATTTTGTATTTGGATGTACACAAAAATCCCAACACATTATTTACATAAATAAAGATATGTGTAAAGAGCAGAAAATAAAAACGTTAAAGCACGAATTAACACATTGCTATATTTGGGAGTATGGCTTATATAACGTAGTAGATGTAAATGAAGAAGTAATATGTGACATAGTAGCAAGTAGCAATGACTTTATAAATGATATAGTAAATAAATATTTTAAAGAGGTAAAATAAATGAATAGAAAAGCAGAATATACAGAAGTAAATCAAGAACAACAAGCAAGAATAGATAAAGTAAGATATATGTTTTCTGCTATGTATGATTTAATAGAGCAGCAATGCAAACCAGGAAGAGAAACAAGTTTGGCAATAACTAAATTAGAAGAAGCTCAGATGTGGGCTATAAAAGGAATATCAAGGGAGGAATAACAAAATGAGCAATGAGGAGTTTATAAAAAAATGCAAAGAATTAGTAAGAGAATATGCAATAGAACATTTAGATAAAAGCGATGAGGTTCCAGAATTTAATGTTTATTTACCATGGAGTTGTAAAACATTGCAAAATAGTAAAGCACTATTGAGTACAGATTTAAAAGATGGAATGTATTATGAATGTACTATGAATGGAGATAAAAAAGAAATATATTTTGACGCATATAAGAAATTTGAAAATAGATGTATAAAAATTGAGGAGGAATAATAATGGACTTTGGATTAGAGAACAGCAGAGATTTTAACAATTACTAACTATAACCATATATAGTTAAAGAATTGTAAAATAAATTGTGTAGTGGCGGAATAGGTAGACGCTCTTAAAACCAATCCCATTTGTGACATTATGGGCTTCATTCAAGGAAAGCTGTTATTGGTTATCTGAAGGCTTTCATGTTAAGTGCAAATCTTAACCTACACAAATTACCTATCTACCAAGAGTAGAAAAGGATTCTGGAATTGTATTGCTAGTAGGCTAAAAGCAAAAGCTGTTATAATGCCTACATATACTAGTTAGCAATTAACAATTCCTGATAATGATTAATATATACTAGGTAATATTAATAAAACCAACCAATATGTTTGTCATATGTTATTAAAGGTAGATTGCTCATTAATTATCCTTTTTAATAATTTGTTTATATACATTATTCTCTTTCCTAGTGAGAGAATAGATGTAAATTTGAAAGCAAGGTGGTAATATGGCAGAAGAAAAGAAAAAAGAAAGAGTTCAAAATAAGAACCTAACTAAAATGGGAAAAGCCAGAGGCTTAACCAGTGAAGAAGCACAGAAAATAGGCAGAAAAGGTGGCATTAAATCTGGTCAAGTAAGAAAAGCTAGGAAGACTTTAAAAGAAGAACTAATTGCATTATTAGGAACTGAAATAGATGGCAAAACAATGCAAGAAAAAATGAGTTTAGCAATGATACAAGAAGCTATGGTAGGAAATACAAAGGCTTTTACTGCTATACGAGATACCATAGGGGAAAGTCCTAAAAATGAAATAGAACTAAGTCAAGACAAACCTTTTGAAGTAAATATATCTATAAAGAAGAAGGAGTAATGTTTTAAATGGATATAAGTATAACAGAAAAGCAAGAACAATTTATAAACTCAGAAGCATTTGAAACGTTATTTGGAGGAGCAGCAGGAGGAGGAAAGAGTTACGGACAACTAGTAGACGCATTGCTATATGCTTTAAAATATCCAAAGTCAAAACAGATAATCTTTCGTAGAACATTTCCAGATTTAGAGAAGTCATTAATAAGAGTAAGCCTTGAGTTTTATCCAAGAAAAGTAGCGAGTTATAATACAAGTAAACATATATGGAACTTCAAGAATGGTAGCATTATAGATTTTGGATATATAGATAGTGAAAAAGATGTATATCAATATCAATCTGCTGAATATGACGTTATCCGCTTCGATGAGCTAACACATTTTACAGAATATATGTATACTTATATGATTTCAAGATGTCGTGGTGCTAATCCATATCCTAAAAGAGTAAAGAGTTCTACTAACCCAGGTGGAGTTGGTCATAGTTGGGTAAAAGAAAGATTTATTGATATAGGAGAACCAAACGAAATACACGAGGTTACTTTAGAAAATGGAAAAAAGACTACAGTTATATTCATTCCATCATTTGTTCAAGACAATATGTTCTTATTAGATAATGACCCTGATTATATAGATAGACTTGAATTGTTACCAGAGAAAGAAAGAAAAGCTTTATTGTATGGAGACTGGGATATATTCGATGGACAATTCTTTACAGAATTTAATAGAAATATACACGTATGCACACCATTTGAAATTCCAAAAGATTGGAGAATATACAGAACTAGAGACTATGGACTTGATATGTGTGCTTGCTACTGGATAGCTATGGACTGGCAAATGAATATATATATCTATAAAGAATTATATGAAAGCAATCTTATAGTATCAGAAGCAGCAAAAAGAATAAATGATATGACAACGGAAAAGATAACAACAGATTATGCACCTATAGATTTATGGAATAGAAATAGAGATACAGGAAAGAGTACTGCTGATATATTTGCAGAAAATGGTCAATTCTTAACTAAAGCAGATAACAATAGAATACAAGGCTGGTTAGCAGTACATGAGTGGTTAAAAGTATTTACAGATGAACAAGGACAACAAACAAGTAAATTACACATATTTAGTAATTGCAAAAACTTAATAAGAACATTGCCAGCAGTACAATATGACGAGAAAAAGCCAAACGATGTAGCAATAGAACCACACGAGTTGACACATGCACCAGACGCATTAAGGTATTTTTGTACTATGTGGCAAAGCCCAATGATAAAAACTTTAACAATGCCTAAAGGTACATATACACCAACAGAATTAGAAGATTTAGGATATAAATCAATAGTGAATGTTACTACAGTAAAGAATAAACCAGTATCAACAAGAAGGAGAAGATAATATATGATTTATCTATTTATATTAATATATTTGATATTAGTTCCAGGAACGATATTAATTATGTTGTATCAAATAATTAATAAATTGGAAGAAATAAAAAAAGAGCCAAAACAAACAAGTACCAAAAGTGTATTAAGCAAGAGGAAACATACAAATATAAAAGCAAGTAATTATGGAAATGTATTTAGTAGTCGTAACAAAGCAAATAAAGCTTACGAAGACTATAAAACAAATAAAGGGTTATACGAGCCAGTAACTCCACATAAAGGAGTAAAGATAAAGAAGGAGGTATGACTCTTTTATTATGGAAAATCTAGATAATTATGAGGAATTAATTAGAGAAAAGACAGCGAAGAAACAAGCTATAATGAGCGAGAAGCAAATAGAATTAGCAAATCAATATCTTGTATGGTATAGAAGAGCTTATCAAGACAAGCAACGTTTAGGACTTATAGAGAAATGGCAAGATACAGAGAAGTATTGGGAAGGCGAGTTCGAATATGACGATGAAGATGACCCAGCACCAAATACAAATATTACTAATAGTTCTGTAGAAGGAAAAACAGCTTTACTTTGTGACCAAGCTATTGCTATACAAGTTGACCCAAGAGAGCCAGGAGACAGACCATTCTGTGATATGGCTAGAACATTAGCTGATTTTATAAAAGAACGTAACAAAATGTATAGAAAGATAGAAGTTCACGAACGTAGAAGAGAGCTATTTGGTACAGGTATATTTAGAGTATTATGGAACTTCGATAAATTAGATGGTAAGGGTTTGCCAGACATTGAGCCAATACACCCTAATTTACTATTTATAGATCCAGCTATAACAGATGTATACGACATACAAGACGCACAATACATTATTGAAGCAAAAAGTAAATCTATTTATTCTGCTTTTGTAGAATATGGAGAAGAAAAGGCAGACGCAATTATACCTAACCTAGACCCAGTACAGAACATAATACAATACAACGAAGAAGATCAATACGTACATTTAATGGTATGGACTAGATATAAAGAAGATGGCAAGCTAAAATTAAGATTAGTTGAGATGTCAGGAGATGGAGTTATTCTTAAAGACACTAAAGAAGAAGTAGATAAATATAACAAGAAGAGAGAAGAAGAGGACGAAGCGGAATGGTTTAATTCTAAGAATAAAGATAAAAAGAAAGAAACAGAAAAACTAGAGCTATTCCCAAATGCTACATTTCCTTACTTCTTAACACCTGATATGCATAGAGAGAATACTGTATGGGGTAAAGCAAGTGCTGAACTTATCTTACCTGTATCAGACCAGATAGACGAGATAGATGACAGTACTTTAAGAAATGCAAGACTTACTGGAAATCCTATGGGAATTGTGGGTACAAGTTCTGGTATAGACCCAGAAAGAGTTACAAATACAGCAGGTCAAATGCTTACAACTAATGATATGAACGGCTTTAAATGGTTAAATCCACCTAGTATGCCACAATATTTGTTAAATAGACGTACAGAACTTATGAATAATGATAGACAAGTTGTAACAAGATTTACAGACCAAATGATTGGAAAGCAACAAAGTGGTGTAGATACAGCAACAGAAAGTTTGGCATTGCAAAATAGTGGTAATGCAATGATAGAACACAAGAAAGGATTATTGCAAGAGACATTAGGAGAAGTGTTTGAATATGCTTTGGAGCTTGCATTATTAAACTGGAATACAACAATGCTATTTAGAATTACAGGAGATAATGGACAAGACGATTTTGAAGAGTTTAACCCAGACCAATTAAACCACGTACCTGTAATGATAGAAGCGGATACAGACTATAGAAAAAGATACGAAGAAGAATGGAAAAAGAGAAACAAAGGTAAAGACATAAGTGAACTAGACCCAGACGAATATAAGTATATGCAAGTAGACAATGAAACAAGAAAGATAATGTATGACTTAACTGTATCTGTAGGAGCAGGATTACCAAATAATAAAGCATACAGATATGTTGTAGTAACAGATATGTATAAAAACGGTGCAATATCTAAACGCGAATATAGAAATTATATGATTAAAGCACTCGGCATGAATTTTCCAGAGATACCAGAAACAGATGCAGAACAACAAGAATTACAAATATTTGATGAAGAAAAAATAAAACAAATGCAACAACAAGCAATTGAACAACAAAATGCACAAGCTGGAATGATTAATCAAAATGCTAATATAGAAGGCTTAACAGCAAATGGTAATCCAGCACCAAGTCAAGTACAAGGAGGAATAATATAAATGATATTAGAAAATAAAGAATATGAAATAAGAAGTTCTACGAAATGCGATTGTGGACATGAATTTGAAGCAAGAGAGATGAAAGAACTTAAAAGAATAAATCAAGATGGATTTTATGGAAATATTGTAAAGCATTATGGACATGCAACTTGTCCTAACTGTGGTAAAGAAGTAGTGCTTTTGATGAAGCAAACAGGACAAACATATAAAGTAATTGACACCGCTTCTTTAAAAGAAGTACAAACAACCATAGAAAGACCTGTGGTAAACGTAGAGACAAAAACAAATAATAGCAATGAATTTATATGCCCAACATGTGGAAAAGTGTGTAAAAGCCAATTAGGACTAAACTCACATCTTAAAACACATAATAATTAGTTATTAAATTTTTAAATATATAGAGCAGACAAGCTGGCTAAAAATCAAATTAAAAAATAAGAGGAGTAAACCTGGCGAAAAATCTTAGAGGATAAAACCTGGCGAAAAATAGAAAGGAGAGCAATATGGAAGATATGGAACAAGAAGGAATTGAACTAGAAACAGTCAATTCAAATAATGAAGGGGTTATTGATAATGATGTAGAAGGTACACAAGTAGATAACCTAGAAGCTAGTGTTGATGATGATAAAACAGCTAGCTTACAAAGAGGTTTAAATAAGGAAAGAGCCTTAAGAAAAGCAGCCGAGAAGAAAAATAAAGAGTTCGAGGCTAGACTTGAAGCTTTAGAGAAAGCTAACAAAGAGCCTGAAAAGAGTACTTATGAAACTCTAATTGAAGGTGGAATTGATGAAGAAGTTGCAAAATCTGTTTCAAAAGCTATTGATAGTAAAAAAACAGATACAAGTAAGCTTGAAAAAGAAATAGCAGATTTAAAATTTGACAATTCTTTAAAAGCTTTATCTAAAGAAGAAGGCTATGAAGATATTGAAGACTATGCTGATGAGATTAAAGACCTAGTCGACAAGGGATTAACTATCGAGCAAAGCTATCACGCAGTTGCTTATGATAAACCTCAATCACAAAATACAAAATCTGAAATGCAAAGGAAGTTAGAAGCAAAAATGCAAAACAACAATGCTAGACGAGAGATATTACAAAATGCAAACAATAATTCTGGTGCAGCTAATAATTCTAAAAAAGTAAGCCTTACTTCACAAGAAAAAGCAGCCGCAGTAGCTGCTGGTATGACACCAGAAGATTATGCAGCATTGAGAGACATGGAAGATATAAATCAATACAATAGCTATAAGAATAGGAAAAAATAACTAATGTTCTTTATTATTTGAAGCACAAAGAAATTCAAATAATAAGGAGAGATGAAAAATGCCAGATATTATGACAAGAAATGACTTTGGTGCTTTACTTACACCAATTCATAAAAAAATATTCTTTGACTCATATAATGAGGTAGAAAGAAAATATCCATTATTCTTTAAAATGGATACAATGAACAAGAAAGACCAAACATACCCACACTTAGGAGCATTTGGTTTGTGGTCTCAAAACCAAGAAGGAAACAGCTTCAACGAAAGTGATTTCGAACAAGGAGAAATTGCAAGCTTCGAAGCTAAACGTTTTGATAATTCTTATAGAGTAACATGGGAATTAATGCAAGACGACCAATATGGAGTTATGAGAGGTATTGGTAAAGGAGGTTCTGCTAAAGGACTTGGACGTTCTTTAAGAGCAACAGAGGAAACAAGTGCAGCTAATGTAATAAAAAACGGATTTACTAACGTTGGTTATGATGGTAAACCATTATTCTCAGATAGCCACCCACTAATTTCAAGCTCAACTAAAGTTAGTAACGTACTTAACTTACCATTAACAGACGAGAACTTAAAGAAAGCTTTAACTATGTTAAGTACACAAGTTGATGAAGCTGGTGTATTTATTGCAGCTTCTGCTAAACAAATTGTAGTATGTCCTGAATTAGAGTTCCAAGCTAAAGCAATTGTAAATTCTATTTTACAAAGTGGAACTGACTATAACGATGTAAACACACTTCCAAACTTAAAAATTGTTGTTGACCCTTACTTATCAGACCCAACAGGATTAACAAAGATATGGTTTGTTCAAGATACAACAATTGATAACCTATTATTCCTAAGAAGAGAAGCTCCAATATTCGACTCTGAGAGATTAGAAGGAAAAATGGATTATAGAATGTTTGGATACACAAGATACGACGTAGGTTACTGTGATTGGAGAGGACTTGTTGGTTCTAAAGGTGTTCAAGAAACTATTACAGTTCCTGACGTACTTGGAACATTAACAATTCAAGTAGCAGCTGGTTCAACTTCAACAACTACTAAAGTAACTAGTGTAACTGGAAATGGAACAGGAACACTTAAATACAAAGTAGGAGCAGACGTTACAAAACCATCTCTAAACGACGCAGACACAGGTTATACAGCATTAACACAAAACACAGACATTACTGTAGCTACTGGAGATAAAATCGTAGTTGTAGAGTCTGTAGATGGACAAATCAAAAAATCAAGTGAGCCTACAGCAGTAGTTGTTGGTGAATAATTATAACAACCATAGGGAAGCAATTAGCAATAGTTGTTTCCCTTTTTTAAAAGAAAGGAGTAAAAGAAATGCCAAAAGTAAGTGAACAATGGAGTAAAGCAAATGCAACAAGTCAAGGAAAAACAGACGCGAATCTAGCAAATGACGCGTTGCACTTAGGTGGTATCGAGGCTAATGATTATGCAACTAAAAGGTATGTTCAAGAGTATCATAATGGCAAGGAAACAGCTTTAAAACAATATATAAACCAGCAAGACCAAGCTATGCTAAATGAAGCCAAGGAATACACAAATTCTCAAATTAGAAACCAAGACTTTTCTAACTTTGCAGAGTTAGAAGATTTACAAGCTTTAAATAATAATTTAAGTTCTCAAATAACAGAAGGACTAAATGCACAGAAACAATATACAGATAAAATAACAAATCAAATAGTATCAGATACTAATGCAAATTTTAAAGATGTAGAAGACGCAATAGGAACACTTAACGGAAGTGTAAACGACCTTTTTCAATCTGTCAGTAATGGAAAGGCACAAGTAGCAGAGGCTATTACTGACAAAGGTGTGCCAACCTCTGCGAGTGATAGTTATTCTACTATGGCAACTAACATAAGAAGTATTCCTTCTGGTGGAGGAAGTATAGACCCTAACTACGTAAATACATCAGACGCAACAGCAACTGCTTCTGATATTCTAAATGGTAAAACTGCTTATGTTAAAGGTCAGAAAGTATATGGAAATCTTATTTATACAAAAGAAAATGAGTATCAAGTAAATCCCGATAACCCATATCCAGATAAAGCAGAAGTTGAATTAATATATGGGGAAAAAGAAGGAGAACTTGACATTAAAAAAGTCAAACATAATGATTATGATATTTATGATATTTCATCTGATAACAAATTATTAGTGGTATACGATGAAGACGATAATAAAATTAAAACTTTCTTAAAAGGAATAAACTCATTTGGAGAGGAGGCTTTTGTGCAGGTAGAAAATCAAACAGGAGAACTACAAACACCAGAATATACTTTCTCTGATTTAGGTATTACAGGCATAGAAAATTATGAACTTAAAAAAATGAAATTTAGTATTATGAATGCTAACCAAAGTGCCAGTGGATATGAATGTAGGATAGCTTTTCTATTTTTACATTCAGTGCAAAGTGATGTTGCCGAGCCTAACTTTAAATGTTTCATATTTAGAATATCTACATATGATGGCACAATTAAAACACAAAATGAACAAGTTCAAATAGGGACAACGGGAAGCATTAATACATCTACATATTATAACAGATGGGAAATATCCTCAACAGGAACGACTACAAGTGCCAACTCAAGTGCAACAAATGACATTATATGGAGCCCTGATAGCTATAAATTAGCAGTAGTTTATAGATACGATGCTTATATATATGATTTTAATGATTCTTATTTAGGAACACAAGCAGATTATTCAAAAGTAGTAACACAACTTCTAAATTTAACAGTTGGTGATTCTGGAATGGTTTATTCTACCAGTTATAGAAGTTTAACTTTTTCTGCTAATGACAAAATATTAAATATTATAAAAACAGCAAGTTACTCAGGAACTAAATATCTACATTCTACATATGTATTAGATACAAATTTTAATATTCTAAAATCTTACTCAAATGGTGCTTATAGTGACGAACTAGCTGGGAAAATTAATAGACCTATGACATTTTCAAATGATGGATTATATACAGTTGGTTATGATGGAAATATATATTCTTCAACTATAAATTATACTACTGGTGAAATTGAAACCACTTTAGTTGCTAGTACAGGAGTATCAAACATAACTAAAGCTATCTTTTCAAAAGATAATAAATTTCTAATTGTTATAAATAGTAATGGTATCTATATAAAATCAACAGATTTTGAAAATGGTACATTTTCTACTTTGTATCAATATGAAAATGTTTTTGACTTAAATATTATCTCTAACCTAAAGAGCTTTGAAATAAAAGATACACAAGAAATAATTAAAACAGTATCAGACGAACAAGTATTAGTAGGTTTAAAATACCAAGGTCAAACTTTTTATAACAACATATTCAACAAGAGTAGATATACTGCTAAGCAAGAAGACGTAAAAGCTGGTAAAACATTTATTGGTTTTGATGGAATACCAGAAACAGGAACAATGGAGGTGTAATAGATGATAAATGAAATAAAAATGCAAGAACTAAAAGATATGTTCTTCTATACATTCGGAATAGTACCATTACAAAATTACAATGTTGTAGGAGATGGTATGACAGATAATAGATTAGGAATACAACAGGCAATATATGACGCAATAGAAGTAGGAGCAAAATATATATTTGTGCCTAAAGGTAATTACTATTATTCTGGAAATTTATTTAAAACAGATGAAGTAATATTCATTGGAAATAATACTGATACAGAAATACAAGGAATAGATATAAGACAATTTCCAGAGATATGGGGCGAAGCACAAGGGTCTACACCAGCTTTAGTTCCAATAGGTGGAGTAATTTTATATGCTGGAAAGAAAAAACTGTCTACGGCTTATTTAGAGTGCAATGGACAAGCAGTAAATACAACAGACTACTTAAGTTTATATGAGACTCTAAATAATTTATCTGTAGATGAAGACACAGATGACCTACCTGAAACATTTAATGTACCTAATCTTACTACAGGTCAAGATGATACAAAATACATGATAAGAGCTAAATAGGGAAGGAGGAAATACAGATGGCAATAATGAGTAGAACAACAGCTAAGCAAGTGCTAGATGATATACAAACAAGACTTCCACACGAATACAGCCAGGAAACATTATTCTTATGGTTAAATGAAAGTATGAAAAAAATATATAGAGATTTAGCAATACAAACTCAATATAGCTTTACTACAAGAGCAGGAGAAGAACTTTATAGCTTACCTGATGACTGTAGTATAGACATGATTAGTTATGTAACAAAGAGTGAAAAAGCTAGAAGTCAAGACAACCTTTATGACTGGGGAGGATTTACAGAACTAAGAAGTTACCTACCAGAAGAGAATATGACAGTTGACGGATATTTTGATGGTAGAGAAGGATTACTAGGTTTGTATCCTTGCCCTAAAGATGTAAGAAAAATAGATGTCTACTACTGGAAAAAACCAGATATGATAACTAAAGAAACAGACTACATAGAGCTTAACGATAATTACATAGACTTAGTTAAATACAATGTTATGTCTATTATTGCAATGAGTGGACATAATCCTGATATTGAACTAGCAAATGAATATATATTGCTGTATAACAACTTGGTAACTCAAGCAAACGAAGCTAAAAATGAGCAGCAACAAAGATATCCAATAATAAGAGATATAAGTAAACGTAATAGAAGGAGGAGAAGGCTATAATGCAAAAATTACCTTATTTGAACAACGTAAATTATAAAAGTAATAATCAAATAAACTATTTAGCTGGTGGTATTTCTAATATTTATCCTCCTGAAAATATACAAGATGATGAAGTACAAGATATGTATAATATGTGCTTAGATAATTACCCAGCAATTCGTACAAGAATCGGAAGAACAATGTTACAAAATCCAGGATTAAAGGGGGAAACAATAAAGTATTTTGGAGTTGCCGGTGTAAAATATCTTTTTTATATACAAGGAGATAAGCTAAAAGATATGGACGGAACTGTAATAGCTGAGCAGATAACAGGTACTAAATTTAATCACGTATATTACGCAGATGGTAATCAAGAATATATGATTTTGTATGGAGAAGGTGTAACTCCTACAAGACATAAATTACCTTTATCTCCACTAAATACTCCTGAAATAGTACCGCTTCCAAGTGATTGTGATAAATTTGAACACATGTGTTATCACAAAAATAGAATGATGGCAAGCAACGGAAATATGTTGTATTTCTCTGCTTTACAAAATCCTATGGATTGGTCAAGTACGGAAGATAGTAGGGAAGATAGGGTAGAAAACTGTAACCAAATAACAGGTTTAGTATCTTTTGATGATAAGTTAATTGTGTTCTCTGAAAAGAATATGCATTTGTATTATGGAAGCAATGTAATAGCAGGAGAGACAAATAGCTATACGTGTGTAACCTTAGACAATAACATAGGCTGCTATGACCAGTGTACAATAAAAGTACATAACTCATATTTATATTGGCTATATGGACGTTCTGTGTACGAATATGATGGAAGTACAATAAGGACTATAGATAGAGCTGAAAGCAACAACGGTATGACCCGGTGGAGTAAGACAATATTTAGAAGGAATAACAATAAATGAAGCCAAGAACGTTTCTGTTGCAGCAAGTGAAGATAAGGTATATTTTTGGTTTCCTGATTACAAATATTTTCTTATCTTTGACCAGAGACTTAGAAAATGGACAAGGGAATTACAACCAGAAGATGTAACAGACGAGTTATATTATACAACAATATGCGATAGTTATGCAGATTTAAACTTTAGCCAGACTCCACAGCCAGTATATGCTTTAACAGCTAACGGTACTATATACGAATTAACAGGTGGAAGAAAAGATGGGCAAACATACATACGAACATATGGTCAAGACGAATTCACAGATGAAGAAGATGTAGTTTATAAAAAACCAATTCCGTTTTACTTAAAAACTAAAGAATTTAAAAATGGGGTAATTAGTAAAAAGATACAATTAACGAAATTATGGTTTTTCTATGACTTAGAAGATGACGGACAAGTAGATATAAAAATTCTAGTAGATAATGGCAAGAAGGAATATACAGTAAAGAACGCACTAAAGCCAGGACAAAACATGACAGAAGTAATACAAGTTCCAAACGATATGCAACAAGCAAATGGATATACATTTGAAATATCAGGATATGGAGATTTTAGACTAAGAGCAATGGAAAGAATAGATAGGACTAATCCAAGGTAATGTATTTTAGAGAATATGACAGTAGTTCTGCCACATTAAAAGAATGGGCAAAACAATTGAATGTGGTAAATAAAGGTAATTATCCTTTGTATTCTACAGTAGAACAAACATTAAACCATTGGCAAAATGTCTTAAATCAAAATATTGGAACTAATACTTTTGGATTATCAAGTACCCCAGAAGCAACCATAAAAAATTGGCAAGATAAATTAAATATTATTTATAACAAGTAAGGAGGAAGTTAAATGCCTAGTACATTTTTAAATACAGGAAGAACAGTAGCAGCAACAAGTAATCCAGTAGCAAATGTACAACAAGTACAACCAACAAATGCTGCTAATCCAGCTACTGCCGTTCAACCTACACAAAATAATAATGTAGCACCACAGCAGAATACAAATACTAATACTCAAAGCAATGCTATGAATCCAATTACAATTCCTATTCAAATACAACCTACGGTGGCAACTCAACAACAGTCACAACCTCAAACTCAACAAGTAGAACCTCAACAAAATCTACAAGTACAATCAAGAACTAGTGCAGCACCAACACCACAAACTTATCAAGCTCAAAATACAAATAGTAATGTAATAGATTTTAATCAGATATATTCTAGCTATCAAAGTGCTTTTGGAAATAATAATTCTAACAGTGCAACAGGATCAAGTGGAATTAAAAAGACTAGTATAGGAACTACTATAGTAACTCCTACAAATACTAATTTGAATTCTGTTGAAGGAATGTATCAAAGTGCTTATTCTAATACAATAAATAGTCTTTTATCAGAGATGATAACACAACTAGAAACAGGTTTTCAATATGACCCAACAACAGATACAGCTTTACAAGTAGCTACTGAATATGCAGCAAATACAACTATGCAGAGCTTGGCAGGAAGTGGGGTATTAAACAGTTCTGCCACTGCTGAAAGAGTTGCAAGAGTGGTAAGTGAATTAATACCACAATATGAACAATTAGCATATACAAGGTGGACTGATTATATAGGTCAGTTATCAGATACAGCACAATTAGTAATGAATTATGATAGTCAGCAATTCGAGTATTGGAAAGACGCAAAAGATAGAGAATTTCAAAATAAACAATTTGAATACCAAAAACAACAAGACGCATTAGAAAATGCATGGAAACGTGTAGATGAATTAGGATATGTAGATAATAACGCAAGTGCTATTTTAGGAGTTCCAGTAGGTACACTTAGTGGAGAAGCAAGACTTGCTAAAGAACAGCAAGAGTTCGAACTTGCTAAGATGAGAGAACAAGCACAAATTGAGTACGAAAACAACAAAGCATTATATCAATTAAAGAACGAATTAGATAAAGACCAACAAAAATATGCTTATGAATTGGAGAGACAATATGGAAGTACAAAAACTAGTACAACAGATTTAAGCACATATCAGGATATTATAAACAACAGATGGGCTAACTACGATGAGTTTTCTAGGAAATATACTGTTACTGATACTGCTTCTGTATGGGATTATCTTACAGAAGAATATGTAAGTGGAAGAATGGGAGAAAATGATTATATGTCATTATTAGCAATGTATGGTGTATCAGAACCTACAGACTCTGAAAGAGCGAAATCAGAAAGAATTAAATATCTAGAAAGCTTAGAACAATATAGATAAGGAGGTGGAATAATGGCATTAGATGAAGAAGAAAGAAAGAGAAGATACGAAAGAGCAAGACAATTGTCAAATTCTATTAATCCAAGTAAAACAAGTTCTAATACAACGGGAGGACTAAACAGTAACTTTAATACTATTGTATTATATAATTATCAAGGCAATACAGATGAAGAGAGAGAATATGTTTCACGTTTTCAAAGAGCAAGACAATTGTCAAATTCTATTAATCCAAGACAAAATGTTCCAGCTCCTTCTTCTACAGATGAAGAGATAGAACAGGGGCATAAAAACGTACAAGGTCTTTTAAGCTTGATGGATAAAAATACTCAACAAGATATAAATAGCAATAATATTCAACAAGAAGAAAGTAACCCAAATGCTAATTCTAGATTTAGAATAAATAATACAAAGAGCAAAGAAGAAGTAGACAAACAAATACAACAAGCTAGTAGCCAAAATGTTCAACCAAATACAAACAATGAGAATAATAATAGTATTGTTGATAATGATATTAAAATTGGTTTAGCTTCTGAACAAGAAACACAAAACGCACAAGAATTAACACAGACAGATATTGAGGCAATGTCTGAGGCTAATAGAAAAAACGAAAACATTGAAAAAGGTGGACTAGCAAAATTTGAAGAAATAGTAGATACATTTTTTGATAATATTATCGGTGGTGTAAAACAAACTGTATCAGGTTTAGCCAATGTTGTTACTACAGGTGCAGCTTTAGGATTAAGAGGTTTAGAAGGTGCAGCAGGGATATTAGGATTAGAAGACGCAAGTAAATCTCTTAATAAAGCATATAATTCAACAGTAGAAGCAGGAAGTAATGTAAATGAAATAGCTAATTATGAACGAACTGTAAATAGTCAAGTAGAAGATGATTTAACAAAAACTGTCGGAGATGTAACAAATGTAATATCTAATATGGTTTCATCACAAGTAATAGGATATGCTTTACCCAGCAACGTTCCTGGAGTTGTAATTCAAGGGCTATCTGTAGGTGGTAATTCTGCTCAAGAAGTATTAGACGAAAATAAAGACAATATAGGACAAGCTACATTAACAGGACTTGCAAAAGGCTATACATCTTACTTAACAGAGAAAATGTTTGACGCTAACATACTTACAAGAGGAACAAATAAAACTTCAATACAAGAGTCAGTAGATAGATTGATATCAAACAGAATAAGTTCAAGGATAGGTAAAGAAGTAGCAAATAGAACAGTAGGAATAATAGGAGAAAATGCTGAAGAATTAGTAGAGGATAATGTAGACAACTTAATAGATAAATTGATTAATAATAAAGATTTACCAGATTTTAAAGAATGGTGGGATAATACAACAGAAACAGCTAAAATAACAACTATTTCAACTTTAATAATGAGTATGCTAGGACTAGGAGGAGAAAGTTTTCACGATAAAGAAGTGGATATGGAAGCAGACTACTGGATAGACCAAGCTCAACAGATAATAGAACAAGAAGATATGGCAATACATTTTAATCCTAGTGAAGTAAAAACAATGGAAGATACCAAAGACTTTTATATAACTAGATTTACACCAGAAGGCGAGATTGCAAATGTTGTTGCAACTAGAGGAAAAACAATAGCTAATCCTAATCAAGAACTAAATGTAAAGCCAGCAATTGTAAGAGATAATATAACAAGTATGTATAACGTAATAGATGAGGACACAGGAGTTGTTTTAGACAGTACACCATACTCAACAACAATGGAAGCAGAAAGTGGTTTTGATGAAAAGGTAAATAAGTTATCAGACATACAGATAAAAGATATTAATCAAAAAATAGATAAAGCTAGTTACACGGTTACTAATCAATTCGCTAGAGTTATAGATGAAGCTAGAAATGAATTAGCACAAATGACACCAGTAGATTATGGAGTAAATACTAGACAAAATACACAAGAAAATCAAGAGCAGGAAAGACAAAACTTTGAGAACATAAATAAAACTATAAATCAAATATCAGACAAGAGTGTATATAATCGAACAGCAGTTGATGATTTATTAAATACTGTTAGTAATAACATAAACAACGTAGAATACGTTCAAGAAGATAATGGAGGAGGAATACTATATTCTTTTGACAATGATAGGAATATAACAGGTCAACAAAATATCAATGGAAAAGTATTCTCTGGTAAAAAAATAAAAAGTATAGTAAACACAGCTATACAAAAAGCAGACACAACAAGTTTATATCAAGAGACAAATACAAATAGTACTCAGACAATCTCAGAGCCAAATACAACCACTTTCTATTCTAACTCAACAAATTATGCAGTCCAAGATATAAACAAAGTTACAGACCCATTTAGCAAGCAAGAAAATTATTCAAGAGATGAACTAGCCGAAACATGGAACAATGAAGTATCTGAAAACAACTATGACGCATATTATGACAATAATAGAAGCATAAAAAGCTATATTGCTATAGAAGAAGATGGAAATAATATAGTTGTAAATCAATATAATAATAATGATGAAGTTGTTAGAAGTGCCGTTATTCCAAGTGATAATGGTAGATATAATAGTGATGACATAAAAGACACGATTTTAAAAGTTTCAAGTAATACAGATTTATCTCCATATATTCAAGAAATGGCTGCTAATTTTGAAGATGATTTAAACAATACTTTACCAGGAGAAAGATATAAAACAGGAGATACATGGACTGGACAAAAGAGAGTTTCAACAAAAGAGTTAGTTGAAATAAAAGATGAAACAGGAGCTAGTTGGAATAAGATTGGTGAAGTATTAGATGATATTGCAAATGGTAGAAACAATAATACTAAACTTGCTAGAGCAATTGAAAATAAACTAGATAATGCTTTAAGTGAAGGATATACAAATATATATGGACAAACTGTAAATCCTAACGAAGAATATTTAGAGCAAAAAAGTAAAGTTTACGGCAGAGATTTTAACAACCAAACAAGAGACAATTATGATCCAACAGAAAATATGACAGATGAAGATTTTAAAATTTTCGGTATGAAAAAGAAAACAAATTCGTCAAAAAATATAGATATTAATAAGTCTATTGAGAAATTTGAAAAAGCAAAAAACAATATTGATAGAGAAACTGTTGTGAATATTGCAAATAGTTTAGATATAAAAATAAAAGAAGGAGCAACTAAAATCGAAGATACAAATATGTCTAAACTAGCAGGAAAGAATAAAACTCCTAGCATTATAACTATTGATGAATTATTTAAAGATTTAACTAGTAAAAATATTAAAGAATATAGAAAAGAAGCTGAAAACATTGCTAATAACCTCTATAGAGATAAAATAGTAAAAATATTTGATACACAAACAGATACAGAAATAAATAAAAGTGGCATTGAAAAAACTTTATCTGGAAATATTACTAAAAGTAAAATTCAAAGCATTAATAAATTACAAGACATTATTGAACAAGGAATTTATGGTTATACTACATATAATCCAGATGACAATAATGGAATACTTTATCATCATTTCTTTACACCAGTAAATTATCAGAATAACAACGGACTAATTAGAGTAGTTATAAGAGAATTTACTCACGACAATTCATTGAATGATAAATACTATTACCATCAACTTGAATTTATTAGTAATAAAAAGATAGAAGGTATTAACGCCTTACCCCAAATAAATGGAAATAAGGAAATTAAGTTTTTACCTTCTACTAAGAATAGTATATCACAAAACAGTAAAACTGTCAAAAATGAAACTAAAACAAAAACCAATAAAAGTCAAACAAATAAAACTATAAAATCATTAGAAGACATAAAAGTAAAATACAAAAATCAAACAGACCAACTAAACATATTTGAGAACAAGGATAACACTATAAGTATTAACAATTTAGTTGTAAAACAAAATTTAAGAAACAAAGGAATTGGTCAAAATATTCTTAATGATATTATTGATTATGCTGACAAGAATAGCAAAACAATAACTTTAACACCTACCAGCCAATATCTTACAAAAAATAGATTAACAAATTGGTATAAGAAAAATGGGTTTGTAGAAAATAAAGGTAGAAATACAAATTATTCTATTAGTGATACTATGTATAGACTTCCTAAAACTTCTAATGATGATGGTGTTAGAGCTATGAAAAAGAATACTTCACAAAATAATACTACACAAAACAATACTTCTCATACTGATAATCAAGGAAGAACTCTATCAAAGCAACAACAAGAATATTTTAAGAATAGTAAAGTACGTGATGATAATGGAAATTTACAAACTGTATATCATACAACTACAAATGCTGGTGAACAATTTAATGTCTTTGACCCTAGAAATACAGACTTTTATAGGTTTGGAAATCAAATAGTAAATTACTATACTGACTCAAAAGCTATGTCTGGAAGTTATGCTGATGGAAGTTATGAGATGGCTGAAACAAGTAAAAATGTTAGAAATACAAAAAAAGCCAAAAGACAATATGAAGGTTATATAAATATAACTAATCCATATATAGTTGACGCAGAAGGAAATAATTGGAATCAAGTTAAAACCGATGTAAATGAGTACGGAAAAAAATTATTAAATGAAATTGACGTATTAGAAAAGAATAATATTTATGGTAAACTAAAACAAATGTACGATAATGTAGAACGTACTTCACAAGAAGCTTCTGATAGATTTTATAAAATACAGAAGAAAGCAGGGCTTGAACAATATGATATACTTGGAGAATATGCAAGATGGGGAAATATTGATAATATTTATGAAAATGGTTTATTCAATGAGCAAGGCAAAGCAGCAATAGCAAACCATATTAATGATACAATAGATGGAAAGACTTTAAGGGAAATAGGGTTAGATTTATTTAATAATAAGTATGAAACATTGTTAAATAAAGAGATTGATAAATTAAAGAAACAATATCCAGATATAAAAGATATTCCTTTAGAGGATTTTGATATAATTGCCGAGCATTATGATGAAGGAAAAGCATATATAGAAAATAGATATAGAAACCAAGAGACAACAAATGATATTGTTAAAAAAGTAATTGACTTGAATAACAATGGTGCAAACTATGACGGAGTAATAATAAAAAATGTTCGTGATTACGGTGGAGGAGAAGCTGAAAATTATAATCCAGCAAATGTTTATGTTACTTTTAATTCAAATCAATTTAAAAATGTTGACAATACAAAACCTACATCTAACCAAGACATACGTTTTGCTAAGAAAACAGCTAAGACACCTAAAGTAGAGGGAGAAATACTAGATCCAGGACAAACAAATGCACAAAGAGAAAGTAATTACATAGAGCAAGAAATAAGAAAAATAGAAGAAAGTGGCAACTGGGACGATAGTATTCCTGTGACAAGAATGACGGACATAAGAAAAACAATTGAAGATTATTTAGGAATTGGAGTTCAAAAAGGACATTTTAGACAGCAAGCTTATGGTATCTATAAAGGAAATAGAGACGTTATAAGAACTAAAGAATTAAAAGATATGGATACAATATTACACGAGACAGGACACGCACTTGATATTGGTAAGAGAATTAATCTTAATAAAGAGTCTATAGCAAATGAATTACTAACAGCTGTAAATAAATATGGTGGATATGAAGCTGAAACAAGAGACGTACAACTAGAAGAAGGTTTCGCAGAAGTAATAAGAGAATATACTATTGTACCAAACCAAGCTAGAATAGATTATCCTCAGACTGTTTCTATATTAGAAGGTATTAGACAAACAGATAAAGACTTCAATAAATTTATTACTGATGTACAACAACAAACATATAATTACATACATCAAAACCCAAGAAATAGGACTTTAAGCAATGTTTCTATAGGAGAGAGAACAGATCAGACAAAATTAACACCAGCTAAAATACAACAAGAGGTAATGAGAAATATATACGATAAAGACTGGGCTTTAAAATCCGCAGTAAATGAAATGCAAAAAATAAATGGAAAATCAACAAGAGATTTAAAGGCTAGTGAAAACGCATATTACTTAACAAGACTTTCTAGTGGTATTGGGGATAAAGTAATATCTATGTTATCTAAAGGTTATATAGATGAAAATGGAACCAAACTAATGCCTGGTTTAGAACAACTTGGAGAAATACTTGGTAACAATGAACAGAGATTTAATGACTTAAGAGCTTACCTAGTAGCACAAAGAGATTTAGAATATAAAGCAAAAACTTTAAAAACAGGTATTAGAACTATGGACAGTAAAGCAGTTGTAGAACAATTCAAAAATGATACGCAAATACAAGAGGCTTCTAAATTAGTATATGATACTTTAGATGGTGTAATGCAATATGCAGTGAACAATGGATTAATATCGCAAGAAACAGCTGATAGCTTAAGAGAAAGTAATGCTTTCTATGTACCTATGCAAAGAGTTTTAGAAGGTAGCAAAAACAATGTAGGTAGAAGAGGGGCAGTAAGTGATATTATAAAAGCTAGAACAGGTAGTGAATTAGATGTAAAAGATGTCTTAGAAAACATAGTTGCTAATTCTACAAATATAATTCAACAAGTAGAAAACAATAATATTTTAAGAGCTTTATATAATCAAGGCGAACAAGCTGGTATGACTGGTAAAATATATGATGTTATAGACGCACCAATGGTTAAGATAGGCACAGCTAAACTAAGCACCTGGGAAAGAGAATTAAGAAACCAGGGTGTAGATACGACAGAATTAGACCTAGAAAAAACAATTGATTTATTTGCACCAAATAACAAAGTAGACACAAATAACCTTATAACAAGTTTTATAGATACAAATGGTAAAAGAGTTTATCTACAATTTAATGATGAAGTACTATTCAATTCTTTAATGAACATGGATAAAAAATTCATGAGTGCAGTATTAAATATAAACAGAAAATTAAATATGCCTTTAAGATACGGTGCAACTATGGCTAATATTGGTTTTGCTATTCCTAATATGATAAGTGATACAACACAAGCTGCTATATTTAGTGAGGCTGGTTTTATACCTGTAGTTGATAATGTTATAGGTATAATGGATATATTATCTGCTCAAAATAAAACTGCTAGAAATTTCTTTAATAAGGTTGTACCAGGTTATGCAGATAGAATAAATACATTGTATGCTATATATGAGCAGACAGGAGCAACGAGTTCAACAAGAATGTCTCAATATAGAGAAACAACACAAAACTTAATGAAGGATGTATATGGCACAAAAAATAGTGAAGTTTTAGGAATAAAAGAAAAATATAAGCCACTAAAAAGATTATTAGACATCATGACATATATTCCAGAAATTTCTGAACAAAGTACAAGATTTAGAGTATTTGAAAAGAATATAGAATATTACAGAAAAAATGGAATGGCAGAAACTGACGCAAGAATACAAGCAGCTTTACAAAGTAGAGATGCAACACAAGACTTTGGAAGAACTGGAAATATCACAAGAGAAATAAATCAGTTAATTCCTTTTAGTGCTGCTAGAGTTGGAAGCGCCTATACATTCGCAGAAAAAGTAAAAGGAAATCCAAAACGTGTTGCAACTAGAATGGCAATACTAATGGCAATATCTACTGCTATAAAAGCAATTGGTTACGACGATGACGAAATAGAAGAGTTGAATCAAAGAAAGAAAGATGATAATTTTGTTCTCAAAGTTGGAGACCAAATTGTAACCATCAAAAAGCCACAAGGAATACTAAGAAGTATTATAAATCTAGGAGAATATATACAAGACTTATTTACAGGTCATATTGAAGAAGGTAAAGAAGGAGAAAGACTAACTGAATGGGTTACTAATGCTATAATGGATAATATGCCAGCAGATAGTGTAACTGGATTAGTTCCTAATATGATAGCTCCTGTAGTAGAAAATGCAATTAATAAGGACTTGTATTATAATTCTGATATTGTTAAGAGTTACGATTTAGAACTTCCAGATAGTGAACAATACTATGACTACAACAGTCAGTTAGCAATATGGTTGGGTAAAATATTTAATTATTCTCCTGCTAAGATAGATAATTTAATAAGTGGTTACTTTGCTGGTCTTGGTACGTCTGTGACAAATGTAATTGACTGGATAGCTGGTAAAGTGGGAATAACGGCAGAAGAGCCCAATATGGGAGCAGAAGATAACGCAGTAGGAAAAAGATTTATTGTGAACGTAAACTCTAACAGCCAGAGTGTTGACGACGTTTATACCTTAAAAACAGACTTAACAAAAAAGGCAAATGGTGGTACAATAACAGAGGAAGAAGAAAAACAACTTGAAGCATTAACCGAAGCAACAAGCAATATGGCTAAATTAAATAAACAGATAAAAGAAATAAAGAAAAGTCTAACGTTATCTGCCGATGAAAAAGCAGAACAAATAAGAGTTTTACAAGAGCAAAAAACAGATACAGCAAGACAGGCATTAGGAAAAGAACTCCTATATTCTAACAATGAAGAAACAATAGAAAGTACTAAGTTCTATCCTTCTAGAGACACACTAAGTCAAAACAAAAGAACTTTAACATTAACTTCTGAAATGAAAAAAGAATATGAAGAGAAAGCATATGAATATTACCAAAAATATGAAAAGCAAGGATTGTATAGTGAAGAAAAATTAGAACAAATAAAAGAGAAAGCTAAAGACTATGCAAAAAGCTATATGATGAACAAATATAAAAGCGAATTAGTAAGAAGTGAAGAATAATTAATAAGGGTTATTACAATAGGTGTAATGACCCTTTTAACTTTAAATAAAGGTGGAGAAGAATGGAAGGTTTAACAAGTTTATTAATTAGTTTAACAGCATTGGTAACAGCGATTGCAGGATTAATAGTTGCTTTTGCAAAAGCGAAAAAAGAAATAGAAAATTCTATACCTAAAAAAATTAAAAATCAAATAAACATTGATAACGAAATAATAAAAAGAATGGAAGAATTAAAAGAATATCTAAATGCAGATAGAGTTCAAGTATATGATTTTCATAACGGTGGACATTATGCAAATGGTAGAAGTGCTTTAAAAACAAGTTGCAGTTTTGAGGTTTGTAGAACTGGTTGTAGAAGTTACCAAATGTATTTACAAGCTATACCTTTATCTTGCATACCACAATTTGTGGAGACTCTATTAAATAAGGAACAACTAAAAGTAAATGACTTAGAAGCTATAAAAGAGAATATGAACTCCACATATCACTTAAAGAAAGACCAGGGAGTTAGAAGTTTTTATGACATAATAATACATAACAGAAATAAAGAACCTATTGGTTTTCTTGCAATACAATATTTAGAGGAAAACAAGGTGGACTTTAACCAAGATGAAATGAACGAGATATTAAAATTAAAATTCTTTATAGAAGAGAACTTGGAGAAAATGATAGCAAAAAAATCTAAATAGGGAGGAGGGATACTATGAGTAACAAAGTTTATGACGTACTAAAATGGATAACACTTATATTTTTACCAGCATTAACAACATTAGTTGGAGTCATACTAAATAGCTTTAATGTTGGTTGTACAGAAATAGTATTAACTATTATGACAGCAGTAACAACATTTTTAGGAGCAATACTTGGAATATCTAATATTAATTATAATAACAAGGAGGGATAGTTATGGCAACAAACATACCATTAACTGGTAACTTTAGAGTTACTTGTGAATACAAGAGAAAAGGTAGTTGGGCTTGTGGCTGGCACACAGGAATAGACTTAGTAGGAGATAGTGATACAATTTACGGAACTTGTGATGGAACAGTTACAAAAATTGGTTGGGATAATAGCTATGGAAATTATATTACTGTTAAAGCCCCTGACGGAAAATATCATTGGTTTTGCCATCTTAGCAAGGTAACTTGTAGTGAAGGAGATAAAATAAGCCGTACGACGAAAATAGGAGTCATGGGAAGTACGGGTAATTCAACTGGTAAACATCTACACTTTGAAATTAGAAATTCTAGTAATAAATATGCAGATAATTCTGACCCAGCTGCTTATATGGGAATCCCAAATAAAGTAGGAAGTTATAATACATCTAATTATCAAATAGGAAATACAACTACTTCTAGTAATTCAAGTTATGCAGGAGAACTAAAAACACTAAACCACAATACTAATCTTAGAAAAGGACCTTCAACAGATGATGATATAATAGCTCTTTATATACCAGGTACGACATTATATGTATTACAAGCTGGAGTAGAAAAAGCAAATGGATATACATGGGATAAAGTACGTATAAGAGTAACAGGCGATGAAGGATATATGATAAATCAAAACTATAAATAGGAGGTAAGATATGATAGGTTATGACGAAGAAGGAAATATACAAAATGTAAAAGTAAGTCCAGAAGGAGAAGTATATGTAAAAAACGCAGATGGGAATAATACAACAGTTGGCAATACTGATGAAAATCCTGTCCCTGTAAAAGAGGTAAAAGATATAGAGACAACTTTAAATGCAAGTATACAAACTGTAGGAACGACAGCTACTACAATTGCAATAAACAAAAAAGTAACACAAATAGATATAGCAAACTATAGTGAAGAAGCAAACGTAACATTGACTGTTGGTGGAGTTAGTGCAGTAATTGGAGCTAATATAGCAACAACCATTAAATTAAATAAGCAAGTAGATAATATATCTTTAGTTTCTACAGTAGCAGATACTAAAGTACAACTTGTTGTAAGTGGGGTGGAATAGATGATAAATTTTGTAAATACAAAAAAAGATGATGGTACAAAACTTCTAGCAAATAAAGATGAATTATTAAATAATAAAAATTTAAAAGAAGGAAACATTGCTGTTGTCTATAATAATACTTTAAAGAATATACAGCATGGGGAACTATTACAATATATTAATTTTCCAGAAACAGTTACTTTACCTAAACCATTAAGTGAAACTTTACAAATGCAGGTTAGTGTACCAGCACTTTTAGAACCAGCTACAGATGAACCTATACAAACTAGTGCTTTCTATATTTCTACTCAAACGGTTTCTTTTTCATATTTATTTGAAGACTCAACAGCCATAAGTGTTATGTATGTAAGTACAGATACACAACATTTTACAAGAACTAGATTTGAGAAAATAAATGCAGAGACTAATGAGGTAATAGAGAGTTTAAAAAACCCTGTAGATTTATCAAAAGAAGTAAAAGTTATGACTAGTGAAATTGCAGATTTAATGGCAGGTGGTGACGCTAATCTTGTAGATGATGTAAATACTTGTTTATATTTTGCTCAAACAGGTGGAGAAGAATTTGGTGGTGTATATAAATGTAACTTAGTAGACGGACAATTAAAGTATGAATTACTAGCAGATGATATAAATAATTATATAGCTTCTAAAAATAAAGGTAATACAAGTTCAGCATTTAAATTAAGTAACCAAATTATTAAAGCACCAACATTAGATTTTACATCTGTTACACAAGCAAATTTAGCTATTGGAAATTTTGAAAAACTACAAAGTATAGATGCAATTATAAATACAAGTGCTTTAGTAACTACAAATAATATGTTTAATAATTGTAAGTCTTTAGTTTCAGTACCAGCTTTTGATATAAGTAATGTAACTGATATGCGTTTGATGTTTTTAAATTGTAATGCTTTAGCTACAGTACCTGTATTTAATATGGGTAGTGCAACTAATATTGGCGCAATGTTTGCTAATTGTACATCTTTAACTGATGATAGTTTAAATAATATATTAGCTTCACTATTAACTGCAACTAAAATAACAACAAATAAAGAGTTAAAATTTATAGGTTTAACTTCAGCACAAGCAACGACATGTACAACACTATCAAACTGGGCAGCATGTGAAGAAGCGGGCTGGACTACAGGATATTAATAAAGACCAGGACATTTTAGTTCTGGTCATCTTTATTATATTTCTTTTCTAAATAATTCTCTGCTATACTATGCGAATATATAGATATTGCAATTGAAATTGTCCCTAATATATAACCTAAAATATTATTAAACTTTTCATAAATGAAAATAAAAGTAATACCCCAAACAAAAAACATATTAACTATAAAGACATACGGAAAAATCTTTTTAATAAATTTATATACATTATTATTTTTATTCATCTTTATCATTTTCCTTAACTAAATTTGTTGTAGGTATTCTCTGAGATGGCAATAATAGTAATATTAATAAAACTATATAAACAATATAATTAAAAACAGAGATATTAAAGACAAACAAGATATACACAAATAAAAGGTATGGACTTATATTTGCATCGCGAAGTCTTTTAACTTGCATAATTATATTCAATACTAAAAAAGAGAAATATAAAAAGTTTTGATATCTATCTATATAAATTCCATAACTATATGAATAATTAAAAAAATTCCCCATAGGCAATAATATCAATAAACATAGTAATGAAATCCCGAAAAAAATCCAATAATTTTTTCTTGAACAATATCTTGATTTAAACAAATTAGTTATTTTATTTAATAATTTATCCATTGTAACATCTCCTAATATTTTCTTTAGTTTATTATTAATATTTATTCAATCCCCAAATCATCAAGGGCAGTTTTTACAGCCTCTATAACAAAAGCACTAAAAGTACAGTCTTTACCTTTTATTACTTCTTCAATTTCTTCTATAACATCATTTGGAAACCTGATTGTTTTAGGTGTTGTCATTGGAATACTTGGAATTTTAAAAGCCATAATAATACTACCCCTCCTTAAATTTAATTTTATTATATAAGACAAAACGACTTACGTATGTATTACATTTGTCTTACACTGATTATAATATAAATTATTTGAAAAAAATGTCGAAAAAAGAAGATAAAACTTATTTTTTTAATAAATTGTTTACTTCTTCATAATTACCTTTTTTTATATTAGCAGCCAGATTTAATAAAAACTCTTTATTTTGTCCGGTACATTTATCAATAATAATGGTTATATATATTAACATAGAATAATAATCATTATGATCCATACATGCTTTTAATCTTTTTATATCTTTTTCCATAAAATTACTTCCTTTTTAAGATATTATAACACGTCTCTATATATAAATCTATATTTTTATTATTTCTTTATAGAGTCGTGTTAGTGCATGCCTTTAAAAATGATAAAATTATTAAATAAAAAAAGAGGTAGAAGAATGAATTATAGAAAAAGATATAATAATAAAATAAATGTTTCTGGAAATAAAATGAGAGAAATTAGAAAAGAAAAAGGGTTATCAATAGAAGGATTGTCAAGAACTTTGCTTTTGGAATTAGGTATAGAACTATCAGCACAAGCAATTGGAAATATAGAACATGGTACGAGAACAATAGTAGATTATGAATTGTGGGGAATAGCTAAAATATTAAAAGTGCATATGGAAGAATTAATAGATTTATAATTAAAAAGGTTTTTCATTTACAAGAAAGCCTTTTTTTGTTATAATATATTAAATTGAATATTTTATATTTAATAGAGGTAACAAAATGGAAAAAGAAAATTTAAAGGAAGAATGTATAGAATTATTTCTAGATGGAAAAAGCTACACAGAAATAGCAAAGCTGACCAATCATTCGAGAAATTACATAGCTAATTTAATAAGAGATGACAATAGAGTAAAAGAAAAATTAAATACAAGAACTGTAAAAGTATATAAATTAAAAAATAGTACTAGAATAAAAATATCTATAAGTACTGATTTTTTAAGTAAAATTGGGATTAGCAAAGATAATAATAAAGATGAATATGTAGAAATTAATTTAGACGAAGAAAATAAAACTATAACTATAAAAAAGAAGAACGATATGTAAGAGATTGATTATATTTCTTGCATATTTTTTTGTTGTCTTGCTTGCATTTGTACTGTACATATGGTATTATGTAAAGTGGAGGTGTAAAAAATGAAATTGGATTTATCCGAAAGTCCAGATATACTAAAGAACTTTTTAAATTATTTATTAGGAATAAAAGGGTATTCTATTAATACCATAAAGGCTTACAATGGAGATTTAATAATGTTTTTTAAATTCATAAA
This sequence comes from uncultured Clostridia bacterium, assembly GCA_944392605.1. Lineage (GTDB taxonomy): Bacteria > Bacillota > Clostridia > TANB77 > CAG-508 > CAG-269. The sequence continues at coordinate 5,989 of CALXXE010000017.1, read as the reverse complement.
CAAGTATCTTAATTTTAATATTTCAATAATGAAATTTAATGCTTTAATACTATTTCAAGTAAAAGAAAGTGATGTAATTGCTTTTTTAGTTTATTGTGGTTTTTCTAGAGATAACAATGCAAATACGAGACAATGTAAACTTGCAGCAATAAGAACTTTTTATAATTGGCTTATATCAACTACACCTAGAGGTTACACACAAGAAAATCCTACAAGAGAAATACCTAATATAGAAAAGGTAGAAAGAATACCTAGACATTTATCATTGGAACAGGCTATAAAGATTCAAGAAATATTTACATTAGAAAATTCTAGATTTTATATAAGGAACAATGCGATAATTTCTATGTTTTTATCAACTGGTGCAAGGGCTTTTGAATTAATAAATGCAAATTTAAAAGATGTAAATTTACGAGATAACACATTAATAGTACTAGGAAAAGGTAATAAGCAAAGAAAATTATATCTAAATCAAACTTGCAAAGAAAAATTAAGTAAATATATAGAACAAAGAAATAGACAGAGAAAGATAATTAACCTTAATGAACCATTATTCTTAAATAAAAACGGTTCTAGGATTGGTATAGACTGTGTGGAGAATATTTGTGAAAAGGCTTACGAACTTATGGGGCTTAGCAAATGTGGATACACAACACATACATTAAGACATACTGCTGCTAGTATGATTTATATATATGTAACACAAGATATTCTAGTATTAAAAGAATTCTTAGGACATAAGAGCATTTCAACAACACAGATATATACACACATTTATAACGAACATATTAAAGAAGCTGTAGATAAAAACCCATTAAATAATTTTGAAAAAATTACAAATAGGGAAGAGGAGGTAGCTTAAGTTGGAAGAAATAGATTTTGATATAAATTCAATTAGAAAAAACAAAATAGAATTATTAAATTGTCAAGTGGATTTAATTTTGAGGAGTTTAGAATTTTATTCATACACATATAATTATATTTATCCAAGACGAGGAAAATCTGAAACTTTAGAAGAAAATTTACGTAAAAATTTAGTTCGTGATACTTATCATCAAATTACAAGTCAATTACATTTAAACGAACATATTTACGATAATTATAATAAGTTTAAAAAGGATTTTAAAAAGATTGCGTAAATGTATTGACATTTAAAAGAATAGATGATATAAGTTTAACAATAAATAAATTTTTTTAATCATGTGAAAAAAAGCGACGCACGAGAATCGATTTTAAGGCGATTTAATATTTTAGGCAACAAGTTATATTAACGATAAATAGCCTGAAATAAGGGGTTTTGGAGATATTAGACATTTTAGAGAAATAAAGTTCTCTATATTTTTTCTCCTACCTTTATTTGCACAAAAGATTGATTTTGTGCAATGTTATATATCTATGTTTATTTGTTTTTTATTCTCCTATTCTTCTCTTTTAAATAAAATTAAAATATGATTTTTTGATTTTATTTAATATTTAATTTGATTTATATTTTATAACTTAATAATTTTCTTCTTAATTATTCTTGTTTGTCAGTTTTGTATTTGTATTTTTCATTTTATGTATCTTATATAAATATTCTATTTTATATCTAATTTACACCTATTCTTCATAATTATATTTTCATTTAAAACAAAATTTATTGAAATTGTTTTGCTTTCTTCCCCTACTCCTATATTTGAATTTTAACAAAAATAGAGAACAACATTTTTTGTCCTCTATCTTTAAAATTTATTATTAATTATTTAAATCTTCTTAAATAATTATCCATTTGATCAATAAATTCATCATTATTTTTGGTTTGAGTCATTTGGCTGATAACCTGTTCAGTTACATCAGCAACAGGCATACTATTCATAGCTTTTCTTAAAGCAAATACTGTATCTTTCTCTTTTGGAGTAAGTAATAGATCTTCCCTTCTAGTTCCAGACTTATTAATATCAATAGCTGGGAAGATACGTCTTTCTGATAATTTTCTATCTAAGTGAACTTCCATATTACCTGTTCCTTTGAATTCTTCGAATATAACATCATCCATCCTACTTCCCGTATCTATTAATGCAGTTGCTAAAATTGTTAAACTTCCACCAAATTCAATATTTCTAGCTGCTCCAAAGAATTTCTTAGGTTTGTGAAGTGCAGCAGGGTCAATACCACCAGATAAAGTTCTTCCAGATGAAGGAATAACCAAGTTGTAAGCTCTTGTTAATCTTGTGATACTGTCTAGTAATATAACAACATCTCTTCCATGTTCAACTAATCTTTTTGCTCTTTCTAGAACCATTTCAGCAACTTTGACATGATGTTCTGGTAATTCGTCAAAAGTAGAATGAATTACTTGTCCTTGTATAGAACGTTTCATATCTGTTACTTCTTCGGGCCTTTCATCAATTAAAAGTACAATTAGTTCCACTTCTGGATTATTTTTGCTTATTGAGTTTGCAACTTTCTTAAGTAATGTAGTCTTACCAACTTTTGGTGGAGCAACTATCATCCCTCTTTGTCCTTTTCCTATAGGACACATCAAATCGATTATTCTAGTTGCATAATCATTAGATGTTGTTTCTAATTTTAATTTTTCTGTTGGGAATATAGGTGTTAACTCATCAAATCTTTTTCTTTTCATTGCTTTTTCAGGATGTTCTCCATTTACTTCACCAACGAATATCAAAGATGGGAATTTTTCTCCTTCTCTATATCTTGAAATTCCTTTTATAACATCACCAGTATCAAGTTTAAATCTTCTTATTTGTACCATAGAAATGTAAACATCTTTATCACTAGATAAATAATTGTCTCCTCTTAAGAATCCATATCCATCTGGTAATATATCTAAAATTCCTTCGACTATTTCGTCACCTTCATTAGTTAATTTATAATCAACTATAGGTTCACCATTTTCATCATAATGTTTTTCTGTAGTTTCTTTATCATCTAATTCATCCAATTTATCGTCATTATTATTATTCTCGTATTCTTGATTATAAGAAGTTTCTGAACTAGCTGTAACTTGTTTTAAAACCGTAATTAAATCATCCTTTTTTAATTTTGATATATTTTTTATATTGTGCTCTTTTGCCAACGCTTTTAATTCTGTTAGCGTCATTGCTTCTAAATCTAACATAAATACCTCCTAATTTATTTTATAATATAGTTTTGTTTAATTTTTAATACTGGGAATTTTAAACGAATTTAAATAAATATTAATAACAACAAATATATTATAACACATTTTGGAATATTTTGGAATACTTTTTAGAAAAAAATAAAAGGAATGCAAATTACATTCCTTGATCTATATAAACCCTCTCATTAGGATAATACATATCTAATTTTTCTCTTGCCATTTGTTCAATAAATTCTAATGAATCTACATTTTCTTTTTGTTTAGCAAGTTCTTCCTTAGTCTGAGTTTCATCTGCTATTTCCTGTGTTAATATATCTGTTTGTTCGCTATATTGATTTAAAGTTTTTTGTTGATTTATTATAGTAAATATTGCATATGCTACAATTAATAATATTATAAGTTTTTTATAAATCTTTTTCATAAGTTAATCTCTCCAATTCTAATGTAATAATCCGTCTGGACACTATAATAATATTATTCTACTTTTTTTCAAAAAATCCTTCTTATATTTTTAATTTTTTACATTATTTTCGATTTTTTTATTTTTTTTAGTAATTTTCATAAAATTATTATATAAATTTGTAGAACTTTTTCTAATATTTATAAAAATAAAAGAAATAGGTTTAAAGAATAATCTTTTTATAAATTTGAAAGGAATTAAAATAATTCCAATGATTTTACTTATAACCTTTTTCAAAAATGTTATTATAGTTACATTTATTTTTATTAGAAATGAACTAAATATTAACATATATAATGTAATACCAACAGCTATTCCTAAAAACATAAATAAACGGATTTCTCCATTGTTAAAAACAAACATAAAGTAAAGAATAGAAAATCCTGTTAAAATCCAAAATAGGAAGTCTTCGATGTAAGTTACTATATCACTTGTTTTAAATGATTTTCTGAGAATTCTAAAAAAATCAAAAAGGATTCCAATAAGTACGCCATTTGCTATAAAAATAAAAAATAAATATACCTGATTCATAATCATAGTAAAATATCTCCTTAAAGTAAAATCTATTTAAAAATCTTACTAATTAAACTTCCTTTTGATTTTTCAGTATTCTTATTATCGCTATAATTCATAGATGAAATATCTCCTTCTACAATTACCTCAGAAGTGTCAATACTTAATTTATTAATTCTTAAAGATTCTCCTTTTATTGTTAATAGTCCAAGTTCTGTTTCTATAATAACTACTTGGTCATCAAAACTTAAAACGTCTAACACTCCAGAGATGCTTAATTTCCCTCTATTCTCCAAAATAAGATTTTGAATTACACTTGTTTGCTGAACTTTTCTTTCATCAATAGTCATTAGCATTACCTCCCTATTTTGTTTAACTACTAAAATATATATATTCAAAGTTTGTCTTATTTAGAACTTGTTTTAGAAAATTAGCTCATGCAATTCTCTTACATTTTCATCATCTATAATGCTTTTAAAAACAATAGAGATTTTAGTTTCTGAAATTTCAAAATTCAATAATTCTAGATTCTTTTTCTTTATAAAGTCAATGATTTCCTTTATTAAATCAAAATTTCTTATAATTCCATTACCTATAATTGATACTCTTGATACTTCTTTTTTTATAATACTTTTAACTTTATTTTCTTCTATTTTATCTGATATAACAGTTCCTTTTTCTTCGTTAAAGGTTGACTTTGTTATAATAGGTATTTTGAATTTTTCCCCTATTTCAACACATCTGTTATGAAGAACTTTTGCTCCTTCACTTGATAATTGCATCATCTCTTCATAAGAAAGATTTTCTATTTTTTTAGCATTTTCTATTTTATTAGGATCAGCAGTATAAACCCCATCTACATCAGAGAAAATATAACAATTTTTAGCATGTAAAGCGGCCGCAATTGCTATAGCTGTTGTATCAGAACCCCCTCTGCCTAGAGTTGTGATATCTAAATTTTCATCTATTCCTTGGAAACCTGTTATAATTACTATTTTATTTTCATTTAGTTCTTTTAAAATTCTAGATGTATTAATTTTTATTATATTAGCATTTTGATTGTTATTGTTAGTTAATATTCCTGCTTGCCATCCTGTTAAAGATATTGAAGGATATCCCATATAATTTAATAAGATACTTAATTTTGCAGTTGACATTTGCTCTCCACAACTAAGTAAAGCATCTAATTCCCTACTTGGTACGTTATTAGATAGCTCTTTTGCTTCGTTTATTAATTTGTCTGTTGTTTTTCCTTGAGCAGAAAGGACAACAACAACTCTATTACCTTTATCATAGATTTTCGTAATTCTTTTTGCAACTAACTCCAATTTTCTATTATCAGCAACAGAACTTCCACCAAATTTTAAAACCATTATTGTGTCCATATTTTTGCTCCACCTCTTTTTATAATATAAAAACCATTTTAAATTTAAATATGGTCTTCGTTATATTATATGTAAAAGCAAAGAAAAAAGAGATAGAATACTCTATCTCCAAAACTAATTTTCCTTATTTTTTATATTATATTTTAAATAAGCTTCTATAAAATCATCAATTTCGCCATCCATAACAGCTTCTACATTTCCAACCTCATAATTTGTTCTATGGTCTTTTACCATCGTGTATGGACAAAATACATATGAACGTATTTGACTTCCCCACGCTATATCTTTTTGTTCTCCTTGTAAGTCTTCTAGTTTTTCTTTATGTTCTTTTTCTTTTAAATCAAGGAGTCTAGATTTTAACATACGCATAGCTGTTTCTTTATTTTGTATTTGTGAACGTTCAGATTGACAAGAAACAACAATGTTTGTAGGAATATGCGTAATTCTTACTGCTGATGAAGTTTTATTTATATGTTGTCCACCTGCTCCCGAAGCTCTATATGTGTC
>CALXXE010000016.1 GCA_944392605.1 uncultured Clostridia bacterium | reverse complement strand
GCTTGGAAGGCTGAGGTTCTACCATTGAACTACACCTGCATTTCCTCCTGACAATTATAGATTATAAAGGTTTTTTCCTTTTTTGTCAATAGTATTTTAAAAATTTTTAAAATTTCTACATTTTATTATCAACACAAGCTTTTACTAATCCCACAAATAAAGGCGCTGGACGATTTGGTCTTGATTTTAATTCCGGATGAAATTGTCCTGCAATAAAGTATGGATGGTCTTTTATTTCTACTATCTCTACTAAGTTACCATCTGGGGATGTCCCTGAAACTGTTAGACCTGCTTCTTCTAGTTTTTCTCTATAATCATTATTAAATTCATATCTATGTCTATGTCTTTCTGCAATTTCTTCTTTACCATACACTTTACTTGCTAAACTTCCTTCTTTTATTATACAAGGATATGCTCCTAATCTCATTGTTCCACCTTTTTTATCCACTTTCTTTTGTTCTTCCATTATATGTATTACTGGATTATTAGTATTTTCATCAAATTCAGCTGAATTTGCATCTTCTAATCCTAGCACATCTCTTGCAAACTCTACAACAGCCATTTGCATACCAAGACATATTCCTAAAAATGGAACTTTATTTTCTCTTACATATTTAATTGTCTCTATCTTTCCTTCTATTCCTCTTGTTCCAAATCCTCCTGGTACTATTATTCCATCATATCTAGATAATTCTTCTTTTGCATTTTCTCTATTTATTTTCTCTGCATCAACTAAGTCTACTTCTACTTTTACATGATTTTCAAATCCTGCATGGTATAAACTTTCTATTACAGATATATATGAATCTTCTAATTTTATATATTTACCTACAATTGCTACTCTTACATTGTTATTTTTGTCTATACTTCTTATATTATCTATCATTTCTTGCCATTTTGAATTATCTGGTATATATCTATCTAATTTTAAGTGATTACAAACTTCTCTTGCTAATCCTTCTTCTTCTAACATTAATGGCACTGCATATAAGCAATCTGCTGTTTTATTCTGAATTACACTTGACTTTCTCACATTACAAAATAATGATAATTTTTCTCTTACACTATCTGGTATATCTTGTTCTGTTCTACATACTAATATATTTGGTTTTATCCCTAAACTTTGTAATTCTTTTACAGAATGTTGTGTTGGTTTTGATTTTATTTCATTTGAACCATGTATATATGGAAGTAATGTTACATGTATATATAATACATCTTCTGGATTTTTTTCTAGTCCTACTTGTCTAATTGCTTCTATTATTGAAAGCCCCTCTATATCTCCTACAGTTCCACCTACTTCTGTTATTACTATATCAGTATCTGTGTCTTCAAATCCATATATTCTTCTTTTTATTTCATTTGTTATATGTGGTATTACTTGTACTGTCTTTCCTAAATATTCACCTTTTCTTTCTTTTTCAATTACTGTCGAATATATTTTTCCCATTGTTATGCTTGAATTATGTGTAAGATTTTCGTCTATAAATCTTTCATAATGTCCTAAATCTAAATCTGTTTCTGCCCCATCATCTGTTACAAATACTTCTCCATGTTCATATGGATTCATTGTTCCTGGGTCTACATTTATATAAGGGTCAAATTTTTGTATTGTTACCTTATATCCTCTATTTTTTAATAACCTTCCAAGTGAAGCCGCTGTTATTCCTTTTCCTAATCCTGATACAACTCCTCCTGTTACAAATATGTACTTTGTATTCATTCTCTTCCCCTTTCCAAAACAAACAAAAAATAAAACCAAATCTTGCAAATTCTTAAGAGAATAAATAAAAATAAAAAAAAGATTAAAAATCCGCCAAAAAATTTGGTTTTTTTTCAATCTATTATTATTTTAACATTTATCAACAATTTTTACAATAGTTTTTATTCAAATTTAGCTTTTATTTTCTTATATTTATGTTATACTACTTATATAAAATAAAAAATTAAAAGGAGTGATTAGTATGCCAACACCACATAATGAAGCAAATTTAAGCGATATTGCAAAAACTGTAATTATGCCAGGAGACCCACTTCGTGCTAAATATATAGCTGAAAACTTTTTAGAAGATGTAAAATTAGTAAATCAGGTAAGAGGGATGTATGCATATACTGGAACATATAAAGGTAAAGAAATTACAGTTATGGCATCTGGAATGGGTATGCCAAGCATGGGAATATACTCATATGAATTATATAAAATTTATGAAGTGGAAAATATTATAAGAATAGGTTCTTGTGGTTGCTACAAACCCGAATTAAAGCTATTTGATATTATTCTTGCTGATAAAGTGTTTAGTGAATCTAATTTTGCTTTAACATTAAATAATGATGATTGTCACATTGTAGAAGCTAATAAAGCGTTAAATTCTATTATAGAGCAAACAGCAAAAGAAACAAATGTAAGTATTGTAAAAGGAAATACAGTTTGTACAGATTGTTTTGACTTATATATGACAAATGTAAATAAATTTTTAGAAAGAGTACCTTCTGATTTCAATCCTGTTAGTGCTGAAATGGAAGCTTTTGCATTATTCTATACTGCTAAAATGTTAAATAAGAAAGCTGCTTGTTTAATGAGCGTTGTAGATTCTAAATATATTAAAGAAGTTGCAACTCCTGAAGAAAGACAAACAGGTTTAAATAATATGATTAAACTTGCTTTAGATAGTTCTTTAAGTATTTAAGCAAACAATTTTAGGCAAAGTATAAATACTTTGCCTATTTTTATTATCTTTTATTTATTTCAATTTTATTTTTTCTTTCTATTTATTTTTTTATAGATAGTATTTTGTATTTCATAACTCCACCTGGTGCATTTACTTCTACTACATTATTTCTTTTTGCTCCAAGTAAAGCAGCTCCTAAAGGTGATTCATTAGAAATTTTATTTTCAGCTAAATTTACTTCTGTAGAACCAACAATTTGATATTCAATTTTTTCATCAAATTCCATATCTAATACTCTAACAATATTTCCAACTTGAACTGTTTCTGTATTAATATCTTTTTGATCAATTATTTTTGCATGTCTTAATTTGTCTTCAAGTTCTACAATTCTTGTTTCATTTTCTGCTTGTGCAGTTTTTGCTTCATCATATTCTGAATTTTCAGATAAGTCACCAAATCCTAGCGCTACTTTTATTCTATCAGCTATTTCAGCTCTTTTTTCTGTTCTTAAGAAATTTAACTCCTCTTCTAATTTATCATACCCTTCTTGTGTTAATATCACTTCTTTTTTCTCATCCATTGTTCATTTCTCCTCTCTTTAGGTAATTTCATCCTTTTCTAAAAAATCATTTATTATATTACGGCAAAAAATGAAATTTGTCAAGCAAACTTCATTTTTTATTTAACATTATATTCATTTTATCTTAAAAGTATTCTTATTTTATATTTTTCATTTGTTTTTATTTAGCTTGCATATATTTTTTAGCACCTTTTAAATAATCTACTCCAGAGAATATTGTTGCAATAACTTGTATAATCATCATTATTGTTACAATTAAGTTTAATACTAAATCTCCACCTTGTAATACTCCTGTGAAACAATCTCCAAATGCATTTAAATCTACAAAAGCTAAAATGATTGCTATCATTTGAGTTAATGTCTTTAATTTTCCCCATTTAGATGCTGCAATTACTTCTCCGCCTTGTTCTACTGCGATTAATCTATACCCTGATACGACAAATTCTCTAGCTAATACTATAATTGGTATCCATGCAGGTAACTTTTGCATTTCAACCAACATCATCATAGCTGCTAATACTAATATTTTATCAGCTAAAGGATCTAAAAATTTACCAAATGCTGTTACTTGATGATTTTTTCTCGCTAGATAGCCATCTAGTTTATCTGTAATAGAAGCTATAATAAATATGCTATCAATTATAATCCATTCTATTGGTATTCCGAAAACTTTACCCTCTATTCCCAAAAATGGAATTATTACCATTATCGGTACCAATATTATTCTAAATATAGTTAATTTATTTGGTAAATTCATTATCATCCCTCGCTTTAATCTCTATTTAATACTTCAATTGCTTTTTGTAATTGTGTATCTTCATTTCTATCAACATCTAATACGTTTGTTACTGTATCTGGTAATTCCACTTCTTCATCAGGCTCTATGCCTATTTTATTTATCTCAGTTCTATTTGGAGTTAAATATTTTTCAGAAGTTATTTTCAATCCACTTCCATCAGGTAATGTAAGTAATTGCTGAATTACTCCCTTTCCATATGTTTTTGTTCCTACTATTGTTGCTTTTCCATGGTCTTTTAATGCACCTGCTAGTATTTCTGATGAACTTGCTGTATTTTCATTTGTTAATAATACAATCGGCATATTAATTATTGGGTCATCAGTCGTTTTTTCTTCTGTTTCATTATTATTTTTATCTACTTCATATAAAATAACTGAATCTTTATCTAATATGTAATTTGCAATTCCTAAAGCTTCATCTACAATTCCTCCACCATTATTTCTTAAGTCTATTATTAGTGAGGTAATTCCCTGTCCTTGTAGTTCTTCAAATTTAGCCTTAAATTCTTCTGCTGTTCCTTCATCAAATGAAGAAAATGTTATATACCCTATATTACCATCTAAGACTTCTCCTTCAACAGGATTTGTTCTTATATTTTCCCTTGTTAATTCAAAGTTTAAAGTTTCTTCTCCCCTTAGAACTTCTAATTTAACAGTTGTGCCTTCTTCACCTTTAATTTTATTTGAAGCTTCTGTCATTTGTTCTCCTGAATACTCAACTCCATCTACTGCTGTTATATAATCACCTGGTTGTAATCCCGCCTTTTCTGCAGGTCCACCTTTTATTGGAGACAATACCATTATTCTGTTTGCCTCTGTATCTTGTACCATATATACTCCAACACCCACAAAGTTTCCTGTTGTATCTGCCATATAGTCTGACATATCTTCTTTTGAAATATATTCAGTATATTCATCTCCTAATCCATCTATATAACCACTAATTGCTCCTTCTTTTAATTGTTCCTCATCTATATCTCCTAAATAATATTTATCTATTATTCTTCTATATTGATCTAAAGTATTTACTAATTCTTCATTAGCATCTGACTTTGCTATAAGACTTTTTCCAAAACCATCATTTGTAAAATATTGATACATTCCAATTGATGTTAATAAAAAAGTTACAAACGCTACCAAAACAACTAACATTATGATTTTATAAGTTTTAAATCTTTTCTGTTCTTCCATTTTTAGCCTCCAATTTTTAGTTTAGTACTTAAAGTACTAAAGCTGGGCGGAAATCCTCCGCCCATATAATCTTTTATAATTATATTTAATTATATGTATTATTAATCTCTTAAATTACAACGTATTTAAGGTAAATGATTTCGTGGATTAACTCTATTACTATAATTTCCTGGACTAGTTCTTACTTCAAAATGTAAGTGTGGACCAGTTGAATTTCCTGTTGATCCAACTCTCATTATCTGCTGACCTTGTGAAACCCTATCTCCTGATTCAACAGTTCTTGAACCATCTTGTCCATGTGCATATAATGTATATAGCCCATTATCATGTCTAATTATAATATAATTTCCGTAACTTCCTCTTACTCTTGTAGATATTATAACTGTTCCATCTGCTACAGCAAATATAGGTTGTCCATTTATTCCACCAGAACCAAAATCTACTGCTCCATGATATGCTCCACTTGAATAATACATTCCAGTTGTTATAGTATCATATGCAGCTGGTACCGGCATAATAAAACCACTTGAGCTAACATTTCCAAGATTTGCACTTCCTGAAGGTGCTCCTGCTGAAGCTCCACTACCGCTGCCTCCACTACTACCGTTATTCTTGTTAGCCGCTGCAATTCTTGCCTCTGCTTCTTTAATTTGTTGGTCTATTGTTTTATTTGCTTCTGTTAATTCATCTATTTGTGCCTGAATTGTCTTTTCATCTTCAGATAATTTCGCAACCTCTGTATTTTTTTCCTCTTTTAATACCTGTAATTGTGCAGTTGCACTTTCTTTAGATGTTCTTGAATTATCTAATTCTGCCTTATTGTTTTCCAATTCTGTTTTTGCTTCTTCAACAGCTTGTCTTTCTTCCTCTAATCCATCTAAAAGTTCTGTATCTGCTTGTGCTAATTCTGTTGCTAAATAATAACTAGAAATCAAATCAGTTACACTATCAGAAGATAATATAAAATCCAAATAAGATGTATCTCCTGATTCTTGCATTGTTACTAATCTTTCTTCTGCCAATTTTTTGTTTTCATCATATTGTGCTTGTGCTTCATCTAACTTTTTTTGTGATTCTTCAATTTGAGTATTTAAATCAGCAATCTTAGTATCTAGTTCATTAATCTGTGATTCATAATCAGCAATTTGACTATCTAAGTTATTTATTTCTTCTTGTGTATTTGATTTTTGCTCTTGAACATCACTTAATTCATCTTTTGCGTCATTAATTTTTTCTTGATTATCACTTTTTTCACTTTTTAACTCACTTGTTGACGCTGCTATCGCTACTGTTTGCAAGAGCATTGTTGCTACAATTACTATCCCCAATATTTTAAAAACAACCTTTTTCATAAGTTCCTCCTATTAATTTAACTAAAGTAATTATATATTATCTAATTAATAACTTAAGGTAAATATGGCATTGGATTTACACAACTTGAATATCCATATCCTGGACTTCTAATTTCAAAATGTAAATGTGCACCAGTTACATTCCCTGTAGCTCCTGATAACATTATTTGTTGTCCTTTAGATACTTTCTGTCCCTTACTTACACTAACACTTGATGCATGTGCATAAAAACTATATACGTTGTTTCCGTGATATATCTCTACAAAATTTCCATAAGCACTGTTATATCCTGTATCAAAAACTTGTCCATCTCCAACTGCATATACTGGCGTTCCAGACCCTACTGGGAAGTCGACTCCTGTATGGTATCCAGAACTCCAATATGGTCCTGATACTCCATATCCTGTTCCAATTCTATTGTTAGATACCGGCCATCCAAATCCAAAAGAGCTTGTATCGTTGTTGCTATTGCTTCCTCCTAAATTATTTTTATCATACTCTTCTTTCATTCTTTCAATCTCATTTCTTATACTTGCTTCATGTGACACTAATTCATCAATTTCTGCTTGTAAATCTTTTTCCTCTTGAGATAATTGTGCAACTTGTGTATCTTTTTCGTTCTTTAATACCTGTAACTGAGCTGAAGCACTTTCTTTAGTTTTTTTAGCATTATCTAATTCCGTTTTATTATTTTCTAGCTCTGTTTTAGCATTTTCAAGTGCTTGTCTTTCCTCTTCTAACCCATTCAAAAGCTCTGTATCAGCTTGTGCTAATTCTGATGCTAAATAATAACTAGAAATTAAATCGGTTATACTTTCAGAAGTAAGTAACATATCTAAATATGTTGTATCTCCTGATTCTTGCATTACTACCAATCTCTCTTCTGCTAATTTTTTATTTTCATCATATTGTGCTTGTGCTTCGTCTACCTTTTTTTGAGACTCTTCTATTTGTGCATTTAATTCACTTATTTGACTATCTAAATCATCAATTTGAGATTGATAATCAGATATTTGAGTTGTTAAATTTTCTACTTCCGTCATTGCTTGTGATTTTTCGTTTTGAACATCTTCTAATTCTTCTTTCTTGTCTTCGATTTCACTATTTACATTGTCCAAATCTTTTTGAGAAACTGCCATTACTACATTAAACTGTAATAAAATGATTGTTGCTAAAATCCCCACTAATATTTTTAGTCCAACTTTTTTCATAAGTTCCTCCTACTTTCTTTACATTTATTGGTTTGTTTCATTTTCCCCTGTTTCTTCATTTGTTTGTGTTTGTGGTACTAATCCATTTGTTATATATGGCATTGGATCAGTTACAACGCCATTAAGTCTTACCTCAAAATGTGCATGAGCTCCAGTTGAATATCCTGTTGAACCAACCTTTAATACTGGATTTCCTCTTTTTACAGTTTGTCCAACTTCAACTAAAATTTCTGAACCATGTGCATATAATGTAGATACTCCTCCACCATGGTCTATTATTACCATATTTCCATATGCCCCATTATAACTTGCTTTTGTTACAATTCCATCATTTGCTGCAATGAAGTCTGCTCCCATAGGTGCACCAATGTCTACGCCTGTATGTAATTTATAAACACCTGTAATTGGATGAGTTCTCATTCCATATTTAGAAGTTATTCTTGTATAACCTGGTACTGGCCATGCAAGTTCTCCTCCAATATACTCTGCTGCGATACTACCTTGGGCTAATTCTAAAATTTCTTTGTTTATTTCATCAAATCTCGTATTATATTCATCTATTTGAGCTTGAATTTCTTTTTCTTGGTCTGATAATTTAGATATGAAGTTTTCTCTTACTGTCTTTGTATTTTCTAAAATAGTTGCTGTCTTTGTTTGATTCGCCTTTATTGTTGCTAATTGTTCTTTGTCTTGCTCTAACTTTGTTTTTGATAACTCTATTTCATCTTTTTTTGCTTGCATATCATCTAGTAAATCCATTTCATAACTTGCAAGTTCTGAAATTAGGAAATAACTAGATAAGAATTCTGAAATATTCTTAGAGCTAAGTAGCACATCTAAATATTCTACATCGCTTGATTCTTGTACTTCAACCAAATAATTATCTAGTACTGTTTTTTGTGAATCATATGATGCTTGTGCTGTCTCCAAATTTGCTTCTACTTCATCTATTGATGATTGTAAATCTGTTATTTGTGTATTTAAATCATTTAGCTCCTGTTCTGATTCAGAAATCCTTTCATCTAATTTTTGTACTTGTTGTAAATTTTCTGATAAATCATTTTGTACTCCTTCTAGTTGTCCACTTGCTTCATTCATTTGATTTTGAATTTCATTTCTTTCATTTTGTAAGTTTTCTACCGCTGTATTAGTTGTGTTGTTTGCTTGACTATTTTCTGTTTCATTTTCTGCATGTACATAAGGAAAAATACTGAAAATACAGATTACAAAAGCTAAAATTATAATTAAAAACTTTCGCATTTCTTCTCCTTTATACTTTTAAATATTTTCTCATTGAAATCATACTTCCAAGAACACCTATACCAATTCCTAATAGCATATAAACAAATATTATTGAGTTAAACATGTCGCCAAAACTAATTAGGCTCATGTTAATTAATTGCATAAATTCTGAACTTACTAATTTATCTGCAATAAATGTATATGCCCCTCCAACTATTACAATTGAAATAATACTTGCTAAAACACCTATAATCATACCTTCTACAATAAAAGGCCATCTTATAAAACTATTTGTTGCTCCAACATATTTCATTATTGAAATTTCTTTTCTTCTTGCATGTACTGTAAGCTTTATTGTATTAGCTATAATGAATATTGAAATTATAATTAATAAGGCTAAGATTACTCCTGTTACTATTTTAATTCCATTTGCTAAGTTTATTAATGTTGTTACAACTTCATCTTTACTTTGAATTTTCTTTACTACATCTGTATATGTATTTATCTGATCTTGTACTTCTTGACTTTTTGTTAAATCTGTTAGAGTTACTACATAAGATGCTGTAAATATATTATTTTCTCCTTCGTAACCATCTAGTAAATCTTGTCTTTCTCCAAATCTTTCTTTCATCTGTTCTAATGCTTCATCTTTTGATACAAAGTCTACAGTACTTACTCCATCAATCTTTCTTATATCTTCTCCTAGTTGATCTATTTGCTCTTGTGTTGCTTCATTTTTTACAAATACTTGTATACCTTGTTCTGATTCTACTTGGTCTACAAAGTGATTGATGTTTTCTCCTAAAATTAGAAATATTCCAAATATAATCATAGTAGCACACATAATCATAAGAGAAGCACCAGTTGATTTCTTATTTTTAAATACGTTACTAAATCCTTCACCTATAAAATATCCTAAAACGCTATATTTCATAATCATAACCGCCTTTTTTATCATCTCTAATTATTTCGCCCTTGCGAATGTGTATTACTCTTTTTTTCATTTGATTTACTATATCTTTAGCATGAGTTGCTACAACAACTGTTGTTCCTCTCATATTGATATCATTTAATAAGTTCATTATATCCCATGCCGTATCTGGATCTAAGTTTCCTGTTGGTTCGTCTGCTATTAACATAGATGGATTATTTACTAACGCTCTTGCTAATGCTACTCTTTGTTGCTCTCCTCCTGATAGTTCGTTTGGATACATTTTAGCTTTTCCACTTAACCCTACAAGTGATAATACCATAGGTACTTGTCTTCTAATATGTCTTGGAGTAGCTCTTACAATATACATAGCATATGCTACGTTATCATATACAGTTTTATCTGGTAAAAGTCTGAAATCTTGAAATACTACTCCCATACTTCTTCTTAAATATGGTATTCTATTTGGCTTTAGAAAAGTTGTATCTTTTCCATTTATTATTATGTTTCCTGATGTTGGTTCTTCTTCTTTTAATATTAACTTAATAAGTGTTGATTTTCCACTTCCTGAAGAACCTACTAAAAATGCAAATTCCCCTTTATCTATGACAAAGTTAGCATTTTTTATAGCCTTAGTACCTGTATCGTACGTTTTTGTGACATTTCTAAATTCTATCATCTTAGCTTCTCCTTACCTTTTGTTTTTTATATCTCTTAATGGCATAATATTCTATCTTACTTTACTCTCTTATAATAACAATAAAGTTTGTTTTTTGCAATAGTTTTTTCTAAAAAATATGATAGAAAATGTTGGTTTTTTTCACTTATTTTCTCTTTTTCGTCGTTTTTCTTATCTTTTCAAAATTTACAAAAAATTCACAATCAATGGGGACGTTTACTTTTGTCGAAAAAACAACAATTTGGGACACATCTATAATAAGATGTGTCCCAGAACGTCGAAAAAAGAACAAAAGGAAACGTCCCTATTGTATATTTTCTATTATATTTTTGGCAGTTATTCCAAAATACTCCATTAATTTTTCTGCTTTTCCTGACCTTCCAAATGTATCATGAACTCCTAATCTAATTAATTTAGTAGGATATTCATCTGTTAACACTTCAGATATTGCTGAGCCTAATCCTCCTACTATACTATGGTCTTCTATTGAAATTAATTTTTTAGTTTCTTTTGCACATTTAATAATAAGGTCTTTATCTATTGGTTTTATTGTATGAATATCAACTACCCTTATATCTATTCCTTTTTCTTTTAGTTGTTCTTTTGCACTCAAAGCCTGCTCAACTGTTATTCCTGTTGCAAATACAGTTGCATCTTTTCCTTCTCCTATTTGTATTCCTTTTCCTATTTCAAATTTCTTATTTGTATCATAGATTTTAGAAGTTTTCATTCTAGCTAATCTTAAGTATACTGGCCCATCTATCTTTGATATTTCTTTGACTGCCCACTTTGTTTCTACATCATCACAAGTTGACATCACTATCATATTAGGCATTGTTCTCATCATTGAAATATCTTCTAACATTTGATGTGTTGCTCCATCTTCACCTACAGCTACTCCTGCATGTGTTGCACAAATTTTAACATTTAATTTCGGATAGCATATGCTACATCTTATTTGATCATAGCTTCTACCTGCTGCAAACACAGCAAATGTACTTGCATATGATATTTTACCACAAGTAGCTAGTCCTGCTGCAACTCCCATCATATTTGCTTCCGCTATTCCCATATCAAAAAATCTATTAGGATATTCTTTTGCAAACATATTTGTTTTAGTAGCTGTTGATAAATCTGCATCTAAAACCACAACATTTTCATTTTCTTTTCCCAACTCTAACAAAGCTTCTCCATAACTTTCCCTTGTTGCTTTTTTTATTTCTTCCATACACTACACTCCTTTATACTATCTCCTGTTACTAGGTAAGCATCTATTCCGCACTCTCTTGCCATTTTTACATTCTTTTCTCTATCATCAAAAAATATTATATCATTAGGATTTTTTTCCAATTTGTTTATTACTTCTTCAAATATTTCCTTCTCAGGTTTTACTTTATGCATTTCATATGATAAAAACAATCCATCAAACAAAGTCATATCAAATTGTTCTTTAAATATTTTATAATCTATTTCTGCTAAATTTGATAATAAATAAACTTTATTTCCTTCTTTTTTTAATTCTTTAATAATATCTATTGTATTTTGATAATATCCTGTTTTAGCATTTTTATATGCCTCAAAATATCCTTTTTCATCAACATTACATTTACACTCTTTAACATGTCTTTCTATTTTTTCCTTAGTAGATATGATTCCTTTAAAAGCACCCATATAATTTTCTGGACTTGACCATTGTTCTAAAAACTCTTCATAAGTCACATTACATTTCAAACTTTTATATAATTTTTCTGTATCCATTGGTTTTTCTATAACTTTTCCGTAATCAAATATATAAACTTTTTCCGTATTCACTTATTTAACTCCTTTATTTTATCTCTATTTTAATTCTTCCATTGCTATCTTATATTGTTCTTCATTTGGTGCTTTTCCATGCCACTCTACCTTGTTTTCCATATATGATACACCTTTTCCTTTAATTGTTTTTGCAATTATACATACAGGCATATCTTTAACATTTTTAGCAACTTCAAATGCACTCATAATCTCTTCTATATTATGACCATCTATTTTTATTATTTGAAAACCAAAACTTTTAAATTTTTCATCAATTGGATATGAACTCATAACTTCTGCTATGCTACCATCTATTTGTAAATTATTATTATCTACTATTACACATAAGTTATCAAGTTTATATTTATTAGCTGCCATAGCTGCTTCCCAAACTTGGCCTTCTTCTATTTCTCCGTCTCCCAATACGCAATAAACTCTATAATCTTTTTTATCCATCTTTCCTGCTATTGCCATACCTACTGCAGCAGATAGGCCTTGTCCTAATGAACCTGTTGACATATCGACACCTGGAACTTTTGTCATGTCAGGATGGCCTTGAAGCTTGCTTTCAATTTCTCTAAAACCTGTAAGTTCACTAACATCAAAAAATCCTCTATTTGCTAAACAGCTATATAATGCTGGTACACAATGTCCTTTTGATAATACTACCCTATCTCTATCTTCCCACTTAGGATTTTCCTCATCAATATTTAATTCATTAAAATATAGTACTGTCATTATATCTGCAATAGATAATGAACCTCCTGGATGACCTGAACCCGCTTTATATACTTGTTCAATAATTCCTCTTCTTATTACTTTCGCTTGTTTTTCTAATTCTTCTACATTTTCTAGTTTCAATTAACTCACCTCACCTTTTCAAATTTAATATAACACATATAATATTTTTTTACTACAATTATTTTAAATTTTTTCTTCTATTTTACCTTTGTCCTTAATATGTTATAATGTGCAATATAAAAAGGTAAGGTGATTATATGTTAGATGATGTTATTGATAATTTAAAAGATGCTATCGTAAGAACCACTCAAGAACTAATAAGAATCCCAAGTGTCTATGAAAAATCAACTAATGAAAAAATGCCATTTGGTAAAAATGTAAATTCTGCTTTGGAATATATGTTAGATTTAGGAGAAAAATTAGGTTTTAGAACTAAAAACATTGATGGTTATTGTGGGTACATAGAATTTGGTGAAGGTGATGAACTTCTTGGAATTATTGGACATTTAGATGTAGTTCCTGAAGGTAGTGATTGGACTTATCCACCTTTTTCTGGAACTATATCAGATGGAAAAATTTTTGGTAGAGGTGCAATTGATGATAAAGGTCCAGTAGTTTCAAGCCTTTATGCTATGAAAGCTGTTATGGATAATTGTAAACTAAATAAAAGAGTTCGTTTAATAATTGGACTTAATGAAGAAAATGATTGGAAATGTATTGAACATTATAAAGAAGTTGAAGAATCGCCTACAGTTGGTTTTAGTCCTGATGCTGATTTTCCCTGTATATATGCTGAAAAATCTATTTTAAGTTGCTATATTAAAGAAGATTATAAAAATACTTCTGATAAAATTAAGATTAAAGAAATTGACTGTAATAACAATGCACTTAATGTTGTTCCTAAATTTTGTAGCTTAGTTTTAGAAATAAATGAGCAAGAACTTGATATTAATGATTTAATAAAAACTTTAAAACAATTTATTAAAGAAAATAATTTTGAAATTGACATTTATAAATTAAGTAAAACGGAAGTAAAACTAACATCATATGGTGTTCAATCTCATGCTGCTCACCCTGATTTAGGTGTAAATGCTATTTCTAGATTACTACTTATTTTATCTTTAACATTTAAAGAATTTGATTGTAATTTAGAATTATTAGATTTCTTTAATAAATATATACGTATAGAATATAATGGAGCTTCTCTTGGAATTTCTTGTGAAGATGAATCAGGAGTACTTACTTTAAATGTCGGTGATTTTTCTTTAGAAAATGATACATTAAAATTAGGAATGAATTTAAGAATTCCTATTAATACCCCAATCTCTGACATTGAAAAAGCTTTTCAAAATTTATGTAAGAATTATTCTTCTTTAAATTTTGAAACCATATCTACTGAAGACTTCTTATATGTTCCAAAAGATGATAAACTAGTACAAACCTTATGTAGAATTTTCAACGAAGAAACAAATTCAAATACAGAGCCTATTGCTATTGGTGGTGCAACATATGCACGTGCTTTCAAAAATTGTATTTCATTTGGTCCAAACTTCCCTGGTCATAAAGATATGTGCCATCAAACTGATGAATTTGTTGAAATTGATAATTTAGTCCTTGCCTCTAAAATTTATGCTAAGGCAATTATAGAATTAGGAAAATAATCACAAGAAAAACCAGTTATTTGCTAACTGGTTCTTTTTGTTTTATATATACAGTATCTCTACTGCTTATTATATAAATTTCCCCGCCTTAGCCGTAATGCTTTTAATTTTTAAGGACCTGCTCCTAAAAACAGGTGGGTGCCTACCTAAATATTCCTGGGCTTCTTACTATATACTGTAAGCATGCACGCCATACCTAGAGATTGGCCCCTCTTAATGTGTGTTGGTTCTAAAAATTAAGTCTACACGTACTACGCAGGGTTATATGCTTTGTTAGTACTTACCTTTTTAAGTTGTTTTTATTTTAGCATAATCAATAAATAATATCAAATGTAATTTTTCCCTTAAAACCCTATCTATTATTTATTATATATGATTACCTTCTTTTTTTTAATTTATTCTCTTTTAATCAAACTTTTTTGCTACTTGATTTTTTCATTCTTTTGTGGTAAAATGAATTAAGTTCGTGAGGAGTAGAAAAGACATTTTTCTACTTCTTTTTTTACATTACAAATAATAATATACAGAAAAATTGTAATAAGCTTCCTAATAATATAAATAAATGGAATATTGAATGCATATATTTATGTTTTTTACCTATTCCATATAACACAGCTCCAACTGTATATGCAATTCCACCTAATAATAATAGTACAAAACCTGCTGTTCCTAAAAGCTTAGGTAATAATCCAATCTTAAATACTATACACCATCCCATTAGTAAATAACATATCATTGAAAATACTTTGAATTTTTTTATATCAATTGAATTTAATACAATTCCAAGTATTGCAACTGCCCAAATTACACCAAATATAACCCAGCCAGATGCTGTATCATATTCACGAATTGTACATAGTGCAAATGGTGTATATGAACCTGCAATTAGTAAAAATATTGAACAATGATCTAATACTTGAAATACTCTCTTTGAATATCTCTTAGGACTTAGTCCATGATATATACTAGACATAGTATATAATATTATCATTGTAACACCATATATAGCTCCACTTACAACTCCATATACATTCCCATGTATTGCGGCAAAAACAACACATAATACTGTTGCAACAATTCCAAGCGCCGCTCCTACTATATGTGAAGTCATATTAAATATTTCTTCACCTTTTGTGTATTTAGGTAATATTCTATCTCTTAATTTTATTCTTTCCATATAAAACCTCTTTATATTTTTTTGAAATTATATCATTTATATTCTAATAAGGAACAAAACGGAAATCAAAGATTTCCATCCTAGGCATTAATTAAAATTAGTGCCTAGTTTTTTTATAAAGATGTTGTTTTTAAGTTTCCACCTAAAGTTTTTAGGCAACTCTTTTCTTTAATGGTCGTTGTTCTTTGGCCATACCCATCGCTATTTCTAGGTTTGGACTAAAGATTTCTTTTATATACTTTCTTAAAATATTTAAACTTCCATTTATATCCGCATTTATTATTTTCCCTCTATTTGTCTTAAATAGTCCTCTTGTTATTCTTCTTGCTTTATTGTAGTACTCTCTGTTTATTTCTTCTTTATCTATACTACTTACTCCTGATGTATATTCTTCTCCTATTTTTTCTACTTCTATTCCTTCTAGTTTTGCTTTATATTCTATTTTTTGTACTAAATTTTGTAACGGCATTTCTACAAATCTTTTATTGTTTTTCATATTTTGCTTTATATTTTTTATATTTCCTATAACTATTGTACTACAAGCATTTTCTTTTGCATAATCTATTATCATTCTACTTGCTTTATGCATATATGTATTTGTGTAATTTCTTCTTTGTTCATATAATTTATTTATCTTTTTAGTATTTTTAAAATCTTTACTTCCTGTCATTTTCATTTGTATTCCTTGTAGTCTTGATATTTCTTTATTTATATATCCTATTTTTGATTTTATTCTTTCTCCTGCTATTATTAATGTATTATCATTATTCATATTTGTACATGCTGCTAGATTATCCATTCCTAAATCTATTGACATTATATTTGAACCTACTTCTATTCTCTTTTCTTCTTTTTCGTATATTATATACATTTTACATCTTTCGTCTTTTATATTTCCTATCTTTATCATTTTGATGCTTTCTAAATTTATTAGCTTTTCTAATTTCTTTGGCATTAGAAAATTTAAACTTTTTACTTTAAATTTTTCCTGCATTTCTTTTGATATTGATAGCTTTATTTTTCTTCCGTCTTTCCTTATTGCATAATTGGTAAATGTTATTTGTATTTTTCCATTATTCTTATATCTTGGCATTTGTGGTTTTTCTTTTATATCTTCATTTCCTTCTTTATACATTTCTTTTAACGCTAAATATGATTTATGGTATCTTATACAATTTAATATTATTTGTTGTAATGTGTGTGAATGTAAATACTTTGAGTGCCAATTTTCTTTTCTATAATTTTTATATATTTCGCTACTATCTTCATTTACTCTTTTTATTTTACTTACATCTACTTTTCCTTCTCTTATTTCATAATTAAATGTATTATATACTTTACTACAATGCCATTTTATTTCTTTTATTATTTTTTCTTGTGTTTCATTTAATCCTAAATCAAATACAAACGTTAATCTCAAGTTTTTCACCTCCAATCGTTTTATTATTTATATCATATAAAACAAATTTTCGCAAGTACTTTTTAATAAAATTTTATTTTTTGTTTTTTTGTTTAAGTTTAAAACAAATTGCTTTACTTTCCTAATATATAAAGAAATTTTTATCTAAAAGGAGAACTGCTTAATACAGCTCTCCTTCTAGATTAGGCAAATTTATCCTATTTTCTTTTTCGACCCCCTAATATCGACTTTAATCCTTACTAGAGCAAGAATCTGCTTTTCAGCTTCTTTCATTTCACCATCGGCATCAACTAACGTCTCGTTCTTAAGAATACCATCTTCAAGACAGTCAACACCAAAAGCTAAATCTTCTCCTTTAATTCTAGAAGAAGTCGAAGCTAACCAGTATGCCCCTCTAATTTTAGAAGTAACCTGTTGATTATCAAAAATCACAGCATCACTTCTGTCTATTCTTTTAATTAAGGCACTGCTTTCTTCAAGACCATATGGTGGATTTTTATACTCCACTCTAAAATCTTTTCTATTAACTGCTCTTGCACTTATTCCTCTTGCTTTAAAAGCTTTTGAGCAAAAAGAATTCAAGATATTAGTCGCACATTGCAAACCTCTTTCTCCATTAAGGATTATTGAACTTCTCTTTCCAAGTCCGACAGCATACAGGAGCATGATTTGTCCTGTATGAGTTCTTTCAAATCCCAAAGGGTATCCTAGCAGATTTCCTCCTGTCGAAATAGTTTGATTTTTTGCACCATTGTTAGAGGCGTAGACATCTACACTTATTTTGGGGATATAGATATCAATTTCATTTCCAATAGTAATCCTTCCAAGAGAAGTCATAAGTTCAATCGGGTTCGACATTTTCTTTCCTTTCTCATAGAATTCTCTATAAAAATCTTCTACTAGAACAGTATTGCCTTACTAGAATATTATACATTTATTTACATAACAAGTCAACTCTTTATTTCTTTTGATAATTTATTTATAGCTTTAGTTTCTATTCTAGATACATATGAACGAGATATTCCCATCATATTTGCAATTTCATTTTGTGTTTTAGGTTTTTTACCTCCTAATCCAAATCTTAATTCAAGTATTGTCTTTTCTCTATCTTTTAGAACAGATTTCATCTTCTCGTATAACAACTTTACTTTCATTTTTATATCTACTTCATCTTCTATATTTCTTTCATTATTTTCTAACACTTCTTGAAGAGTTACAACATTATCATCTTTATCTTTTCCTATAGGTTCATTTAAATATACCTCTGCTCCTAATTTTTTATTTGCTCTTAAGAACATCAGTATTTCATTATCCACGCATCTTGCAACATATGTAGAAAGTCTTGTTTTTTTCTCAGGGTTAAAACTGTTTATTCCCTTAATTAACCCTATTGTTCCTATTGATATCAAATCATCTTGCTCTACTTTTGCTGTACTATATTTTTTAGCAACATGTGCTACTAATCTTAAGTTTCTTTCTATTAAAATATTTCTTGCTTCATCATCTCCCTTTGCCATTTGCTCTAAATAATTTTTTTCTTCTTCTCCGAGAAAGTGGTTCTGGAAATAATGTTCCTCCTTGAATATATCCGAACAGCAAATACAGCTGTTTTTAGAAATTCAAAAAAACTAAAAATCCCTGTAATTCCAAGTGCTGATAACATAAATGCACCTCCAAATTCTTAACTACTCTCATTATATGAGCAAAAAAAAAATAAAGTGCCTGACCTTATAAAATTATTATTTATAGAATTTTTTAGGAATTTTTCTAATAAATTTTATAGAGGTGTTTTATATGACATTTTTATTAAATTGTGCAAAAGGTATTTTAATTGGCAGTGGTGCAATTATTCCAGGAATTAGTAGTGGTGTTCTTTGTATTATATTTGGTATTTATGAAAAACTATTAGATAGTATTATACATTTCTTTAGCAATGTTAAAAAGAATATAAAATTCTTACTTCCAATTGTTATTGGAGTTGCAATTGGTGTTTTAATTTTTAGTAATTTTTTAAACTACTTCCTAATTAATTTCCCTGTACAAACAAAATCAATTTTTATAGGTTTAATTTTAGGAAGTGTTCCTTCTCTAATAAAAGAATCTAAAAAGAAAACAGATTTTAAACCAATTTTTTTGCTTTACACTTTGTTTGCATTTTTATTTGGTATTTTATTAGTTGTTTTAGAAAATTATATTCCAAATACTCAAACAAGTTCTACTTTCAACTTTTTCTATTTAATGATATCAGGCTTTATTATGTCTGTTGGAATAATAGTTCCTGGTGTTAGTAGCACTATTATTTTAATGCTTATGGGAGTTTATAATGTTTATTTATCTTCAATTTCTACATTATATTTTCCTGTTTTAATTCCTATGGGATTAGGCTTGATTGTTGGTTGTTTTATATTTATGAGACTAACTGATTTTTTACTAAATAATTTTTATGAGAAGACCTTTTATTCAATTATAGGTTTTTCTCTAGGCTCTATTTTAGTACTTATGCCTGATATTTCTTTTGATATAACAGGCATCATTTCTATTCTTTGCATCTTACTTGGCTTTTTACTATTTTCTTTATTTGGCAAAGAATAATTGTATTAAAAACTTTTGTTAATACATACTTTTTTTATTGCGTCTATATCATAATTATGATATAATTTGCCTATATTCAAACAAGGAGGTGCTTATTATGGCATTAATCAGACCATGTGCAGATTTAAGAAATAATTATAATGAAATTTCACGAATTTGTCACGAAACAAAAGAACCAATATATATCACTAGGAATGGGACTAATGACTTAGTTATCTTAAGTGATGAAGCATACGAAAGTTTAAAAAAAGATTTTGAAGAAACAGAAGAAGAAAGAATTGATAGATTAGTATCAGAGCATTTTGATAAACAATATGCTACTTTTGAGGAATTTAAAAAAGATATTTTAGTAGAAATTGATTTAGCTTTAAAAGACATAAAAAATGGAAATTATTGTGATTTTGAAGAAGGTATGGCAGAATTGGAGAAAAAATATGGACTATCAAGAGAATAAAAAATACCAAATAAAATTACGTAATAAATTTAAAGATGAATTAGATCAAATTTATTTTTACTTATCAAAAATTTTAAAAGAACCTTCCATCGCAAATAATTTCCATAAAAAAGTTTATAAAACAATTTCTACATTATCTTATTTTCCGGAAAGATATCAAAAAATTTCTGTCACTAAAAATATTCGTAGGATTCCAATAAATGGATATATTATTTTATATAGTGTAAATCATGATGCACGGTCAAGTTTTTATTTTACATATTTTCCATAGTAGACAAAATTATTTAAATAAATTATACTAAAATATTTTTATTCAATATATTTAATCAAAATATTTTTTCAAATTAATTCAAATCTCTTATTAATTGGTTTATTATTTAGTGCTTTCGAAAATATTTATAAAATACATATTATTAAAAAAAAAAAAAGAAAGTACATTGCTTTATACTTTCTTTTAGTTATTATTAAACTTATTTTTTTCTTCTAATTATCCAATCTTTCTTACATTCTATTGGTAAATGCATTTTTACTTTTTGTCCTTTTACTCCTGGACTTATTTCATTTATTTCTTCATCTGTTTCGTAATTATATAGTTTTTCAATTTTAAATTCATATGGTTCTATCTTATTTGGTACTATTATTTCTAGTGTATCTCCAACATTTAATTTATTTTTTATTTCTATTGTAGAAATATTTTCATCATACTCTACAACTTTTCCACCAAATTCGTAGTCTTCATTATATTGTCTTCCTTTATATTCTTGGATATCTTTATTATTTCTATCATTAAAATAAAATGTTGTTAATCCTCTTGTTTTTACTTTATCTAATTCTTTTAAATATTTTTTATAATCATAATTTTCAGGGTCTTTTTCATAATCATCTATTGCATTTCTATATGCATTTATTACACTAGCTAAATAATATTCTGTTTTTAATCTTCCTTCTATTTTCATGCTATCTACACCCATGTCTATTATTTCTGGTATTTCTTTTATTAAACATAAGTCTTTTGAAGAAAAGATACTTGTTCCATATTTATCTATTTCTATTGGCATTAATTCCCCTGGATTATTTTTCTCTTCAGCATATAAATTATATGACCATCTACAACTTTGTGCACAATCTCCAAGATTAGCACTTCTACAAGCTAAGAAATCGCTTAAGAAACATCTTCCAGAAAACGCAAAACATATTGCACCATGAATGAATATTTCTATTTCCATTCCTTCTGGTTTATTTCCCATTATGTATTTTAATTGTTCTTTATTCATTTCTCTTGCCATTATCATTCTTTTTGCACCATTTTTATACCAGAAATTTGCAGAATGAAGACTTACAATATTACTTTGAGTACTTACATTAATTGGCACACTTGGTGCATATTCTTTTAATACATCTATTACACCACCATCTGCTGCAATTATTCCATCTGGTTTTAATTCTTCTAATTTTTTTGCCATTTCGATTATTTCTGGATATTTTTCATCCCACGCAAATATATTAAGTGTAACATACACTTTTTTTCCTATGTTATGTGCATATTTTATTGTTTTTTCTAAATCGTCATCTTGCATATCAGCTCTTGTTCTTAGTGATAATTCTGATGTTCCACAATATACTGCATCTGCACCATAAAGAAAAGCTATTTTTGCTTTTTCAAATGAACCTGCTGGTGCTAATAATTCTGGTTTTTTCATATAATTATACTCTCCTTATATTATTTGATTTTTTAATTTCTACATATTATATATTAACATATTTCTACATTTTTTTCAAACAAAGAACACCACTAAAATTCTAGCAGTGTTCCTTTAAAGTTATTCTTTTATATCCTGCTTTCTTTCTTCTTGGTATTTCTTCATTACTGTATGTTCATCAACAATTTCTTTTATGTTGTAAATACATACTCCTATTCCCAAAAGTGCTATTATACAAAAAGTTCCTGGAAATAGTATTAACAAAAACACAATTGATATAACATATACTCCATCATATCCTTCTGGATAATCTTTTTGGATTGAAACAATATTTTCCTCACTATCAAAATAGATGTTTACCTCATACCTCCCATGTTTGAAATTGAAAACATAGTAACCATCTATTTCACTTTTTGAAAGATTAGAACTATCAACCTCCTCACTATTGGTTAGTTCTTCTAAAGTAAGTCCTTTATCCTCAATTCTTTTAGCCTTTTTGTCTAGAAATTCCATAGATTCTTGTCTATTTTCTCCAGAAATTTCTTTATTGATTTCACTAACAAAGCTAGGAATAGTTGAAACTCCAATAACAATACTAAGGATTACGCAAAAAATAATTGTAGCAAGATTTTTCAGAATACCTTTTACCATTTTTCCTCCTTTATTTAAAGGGCTGTACATACTTATAAATACTAGCTAAAAGGCTAGGTAAACCAAGGAAATATGTATAAAAATATGTATATATTATATAATAATTTTATGTAATTCGTCAATAATTCTCTTTTATTTGTTTTTTTATGTAAATTATGATATGATTTTATTGTATTGTAAAATACCTATTTTTAAGGAGATTACTATTATGTCATCTAACACTACTCAAATTCGTGCTAAAATTATTAATGCTCAAACTAAAAAGATTTCTGCTGAAATTGAAATTCTAAATCTTCTTATAGAAGCTGGAAACAAAAAAGAAGCAGAATCATTGTTTACAACCGTAGAACATGATATTAACACTCTTATTAATCAGGATTGGTATGGAAAGCTTTTAGCAGATTTTAGAGATATAATTAGACATATTTAATAGTTCTCTAAAGACCAGCCTTATACTTAGCTGGTCTTTCTTAATTATTTCTTAAATTTAGTTATTGCTAACCCATCTCCAACTTCTAATATTTTCGTATCTAATCTTTCATCTTCTGTTGTTTCTTTAATGTATTCTCTTAAATTTCTAACAGCTGTACGTTGTTTATGTTTATTATAATCACTTAAAACATATCCTTTATACAAAATATTATCTGCAAATATTATACCATCACTTTTAAGCATTCTAAGAGACTCTTTTAAGAAAAACGGATATTTACCTTTTGCTGCATCAATAAAAATAGCATCATATTTTCCTTCTAATGTTGGTAAAATTTCTACTGCATCTCCTTCATAGATATTTATCTTTCCTTCTACTTCTGCTTTTTTTATATTTTCTTTTGCCTCTATTACTCTTGTCTGTTCTCTTTCAATTGTATCTATGCTTCCATCTTCACTTAAAAATTCTGTAAAGCATATTGCAGAATAACCAACTGCTGTTCCTATTTCAAGCATCTTTTTAGGTTTATTATCTTTTAAATACTTTTCTATTACTTCTAATGTATCATCCATTATTATTGGAATATGCTCTTCTTGTGCTTTTTCTTTTATTTTCTTTAATTCTTCTTTATTCATTTTTCCCCTCTTTGAAACAACCGATGGACGGGGCTATTTTTCACTTTCATATTTTTAAAAGTGATACAAAAATCCTCCGTCCCCAAATTCTCATTTTATTCTTTTCTTCTTGCTGCTCTTTCTCTTTCTTTTGTGTCTAATATTTTCTTTCTTAATCTTATTGATTTTGGTGTTACTTCAACTAATTCATCATCTTGGATAAATTCTATTGCTTGTTCTAAGCTCATTTGAATTGGTGGCACTAATCTTAATGCTTCATCTGACCCTGATGCTCTTGTATTTGTTAAATGTTTTTCTTTACATACGTTAATACTCAAATCTTCTCCTCTTGAATTTAATCCTACTATCATTCCTTCATATACATCTACACCTGGTCCTATGAACAATTCACCTTTATCTTGTGCATTATATAATCCATATGTTACTGATTTTCCGTTTTCAAATGCTACTATAGTTCCTCTAACACGTGCTTGGATTTCTCCTTTATAAGGTTCATAACCATTAAATATATGGTTCATTGTTCCTTCACCTTTTGTATCTGTTAGGAATTCTGTTCTATATCCTATTAATCCTCTTGAAGGTATCTTAAATTCTATTTTTGTATGTCCATCTTCTGCAGGTTCCATATTTGTCATTTCAGCTTTTCTTCTACCTAATTTTTCAATTACAGTTCCAACACTATCATCTGGTACATTTACAACTAAGTCTTCTATTGGTTCACATTTTTCTCCATTTATTTCTTTATAAATAACTTTTGGACGTGATACTAATAATTCGAAACCTTCTCTTCTCATTGTTTCTATTAATACTGATAAATGAAGCTCTCCTCTTCCTGATACTTCAAAACTATCTGCTGAGTCTGTTTCTTTTACTCTTAAAGATACATTTCTTTCTAGTTCTTTAAATAATCTATCTCTAATGTGACGAGATGTTATAAATTGACCTTCTTTTCCTGCAAATGGTCCATTATTTACACTAAATGTCATAGATACTGTTGGTTCATCTATATCAACAAATGGTATTTTTTCAGGATGATTTAAATCACAAATTGTATCTCCTATATTTATATTAGGTATTCCTGCAAGTTCTATTATATCTCCTGCTTTTCCTTCTTCTACTTCTACCTTGTCTAGTCCCATATGTGTATATACTTTTGCTATTTTCCCTTGAGTTATTTTATCTTCTCTACCACATATGCTAACAGGCATACCAACTTTCATAGAACCACGTTCTACTCTTCCTACTGCTATTCTTCCTACATAGTCATCATAATCTATGTTTGATACTAGCATTTGTGCTGGTCCATCCTCATCACAATTTGGTGCATCTATTGTATTTATTATTGTTTCAAATAAACAATGTAAATTATCGCTTTCATCTTCTAGATTCATTTTAGCAATTCCGTTTTTTGCTGATGCATATACAACTGGGAATTCTAATTGTTCATCAGATGCATCTAATTCTATAAATAATTCAATTACTTGGTCAACAACTTTTTCAGGTGTTGCACCAGGTCTATCTATTTTATTTATTACTACTATTGGTTTTAATCCCAATAGCAATGATTTCTTTAAAACTTCTCTTGTTTGTGGCATTGCTCCTTCAAAAGCATCAACTAATAAAAGTACTCCATCAACTGTTTTTAGTACTCTTTCTACTTCTCCACCAAAATCAGCATGTCCTGGTGTATCTACTATATTTATTTTTACCCCATTATACATTACAGCTGTATTTTTAGATAGAATTGTTATTCCTCTTTCTTTTTCCAAATCATTTGAGTCCATTATTCTTTCTGCTACTTGTTCATTTTCTCTAAATACATGGCTTTGTTTAAGCATTGCATCTACTAATGTTGTTTTTCCATGGTCTACGTGTGCTATTATTGCGATATTTCTTATGTTTTTGTTGTTCATCTCTTATCCCTCTTTTTATTAAATTTTAGTCCGCAAAAAAGGACCTAAAGTCTCCTTTAAATCCTTACAATTATACACCCGATAACCTATTTTGTCAACTGATTTTCTTTTACTAATCTATAACATCTGATACATCCACTTGATAATTTGAATCTATCGTAAAATTATATGTTTTACCTTCCTCGTTTGTTATTGTTCCATTTCCTATATCATTTTCCCAAGTAAATTCATTTATAGTTGCCCTACTTATTTCATTTTGAAGAACTTCTCTATTACAATATTCTTTTAATTGTAGAGTTGGGTTATCCATAATATCTTGTCTTATTGATGAAATAGCCAATAATAATCTTTCTTTTATTTCTGATTTGTCAACATCTTCTTTTGAATCTTTTGCTTGTCCAATCATTCCTTTAGTAGCATAACTATTCATCACTCTAATTGTACAAACCATTTTATTATCTTTAGCAAACAAGTATACATCAATTGCATTTTCGCCATTAGTTACGTTTTCATCATCTACATCTATTTGAACTAAATAAAGTATGTAATTACCAAATATTTCTTGATATTCTTTCTCTGTTATATCTATATTTGTATTATTTTTAAAATCATCTATTCCTTCTATTTGTCTAATATTTCTTATTGAGTATTCATAAAATTCTTCATAATCTTCATATGCCATTTTCAAAATCGTTTCTATATTTCGTTCTCTTGTATTTTGTCTTAAAATACTAAAAAATTCATCTTCATCAAATAATTTTGAAGCAGACTGGAAGTCTTTATTCTTCATATAATTATAATTTCTATTTATTATATCCTCCACAGTTTGAGAATTATTGGTCTTGTTTACATTACTTTCTGCTACTGTGCTGTTTTCTATTTCTTGCTTATCTCCTTCCTTTCTCTTTGTTAAAAATAACATTACAATCAATATTATGATTATAATTACTACAATTATTATTCCGATTCCTAAAATTTTTTTGTTCATATTAAATTTTCCCCTCATTTTCGATTTTTATTTTATCTTTTCCTCTATACATTCATACAAACCATCAGGTATCCTTGCAAGTGATGATATATTTTCATCTTTATTTATATAATAACAGTACCTTTTTTCCCCTAGTTGTATCCCTATAGAAATAGAATCATAATATTTAACTTCTACTTCTTTTGCTAGCATTAATTTTACCATTTCCATTCCAGATAGTGGCTCTAATTGTTCTATATACTTAGATAATTCATTTATATCTTCTGTTGATGTTATAGCAACTTTCTTTTTTGGTTTATCTGTTCTTAAACTATATTTTGTAATAACTATATCACCAGAAATATTAAGTGACTTATTTCTAATTACCAAAAAAACAGTAAATATTATACATATAATAATTATTATACTAACTATAAGTATGGTAATTTTTTTATTCATTTTTTAACTCCCATTTTTAATAAATTATTTAGCAAGTTCTATAATATTATCCATTATTTCCTTTGTTATGTTATCTAAAACATCTTTATCTTTTGAACCTTTATACTTGCTATAATCTAACGCTTTTCCATAATTAATAACAAGTTTTCTTTGTTCTTTAGTTCCTCCTTTTATACCACAAGGAACTACTTTAGCTCCGCTTCTTACTGCAAAAAATGCTACACCATCTTTTACTTTTTCACCTTTTGCTAAACCATTTCTAGTACCTTCTGGGAAAAGCGCAATACATTTACCTTCTTTTAAATCTTTCAAAGAACTTTTAATTGCTCCTATATCTTTTTCATCTCTCTTTACAGGTATTGCTTCAAAAGCCCAACCTAAAAATGCTAAAAACTTATTTTCATATAATTCTTCTTTTGCTAAAAACTTTATATCTCTTTTAGCAGTTGCAACAATTAAAGGTGGATCTATATAACTTCTATGGTTGCCACAAAAGATAACAGGTCCTTCTTTTGGTATATTTTCTAGTCCATTAATTTCTAAATGATAGAATAATTTAAACCATATATAAATAGCTCCCCTAACTATAAATTTAACCACTTCTTTAAATCCACTTTTTATCTTTTCCATAACAATTCTCCTTATGCTCTTTTCTTTTTTATTATATCTATTATTTTATCTGCCACTTCTTCTATACCTAAATTACTAGAATCAATATAGATGGCATCTTCTGCTTTTTTTAATGCTCCTATCTCTCTTGTTTTATCATCTAAATCTCTTTGTTTCATATTCTTCTCTATTTCTTCATATGACATTTCAATTCCTAATTCTTCATTTTGTTTTATTCTTCTTCTTACTCTTTCTTCTAAGCTTGCATCTAAGAATATTTTAACATCTGCATGAGGAAACACATAAGTTCCTATGTCTCTTCCTTCCATTATTACATCTTGAGATTTAGCCTGTGCTCTAAAAATATCATTTAACTTAAATCTTACTTCTTTAATTGAAGAAACTGTTGAAACTGTTGTTGCAACATCTTTTTCTCTAACTCTTGTTGTTACATCTTCTCCATTTAAGTATATTAAGTCTTTGTCATTTACTTTCCTAAATTCTATTTTTATTTTATCTAATAACTCTATTATCCCTTTAGTATCAGTTACAGGTATATTATTTTGAATAGCAGCTAGAGCTACACTTCTATATGCTGCTCCTGAACCTATATTAGTTAATCCAAGTTTTTTACTTACTATTTCTGTAATCGTTCCTTTTCCGCTTCCTGCTGGTCCATCAATTGCAACTATAAAAGACATTTATTTTTCCTCCCCTTCTTGTGGTACATAAATATTTTTTGCAACGACTTCAAGTTCTACCACATTCATTGCTGTTAATTTTTCAATTTCCTTTTTAGCTTTTTCTCTAAAATCTTTTAAACCTTGTACTACATTAAATCCATAAACAATACTAACTTCCATATAAATCTTAGCACCTTCACCGTAATTTTCTACTCTTGTTCTTAATATTTTATGTATTGCTGGTGTTCCACTCGCTAAATATTCTAGTATTTGTCTAAATACTAAATCAGATATTGTAAATTTACCTAAATAACTAAATGTAGGTCTTATTATAGACTTTTCTGAAATATATGGTTTTTCTCCTTTTCCTTTTGATTTAAATATTTGAAGAGGATCTAATAAATATCCTGAAAAATCTTTTTTTATTTCAAATGTTGGTACTGGTATTACATGTTTTCCTTCTGTTACTCTTATTCTTCTTGCTGTTTTCATTTCTTGCTCTGTTGCAACATCTGTAATATATGTTGTATCAGAGACTTCTGGTAGTCCTAAATTTGCTGCAATTTTTTGTACCATTCCATCAGAAGTTCCAAGTATTAATATTTTATCTGCTTTATATTTCTTTAAAGCTTTTATTATTGGCTCTCTTTCTTTCTCTTCATAAAATAATGCATGTCTAACAGTTGCAACTTTCGTTTCTGCTTTCTTTGCTGACTCTCCTGCAATTACTTCATTATCTTTTATAAGAAGTCCATCATCTATTATAAAATTAATATTTTTTTCACTAGCTACCATCTGTGCCCTATAACTTTTACCTGTTCCTGAAGGACCAACAAAAGCATATACTTTTATTTTTTTCATAAATGGTAACTTATCTTTAATTTCATCTAATATCATTATTTTACTCCTATTTAATAATAATTATAAAAATATATAATACAATTTGTATTATACCATTTTATTTTACTATCTACAAGTAGAAAATAATCAATTATTTGTTTTAAGTTTGTACAATTTTTTGTTTTTATATTATTTTTATCAAATTTATTATAAAAACACGTTTAAATATTAGTGTTTTTGTTATAAATTTTGGTTAACATATTTTCTTTTTGCTTAAAATATGTTATAATTATAATAGTTGGTATTTTAAGGAGGAAAAACTTTATGTGGTATGTTTGGTTAATATTAGCAGGAATATTTGTAATTGGTGAAGTTATTACTTCTGGATTTTTAATCTTTTGGTTTGCTTTAGGTTCACTAATTGCAATGGTAGTTAGTTTATTTATTCCTGATATAATAGTTCAAACAACTGTGTTTTTAATATCTTCTGTTATATTAATACTAGCTACTAAACCATTAGTTAAAAAGTTTGCAAATATAGAAACAGTTAAAACTAATGCTAGTTCTATAATAGGTAAAAAAGGCCTAGTTACAAAAGATATTAATTCCATAAAAGCTACTGGTCAAGTTAAGATAGAAGGAGAACTTTGGTCAGCTATTGGCAAAGATGATATGGATATTCCAAAAGGTACAGAAGTTGAAGTAGTAGAAATTAAAGGTGTTAAAGTTATTGTTACACCAATAAAATAAGTTATTAAAATTACATATAAAATAAAAGGAGGAAAATTATGGTAGTTTTAATTATATTATTAATCATCGTCTTAGTTTTAGCTGCAATGTCTATTAAAATTGTAAAACAAGCTGAAGTATACATTATAGAAAGATTAGGTAAATTTTATAAAGTCGCAGACGCTGGACTTACAATAATCATACCTTTCTTAGATCATGTAAGAAGTGTTGTAAGTTTAAAACAACAAACAATGGATATACCACCTCAAGATGTTATCACTAAAGATAACGTTACAATTACAATTGATACAGTTGTGTTCTATCAAATAACTGATCCAGCAAAAGCAGTTTATGAAATTCAAAGCTTGAAAAAAGGTATTGAATATTTAGCAATCACAACTATTCGTGATATTATTGGTAAAATGAGCTTAGATGAAACATTTAGTTCAAGAGATGGTATTAATACTCAATTAAGAGTTGTTCTTGATGAAGCAACAGACAGATGGGGTTGTAAAATTGATAGAGTTGAAATAAAAGACATTACACCTCCACCAGATGTTAAAGACGCAATGGAAAAAGAAATGAACGCAGAAAGAAATAAAAGAGCTATGATTCTAGAGTCTGAAGCTCAAAGACAATCTGCTATCACTATTGCTGAAGGTAAAAAACAAGCAGCTATATTAGAAGCTGAAGCTGATAAAGAATCTCAAATAAGAAGAGCTGCCGGTGAGGCACAAGCTATTCGTGAAGTTGCTGAAGCTAAGGCTAAAGAAATTCAAATGGTTTATGAAGCAATTAAGAAATCTAATCCTGATGATAAGTTAGTTCAATTAAAATCTTTAGAAGCTTTAGAAAAAGTAGCTGAAGGTGAAGCAAACAAAGTATTTATCCCATTTGAAGCAACAAATGCTTTAAGTTCTTTAGGAGCTATGGCAGAAGCTGTAAAAGATGGTAAAAAAGATACATCTAAAAAAACAGATAGTACACCAAAAGAATAATATTTAATATAAATAACACATAGGATTAGCTTCCTATGTGTATTTTTTATTTTTATGAATTATAGTTAAAATTAATTTTTTAACTAGACAAAGTAGTAAAAATACACTATAATGTTTAGCATAGGAAATGAGAATAAAACAGATGTGGTTTGCCTCCTACATAAAGGAGGTGAGGCGTATGGTAGAAATACAATCATTATTACTAATAATAAAATTACTTTTTGTTGGTTTAGTATCAACAACTATCATTACGTTTGCCTTAATTATAGCTATAGTTGTAATTATAAGCAAGCAAAAATAGTCAATAAAAAAACACATCTGTCTTGACCGGGCGATGTGTTTTTAACATATAACCAGGCAAACCACGTTTGTGGTTTCTCCATTTCCTATAATTTATTATACACAGTTTTTATAGAAAAGTCAAATAATTTTTCAATACAATTATTTATTCAAATTTAAAGTTTCTTCATATTTTTGGTTTACTTCTATTTTCTGTTATTTTCTTTCTTAAATATTTTATTTGTTTCTATAACTCTTGATATTAAACTTGCTAAAAATACACTTATAAGTACAAATAATACACAAATTAGAATACTTTGCCAAGAAATATACATATTATATAATAATTTATTAACCACTTGAGATTCTACTTCATATATAATTATAAATATAATTATGCCTAATATAGTACCTATTACTAATGATAATATTGAATAATACCACCCCTCAAATCTTATCATTTTATTTAATTGTTTTTTCGTCATTCCTAAATCTTTTAAAGTTTTAAATTCTTTTTTTCTTAAAATTCTGCTAGAAAATATAACATTAAATATATTTAAAAATGTACATGTTCCTATTAGTATTATAAAGCCATATAAAAATACTTCCATAATAATTCTTTTACTATTATTTGAATTATTTTGTTCTTCATAATTAAGTCCGGAAATATCGTTTTCTTCTAAATAATTATCAATTTCTTTAACATTTGTAGTTTCTAAAAATAAATTAATCGTACTATTAACACCCATTTCTCCATCAATATTATAAAAATTTCTTTTTTGATTTTTTATTTCATTCTCTATATTTTTTAATGTATTTGAGTTTACAAATACCGCAATAGGAGATAAATATAAATCATTAAACTCTGTATAATTAAAATATCCATAAAAATTGTCTGTAACTTTTTCTATATTTAAATCTATATTTTCTACCGCTGTACTATTAGCTTCTAAGTCTCTAACTACCATATCACCATATTGTTCATTAATGTTTTCATGGTCTATTAATTCAGTTATTAGAAAAGATAATGTATCACCATCTTTATAATTTGTTACATGAAAACTAACATATTGTGGCAAATCAATATTGTTTAATAATATACATTCTCCATCTTCTAACTCTTTAACTCCTGTTTTTTCCAAAAATTCATTATATCTATCATGTTCTTCTATTGTAAAAATAGTACACGACAACATTGGTTCATTATTATTATTTAAATTATAAAATACACCTTCTGGGCATTTATCCGAATTTAGAAAATCTATTAATTCTTGATTTATCTTATCATCTTCTATATCTAAGTGTAATTCTCTTATTCGCTCTTCTATGTAGTAGGATTTTATTAAATTTTTATCTTTTAAATCGCTTATTACTTTTTCATATTGACAATTATCATCTAAGTAAACTAAGTAATTATAATTTCTATTATCATTTTCAGCACGTGCATAAACATTAGTTATATAGTTACTTCCAACAAAAAAAACAATTACACAAATTACTAATGAAAATATTATAGAATTAGTATTTCCTTTACTTCTCCTTATATATTTATATTCTATATCAGCTTCATTACTAATAAACTTAGAAAAAAAATACTTTTTATTTTTTATATTTTTCTTAACTTTTATTTTATTTTGTTCTTTTATAGCTTCAATTGGTGAAATATTACTTATCTTTATAGCTGGTATAATTGCTGATATAAATATTGTAATAAAAACAAATACCAGCGCAACTATAATATATTTAGCTGAAACATATATATTAAGAGGTATATTGGTTCCTACAACAAAAATACTATAATCTTGAAAAATTAAGTCATTTAGCAAGTTTGTTATATTGTTTAAGATAATTGTTACAATACCTATACTTATTAAAAATGATACAGGAATTGCAATTAAAGCTAATATAAAAACCTCAAACAATATCATTTTACGAACATTACTCTTAGTACAACCTATTGAAAGTAATTCTCCAAATTCTTTTTTTCTTGAGTTAAGCAATATATTAAGTGTTGTAAATATTAAACCAACAGAAGAAACTGCTACAACCAACAATAAAGTTGTTCCAATTAAATAAAAGGAATCTTTAAATTTTGAATTTGATACTAAAGAATAAACTAATAACTCTTCATTATAAGAAACATCTTTTTCTGAAATTTTTAAATCATTTACTATCTTTTTTTCAGTATCATATACCTTATTTATGTTCCTATTAGATATATATAAATCAAGTAAACTTTCATCAGTTAAGAAATCTTCATCTAAATATGTAACCCCTCCATGTGTTACCTTAGTCATAGAATTTTCATCATGTTTAGTTTCATTTAAAACACCTACTATCGTGTACTCCTTATTATTTAGATTAATTTTATCTCCAACTTTATATTGTTTTTCTCCTAAATTAATTATATTACTATCACTCGATTTTGAAATAGCAATTTCTTTAGAATTTTCTGGTAGCCTTCCAGTTCTTATGTTAGATGATAATAGATTTTTCATACTGTTTTCATCATAAGCATATATATCTACATATATAGAAGTTATACCAGGTGATTGCATATCAACTTTTCCTATATTATATGTTTTTGATATTTCTTCTAAATCATCATAATCTTTTAATCTTTTATAGTCCTTATATTCTATATTAGAAATTTTTGTATCCCAGTTATCTTTTGTAAGTACAGAATTTATCATGTATTTTTGGTAACTTGATAAAAGTATTAAAATAGAAAATACAGAAGTAATAATAATTATTAGTCCTATTAATAAAGTTAATGTCTTTTTTTTATTTTTTATTAAATTTCTAAATGTAATTTTATTTAATATTTTAATTGTAATCCTCCCCTTTTATCTTAGGTATTACGTTTATCTAAAATAATTTTTCCATCTTTTAATTCTAAAACTCTATCTGCTTGTTTTGCTATATCTAAATTATGTGTAGCTATTATTAATGTTTGATTTAACTTTTTATTTAATTCTTTAAATAGATTAACAATGGTTTCAGAATTTTTACTGTCTAAATTCCCTGTTGGTTCATCTGCCAATATTATAGATGGTGAACATATTAAACTTCTTCCAATTGCGACTCTTTGTTGTTGTCCTCCTGATAGTTGACTTGGAAAAAACTTTCTTCTATCTTGTAGGTTTAATATAGATATTACTGAATCCAACCTTTTAGGATTAACTTTTTTATTGTCTAGCAATATTGGTAATGCAATATTTTCTTCTACATTTAAGGTTTGTATTAAATTATAAAATTGATAAATTATTCCTATTTTGCTTCTTCTAATTGCTGCCAGTTTATTTTCTGATAATCCTGATATGTTAGTTCCTTCTAAAAAAACTTTTCCAGAAGATGCCTTATCAACGCCTCCTAAAACATGAAGTAATGTTGACTTACCAGAGCCTGATGCTCCTATAACTGCTATAAATTCTCCTTTTTCTACTTCAAATGATATATCATCCAATGCTTTTATAGAATAATTTTCCATATTATAAATTTTAGATATATTTTCTACTCTCAAAATTTTCATAAAAAACTCCTAAATTTTTTTCTTATTATATCACATAATTTGTAAAAATTTGTAATTATAATAAAAGTGTAATAAAAGTGTAACAAAACCGTAAAACTCTTTAATTAATTTATTGTCAAAATAAATTTTTATTAATCCAATTTTGGGAATTGATAATTTTATTAAAAAATCTTGTTATTTAATAGCAAAAAGAGAAGTTCTCTAAATTTGAAAACTTCTCTTTTTTATCTTAATCTATTTCAATTGCTCCCGTATATAATCCATAATACATTCCATGCTTCTTTATTAAGTCATCATGTTTACCACGTTCCATAATACTTCCATGGTCTAGAACCATTATTAGATCAGAGTTCTTAATTGTTGATAATCTATGCGCTATAACAAAAACTGTTCTTCCTTTCATCAACCTATCCATACCATCTTGAACTACTTTTTCAGTTCTTGTATCAATTGAAGATGTTGCTTCATCTAGAATTAATACAGGTGGATTATTTAAGGCTGCTCTTGCAATTGAAAGTAATTGTCTTTGTCCTTGTGATAATCCTTCTCCGCTTCCATCAATCATTGTATCATATCCATGTGGTAAGTGTTTTATAAATCTATCAGCATTGGAAAGTTTTGCTGCTTCTTCTACTTCTTTATCAGTTGCATTCAATTTACCATAACGGATATTCTCTCTAATTGTTCCTGTAAATAGATTTGTATCTTGCAGTACCATTCCTAAAGATCTTCTTAAGTCTTGTTTTCTTATTTTCTTAATATTTATTCCATCATAACGTATTTTTCCACCTTGTATATCATAAAAACGATTTATTAAGTTTGTTATAGTTGTTTTTCCTGCACCTGTTGCACCTACAAATGATACCTTTTCTCCTTCTTTTGCAACTAGAGATATATCATGTAAAATTTCTTTATTGGGCTCATATCCAAATTTAACATGCTCAAATTCTACATTTCCACAAAGTTTTGTATATGTTACACTTCCATCATGGTGTGGATGTTTCCATGCCCACATTCCTGTTCTTTCTTCAACTTCAACTATTTTTCCATTTTCCATTTTAGCATTTACAAGTGTTACATATCCATTATCTTTTTCTGATTCTTCATCAATTAAAGTAAATATTCTTTCTGCACCAGCAAGTGCCATTATAATTGAATTCATTTGTTGTGATACTTGACCTAGTGGATTTGTAAATGCTTTTATATATTGTAAAAATGCTGCTATGCTTCCTATTGTTAATATATTATTTACTGCAAGGACTCCACCAATTACTGCAATTAATACATATCCTAAATTTCCTATATTTGCAATACAAGGCATTAATGTATTTGCATAACTATTTGCTTTTGTCATACTATCACATAAAGCTTCATTTAATTCATCAAATCTTTCTTTGTTTTCTTCTTCATGGCAAAATACTTTTACAACCTTTTGTCCTGCCATCATTTCTTCTATATAGCCATTTACAATACTTAAGTTCTTTTGTTGGTCTATAAAGTTCTTAGAACTTCTTGATGCAAAGAACTTAGCAACTAAAACCATAATGACAACCATAACTAAAACTACTAACGTTAAATATATATCTGTTGCAAACATTGCAATTAAAACAGCTATCATTGATATGGCACAAGAAAATACTTGTGGGATACTTTGTGAAATACATTGTCTTAATGTATCAACATCATTTGTATAAGTACTCATCGTCTCACCATGTGGATGGCTATCAAAGTATTTTATTGGTAATGTTTGCATATGTTCAAACATTTCTTTTCTTATATTATGTAGTATTCCTTGTGATATATTTATCATTAATCTATTATAAAGATATGTAGTAATTACACCAATTAAGTATAAAACTCCCATAGCAACTATTGCATTAAATAAAGAAGAGTAATCAGGATTGCTATTTCCCATAAGTGCTACTATAAAATCATCTATTAGGTATTTCAAAAATTGAACACCTAGAACACTTACAATAGCACTTACTATGATACTTATACATACAATTACAAATTGTACTTTATATGTTCCTGTCACATATTTAAGTAATCTTTTTATTGTTTTCCAAGTATTCTTATTTTTATTTTTGTTCTTCTTGTTTTCTTTCTCCATCATCTTCCTCTCCTTTCTTCTGAGACTCATATACCTCTTGGTATATTGCATTTGTTTTTAATAATTCTTCAGATGTTCCTATTCCATTTATTTTTCCATCATCTAATACTATTATCCTATCTGCATCTTCTACTGATGTTATTCTTTGTGCGATTATTATCTTTGTTGTATTTGGTATTTCTTCTCTAAATGCTTTTCTAATTAAGCTATCAGTTTTTGTATCTACTGCAGATGTTGAATCATCTAATATTAATATTTTTGGTTTTTTAAGTAACGCTCTTGCAATACAAAGTCTTTGTTTTTGTCCTCCAGATACGTTAGTTCCACCTTGATCTAATATTGTATCATATTTATCTGGAAATTCTTGTATAAAACTATCTGCTTGAG
The DNA here is from genome assembly GCA_944392605.1 of uncultured Clostridia bacterium. GTDB lineage: Bacteria > Bacillota > Clostridia > TANB77 > CAG-508 > CAG-269. Next base: position 4,730 of record CALXXE010000016.1, on the reverse strand, counting down.
CAAGTTTACAAACTCTAACTAATTCTTCGTCTGAAGCTTCTTTATTTCCCCATCTTAAATTTTCTTTTATCGTTCCTGAGAATAACACGTTTTTTTGAAGAACTACCGCAACTTCATTTCTTAAAGTCTCTATATCATAATCTCTTACATCTACTCCACCAACTTTAATAGAACCTTTAGTTACATCATAAAGTCTTGGAATCAAGTTTACTATTGTTGATTTAGAACTTCCTGTTGCTCCTATTATTCCTATTGTTTCTCCAGATTTAATATCTATATTAATATCTTCTAGCGGCAATTCGTCTTCTGCTTTTGCATCATCGTATTGGAATGATACATGGTCAAAAGTGATACTTCCATCCTTTACTTCTTTTATAGGATTTTCTTTATTACGTATTGTACTTTCTTCATCTAATACTTCTACAATTCTTTCTGCTGATGACTCAGCAATAATTATCATAACAAATACAAATGAAATCATCATTAAGCTAGAAAGTATTTGCCAAGCATATGTTATTATACTAGATAATTCTCCTGTTTGCATTGTTTCACCTACTATTAATTTAGCACCAAGCCAAGATAATAACAATATACATGTATATATAGTAAGTTGCATTGCAGGAGAGTTAAATGCTACTATTTTTTCTGCTTTTTTAAATAATTTATATACTTCATCATTTACACTTCCAAATTTTTTCTCTTCGTGTTCTTCCCTATTATACGCTTTTACTACTCTAATCGCATTTAAGTTCTCTCCAACAACTCTGTTTAAATTATCATATTTTTTAAACACCTTTTCAAAATAAGGGTGTGCTTTTATTGAAATAAAGAATAATACTACTGCTAGGATTGGCATTGTAACTACAAATATCCATGCTAGTTTGCTATTTATACTAAATGCCATAGCTAAGGCAAATATAAGCATAATTGGTGCTCTAACTAAAATTCTTATAATCATCTGAAATGCCATTTGAACGTTTGTTACATCTGTTGTAAGTCTTGTTACTAAACTTGATGTTGAGAATTTATCTATATTGGTGAAAGAATAATTTTGTATATTATAAAACATTCCTTGTCTTAGATTTTTTGCAAAACCTGCTGATGCTTTTGCTGCATATCTTCCTGATAGCATTCCAAATGTTAATGATAAAAAGGCTGAAACAACTAATATAGCTCCTATTTTAAAAATATAATTCAAGTCACTATTTTGGATACCAACATCTATTATTCTTGCCATTAAATATGGAATTAGAACTTCCAAGATAACTTCAAAAACAACAAAAATAGGTGTTAATATTGTATCTTTTTTATACTGTTTTATATACTTAGCTAATTTTTTTATCATTTTCTTATCCTCTCCTTTTCTCTAAATTTATTGACATTTTCCTTGTCAATTCTTTGTACATTTTAATTTCTTCTTTTGTTATTCCTTCCGTTGCCTGTTTCTCTACTTTTTTGATACCTTTCTCAAGTTCTTTTCTTACTTCTAAAGCCTTATCTGTTAATACTATTCTTCTTAATCTTGCATCATTACCTACTGTTTCTCTTTTTATCAACCCATTTTTCTCCATGTTTTGAAGCATCCCTGCTATACTTGCCCTTCTTATGTCAAAATTCTTTTCAATGTCTTTTGCAAAAACATCTTTTTTTATAGACTCATCATAGATAAAACCAATCATTGCAGATTGAACACCTGTTATTCCATATTTTGCAAGCTTAAAATCCATCTCTCTTTTCAATTGTCTTGATAATATGTGTATACCTTTTCCTAGAGTATCATCACACATAAGTTTCACCTCACAAAATAATAATTGTTAGCTACCTAACAATTATTTATTCTAAAACTTTATTTTTTATTTGTCAAGAGAATTTTTCATTTATTTAAAATTATTTGACTTTTTAGTATTTTCTGTTATAATAATTATAGGAAATGGATAAACCACAAACGTGGTTTGCCAGTTGTATGTTTAAAAAACACATTGAACCGCCAAGTTACAGATGTGTTTTTTTATTGGTTATTTTTGTTTGCTTATTATTATGACTAATATTATAGCCAAGGCAAACGATATGATAGTTACTGATACTAAACCAGTAAAAAGTAATTTAATTATTGAAAATAACATTTCTACCATACGCCTCACCTCCTCTTCTTATGTAGGAGGCAAACCACATCTGCTTATCTCATTTCCTATTTTTATAGTATATTATGTTTCTTCTCTAAAAACAAGCGAACATGTAAATTTTTATTTATAAATTCATTATTTTAATTTTCAATAAATTTTCTTGGAACTCTTTTCCCTATTGTACTTAATATTTCATAATTAATTGTATCACATTTTTTTGCTATCTCTTCTAAAGTAATATTTTTATTATCCCATATATATACGTCATCACCAATATTAACATTTTCTAAATCAGTTACATCTACCATAAAACTATCCATACATATACTTCCTACAATAGGAGCTTTTTGGTTATTTATTATTACTTCTCCTACATTTGATAGAACTCTTCTAAGCCCATCTGCATAACCAATTGGTACAGTTGCAATTTTAGACTTTCTCTTAGTTATATATCTTCTCCCATAACTAATGCTAGTATTTTCTTCTACTTCTTTTAAAAATGTTATTTTTGATTTTAATGTTGCCACAGGTTTTAAATCTATTTTTTCTTTTATACCATTTCCTGATTCATAACCATACATTATTATTCCAGGTCTTACTAAATTATGCTGATATTCTTTAAAATTAATAATTCCATTTGAAGCTAAGCTATGCACATATTTTATATCAAAATTTTCTTTTACCTTTTCTACACCCTTTTCAAACTTTTCTAATTGTATCCTTGTATATTCAAAATCTTCATCTGCTGAAGATAAATGTGTATATACTCCTTCTACTTTGATATTTGAATTTTCTTTTATTTTTTCTATAAAACTATCTAGATTTTCTAAATCTACTCCTGTTCTTCCCATTCCTGTTTCTATTTCTATATGAACACGCAATTTAGAATTTTTCTTTTTAGCTTCTTCTAAAAATTCATTAGAACATAAACCAACACTTAAATCATTTTCTATTATTTTATCTATTTCTGTAATACATGGCTGATTAAGAATAAATATATCTTTTTTATAACCTATTTTTCTTAGTTCAACTCCTTCGTCTACAATTGCTACTGCTACTATATCAAAATCATTTATAATATCTAGCCTTTTATTTATATAAGTGCCATATCCTTCTGCTTTTATTACTGGCATAAGTACTGTCTCTGGTTTTAAAAACTTTTTAATTTGTTCTATATTATATTTAAAATTATCTAAATTAACCTCTAAAACAGTAGGTCTTGTTATATTATCTATCATATAAATCTCCTTCGATATTATTACCTTTTCCATCTTGTTTTTCACCCTCACCAATTACTACCGCTGAAGGCTCTGTATTACTTATATATTTTCTACTTTGTTCATCTATTTCTATATCAAAATCTTTTTCATCTATTAATACTTGTGCAACTATTTTATCATTGCTACAAACATAAATTATCCCTTCATTTGATTTTTTCAACTGATATGTATGATTATGATATTCAAAAGTATTTTGTTTCTCTTTTATTGCTTGAACTACACTTTCTTCAAAATTCTTAGCACCTTCAATTGGAATCATAATAGTTCCATGCCATTCCGTATCATGCTCCTTTTTTACTGCAAATGCAGCTTCTGGAGAATTCGCAAGACATTCAACCCAACTTTCAAAACTTTTAGTTGGATTACGACTATTTTTTTCTAAAAAAACTCCATCATCTGTTCTTTTTATAAAATGATGTCCATTTTCAGCACATCTAAACAAGACTAAATATTCATCTTCTTCTAATTCAGTATCTCCAAGTAGCCTTACAAAAGGAAATAATTCTAATATACTTGAAACATTTTTTTCAAAGTCATTTTCTCCTGGAAATATACAAGTCTCAATTTCAAGTGCATATCCACCACAATTTAAACGCCAATTAAACTCTTCTTCAACTCTATCTGATATCATTTTAGAAAGTCCATCTTCTTCAAATATTTCCCCACTAATTAAAGATTTTACATGTAAATAGTTTTTAACTAGCCTATCTTTATGATTTAATTTTTCCTCTATTATTCCGTCAAAGTCTGTTAAATCTGGTATATCCATTCTTTCTACTAATAGTCTTCTGATCAAAACTTCTATAATTGCTTCTATATATCTACTTTCATAAGGATATGATGCTCTTCCAATTTGAGTTTCATATTCTATATATTCTTTTTCATTTTGAGTAAGTTGAATTTTTCTTTTCAAATCCATTAAAGAATCTACTGTTATATCTTTATCATAAAAATGTAATTGCTTATTTTTATCGCTTATTGTACTATTGTATAAATTAATAAATTCTCTTATTGAAGATAGAGTATAATTAATTTCATCTTCAATGACATCTTCTTTTAATTGATCAAACCACTCCCAATCTTTTTGAAAATCTTCTTCAATTTGTTCTATAATTTTCTTTTGAATTTTATTTCTAAATTTTTTTTCAAATTCCATTTTTTCATCCTTTCATAATACATTTTATACTAAAATTTTATAATAAAATTTTATATATTTCAATGAATATTACATTTTATTGAATAATTAATTCTTTTGGTTCTATAATAAATGTTGGGGTGGGTAAAATCACTTCAACATTTTTTTGTAAAAAATAGTGCACTTATCTAA
>CALXXE010000015.1 GCA_944392605.1 uncultured Clostridia bacterium | reverse complement strand
AAAGGAGGAATTTTTCTACTCATAGCTAGAAGCTTTTAGAACCCCCTGTAAAACAGGGGGTTTTCATTATCCAGCAAAAAGAAAGAAAGCAAAATAGAATTTTGCTTTCTTTTTACTATCTTTTGTGTATTTTATTCTTTAGTCCTCTTTTCTTTTTTCTCATAGCTTAGTAATAATCCTATTGTAATTGCTAATACTATTTGTACTATTCCTATTATTACTATTCTATCGTTTCTGTCTAATCCTGTTGCTATTGTTAATATCATACTTGATGTATCATTATTATCTTCTTTGTCTATATCTTCATATCCTGCTGGGTTATTTAATTCTGTTAGTATTACCATGTTATCTTTTTGTCCAAAGTTGTCTGAACCTTCATTTACTCTTAATGTTACTTCTATTTCTTTATATTCTCCTGCTTCAATTATTTCATCTTTTAAATCTTCTGTTGTTAATACTCCATTATTATTATCCCAGTATATATCATTATCTTCTTGGTTGAAAGTCGTTCCTGCTGGTATTATATCTGTTATCTTTCCTACTGTTCCTTCTAGCTCTCCTTTATTTGTTATTCTTATCTTATATGTTATTTTTACATCTGCTGTATCTGCTTTGCTTCTATGTATATCTACTTTATAGATTTCATCACTAGAACTTATACTTTGTGCTGGACTACTTATTCCATTTACATTTACACTTTCTACCCATTTATCTACACCAAGATTAAATATTTCTTTCTCATAGTAGTATATTACTGTTATTTTTCCTTCTGTCATTTTTCCTTCCCAATTATCTGTTTTCTCTACAAACTTATAATATGGTACATCTTTTTGCTCTGTCTCATACTTATCTCCTACATATCCTTGAATTGTCTCTCCTGTTGCTACTTCATATTCTGTTCCTTTTTCTAAGTACTTAACTTCTACTTCTGTTTTTCTTGCATAATAGTATTTTACTACTATTTCATCTTCTGTCATTTCTCCCTCTCCATTTGATGGTTTTTCTATTAAATCATATCCATCAAATGTCTTTTCTTCTGTCTTATATTCATCTCCTAAATGTCCATTTATTTCTTCTTCATCTAGTTTTTCTCCTGTTCCCTTATCTATGTACTCAACAACTACTTTTGCTTTCTTCTTGTAATAGTAATTTACTTCTATTTCTTGCTCTTTCATTGTTCCTTTACTATTGTCTGGTAACATATCTGTTACTAAATCATATCCGGAAAATTCTCTTGATGGTATATCATACTCGTCTCCTACATTTCCTTTATGTTCTTCTGTTGCTAGTTTCTTATTTGTATCTACATCTATATGATTTTCTATTACTCCTCCTGATATCTTCTTATAATAGTATATTACTTCTATTTCTGTGTCATATGTTCCATCAGGATTTTTAGTAATTATCATTGTTCCAGAACTATTGTCAGGTGTTTTTGTTAAATTGTAGTCTTCTATTTCTTTTTCTTCTGTCTCATACTTATCATTTTCATGTCCTTCTATTATTTCTTCTTTTTCTATTTCTTCTCCTGTATTTTCATCTACATATTTAACTACAACTGTTGCTTTCTTTATGTAGTAGTATTTAACTTCTATTACTTTATCACGTTTCATTGTTCCTGTACTATTATCAGGAAGCATACTGTTTCCTTCTTCGTCTTCTTCTACTAAGTCATATCCATCGAATGTCTTAGAAGATATATCATATGGATCTCCTTCGTTTCCTTCATGTTCAGCACTATCTAACAATTCTCCTGAAATAATATCTATATGTTTTTCTATTACTCCTGCTGATACGTGTGCATAATAGTATTTCACTACTTGATTTCCTGTCTTATCCATTATGATATCAGGATTTTCTGGTTCTTCTACTAATACATATCCTTCAAAATCTTCTGGATGTGTTTCAAATAAGTCTCCTACTTTTCCATTAGTAGTTTCTTCTTTTAAGATATCCCCTGTTTCTCTATCTATATGCTCTACTTTTGCTTTTGTATTTTGTGCATAGTAGTAGATTACTTCTATTGGCTCTTCTGTCATCTTTCCTGAAACTTCACCCTTTACTTCTACAAACGTATATCCTGATATTTGTTTTTGCTCTGTTTCATAATCTTTTCCTACATATCCATCTATGGTTATATCTGGTACTAACTCTTTATTATCAGAGTCACTTTCTGTACTATCTTTCTCTAAATATCTAACAGTTACACTTGTATCTTTTAAATAATAATATACTACTTCTATCACATCTTCTGTCATTGTTCCTTCATAGTTTATTGTCTTTTCTACTAATGTATAGTTAGGTATTTCTTCTCCTGTTGTTGTATACTCTTTTCCTACATATCCTTCTATTGTCTTTTCAGGTAATAATACTTTATTATCACTTGTATTTAATGGTGTATCATCTTTTTCTAAGTACTTAACTATTACTTTTGTGTCTTTTGCATAATAGTAAACTACTACTTGTTCTTCTTTTTTCATTGTTCCATTTAGGTTTCCTTTTGTTTCTACTAATGTATATCCATCAATAGCTTTACTATTTGTTGTATAACTCTTTCCTTCGTATCCTCCTAAGATTATTTCATCTGCCAATACTTTATTATTGCTATCGTCTTCTGGCGTATCATCTTTTTCTAGGTATTTTACTATTACTCTTGTGTCTTTTGCATAGTAGTATGTCTTCTCTTGTGTCTCTGATGTATATGTTCCTGTCTTTTCTTCTGGTTCTTCTACTAATGTATATCCTTCTATTTCTTTTACATCTTCTGTTACATCAAAGCTTTCTCCTACTATTCCTTCTTTTGTCTTCTTCTCTGAAATTTCTCCTCCTGTATATTTATCTTTATATTTTATTACTACTGTTCCTGGTATTTTTGTCATGTTGTTTGTTATTGTTGCTTCTTTTACATCTGTTTCTCCTGCTTTGTTTGTAACTAAACTTGATTCTCCTGTGTAATAATATAAGCTATTTTCTATTACTTCTTCTTCTGATATTGTATATAGAATTTCATTACCATTATCATCATATTTTGGTAAGTTCTTAAATGTATATGTCCATAAATTATCTTTTGTAACAATTGCTGTTTGTACTACGTCTGTTCCATTATTTACATTTATTCTTACTGATACTGGTCTTTTTCCATATACATTATCCTGGTCATTCCATTTCTTTGTTACTTCTATACTTATTACATCTGTTGGTCTTGTAAATGTATTTGTTATTGTTGTTCCATCTACAGAACTACTATAGAATTTTAATCCTCCACTACTTACTTCTTCCTCTTCTACTGTGTAATTTATTATATTATTATAGCTATCATATTTTGGTAAGTCTTCAAATGTATAATTCCATGTATCTCCTGTTCCTGTTAAATCATATTCTTTTACCTTTATTTCATTTGCTTTTAATATAATTCTTACACTTCCTGGTCTTCTTGATTCTTGTTCTTCTGTATCTACCCATATCTTTGTTACTGGTACGCTTACTTTTGTTGTATCTTTGGTAAATTCATTTGTTACTGTTAATCCACTTATAGTTTTGTTGTAGAATTGTAAATCTCCTGATTTTACTTCTGCTTCATCTGCTGTATATACTATTTCTTGTCCATTTTCATTATACTTATCTACTCCTTTAAATGTATATGTCCAAGTATTAGTGTCTCCTGTTACTTCTTGCTCTCCTACAGTTTCTGTTCCGTTTTTTAACAATAATTTTATGCTTCCTGGTCTCTTACTTGCTTCATCATTGTTGTCTTCCCATACTTTTGTTGCTGTTACATCTGTTGTATCTTCTGGCTTCTTAAATGTATTTGTTATTGTTACTTCTTTGCTATTTTCACTTACGTTTTCCACATTTCCTACTACTCCTGTGTAGAAATATAAGCCACCATCAGTTTTTTCTTTTTCTTCAACAGTATAATTTATCTCTTTACCTGTCTCACTATTATATTTTGGAAGGTTAGTAAATGTATAGCTTTCTTCTTCAGAAACATTTAAATCATGACTAGCAACAATTGTTCCATTTTCTCCAAGTACATTTATTACTACAGTATCTGGTCTTCTTTGAGCTTGTGTTTCATTATCTACCCAAACTTTATTTACTGTTAATTCTATCTTATCATCTGGTACTGTAAATGTATTTGTTATTGTGTATCCTGCTGTCATACTTCCACTTACACCATCATTTGTATAGAATTTTAAGTTTCCTTCATCTACTTCTTCTTCACTTGCTGTATATTCTATTTCTTTACCATTGTCATCATATTTTGGTAAGTCTGTAAATGTATGTGTCCAATTATCTGCTTCTTCTACTGTATATTCATATTCTTGTCCATTTCCTGTTATTTTTAATACAATACTTCCTGGTCTTCTTCCATTTACATTATCACTATCATTCCATACCTTTGTTACTTTTACATTTGTTGTATCATCTGGTTTTACAAAGTTGTTTCTTATTGTTGCTTGATTATCTTCAAAGTTTACTTTACTTTCTTCTGCTTCATAGAAATGTAATGTTCCTTCTTCTGTTTCTCTTTCTTCTAATGTATATTGGATTTCATCTCCATTTTCATCATATTTGTCTAATCCTGTAAACTCTACTGACCATTTATTTGTTGTTCCTTCTACTAAATTATCGCTAGTTACTACTTTACTTACTACTTCTGTATCTCCATTTTTAACAACTAATGTTATGCTTCCTGGTCTTTGTAAAGCTTGTTCTGTATTATCATTCCATACTTTATTTGCCATTAATGTTATTTTATCTTCTGGTCTTGTAAATGTATTTGTTATTACATATCCATTTTCCATGTTTCCTGATACACTACTATTTTCTACAGTATAGAATATGTTTTCTGTATCTTTTTCTTCTACTGTATAGTTTATTTCATTTCCTGAACTATCGTATTTATCTAGGTCTGTAAATGTTCCTTTCCATTCGTTTCCTTCATTTAATTCTAATGTCTTTCCTTCTACATTTACTTCATTTGCTTTTAGCTGAACTGTTACAAAACCTGGTCTCCTATTTTGTTGGTCAGTTGTATCTACCCATGTCTTACTTACATTTACACTTACTTTTTCATCTGGCACTTCAAATGTGTTTGTTATTGTATATCCATTTGTTATACTTCCACTTATATTTGCATTATAGAAATATAATTCTCCTGAAGTTACTTCTTGTTCTTCTATTACATAACTTATTTCTTTTCCTGTTTCGTCATATTTTGGTAAATTATTAAATGTATATGTCCAACTATTGCTATCACTTAATTCTTCTTGTGCTACTTCTTCTGTTCCATTTTTAACTACTACTCTTACTGAACTTGGTCTCTTCTTAGCAGCATTTTCATTATCAGACCATACTTTTGTTACTGGAATACTTACTAAGTATTCTGCTGGTATTTCTTTAGTAGTTTCTGTTGTATCTTCTTTTTTTGGTGTCTTTAATGTTACAGTTCCTGTTACTCTATTTGAAACAACTTCACTTGTTGGATCTACATCTTTATACACTAAACTTATCTCTTTTGTTATATCAACATCATATTCTCCATTAGTAAAGGCATCTATTTCACCTATTTCTTCTGTCCATGTTATTGTTTTATTTTCTTTATCGTACTCTCCTCCTGCTAACTCATATTCTTTACTTTCATCTATCTCATATGGTAAATAATCTACTATTGTTACTGTTCCATTTCCTATATAATCATCTATACTTGCCTTATAGTTTATTGTATAATCTATTGTTTGTCCTACTTCTGTTACTTTTTCAACACTACTTTCTTTTGTTATAACTGGTGTTTCTATAACAGGTTCTTTTAATTTATAATAGTAAATTACTTCTGTTGTTCCTTCTGTTATCTCTCCACTTGTTTCTCCTTCTGTTCTTACAAACTCATAATTTGGTGCTACATTTTCTGCTTCTTTTGTTGCATATATGTCTCCTATATTTCCTGTATTTACTATATCTTCTACCACTGTACCATCTTTATTTGGTACTTTTTCTTCTGTTCCTTCTATATAATAATGTGTTATTACTGTTCCTTTTGTCTTTGTGTTTGTTACATTCAATGTTACAACATCATCTGATTTATTTACTGTAAATTCAGTTTCATTATCGTCTGGTAAATCATATCCTTCTGGTACTTCTACTTCTGTTGCTATATATTCTCCTGATTCTAAATTAGCTTTTATTTGTCCATTACTATCTGTTGTAACTTTTATTTTTCCTGAATCTAGAATATTTATATCATTAATTAAAATACTATTTATTGTAAATGTATCATCATAACTTGATGTACTAGAATTTTTATAATATCCAAAATGTAAGTAATATACTTTTCCTCCTGTTAATGTATATTCATAATCTTTTGCTTCTACCTGTCCTGATATTCTAAATACTCTTCCTGTCGTTGTATAATATGACGGATTTGATGTACTTTGATTTACTATTGCATATCCGTAATCATAACCACTTTGACTTGATACTTCTGCATTTATCTTTAATACCATATCTTCTTTTTCTGTTAAGTCTATTTTTATATAACTATTTGCTGTTGTACTATTTTGTTGTTGATTATTAGATATTAATTTTCCACCTTGATTTTCAAAGTAGTAATTTCCACTTGATATTAATTCTCCTACTATTTGTTTTAAACTCTCTTCTTTTGCTTTATCTTCTTCTAATTGTATTTCAAATCCTACACCTTCTAGTGGAGAAATTCCATCTTCATCATATTTATTTAATATTACTTGTCTTTCTACTCTCTTATAATAATATGTTACTGTTACTTCTTCTCCACTATATGTCCCTGTACTATTTTCTGGTATTTCTACTAATTCATAGTCATCACTTAATAAACTATCATCAATTGCACTTGTATGATATTCTTCTCCTTCTTTTCCACTATCTAGTACATCTTCTCCTGCTTCTCCATCTTTTAATGGTACTTTTTCTGTTGTTCCTTCTATATAGTGATGTACTGTTAATGGTATTTCTTTTTCCTCATAATAGTATATTATTTCTATTACTCCTGATTCATACACTCCTGCTGCATTTTCTGGTGTTACATAGTTTCCTTCTTCATTTTTTTCTAGTTCATACTTACTTAAATCTAGTTTTGGACTTGTTGTATATTTATCTCCTATTTTTCCTTCTAGTAATTCATCTTCCGCAACTTTTGTTGTCGTATATCTTCCATTTTCATCTTTTAAATAATGATGTACTAATACTTTAGCTGTTTTATTATTTTCTATCGTAAATTCATGATTTCCATTTTCTCTAAATTCTACTTCTATTGGTTTACTATTTAACTCATACCCTTTTGGTGCAACTATTTCTGTTATTTGATATTTTCCAAAAGGAACTTGTGTTATTGCTTGACCTAAACTATTAGTCGTTATTTCTTCTGAATGATAAAGTTCAGAATCATTTAAAGTTACTTTTATACTATTTACTGTGAACTTATCATCTCCTAACGAAGTAGTATAATTCTTATAATATCCAAGATGTAAATAATACATTTGTCCACCCTGTAATACAGTCGTATAGTCTGTTGGTGTTATATCCTCTTTATTCGTTCCTGATATATAAATAAACCTTCCTGTATTACTAATATAAGATGGTGCTGTGGTATTATTTTTTATTGTTGCATAACCATAGTCATAATTGCTCTGACTTGATACATTTGCATTTACTGTTAAATTGTATTTTCCCGAATAATTTGTTAAATCTATTGGAATGTATGAATTTGCTACTGTACTGTCTTCTCCTTGATTATTTGATTCATATCCACCTTTACCATTATCCACGAAGCCATATGATATCTCTTTATTCTCATATATTTTTACACTATTTATTACTACTTGGTCTTCATTTGTATCTGTACTACTACTCTTTCTATATCCTAAATGTAAATAGTATGTTTGCCCTCCTTGTAATACTGTTGTTGATGTATAATCTTTTGAATCTACTGTTCCTGATATATACATAAATCTTCCGTTACTAGTACTGTATGTTGGTGCTATTGTATTTTGATTTACTGTTGCATATCCATAATCATAACTCTCACTTGACACGCTTGCATTTACTACTACTACATATTCTCCATCTTTTCCACTTAAGTCTATTGGTATATATGAATTTGCTGTTGTATCTCCTACTCCATTACTTCCTCCATTTGCTGTTTGATATGTTTTACTATTTGTTGGAACTAATGCTCCATCTTCATTTTCTACAAAATAATATGTTCCATTATTTGTTAACTGTCCTAATACTCCATTAACTTCTCCTTTTTCTATATTCGCATCTGGATATTCCTTTCCATTTGCTACAATATCTCCTATTATTCTCTCATTATCTGGATTTGCCCTTTCATCTAATTGATCTAATTTAAATGTTGCTCCTGCTAGTGGTGTATCATCTTCACTATCTACTTTATTAATTATTATCTTGTTATCTTTTAATGCATATGTTACTACTATATGTTTATCTTCTGTCATATTCTCAAATGTTGGCATTGTATATGTTCCATCTGAATTTCCTTCAAACCTCCATTCTTCTCCATTTACTGTTATTCCTATTATTTCATATTCTTCTTCTGGTGTCATTATTATTGACTTAGAACTATTATCTCCATATTTAACTTTCTCATATGGAGAAATATCTTCTCCAGATATACTTCCACCTTTTACACCATCTATTTCATTTACATCCGTTGTTATATTAAACTTTTTCCTATCATTTTCAACAACCAACTCTTGTACTTCTGGAACTCCTACTTTATTTTCTATTTCAAGTATCATTCCATCGTAACCTCCTTGGTTTTCTAATATGTGTTCATTATCTCCTATTATATCACTATAGAAATCTCCTACTGCTATAACTTTTCCATCTTTATTTTCAGCTACTGAATAAATATGATCATTTTCATTACCTCCAATTGACTTAACCCATTGTATTTTTCCATTCGAATTATATCTTATTATTAGACCATCATATTCTCCCTTACTTTGTGTAGATTCTTTTCCAATTTTAATTCCACCTGAAAAATATCCTCCTACTAAAATCTCTCCTTCACTTGTTTCCGTTATTTCGTATATATTGCTATAACCAGTTCCTCCAAATGATTCTGTCCATTCTACTTCACCTAAATTGTTATATTTTATTATTAATCCATCAGGATAATAACTACTACTACTATTATGGATTAGAGTTTCATTTTCTATTTGTATTTCTTCACTATGGAAATAACCTCCTATTATAATTCCTCCATCACTTACTTTTGTTACTGAATTTACTGATTCAGAAGAATTTCCTCCAAATGAATCTACCCATTCCACAACTCCACTATTACTATATTTTATTATCATTCCGTCATAATTACCTTTATTTATTAGTCTGTCGTTTCCTACTTGAATTTCATCACTTTCGAAAAATCCTCCTACTACTATTCCACCATCTTTTATTGACGTTACTGAATTAATTCCTTCATCATAACTTCCTCCTATATTTTTAGCCCATTCTACTTCACCTAAATTGTTATATTTTATTATTAATCCATCCCCATCATATATACTTTCACTATTATTTGTTAATTTTACATTTCCTATTTCAATACTTCCACTATCGAAGTTTCCTCCCACTAGAATTTCTCCATCACTCGTTTCTGTTACTGATTGAATTTGATCATCATAACTTCCTCCAAATGAATCTGCCCATTCTATTTCACCTAAATTGTTATATTTTATTATTAATCCATCATAATAATTGCCATCATAATAAGGAGCATTATAACTATTATTTATTAGTTTTTCGCTTCCTATTTTTATACTGTCACTTCTAAAATATCCTATTGCAATATAGCTTCCATCACTCATTTGAGTTACTAATTTGATATAATCATCATAATTTCCTCCTATATTTTTAGACCATTCTACTTCACCTAAATTATTATATTTTATTATTAAGCCATCAATACCTCCATTACTTTTTAATTCTTCATTTTCTACTTGAATTGTTTCTGAAAAGTATCCTCCTACTATATAACCTCCATCATTTGTTTCTCTTACTGAATTAATTGTGTCACTACTATTTTTTCCTATTACTTTTGCATCAGAAACAAGCGGAATAGGCATTTCTTGATTTTCAAGTTTTATAACCATTCCATCATCCAATCCATTACTCGTTAATTTTTCATCTCCTACTTTAAGTATTCTTCCAAAGTTTCCTCCTATTAAAATTCCTTCAGAACTCGTTAATGCTATTGATTCTATTTCTCCTTCTATTTGATTTATTGTTTTTAATTCCCCTTCTTTATCACATTTTATTATTGAAGATCCTATGCTTGTTATAGTATCTTTTCCTATTATAACATTGTCACTTCTAAAATATCCTCCTAGTATGCATCCACCGTCATTTGTTTCCACTACTGAACTAATATAATCATAATCACTTCCCCCTATATTTTTAGCCCATTTTATATCTCCTTTATTACTATATTTTATTATTATACCATCATAATCTCCATTATTTGTTACAACTTCATTTTCTACTTTGATTTCATCACTAGAAGAATTTCCTACTGCTATATAATCCCCGTCACTTGTTTCTGCTATGGATTTAATTTGTTCACTTTCATTTCCTCCTATTGATCTTATCCACTCTACCTCTCCTTTACTATTGCCTTTTACTATTAATCCATCAGAAGAACCATTGTTTGTTACAGTTTCATTTTCTATTTTAATTTCATCACTAGAAAAATATCCTCCTGCTATATAACCTCCATCACTTGTTTCTACCACTGAATTTATAATTTCAGAACTACTTCCTCCTATTTGATTTGTCCACTCTACTTCCCCTTTACTATTATATTTTATTATCACTATATCTTTATAACCATTGGCCGTTAGTATTTCGTTTCCTATATAAGCTTCTTGACTTCCTATTATTCCTGTCGCTATAAATCCTCCATCACTTGTTGGAGTCAGTGCTTGTATAGCGTCTTCACTTTTTCCTCCAATTGTTCTTATCCATTGTTCTTCTCCTTCACTATTATATTTTATTATTATACCATCAGAATTTCCTTGATAACTATCTTCCATTACTGATACTGTTTTGTCTCCTACTTGAATTGTGTCCCTAAACTCTCCTCCTGCTATATAACCTCCATCACTTGTTTCTGCTACAGCATATATATGATCTTCATTATTTCCTCCAATAGTCTTTTTCCATTCTACTTTCCCTTCTTCACTATATTTTACTATTATACCATCATTGGTAGGTTCATAGTTTTCTCTATAACCATTATTAATAATTATTTCATCTCCAACTTTAATTGTTGAACTATAAAAATAGCCTCCTATTATACAACCTCCATCACTCGTTTTTGCTATAGAATTAACATAATCTCCTCCAGTACCTCCTATTGAATCTGCCCATATTTCTGTCATTTCTTCTTTTCCTTCTCTTGATGCCCCTATACCAAAATAGTAAGTTTGGTTTTCTATGTCATATTGTTCTGGTGCTTCTATCTCCACTGCTTTATAAAGTCCTTCTTTTAAGTCTGCTGTTAATACTCCTTGTACATCTGTTGTAAGCGTATAATACTCTCTTCCATTTATTGTTTCTAATGTTCCTAATGTCTCTCCTTTACTATTTGTTGCAGGTATCTCTCCATTTTCTACATTATATATTGCAAACTTAACATTTGCTATTGGTTCTTGTGTTTCTTTGTCTTTTTTAACAAGTCTAAATGATGGACTATCTTCTATTGTTAATTTTATTGTTGTTCCTTCTACTTCGTATTTTTCTTCTGTTCCGTCCGTATTTAATAAACTTAAAGTACCGTCTGTATTTTGTACTTTAAATGTAATATCTTTTACTTTTGCATATCCTTCTGGTGCTAATACTTCTTTTAATGTATATGTTGCTTCTTCATTTTTTCCTTCTATATATTGGTATAAATTATCTATTGTTACTGTTCCTGTTTCGTCTGTTATATATTCTCCTATTTCTTCTTCGTTTTTATATAATTTAAATTTAGCATTTGCTAGATATGTTACTTGTTCTGCATTGTTTGTACTTTCTGCTTGTTCTTGGTCTTCCGTAAGTTCTGTATTAATTGTTTTTTCTTGTTTTATTATTTGTAAACTATATGTCGGTATCTTTTCATCTTCTAAGTCTAATGTTATTGTTGGTATACCATTTTCTTCCGTTATTGTACTTTCTTTAAATGCCCCTGCTGTTGTCTCCAATTTATAAGTTCCATTCTCGTTGATTATTTTGAAAATTATAGGGTCTGCCAAATAATACCCTTCTGCTTTTGTTTCAGTTAGAGTATATTCTTGGTTTACTGATAATCCATTTATTGTAGCTTCTCCATTAATATTTGTAGTTAATATTCTTCCGTTTTCAGATAGGTTATATCCCGTTAGTTTATATTTTACATATTGTACTTGTGTATCTGTTTCTTGTTCTGTCTTATGTATTTTTATACTTGCTTTTACTTCATCTTCTACTTTTACTGTTACTTTATAATCTTCTCCTTCTTCTTTTACTACCCCTATATCTTCTTTTGTTGTTCCTTCTGTCTTTTCTATTGTAATGTTACCATTTTCATCTACGTGTCCAATAAACCTGATTCTATTACTGTTTAATTCATAGTCATCTGGTGTTTTTATCTCTTCTATTATATATGCTTTCTCTGCATATAAATTATTTATTGTTAATTTTCCTTCACTATTCGTTACAGCTGTTTTTGTCTCTCCTGTTCCTTCATCTGTAAAACTGTATGTAGCACCTGCTACTAATTTATCTCTTCCTGTTTGGTATTTTGTTAGTTCTAAATTAAACTTCTCTGCTATCCTAAATCCTAATTTATTAGGTTCTACTTGTGTTCTATATTTTCCTTGGTCTGTATCTAAACTAAAGTATACTCCATGGTGACTAAATGATGCTTGGTTAAACTCTAAACCATTTGGTATCTTTATAACGTAATTAAATACATATTCTGCTCCTGTTGGCATAACATAATTACCAAGGTCAATTAAAAATGTTTTAATATTATCCCAATTTGTTATTTGATTTGCTGTTTTCCATCCATTTTCCGCTTTAGTTAAATCTCTATCTGGATTCTCATTTTCTGAATAATATACAGTTGCGTATTGTTGTAGCCCTTCTGGTATTTGTATTCCTGCATTTGTCATTTTTGTAGTAAATGTAGACCCTAAATCTTCTCCACTTAATACATATGAATTTCCTTCAAAAGGAATTTTTCCTAATATTACTATTTCACTTATAGTACTTGAATAATTATTTCTTATTTGTACTCCTATTGTCGCTTCTTTTTCATTTTCTTGGTCTACTATGCCATATGCTGGTCTTACATCTGCTATTTGTGGTGATACAACAATACTTCCTTTGTTATCATAATTACTTCCTACTTGGTTAGTAAGTAAACTATTTGGTGAAATCATATTTAATTCTGTAGAATCATAATTTATTTTTTCATATGTATTTAGATTATCATTAACATCATAAATATCATTTTCACTATATCGATAATCACAAAATTCTTCATTTGATGCATATAATTCAACTTCTCCTGTCTTTGTTGGTATTCTTGGATCTGACGTTATATCTAAATCTATTGTTATACTATAAGTCTGTGGAGTATCATTCCTATTTTCTGTGTTTACCTTAACAAATTTTATTCCATCTTGCTCTATTAATTCATAACTTGTAATATCTACATTACTATTGTTTATCTCTACATTATTAATTTCTGCCATTAGAATCTCTTTTGGAAATTTCACTAAAAAACTTCCATCTGTCCAGCCTACTTGATTACTTGAACTGTTATAATGTGCTGTTATTATTATCTTCTCGTTTTCTTCCGTTGTTTGTGTAGAAATTGTATTATTGCTTAATCCTATTCCTGCTATTGAATATGGTGCTTGGTAACTCGCTTGATTTGTATCTGTATTTATATATGTTCCACCTATATATCCTACTAAATTAGATTCAATATATTGTAAATCATTAAATTCATCTCTTGTATAATTCGTCGTTATATAATTATCATCTAACTCTTTAATATTATATATATAAAAATAAGAATCAGCATTTGCATCACTTGTTTCAATTCTTATATGTTTTACTGGTAATTCATATATATATGGATTATTGCTTGTATAATCATTCCAATTTTCTTTAGTAAACGTAACTAATAAATCTCCAGTATTATCATCATATACTTTAATCCATCCATCTTCTTTAAGTAATCCATCAGCTCCTGAAATTCCTATTCCTATATTAGTAGTTATATTTTCCATGCTTTCCTTGTTTGAGTTTGTTTTTATAAAACTATCTGCAATTTGTGTTTTTCCATTTTCAGTTTCTTTCATAACAATATTACTTTTTGCAACTTCTACTCCAGTATATACTTCCCACTTCACTTGATATGTATCATCTTTTTCTACATCACTTAAGCCATTATATATTCTCAATGGTTTTTCCTTTGAAACAATCGAAGATTTACCTACTGTTACATCAAACCTCGCTACCTCACCTGTTGGTCTTCTGTAATTTACTACTATAGTTTCTAATGCTGTATTTGATACATATGGATTCTCAAATTCTTTGCTAGAGTTGTTGTATCCTTCATAATATGTTCTAACAGGTATTCTTATTGTTATTGTTTCTTCTCCTATACTCTGATATGCTTCTATTGGATAAATAATTCTTATTGAATATGAATTACTTCTAGATAAAGTACTTGTTACCGTTCCATCTGTACTTACTTTTGACTCTCTAACTATTGTTACTTTTTTACTTTGCTCATCATAATTAAATATAGCATTACTTCCTGTATATGTTACACTAATTGGATTATATCCGTTTAATTGTGGTATCTCTGCTTCTACATGATTACTTTTTATTATTAATTCATTTGCTGTTTCTTGTGTTTTTATAGAAAAATCTAATGTTACTTGTCCATTTTCTTCATCTAATCTATCATCTAAATCAGTATAATTATTATAACTACTACTTGTATTAGTTATAGTAGCTTTTGTTGTTCCATACCAATCTATATTAAATTTGACTGTTTTTGTTATTGGAATCTCTTTATTATTTTCTGTTACATATGTTCCTGTTAAAGTTATGCTATTTACTTCACTATAATCATTTATGTTATTATTAATAGAAGCTTTTACTGCTCCTGTTAACATTTTCTGTGTTCCATTGTTTAATTGGTTAAATTCAATTGTTTTTATGTTACTTCCGATATAATTATCCTTTAGTTCATCATCTTTTGGTAGTGCTGTTTGGAAATAATAATTTCCATCATTTATTGTGATTTTTGCATCTTTAAGGTACCCTGATGTATTTACACTTATCTCCATATACAAGGTATCTTCTTTTCCTATTTCTTTTGATGTTCCTCTTATACTCTCTGCATAACCATCTCCATTTAAGTCACGAAGAAAGAAGGCATCAAACTTAACCTTACCATCTGTTCCTTCTACTATTTCTTCTCCCTCTTGAACTTGGTCATATGTCATTGCTTTTGCAAGTTCTGGATTATTTGCAAGCATTCTTGCTTGCTCAATGTTTTTGTAAATTAATGTCGTAGCTATTGCAATTATTATTAAAATTATTGCTATAACACCAATTTGTTTTTTGCGATTTAAAACAATCTCCTTAAAACTCTTTAACTTTCCCTTAAATTTTCCCATAACTAACAGTCTCCTTTTTGTATAAATAATATATATATTAATTATATATAGCTAATATAGTAATAGTAAATACAACAATATTTGACAAAAACTGCTTTATCTACGGAAATTCAAGCTTTGTACTTTTTTAAGCTTTAATTACTTTTTGTTTTCATTTTGTAATAAAAACTGCATAAATTTAAGCTTTTCTTACGGATAAGTATTTTGTAAATATCTTAACCAAAAGAAAAAAAGACCAAGAAATTTTACATTTCCTAGTCTCCTCTCTCTTCCTCATATTTATTTAACAATATCGTTCATATCATACAAACCTGCATTTTGTTTTACAATAAATTCTGCTGCTTTTAGTGCACCTTCAGCAAATACTTGTCTTGAATAAGCTTTATGCGTAATTTCAAGTTCTTCATTTTCACCAAAGAACTTAACACTATGTTCTCCAACGATATTTCCTCCCCTTATAGACGAAAATCCAATTTCATTTTTCTTTCTTGCTTCTCTTTTTTGCATTCTATCAAATGTATATGTTTTC
This sequence comes from uncultured Clostridia bacterium, assembly GCA_944392605.1. GTDB lineage: Bacteria > Bacillota > Clostridia > TANB77 > CAG-508 > CAG-269. The sequence goes on along the minus strand of CALXXE010000015.1, from coordinate 32,651 downwards.
TTGTCTTTTAGTACATCATTAATAGCATTAGCAAGCAAAATTGCTGTTCCACTTGGTGCATCTATTTTTCTATTATGATGTGTTTCTACTATCTCTATATCTGTATTAGTTAAAACTTTTGCAACTTCTTGAACTATTTTAGCCATTAAGTTTATATCTAAAGACATATTAGAACTTCTAAATATAGGAATCTCTTTGGAGAATTCTTCTATTTGTTCAATTTCTTCTTTAGTAAAACCAGTTGTTGCAATTACAATTGGCACTTTATTATTCACCGCATATTTTAATATTTTAAAAGTAGCAACTGGTACTGAAAAGTCTATTATCACATCTACCTTTTCTTTAATATCATCTATGTTAGAATAAATAGGAACTCCATTTTTATCGTTTGCTTCTCTATCAAAACCGCAAACGACATTAAAACCTTCTTGGTTATTTATAACACTTAGAAGTTCATTTCCCATTTTTCCATCTGCACCATTTATTAATACGTTCATTGTTTTCTCCTTATCTTTGTTTATTTTTCATTATATTAAATTATGCTTTTTCATAATTTCTTTCATTTTTTCTTTATTACTATCAGATAATTCTATTAAAGGCATACGAGGTTTTCCAAAATTATATCCCATTAAGTTTAATGCATATTTTACGGGTATTGGATTCACCTCTGAGAATAATGCATCTATTAAATCAATTACATCCAATTGCATTTTAGTTGCTTCTTCTACTTCTCCATTAAAATATTTATATGTCATATCATGTGTATATTTTGGCATAACATTTGATAAAACTGATATAACACCTTTTCCTCCTAATGAAAGAACCGGTATAATTTGGTCATCATTACCTGAATATATATCTAAATTATCTCCACATAAAGCAGCAATTTTTGCAACTTGTGATATATTTCCACTTGCTTCTTTTATTGCTACTATATTATCTACCTTAGATAATTCTAAACAAGTTTCTGGAGTGATATTTACTCCTGTTCTACTTGCCACACTATACATTATAATAGGTAAACTTACAGATTCTGCAATTGCTTTAAAATGTGCAACCAAACCTTTTTGTGTTGTTTTATTATAATAAGGAGTTACAACAAGCAAAGCATCTGCACCTGATTCCTCTGCATATTTAGACATTTCAATCGCTGACTTTGTATTATTACTTCCTGTTCCTATAACTACTTTAGTTCTTTTTGCAATTTTATCAATTGCGAACTTAATTGTCTCCTTTTTTTCTTTTTCAGACATTGTAGCTGATTCTCCAGTAGTACCGCAAACAATAATAGCATCTACTCCTGCTTCAATTTGATCTTCTAGAAGTTTACCAAACTCCTCAAAATTTACTCCATCTTCTGTAAATGGTGTAGCAATAGCCGTTCCACATCCTTTGAAAATAGTATTTTTCATAATCCTATCTCTCCTTTCTTATTAATTTTTTATGTAATACATCCATTGTTTCTCCTGTAATATCATCTACAACGATCTCTATCTTTGATTGTGTTAGACTAACTTTTATTACTTCTACATTATATTCTTTCAATATGTCCATTGTTTTATTTAATATTACATTATCTTGTATAATGCCATATCCAACAATACTTAATTTTATAAAATCCTCTAATTCAATTTCATATTCTGAAAATTTACTATCTAATAATTTTTGTACTTTATTTAACTCTGCTTTCTTTATTCTGAATTTAAATGAATCACTATCTTTTTCAAACCATTCTACTATTATATTTTGGTCTAATAAAGCACTATAAACTTGATAACCTTCTGCTCCTGTTACACCTTTTTTTTGATTCATTATAACTGTTATTAGTCCATCATTTTTGACAATACTTTTTACTTCTCTAGTTTCTATTCCTTTACAAACTCTGGTTCCACCCTCGTCTGTAAAAGTTGATTTTGCAATTATATCATTTCCAAATTTCTTTCCTATTTGTATACATCTATTATGCAACACCTTTGCCCCTGCATCTGCAATCTCTTGCATCTCATCAAAAGATATTTCATCTAACCTTTTTGCAAAAGTCACCATATTAGGGTCTGCTGAATATATTCCATCAACATCTGAAAAAATATAACATTTATCCGCTTTTAGAGCTGCTTGTAAAGCAACAGCTGTTGTATCTGAACCACCTCTTCCAAGTGTTGTGATATCCTCCCTAGAATTTAACCCTTGAAATCCTGCTACTATTACAATCTTTCCTTTTGCTAGTTCTTGCTCTATTCTACTTGTGTAAATCTGTTTAATCTTAGCACTTCCGTATACTAAATTTGTCTCTATTCCAGCTTGCCATCCTGTAAGTGATATTGCCGGATGCCCCATTCTATTTAGTAAAATACTAAGTTTTGAAATAGTTACTTGTTCTCCTGTAGATAAAAGCATATCCATTTCTCTTTCATTTGGCACAGCTGATAACTCTTGTGCCTCTTTGATCAATCTGTCTGTTGTCTTTCCCTGTGCTGATACAACTACTACAATGTTCTTAGCTTCTTTTTTTAAGCTAATGATTTTTTGCGCAACAACATTTAACTTAATGTTGTCTGCTACTGAACTACCTCCAAATTTTAATACTATTGTGTTCATTTTAGTCACAACCTTTTTTAGTTTATAAGCTCAATCTAAGTCTAGATAATGCTTTCTTGATTTTGTTATTATATTATATATTTACTAATTTTTCAAGTAATAGTTAAATTAAAGTTCACAAATACATATCTTTCCAACAGATAACTGTACTCTTCTGAGTACAGTTATAATTTATATTTCTTCATTTAGCTGTTTTCTCACACAACAAAAGCCCCTAAACATATTTAAGGACCTTTATATTTCTTCTATATCCAAACCAGTTTTTTTTTACCTGAATTTAAATCTCTATAATATTTAGCAATAAGCTCGTCTAACTCAACACTTAGCTTATATGTTTCTTTATAATCATTTCCTTGTTCTATACTTTTATTTAATTTATCTCTTAATTTACAAATTTCATCATTTAACATATCTATCTCTCCTTTTTCTTTTATTATCTTCAGTAACAATTATAAATTAACACATAATATTCCTCAAGTCAAGTATTTTCAATGGTTTTTGTCAACTTTCGTATGTCAAAAAAAGTCATTTTTCGACAAATAAAAACAGTAAAAAACGGTATTGTTTTTTTTATTTTACAAATACCGTTTTTAAAACATTTTTCTATATGACTTTTTTATTCATTTTCCACAATAGAAAGCACCATTTTTTCTTCTTTAAATACATCTTTTAACACTTGATTTAAATATTCTACATTTATACCTTCTATTTCTTCTAAATAGTCAAAACTACAAATTCCTTTAAAATAATCTGATAAAAACATTCTTGCAATATCTTGTACATCATTATACTCTCTTACATAATTTCCATATATCATTTTCTTTAATCTTTCAAAATCATTTTTATCTATACCGTTATTTTTTAGTTCTTCTACCCTTTGTTTAAATAATCTATACATTTCTCTTGGATTACTAGACATTCCTGTAATTAAAACATGTGCATAGTTTTTTCCAAATTCATAATCTAAACTTGGTTCTCCATATATAATTCCATCTTTATACAAATCTTGATATAATTTAGAACTTCTACCAAATATAATATTTAATAATATTTCCATGCTTATATGTTTTTTAACTATTTCTCTTTTATCATTACTGTTTTCTTTTCTTGCATCTTTTATTCCAATTGTATAAATAGGACTACTTACTTCTAATTTTTGAACTATTTCTGGTTTTACTATTTCCTCTTTCTCTTCTGGATAAATTCTTTTTATTTCTCCACTTGCCTCTTTTTTTACTAGCCTCTTTTTAACTTCTTCTAAAAGTTCCTCTGGATTAAAGTCTCCGGCTATAACCATAGCCATATTTGATGGATGATAAAAAGTATTATAGCATTTATATAAAATATCCTTATCTATCTTACTTATTGTTTCTATTGTTCCTGTTATATCTATCTTTATAGTATTTTCATTATACATTGCTTCTAATGTATTTAAATACACTCTCCAATCTGGATAATCATCATACATTCTTATTTCTTGACCTATAATTCCTTTTTCTTTTTCTACGTTCTCATCCGTAAAATATGGGTGCTGTACATAATTCATTAATTCATCCATAGCTTCATAGAAGTTATCTGTGCACTCAAATAAATATGCTGTATGGTCATTTGTTGTATATGCATTTGCATTAACTCCTAATGCAGTTAGAGTATCCAAACTATTTGTCCCATCCTCTTGTTCAAATAATTTATGTTCTAAAAAGTGTGCTACTCCATTTGGAACTTCTGTAACCTCTTCTTCACCTGGAACTATAAATTTATTATCATTTGATCCATAATTAGTTCCCCAAATCATATATTTCTTTTTCATACCTGGCTTTGGTATTATCATTACTGTTAAACCATTTTGTAGTTTTTCTATATATAGTTTTTCTTTAACCTTTAAGTTTTCTATTATTTGCATTACTTCTATATTCTCCTTTCTCAAATTAATCTTTTAAAAAGTATATAGTATTTATCTGTACTTTATTAGCAATATCTACAATGTCTTTTTTGTTTATATTCTCTATTTTCTTAATATACTCCTCTTCTGATACATTTGAGTTCGATAATTCTTGACCGAAATAATATGTTATTCCTGTATCTTGCTCATCATCTATTGTGTTTATCGCTGCAATTATTCCTTTTTTACTATTTTCTATCTCTTCTTCTGTAAAGTTCCCATTCTTCATTTCTTCTATTTGTTTTCTAATTAACTCTAATGCTTTATCATAATTTGATATTTCTATCCCACTATTAATAAATATAATACTTTTAAATCTATAATAAGTAGATGATGCGACATATGCTAAATGTGCTTTTTCTCTTACATTTTGAAATAATTTAGAATTTGCTGAACCTCCTAATATGCTATTATACATTAATGTTGTATATTTTTCTTCATCATTATCTATATTTACATTTAAACCTATTACTAATTTTCCTTGAGTTACTTCCATTGATTCTGTTATTATGTTTTCTTTTATTTCTCTCTTTTCTGGGATTTTAGGTATTTCAAATTTAGGTTCTCTTTCTTTTAGTTTCTTAATATTCTCATTTCCTTCTATTATTTTATCTAGATCTTCACTTAAATTTCCTGATAAAAAAATATCTATCTTACAAGTATTTATTAAATCTATATAATATTCATATAATTTTTTTTCATTTATACTATCTAAATCTTCTATATATCCAAACTTATATAATCCATAAGGTTCATCCTTGTACATTTCCTCAATACATCTTTCTAATGAGTACCTTGCTTTATTATCTATTTTTCCTTCAATTCTCTGTCTTACATTGTTTTTTTCTTGTTCTAAATATTCTTTTTTAAAACCTTCATTTTCTATATATGGATCAAATACTATTTCTAATAAACTATCTATAACTGTCTTCAAAGTATTTTCATTATGTTCGGGTAAATAATTATCATTTATAGATTCTATATAAAACTTTAATACTTGGTTATTACCTGTTTTATCAAGTCCGCAATCAAAGCTTGCTCCATATAATTCTTCCATTTTCTTACTTATCTCTTCTTGAGATTTCATCGTTTTGCTTCCTCTTCTTAAAAGCATTGATACCAAAGCATTTTTAGTAACATTTTCTCTATTTAATCCTACACTCAAAAATATTGCAAATAGATTTGTTTTAAATTTATGAGTATTTATAGTATGGAATTTTATACCTTTTTTTATTTCTTTTACTTCATATTTCATAAATTCTCCTCCTTTTCATATTTATTATATACCAAATAATCATTTTTTATTGATTTTCAAAAATAAAAATTGGAAGCATAAGTTCTCCCTCTACTCCCAATTTATATATACATTAATTAAATTTTCTTTTTCTAGCTGCTTCTGATTTTTTCTTTCTTCTTACGCTAGGTTTTTCATAATGCTCTCTTTTACGTACTTCTTGAAGTACTCCATTTCTAGCACATTGTCTTTTAAATCTTTTTAAAGCATCTTCTATATTACCATTATTAACTTTTATCTCTGACATTTATATTTCCCCTCCTTCCGGTCCATACAAAAAAGTATGTGGGATAACCCTTATAACGTTATTTATTATACCTTAAAATAGCATATTTTGTCAATAGTTATAAGTCAAAAAGAACAGTCTTATTTTCTTTTAGTGATTTTTTTACATCTATAATCCTTTGATTACTTGAACCTCTAAATCTTAATTTGATATCTTTTTTATCTTCTTCAAACTTTCCATCTACTAAAACGTCTATATATGATAACAATTCAGAAGTTTCTTTCCATTCTTTACACATTCTCCCTAATATATCTGTTTCAAATGTATAACCTGAATAACACCAAATATTTTTATCAGGAAATTTTTCTTTTACTTTTCTTAATAATGGTAGTAGACCTTGTTGATTTACATGTTCTAATGGTTCTCCGCCAAGTAATGTTAATCCCGCTATATATGAATGATCCATTAAATCTATTATTTTATCTATTTCATTATCTGTAAATTCGCTTCCATAATGAAAGTCCCATGCCTCTTCATTAAAACATCCTTTACAATGATGAGTACATCCACTTACAAATAAAGATATTCTAACTCCTGTCCCATTTGCTACATCAGCTTTTTTTATATCTGCATAGTACATCTACTTTTCCTCTTTTCTTTTAAAATGGTATTAAACTCCTCATAAATCCATTTGTCGCTGGTATGAACCATAAAGCTACTCCGACTACAACAACTATTATAAGCGTTATTACAGCTGCCATTTTATCTTCTTTCTTTATCTCTCTTGGTCCTTCATTTCTATTTCTTTTCTTAAAAATATTTTTCACCAAATCTACCATAGACATAACGGTTCCAACTTTATATCTATTTTTTTCGGTATTTTCTTGATTATTTCTCTCTTGTTTTTTTTCTCTCTTCTGATTATTTATATTGTTGTCTTGTCTTATGTTTTGGTTATTTGTAATAGTTGCATTATTAAATTGTGTCTCTTTCTGTAACTCTAAATCATATTGTTCTCTTAAAAAATCATCAGAAAGTACATGATAAGCTTCGTTTAAATCTCTCACTTTTGTTTCTGCATATATTCTTTCTTCACCTTGGTATAAATCCGGATGATATTTTTTTACTAAAACTCTATATGCTTTTTCTATTATCTCCTTTGACGCTTTAGGATTAACTTCTAATAAATTATAATAATTCTTCATATTTTTTCCACTTTCTTTTTTATTTTATAAAAATATTTTATAATAAAAAATATAAAATATCAATAGAAAACCTATTATTATTTAATATAAATAGAGCCACACAGAATATTCTATGTGGCTTTATCTATATTTTTATTGTTCATTAAATATTGCTTCAAATTCATCTGCTTCTATTTTCTCTTTTTCTAATAATACTCCTGCAACTTTGTGTAATTTATCTACATTTTCAGATAAAATTTGTTTTGCTCTATTATATCCTTGATCTACTATTTTCTTTGTTTCTTCATCAATTATAGCTGCTGTTTCTTCTGAGTATTCTTTAGTATGACCAAAATCTCTGCCTAAGAATACTTCCTCTTGTCCTTGTCCTAATGTTAATGTTCCTATTCTTTCACTCATACCATATTTTGTAACCATACTTCTTGCAATTTTAGTTGCTCTTTCAATATCATTACTTGCACCTGTTGATATATCATTTAATATAAGAGCTTCTGCTACTCTACCACCAAGTAGTGATACAATGTTTTCTTCCATCTCTGTTTTTGACATAAATGATTTATCTTCTGTTGGTCTATACATTGTATATCCACCAGCCATTCCTCTTGGTACTATTGATATCTGGTGTACCGGATCTTGTGATGGTAAGAAATGACTTACAACTGCATGGCCTGCTTCATGATATGCAACTAATCTGTTTTCTTTTTCACTTCTTACTTTTGTCTTCTTCTCTGGTCCCATCGTTACTTTTACCATTGCATCTTCAATTTCTTGCATTCCTATTTCATTTAAATTACGTCTTGCTGCTAAAAGTGCCGCTTCATTTAAAACATTCTCTAAATCAGCTCCTGCAAATCCTGATGTATTTTTAGCAATTACTTTTAAGTCAACATCATCTGCTAACCTCTTCTTTCTGCTATGAACTTCTAGTATTTGTTCTCTTGCTTTTACATCTGGCATACCCACTACTATTTGTCTATCAAATCTTCCTGCTCTAAGTAACGCTTTATCTAATACGTCAGGTCTGTTTGTTGCAGCTAATACTATTACGCCTTCATTTTCTGCAAATCCATCCATCTCTACTAATAATTGATTTAATGTTTGTTCTCTTTCATCATGTCCTCCACCAAGTCCTGCACCTCTTTGACGTCCCACTGCATCAATCTCATCTATAAATATAATACATGGTGCATTTTTCTTAGCTTGGTCAAATAAATCTCTTACTCTTGAAGCACCAACACCAACAAACATTTCAACAAAGTCTGAACCACTTATTATAAAGAATGGCACTCCTGCTTCTCCTGCTACAGCTTTAGCAAGTAGTGTTTTACCAGTACCTGGTTGACCAACAAGTAATACTCCTTTTGGTATTCTTGCTCCCATATCTGTATATTTTTTAGGGTTTTTCAAAAATTCTACTATTTCTTCTAATTCTTCTTTTTCTTCATCTACACCTGCTACATCTTCAAATGTTATTCTGTTTTTATCTGCTGGTGTCATCATTCTAGCTTTACTCTTTCCAAAAGACATTGTTTTTCCACCGGCATTTCCATTTGATGTACCACCCATCATTAAGAACCAGAATATAAAGAATATTATAAGCAATCCAAATGGTGTAAGTAAACTAAGTATTGTAATGAATATTGACTGAGATCTCTCTTCTAAAGTAAATGCTCCCTCTTTTAAATATTCCTCAACATAATTCATAAAGTTTCCCATATCAGGAATATTTACTTCTTTTCTAGATCTATCATCTTTTAATGTTACTGTTGCTGTTACTCCATCTGATGCTATCTCGATATCCTCAACATTATTATTATTAATATTAGTTATTAATTCTGAATACTTTAATTTAGCATCACTATTTTCCACTATTGATGATAATACTACAATAAAAATAACCCCTATTATTAACCACATTGCTAATGTTTTAATTCCGTTTTTCAAAATAATTCCTCCTCTTGTTTTACTTTTGCATTTTCATCTTGTTTTATAACATATATTTTTTTCTTTGTAAACAATTTTTTTATGACGTTTTTATTACAAACAAGCATGTTACACAAGATTTACTACGGCTACTTAATTTTCCTTTATAAAATAAATTTTGTGATTTTTTAGTAAAATTTTTATATTTTTATTTGGTGTTAAGTATTTATTACCTATATTATTACTACATAGTTTTATTATATCATCTATATGTACCTTCGCTATTTCCTTACTTGTTCCAAATAGTCTTGTTATAGTATATAAAATAATCCTTGATTTTATTACTCTTTCCTGATTATTAAAGCTTTTTAAGTCAATAACTATTTCTTTTTCACCCTCACTAATCAACAACTCTTTATATATTTTTTCTATCTGTTTTTCTATGAATTTTTCTTCATCTATTACAAGCTCTGATAATCTATTTAATGTTTCTACAATATTAGGATTAAATTCCTTCTTTACATACGGAATAACGATATTCCTAATTTTATTTCTTGTATATGTATTTTCAAAATTAGTTTTATCTATTCTTGGATTTAATTTTTCTTCTTCACAATAATTTTCAATCTCAAATCTTTCACATTCTATTAATGGTCTTATATATTTTCCTCTTTTTGCTTCTATGCCTTTTAATCCTGTTATTCCGCTTCCCCTAAAGATATTCATAATAATTGTTTCTGCTTTATCATTTTTATTATGTGCAATAGATATTTTATTAGAACCAGTTTTTTCTAAAATCTCATCAAAAAATCTATATCTTGCATATCTTCCAGCTTCTTCAGTTCCTACTTTATTATTATTAGCAAGTTTTTGAACATCTATACTTTTTGAATAAAAATCTATCTTATTTTCTATACAATATTTTTCTACATATTTTTCATCGTCTTTCGCTTCTTCTCTAATCATATGATTTATATGTGCAACACAAAAACTAAAATCTATAATACCATCTTTTTTTATTTCATTTAATATATTTAGCATTGCTATTGAATCTGGTCCACCAGATACTGCTAACACTAGCTTATCTCTATTTTCTATTAAATTATATTTTTTTATTGTTTCTAAAACTTTTTCCTTCATTTCTTCTTCCTCTTTTTTAAAAAAATAAAATAAGTAATACCTTAAATATTACTTATTTTACTATATTTCCATCTATTTTTCAAGTATTCTTATTTCTAGTATTTTCTTTTAACTCTTTTAATTCACTTTCATTAAGCTCTGCCATTTTTCCTACTTGGTCTATGCTATATCCCATTGTTAGTAAATTTTTAGCCACACTTATCTTACCTTCTTTTCTTCCTTTCCTTCTTACACCTTCTATTTCATTTCTTATTGTTCTTGTTATTGCTAATTCCATTTCTTCCTCACTTCCCTACTTTTTCTTTTAACTCTTTTAGTTCGCTTTCATTAAGCTCTGCCATTTTTCCTACCTGGTCTATACTATATCCCATTGTTAATAAATTTTTAGCTACACTTATCTTACCTTCTTTTCTACCTTCTTTTCTTCCTTCTCTTCTTCCTTTCCTTCTTACACCTTCTATTTCATTTCTTATTGTTCTTGTTATTGCTAATTCCATTTCTTCTTCACTTCCTTTCCCTTCTATTGTTTTTCTATATAATTTTAAAATTTTTTCTCTTGTTGCTTTGCTTAAGTCATTCACCATAATATTCTTTATTAGGTTTTTTATATATTTTAAGCCATTTTCATCTAAATATTTTATCATTCTTATTAGTATTTCTCCTAATTTTTCTGTTTTCCTTACCTTTTCTATTAACATTACTTTACTAATTAGTCCTTCGTCTTTTAACAATTCTTCTTCTGTGCATTTATTTACATCTAGTACAGAATAGTTACCTAAAGTCTTGTTATCACCAAGTACAAGTCTTGCCCCATCTTCTAGTTTATATTGTATATTTCTAATATACAATTCAGCATTCCATTCTTTTCTTCCTGTATATAATACTATTCCAATAACTAAAGATTCTTTATTATCTTTTGTATTCTTATAACTTTCACAACTCCTCATTACTTCTATTTGATAATTTGACATCCTATATGGCATTCGAAAATCAACCACACTTTGGTGTTCTATTACAAAAAATACTCTCTCGTTCTTTTTCTTATATACACAATCTGCTTCTTTGTATTTATACCCACTTGTTACAAAACTATTTGTGTATCTTTGTATTTCATTTGATTTCATATTTAATTTTAGAACTCTATTTATTATATAAACTGCTTCATTTACATCACAGAATAAGTCTTTGAACACTTTATCATGCTCGTTTTCAATTCTGTTAAATTTTTCCACATTTTGTTCCGTCAATTATCTTCCTCCTTATTATAGTATCTTGTAATTTATAAATCAAATTTAATTTTATAGTAAATCAAAAGATAAAAGTATTAATACTCATTTTTTCTTCATTTTTCTAATTTTTTCTCTAATTTTCTTTTTTGTGAATTTTTTCGATAAAAAACTTTGAATAAATCTATGTATAAACTGAAAAGAAATACATATTAAAAATAACTCGTTAACTAAATCTAAACAAAACTATAACATATTCTATCTAATTTTGCAACTTTTTACTAGCAGAAACTTAAACTTTTCATCGCAAATTTCGACAAAAATCACAAAAAAAATTCAGGGAAGATTTAATCTCCTCTGAATTAATTATCAAAACCTTTCGCAATATTAACAAATTTTGTGTAACTTCCAAGCCATAGAAGTTCTACTGTCCCTGTTGATCCACCTCTATGTTTTGCAATTATAACTTCCGCTACACCTTTCTTTTCTGTATCAGGATTATAGTAATCGTCTCTATATAAAAACATTACAATATCAGCATCTTGCTCTATAGCTCCTGACTCTCTTAAGTCTGATAGCATTGGTCTGTGGTCTGGTCTTTGCTCAGCAGCTCTTGATAGCTGTGATAAAGCTATTACTGGAACATCTAATTCTTTTGCTAAAATCTTTAATGAACGGCTTATCTCTGATATTTCCTGTTCACGACTTCCGTTTCTTTTCCCTGTGCCTTGTATTAATTGTAAATAATCTATTACTACTAATCCTATATTTTTTTCTATCTTTAGCTTTCTACATTTAGCTCTTATTTCCATTATATTTATACCTGGTGTATCATCTATATACATTTCTGCTTCTGATAGAGGACCTATTGTACTTGCAAGTTTTGTCCAATCATCTTCTTCTAGCTTTCCAGTTCTAACTTTATTACTATCTACCATAGATTCACTACATAAAATTCTATTTACTAACTGTTCTTTTGACATCTCTAAGCTAAATACTGCTACTGGTACATTAGCTCTTAATGCTGCATTTGTTGCTATGTTTAGTGCAAACGCTGTTTTACCCATAGCTGGTCTTGCAGCAATTAGTATTAGTTCTGATCCATGAAAACCAGCTGTTCTAAAATCTAAGTCTGTAAAACCTGATGGTACACCTGTTATATGCTGTTTCCTATTATATAATTCTTCTAGTTTCGTAAAGCTTTCTACTAATACATCTTTTAGTGGACTGTAACTTTTTTGGTCTTTATCTTGCATAATATTAAAAATTTTCTTTTCTGCACCTTCCATTATGTCATCAACATCTTCAGTAGGATTATAACCAAGTTCGATTATCTCATTAGCTGTTTTTATTAACTTCCTTAGTGAAGATTTTTCTTCTACTATTTTAATGTATTTCATAGCATTTGCAGTTGTTGGTACTTTCTCAGGCAATTCAGCTAAATATTCTAGTCCTCCTACATTATCTAGTCTTCCCATTGATTCTAGCTCTGATCTTACTGTTATAATATCAATCGGCTCTGAACGAGTATATAGATTTAAAATAGCCTCATATATTGTTTTATTATCTTCTCTATAGAAATCGTCTGGCTTTAGTACTTCTATCGCAGAAATCACAGCATCTCTATCTGTTAACATACTACCAATAATTGCTTGTTCTGCTTCTATATCATGTGGTGGCACTTTACCTAGTTCCATCATTTCATCTCCTTTTCGCGTTGGGGACGTTTCCTTTGCGAATAAAAAGTCGCAATTGGGACACATCTTATTTACTTATTACATCTACCTTTAAGTTTCCAATAACTCCATCATATAATTTTATAGTTACTGTTCTCAAACCTAATGTTTTTATTGTTTCTTTTAAATCTATTTTCTTTTTATCTACTTCTATATTATAGTTTGATTTTAATAAATCTGCTATTTCTTTTGCTGATACTCCACCAAATATTTTTCCATTTTCTCCAGCTTTTACTGGTACTTTTAATTGAATACCAGTAAGCTTCTCAGCAACTTTTTTTGCTTCTTCTTTTTCTTGTTCTTTTCTATATGCTTTTGAATCATTTTTTGCTTTTAACTTACTCATATTTTCACTGTTTGCTTCTACTGCTAATCCTTTTGGTAATAAGAAGTTTCTTGCATATCCATCTGATGCATTTATTACTTCATCTTTTTTTCCTACACCTTTTATATTATCTTTTAATATAACCTTCATATTATCACGCCTTTCTTAAGACAATATTTTACTCTATTTTTATGTTTTTTTCAAGGTAAATTTTATTAAATTGAAAATATTAAAAAAATAATTCAACTAATCTTAGCTGAATTATTTTTCCATCTATTAATTTTTATACTCCTAATGTGTATGGGTCATCTTCTGTTCCGCTTCCTCCTGTTACTTTAACTTCATCTTTTAATGTAAATACTGGACGTAATCCAGATGTCACACTAAGAGATTTTTTTGTAGATGAATTTAATTGAAATATGTTTGCAATACCATTTAAAATTGTTGAAGAACTCATATATATATCAGGATATACTGCTGCTGACATTGCGTCCACGATTCTAGAGGCAAACCAATAGCTTTTATTTATTACAATTATGCCTCCTATCTTCTCCATTTGTTCAAAATCTATTTTATAATTTTCATCTCCATTTTTAAATCTATTATCATATAATGAAAACCAACTATTAGTATGCGTATAATACCCACTTCCTTCTGAGTTTTTGTCATTCGGTACGCTACCTACACATCTAGCATCTATTGCATAATCCTCATTCTTATAATCCATTGCCTTTCCATTCAACATACTTATTGCATTATTATATGAATCTAATGCTTTAATAAAATACTGGTCATTTGGTGATTGAAATGTTATAGATGTTCCAGTTCCGTTACCTATTTCTACATCTTCTACTGTTTCCATCGTTATTATTTGTGTCCCATATCCTGAGCTTTCATCCCATAAAACCACACATTTTCTAATTGTTCCTGTTGCATCTTCATAATATACCCAGTCGCCTTCTTTTAGTATACTAATTGTTTGGTATTGATTAGCTTTAGCATCATCATAAGCTTGGCTCATCATAGTATTTGATTGATTATATTCCTCTTGTATTTTTTCTATTTGTGATGCTTGAGAACTACTTTTATTCATCATAGAAAAATAAGAAATAAATATAATTCCTGTAACCAATAACATTGTTGCAAGTACTAGTACTGTAATAGAACCTCTTTCATTATTTTTTAAATCTTTTAAAATCATAATTTTTCTCCTTTGTTAACTTTCTATTTCTGAAAAATATTCATGTATTCTATTTATTAACTCTTGTCTTGCTTCTTCCATAGTCATATTTTCTACTTGAGCTCCAGCTAAAGTGATATGTCCTCCACCACCTAGCTTTTCTAATATAATTTGTACATTAATATCTCCAATAGAACGTCCACTTATACATATCTTATCTCCAGTATTTCCAAGTACAAATGATGCTGTGATATCGCTAATTGTTAATAACTCATCTGCTGCTTTAGCACAAATAAGATTTGCTTCAGGTGATACCTTATCATATGTTGATATCGCTATTTCATCTTCTAATACTTCTGCTTTCTTTACTATATCAGCAATAAGATTAAAACTCTTTAAGTCACTTTGGAACCACTTTTTAACTCTGATTATATCAATACCACATTTACGTAAATATGCTGCTGCTTCAAATGTTCTTACACCCGTTTTAAATGTAAAGTTCTTAGTATCCATCATTATTCCTGCATATAAACTTTCAGCTTCTATAGTTTTTAACTGAATCTTAGTTCCAGTATATTGAAGTAATTCTGTCACAAGCTCTGCTGCCGAAGAAGCATATACTTCTTGAAACATTAATGTTGCATCTTCTATAAAATCTGTACTTCTTCTATGGTGATCTACTATAACTATTTTTTTAGCTTTATCTAATAATTCTGGGCTATCTACATAGTTTATTTTATGAGTATCTACTACAACTAATAATGTATCTTCATCAACATTTTCCAAAGCTACTTCTTTATTAATTATAACATCTTCATATTCCGGTTCTTTCTTTACTGATTCCATAAAGTTTTCTAAAGCAGGCGTATTTTCACTACAAACTATATATGCATTTGTATCTAAACTTTTAGCTAAACGATAGATTCCCATACAAGAACCTATACTATCCATATCAGGGTTTGTATGTCCCATAACCATTACTTTATTTGCATCTTTTATTAGATTAACTAAAGCATGTGCTACAACTCTTGCTTTAACTTTTGTTCTCTTTTCTACTTCCTCTACTCTTCCACCATAGAATTTATATATCTCATTTTCTCTAATAACAGCCTGGTCTCCACCACGTCCTAAAACAACATCCATTGCACTTTGAGCTGATTTGTATTTTTCTTTATCAGTATTTCCTTCATTAGATATTGCTATACTTAATGTAAATTGTACTTTTTCATTAGTATCTATATCTTTAATTTTATCTAATATACTAAATTTATCTTCTCTTACATCATCTAGATATCTTTGTTCAAATAAATACACATATCTATCTCTATCTGATTTAATCAAAACACCATTTGTTTTATTAGCCCAATCATATATTTCTTTATCAATTTCTGCTGTTACTTGTGGTTTTTCTTCGGCATCTATTCTTTGTATTGTTTCTTCATAATTATCTACCATTATGATTCCAACACAAGATTTAGAATCTCTATATTCTTTTTGTAATTTTATATTTTCTGTATCATCTATAAAGTATAGGATTACCATGTATTCTTTTTTATTTTTTCTGTCCTTGTCTCTATTCCTAAAATTAACATATCTTCCCATTACTTTATACATATTATCTCCGATTTTTATTTCAGTTAATATATCGCTATTCCCTGTTGAACCACTTTCTATCTCATCTTTAATATCAGCTATTAAATCATTTAAATATGTATTAATATCAATATTAGCAAATTCTGTTGTAAACTTCGTACTTCTCCATATTACATTTCCATCTGTTTCTAAAATAATTAAAGGGAAAGGTGAATTTATTAAACTTGTTTTAGCTGCTGTATCTACTGTTAATGTTAAATCTTGTAAAGTTTCTGATATTTCACTTTTTCTCTTTTTATTTGCATAATAAGTATACCCTACTATAATTCCATATAATATAATAGCAGGAAATATCATGTTAATATTTTCTATACATATTATTATCAATAAAATTAATATTATCGCTAAATATATCTTTGTCCTAGATACAAGCGAATCAAACACTTTTCTATTATTGTTTTGCATAAAATTCTCCTTATATTGATTCTATTTTATTTTACTAGCAAATAGTGATTTTGTCAAGAAAGAAGTATAAAGCAAAAATAAGATACAAAATAATTGTATCTCATTTTTTAACTATTTAATTATTTTACAGTATACCCTGTTAAATCAGGCTTTGCCATATATTCATCTGTTAACTCATTAAACTTCCAATTAGAATACTCTGTAATTGTATCACATTTTTCATTATTAACTATAGCACCTTTATAAACATCTTTTTGTACTGTTCCATCTTCTTTGTTAATATACGTATTATAATTTGAATGGATCATTTTATAACAATCATTACCATTTATATTACTATTTACTATTAAAGATGTTAATGCATAATACATTTTGTTATCTTCTTCATAAAAATAAAGTAATTCATCTCCTAGCATAAACTCTGAAGTAGTAACTGTTGCTTCTTTAGTTCCTTCATTTAAGAAAATACTTTCTTTTGTTTTTTCATCATACCATACTGTTATTTCATCTTTTCCATTATCTACAGCCATTATACTCTTACCATCTTTGTAACTAATTTGTACATTTACTTTATTTTCTTCATTATTACTATCATAATAAGTAGCTGTATATGAATAATTAGTAGAATTTTTAAATTCTTCTTGCTTTGCAATCATATCATTAATAATTACAAGATTTCTAGCAAAATTAATTAATACTAAAATAGCTATAATTGCTATAATTATTGCTATAACTGCAAGTATCTTAAGTCCAATTCTTTTTTTCTCTTTCTTTTTTCTTTCTTCCTTATTTTCTTCCATTAAAATCCCCCTTCTCTTTTGAATAATTCCATAAAGTAAACTTTAATATATATTCAATATAGCACATTGTATTTTTAATTACAAGTATATTCAAGTATTATTTACGTCCATTTTCTAAAATTTTTATAGAACAAAACGAAAATCAAAGATTTCCGTTCTAGGCATTAATTAAAATTAGTGACTAGTTTTTTATAAAGATGTTGTTTTTAAGTTTCCACCTATTTTTTTTAGGCAACCCTTTTCTTTAATGGTCGTTGTTCTCGACCAATATCCATCGCTATTTCTAGGTTTGGACTAAAGATTTCTTTTATATACTTTCTTAAAATATTTAAACTTCCATTTATATCTGCATTTATTATTTTTCCTCTATTTGTCTTAAATAGTCTTCTTTTTATTCTTCTTGCCTTATTGTAATATTTTCTATTTATTTCTTCTTTATCTATACTACTTACTCCTGATGTATATTCTTCTCCTATCTTTTCTACTTCTATTCCTTCTAGTTTTGCTTTATACTCTATTTTCTTTACTAGATTTTGCAACGGCATTTCTACAAATCTTTTATTGTTTTTCATATTTTGTTTTATATTTTTTATATCTCCAACAACTATTGTACTACATCCATTTACTTTTGCATAATCTATTATCATTCTACTTGTTTTATGCATATATGTGTTACTATAATTTCTCATTTGCTCATATAATTTATTTATCTTTCTAGTATTTTTAAAATCTTCACTTCCTGTCATTTTCATTTGTATTCCTTGTAGTCTTGATATTTCTTTATTTATATAGCCTATTTTTGATTTTATTCTTTCTCCTGCTATTATTAAACTATTACTATTATTCATATTTGTACATGCTGCTAGATTATCCATTCCTAAATCTATTGCCATTATATTTGAACTTACTTCTATTTCTTTTTCTTCTTTTTCATATATTATATACATTTTACATTTTCCATCTGTTATTTTTCCTATCTTTATCATTTTTATGCTTTCCAAATTTATTAGCTTTTCTAATTTCTTTGGTATTAGAAAATTTAAACTCTTTACTTTAAATTTTTTCTGCATTTCTTTTGATATTGATAACTTTATTGCTCTTCCTTCTTTCCTTATTGCATAATTTGTAAATGTTATTTGTATTTTTCCTTTGTTTTTATAACTTGGCTTTTGTGGTTTTTCTTTTATATATTCGTTTCCTTCTTCATACATTTCTTTTAATGCTAAATATGATTTATGGTCTCTTATACAATTTAATATTATTTGTTGTAATGTGTGTGAATGTAAGTATTTTGAATGCCAATTTTCTTTTCTATAACTCTTATATATTTTACTACTATCTTCATTTACTTTTTTTATTTTACTTACATCTACTTTTCCTTCTCTTACCTCATAATTAAATGTATTATATACTTTACTACAATGCCATTTTATCTCTCTTATTATTTTTTCTTGTATTTCATTTAGTTTAAAATCACATACAAATGTTAGTCTCACTTTTTCACCTCCATTCGTTTTATTATTTATATCACATAAAACAGATTTTCGCAAGTACTTTTGGGTAAAATTTTATTTTTTATTAAATTCATTTTGAAGATAGAATTAATATTCTTTTTAGAGCTCTTAAAGATGCTTTTTTATCTATTCTAAATGGATCTCTGGTTATTTTATTACGCCGCTTATTTTTTTGCTTATGTAAACATTGTTTTCTATAACTTGGTATGACTTTCCTAATATATAAAAAAATAGATAGAAAACATTACATTTTCTATCTATTTTACTTTAATGCTGTTTTTTGAGCCCGTCCCAAAAAACATATTATACTTGTACATCAGAAGTTTCTTCTAATTCTTTTTCTGTACTAATATGAATGTCTTGATATTTCTTCATACCTGTTCCTGCTGGAATTAATTTACCAATGATAACATTTTCTTTTAATCCTACTAAATCATCCACTTTACCTTTTACAGCTGCTTCTGTTAATACTCTTGTTGTCTCTTGGAATGAAGCTGCTGATAAGAAACTATCTGTTGCAAGAGACGCTTTAGTAATACCAAGTAATACTCTCTTACCTGTTGCAGGACGTTTTCCTTGAGCTATTGTTTCTTTGTTCTTATCTTCAAATTCATACATGTCGATTAATTCACCTGGGAACATATCTGTATCTGCGTTATCTTCAACTCTAACTTTCTTAAGCATTTGTCTTCCAATAACTTCGATATGTTTATCATTTATATCAACACCTTGGTTTCTATAAACTTTTTGTACTTCTGAAATTAAGTATTCGTATACTCCCTCTGGTCCTTTGATTTCTAATATGTCTGCTGGATTTATTGAACCTTCAATAAATGCGTCTCCTGCTTTTACCATATCTCCATCTTTAACTTTCATCTTAGAACCAAATGGTATTGTATAAGTTTTTGAATTATCTTTTGAAGTAACAATAACTTCTTTCTTCTTCTTAGTCTCTTTAATTTTAACTTTACCATCTATTTCAGAAATTATTGCAACTCCTTTTGGTTTTCTAGCTTCAAATAACTCTTCAACTCTAGGAAGACCTTGAGTAATATCGGCAACACCAGCAACACCACCAGAGTGGATAGTTCTCATTGTAAGCTGTGTACCAGGCTCACCAATTGATTGAGCTGCTATAATACCAACAGATTCACCAATTGATACTAAGTCCCTTCTAGCTAATCCCATTCCATAACATTTTTGACATACACCACGTTTTGAATGGCATCCTAGAACTGAACGTACTTTTAATTCTTCAATTCCAGCTGCAATTATTTCTTCTGCTATTTTTTCAGTAATCATAGTATCTGTGTCTACTATTAATTCCTTAGTTTCTGGATTATAAACATTTTCTAGTGGATATCTACCAACTAATCTTTCTTCCATCTTTTCGATTATTTGATTTCCATCTTTAATATCATAAACTGTAATTCCCTCATCAGTACCACAATCATGTTCTCTTACTATGATATCTTGTGAAACATCAACTAATCTTCTTGTTAAGTATCCAGAATCGGCTGTTCTTAAGGCTGTATCTGAAAGACCTTTACGAGCACCATGGGCAGAAATGAAGTACTCTAATGCATCTAATCCTTCTGCAAATGATGACTTAATTGGAATTTCAACTGCTTTACCTGTAGTACTTGCCATAAGTCCACGCATACCTGCAATTTGACGTAATTGGTTCATGTTACCACGGGCTCCAGATTTAACCATCATGTATATTGGGTTTAATTCATCAAAGTTCTCTTCCATCGCATTACTTACTTTATTTGTTGTTTCTTCCCAAATATTAATAACAGCATTATATCTTTCATCGTCTGTTATTAAACCACGAACATATTGTTTTCTTACTTGTTCTACTTTTTCGTCTGATTCTTTTAATAAAGCCTCTTTAGCTTCAGGTACCTTAACGTCATCCATAGAGAATGTAATACCTGCTAAAGTTGAATATTTAAATCCTAATGCTTTAATATAGTCTATTACTTCTGCTGATTCTGTTAATCCATGTATTCTAATTACTCTTTCAATAATTGTTCCCATTGATTTTTTCATAACTGGAAAACTAATTTCATATTGGAATGGGTCTTCTTTTCTATCAATAAATCCTAAATCTTGAGGAATTCCTTGATTGAAGATAATTCTTCCAACACTTGTTTCTACTCTCTTAGATTTTGTTTCTCCATCTATTTTCTTTGTTATTCTAACATTTATTTTAGCATGGATACCAACTTCATGGTTTTCATAAGCCATGATAGCTTCTTCAGGATCTCTAAAATATTTTCCTTCACCTTTTTCACCATCTAATACCATTGTTAGATAATAAGATCCTAAAATCATATCTAGTCTAGGTACTGCAACTGGTTTACCATCTTGTGGTTTAAGTAAGTTATTTGTTGACAACATTAAATATCTTGATTCTGCTTGTGCTTCTGGTGATAATGGTAAGTGAACTGCCATTTGGTCACCATCGAAGTCAGCGTTGAAAGCTTCACAAACTAATGGGTGAAGTTTAATTGCTCTACCTTCTACTAATACTGGTTCAAAGCTTTGAATACCAAGTCTATGTAGTGTAGGAGCACGGTTTAACATTACAGGATGGTCTTTAATAACTTCCTCTAATATTCCCCATACTTCTGGTCTTAATCTTTCAACCATTCTCTTAGCATTTTTAATATTTTGAGCAATTCCACGACCTACTAATTCTTTCATTACAAATGGTTTGAATAATTCAACTGCCATTTCTTTTGGAAGTCCACATTGATAAATCTTAAGTTCTGGTCCTACAACGATAACAGAACGTCCAGAATAGTCAACACGTTTTCCAAGTAAGTTTTGACGGAAACGTCCTTGTTTTCCTTTTAATAAATCTGATAAAGATTTTAAAGGTCTATTTCCAGCTCCTGTTACTGGTCTTCCACGTCTACCGTTATCAATTAAAGCATCTACTGATTCTTGAAGCATTCTTTTTTCATTACGTACAATTATTTCAGGTGCTCCTAATTCTAACAGTCTCTTTAAACGGTTATTTCTGTTTATAACTCTTCTATATAAATCATTTAAATCTGAAGTTGCGAATCTACCACCATCTAATTGAACCATTGGTCTTAATTCTGGTGGAATAACTGGTATAACATTCATTACCATCCATTCAGGTTTATTTCCTGAAATTCTAAATGATTCTACTGTATCTAATCTTTTAACTAGCTTTCCTTTTCTTTGTTCACTAGCTGTTTCTAGTTCTTTTTTGATTTCTTCTGATAATTTTTCTACATCAACTTGTTCTAGTAATTCTCTTATTGCCTCTGCTCCCATTTTAGCTTTAAAAGAACCTCTACCATATTTTTCTTCTGCTTCATGGTATTCTTTTTCATTTAAAACTTGGCATTTTTCTAAGTTTGTTGAACCTTTATCTATTACTACATATGATGCAAAATATATAACTCTTTCCAAATTTCTTGGTGAGATATCAAGCATTAAGGCAATTCTGCTTGGAATTCCTTTAAAATACCAAATATGTGCAACAGGTGCGGCTAACTCAATATGTCCCATTCTTTCACGTCTAACTTTTGATTTTGTAACTTCCACACCACATCTGTCACAAACAATTCCTTTATATCTTACTCTTTTATATTTACCACAATGACATTCCCAGTCTTTTGTTGGACCAAATATTCTCTCACAAAATAGTCCATCTTTTTCTGGTTTTAATGTTCTGTAGTTAATAGTCTCTGGTTTTTTTACTTCACCTTTTGACCATTCTCTTATTTTTTCATCTGATGCTATTCCAATTTTTAACTTATTAAAAATATTTAATTCGTCCACTCTTTCTATTTTCCCCCTTCTTCGTCTTTAAAAGACTTTTTATTTTTTATACGGGTAATTCTAAAATAGGTAAAGAAGACTATCCCTCGCTCTTGCAAAATCTAATGTCGCTTCTTTCCTTTTTAGAATTTATTCAGTTGCTGAAGCTGTTAAACTTTAGTTATTACAGCTTCAGTATACAAATTTAATTTTATCTTAAATTTGTATACATTAAAATATTTATATTACTCTATAATATCATCATCATTATCTAAATTGTCGTTAGCTAAATCATTTCCAAATAGCATTTCTTCGCCTTCATCATCTAGTTCTTCAAATAAGTCATCCTTACCATCATCTATTGCATCATCTTCTCCGTCTAGTAAAACATCATCATCAGTTTCTTCAGAATATCCTTCTAAATCTCCTTCATCAACTACTTGGTCTTCTGATAAGATTTTACCATCTTTACTAGGATCATATTCTATACCTTCATCTACATCTTCTTTTAACTCTAATTCCTCGTTATCCTCAGAATATAGACGTACATCTAATCCTAATGATTGAAGTTCTTTTACTAAAACTTTGAAGCTTTCTGGAACTCCTGGCTCTGGAATATTTTCACCTTTAACAATAGCTTCATATGTATTAACACGTCCTACAACATCGTCTGATTTTACTGTTAACATTTCTTGTAGTGTATATGCTGCTCCATATGCCTCTAATGCCCAAACTTCCATTTCTCCAAAACGTTGTCCACCAAATTGTGCTTTTCCTCCAAGAGGTTGTTGTGTTACTAATGAATATGGTCCAGTTGAACGAGCATGTATTTTATCATCTACTAAGTGGTGAAGTTTTAACATATACATAACACCAACTGTGATTGGTTTATCAAATGGATCTCCTGTTCTTCCATCATAAAGAATTGTTTTTCCATCTTCACTCATTCCGGCTTTTTTCAGTAATTCTCTTACATCATCTTCGTTTGCACCATCAAATACTGGTGTTGAGATTTTCCATCCTAAAGCTTTTGCAGCTCCTCCTAAGTGTACTTCAAGAACTTGACCTAAGTTCATACGAGAAGGAACACCTAATGGGTTTAATAAAATATCTATTGGTGTACCATCTGGCATAAATGGCATATCTTCTTCTGGTAATACTCTTGAGATAACACCTTTATTACCATGACGTCCTGCCATTTTATCTCCAACTGATATTTTTCTCTTTGTAGCTATGTAACATCTAATTATTTGATTTACTCCAGGCCCTAATTCATCAGAATTGTCTCTTGTAAATATTTTTACATCTACAACTGTTCCTTGTTCTCCATGTGGTACTCTTAAAGAAGTATCTCTTACTTCTCTTGCTTTTTCACCAAAGATAGCACGAAGTAATCTTTCTTCTGCTGTTAATTCTGTTTCTCCTTTTGGAGTGACTTTTCCAACTAATATATCTCCTGGTCTTACTTCAGCACCAATTCTTATAATTCCGTTTTCATCTAAGTCTTTTAATGAATCATCACCGATATTTGGAATATCACGTGTAATTTCTTCTGCACCTAGTTTTGTATCACGACATTCACAATCATATTCTTCAATATGAATTGATGTAAATACGTCATCTTTTACTAATCTTTCATTTATAAGAATAGCATCCTCATAGTTATAACCTTCCCAAGTAGAAAATGCTACTAACACGTTTTTACCAAGTGCCATTTCCCCATTACTTGTTGCAGGTCCATCTGCTATTGCATCACCTTTTTTAACCTTTTCACCTTTTTTAACAATTGGTTTTTGGTTAATACAAGTTCCACCATTAGTTCTTTTGAACTTACGTAATTTATGAACTACAGTTTTTCCATTTTTATATTTTACAGTTATGCTACTTCCTGTTACTTTTTCAATAACACCATCATCTTCTGCTAAAACTAAGATTCCTGAGTCTTTTGCTGCTCTATATTCAATACCTGTTCCAACTATTGGGCTTTCTGTTGTCATAAGTGGAACTGCTTGACGTTGCATGTTAGCACCCATAAGAGCTCTTTTTGCATCATCATGCTCTAAGAATGGAATCATAGCGGCTGCAACTGATACTAATTGTTTTGGTGATACATCTACATATTGTACTTTATCACTATCAACTTCTATTATTTCGTTCTTACGTCTTACTCTTACTCTATTATGTACGAAATGTCCCTCTTCATCAACAGGCTCAGATGCCTGAGCTATAATGTAATTATCTTCCACATCAGCGCTCATATATTCTACTTCATCTGTTAATGCATGAGTTTCTGGATCTACTTTTCTATATGGTGTTTCGATAAATCCATATTCATTAATTTGTGCAAATGATGAAAGCGCTGATATAAGTCCAATGTTTGGTCCTTCTGGAGATTCAATTGGACATAATCTACCATAGTGTGTATAGTGAACGTCACGTACTTCGAATCCTGCTCTTTCTCTTGTTAGTCCTCCAGGTCCTAATGCTGAAATTCTTCTTTTATGTGTTAATTCTGATAATGGATTTGTTTGGTCCATGAATTGTGACAATTGTGAACTTCCAAAGAATTCTCTTATTGCTGATGTAATAGGTTTTGTATTAATTAATGTTTGTGGTGTTACTACATCTAAATCTTGTATTGTCATTCTTTCACGAACTACTCTTTCTAATCTTGTTAAACCAATTCTAAATTGATTTTGTAATAATTCTCCAACACAACGAATTCTACGGTTTGCTAAATGGTCTATGTCATCTGCTGTTCCTAATCCGTGAGAAAGATTGAATAAGAAGTTTACAGATGATAACATATCTTCTGTTGTAATATGTTTTGGTACTAATTCATCTATTCTTTCTTCTATTGTTTTAACTAAATCTTTCTCATCTGTATTTTCTATAATATTTTGTAAAACATTATAATTAACAGTTTCTTTAATATGTAATTTACTTAAATCTACATTTGGTAATACTTTGTGAATATCTACTGTACCATTTCCTATTATTCTTATTTGTTTATCTAAGTACATAATATCAACTGTATTAATACCAGCATTTTGGATGTTTTCTGCAACTTCGTCTTCTATAACTTCTCCTGCCTGTACGAAAACTTCTCCTGTTTCATTGTCCACTATGTCTGTTGCTGCTACTTTTCCTTTTATTCTTGATGCTAATGATAATTTTTGGTTAAATTTATATCTACCAACTTTTGCTAAATCATATCTCTTATTATCAAAGAATAATCCATTAAATAAGTTTCTTGCAGCATCGACTGTAGGAAGTTCCCCTGGTCTTAATTTCTTATAGATTTCTATTAATGCTTCATCTTGGTCTTTTATTGTGTCTTTATTAAGTGTCGTTTTTAACATTTCTTCATCTCCGAAGAAGTCAAGCATTTGACTATCTGTTGCTAGTCCTATTGATCTTAATAAAGTTGTAATTGGTACTTTTCTTGTTCTATCAACACGTACCCAGAAAATATCATTTCCATCTGTCTCATATTCAAGCCATGCTCCTCTTAAAGGCATAACTGTAGATGTATATGTTTTCTTTCCTGTTTTTGTATCAAATTCTTCCCCATAATAACATCCTGGTGAACGTACCAACTGGCTTACTACAACTCTTTCTGCACCATTTATAATAAATGTTCCACTATCTGTCATAAGTGGGAAATCACCTAAGTAGATTTCTTGTTCTTTAATTTCACCTGTTTCACGGTTAATTAATCTTACTTTTACGTGTAACCTTGCAGAATATGTTGCATCTCTTTCTTTTGCCTCTTCTACTGAATATTTTGTTTTGTCTTCCATGTAATAATCGAAAAATTCAAGAACTAAATTTCCAGAATAATCTTCAATTGGTGAAATATCTCTTAATACTTCTCCTAGTCCTTCTTTTATGAAATAATCATATGAATCTTTTTGGACTTTAATAAGATTAGGCATTTCGATAAAATCGCCAACTTTTGCGAAATCCTTACGAGAAGATTTCTCGTGATTAATTTCTCTTATTTTCAAAAAAATCACCCCATAAAATATATTTAAGCAGAAAAAATATATTTTTTAAAAGAAGTCCTTCTCAGAATTCAAATCGCTTGTCTAAGTTTTAAGATTGTCTGCTCTTGCAACCTTAATTCCTAGGGCTCCTTGAACTTGATTCCTCTCCTTTTAATTTTAAACTTTAGAATAAAAATTTAGAATGGATTTTTCTAATTATATTTTCATTAAAAAAGACAACAAAAAAGTAATCGAAAAAATCTTATTTTTTCAACTCCTTTTATGCTATTTTATTATGTTTCAACTAATATTTTCTCTTTCTATTTTAATCACCCTATCTAAATATTTTGGGTATAAAAATCCATTTTTAGCAAATTCTATACAATAGTTTATCACAAACCAAAGCTCAAGTCAAGCTATTTCCGTAGGTTTTTTAAAGTTTTTTTACAAATTTATTACAAATATTTTTTATCTAATAGCCACTCCTCTAAACTTATTTTTTGAAAAATATTTCAAAAACTTTTATTCTTTATATTGTTTTAGAATTTTTATTTAAAAAGAGAAGAATCAGAAATTATTCTAACTCTTCTCTTAGACTGTGTTATGTTCTTTATTATCATATTTTATCTTCTGGGCATTTTTATGCTTTATTCTTCATGTTTTTCTTTTTTCTTATAACTTAGTAATAATCCTATTGTTATTGCTAGTACTATTTGTACTATTCCTATTATTACTATTCTATCATTTCTATCCAATCCTGTTGCTATTGTTAATATCATACTTGATGTATCATTGTTATCTTCTTTATCTATATCTTCGTATCCCGCTGGGTTACCTAATTCTGTTAGTATTACCATATTATCTTTTTGTCCGAAGTTTTCTGATCCAACATTTACTCTTAATGTTACTTCTATTTCTTTATAGTCTCCTGCTCCAATTACTTCATCTTTTAAGTCATCTGTTGTTAATACTCCATTATTATTATCCCAGTATATATCGTTGTCTTCTTGATAGAAACTCATTCCTGATGGAATTATGTCTGTTATCTTTCCTACTGTTCCTTCTAGCTCTCCTTTATTTGTTATTCTTATCTTATATGTTACTTTTATATCTGCTGTATCTGCTTTACTTCTATGTATATCTACTTTATAGATTTCATCACTAGAATTTATACCTTGTGCTGGCGTACTTATTCCATTTACATTTACACTTCCTACCCATTTATCTACACCAAGATTGAATATTTCTTTCTCATAGTAGTATATTACTGTTATTTTATCTTTTGTCATTTCTCCTTCCCAATTATCTGTTTTTTCTACAAACTTATAATATGGTACATCTTTTTGTTCTGTCTCATACTTATCTCCTACATATCCAGAAATTATCTCTCCTTCTGCTACTTCATAATCTGTTCCTTTTTCTAAGTACTTAACTTCTACTTCTGCTTTTCTTGCATAATAGTATTTTACAACGGCTTCATCTTCTGTCATTTCTCCTTCTCCATTTGATGGTTTTTCTATTAAGTCATATCCATCAAAGGTTTTTTCCTCTGCCTTATATTCATCTCCTAGATGTCCATTTATTTCTTCTTCATCTAGTTTTTCTCCTGTTTGCTTGTCTATGTATTCTACTATAACTTTTGCTCTCTTCTTATAATAATAGTTTACTACTATTTCCTGTTCTGTCATAACACCTTTACTATTATTAGGTAACATATCTATTACTAAGTCATAATCTTCAAATGTTCTTGATGGTATATCATACTCATCTCCTACATTTCCTTCATGCTCTTCTGTTGCTAATTTCTTATCTGTATCTACATCTATATGATTTTCTATTACTCCTCCTGATATCTTCTTGTAGTAGTAGATTACTTCTATTTCTGTATCATATGTTCCATCTTCATTCTTTGTAATTGTCATTGTTCCCTTTTTATTGTCTGGTTCTTTTGTTAAGTTGTAGTCTTCTATATCTTCTGGCTCTGTTGTATATTCATCGTTTTCATGTCCTTCTATTCTTTCTTCTTCTGCTATTTCTTCTCCTGTTGTTTCATCTACATATTTAACTACTACTGTTGTTTTCTTAATATAGTAATACTTAACTTCTATTACTTCGTCACGTTTCATTGTTCCAGAAGCATTTTCTGGAAGCATACTATTTCCATCTTTATCTTCTTCTACTAAATCATATCCTGAAAATTCTTTAGATTGTATATCATATGGGTCTCCTTCGTTTCCAGAATGCTCAGAACTTTCTAATAATTCTCCTGTTATTACATCTATATGTTTTTCTATTACTCCTGCTGATACATGTGCATAATAGTATTTTACTACTTGCTCTCCTGTTTTATCCATTATAATATTTGGCTCAGAAGGTTCTTCCACAAGAACATATCCTTCAAAGTCTTCTGCATGTGTTTCAAATAAATCTCCTACTTTTCCATTTGTTGTTTCTTCTTTTAGTATTTCTCCTGTTTCTCTATCTATATGCTCTACTTTTGCTTTTGTATTTTGTGCATAATAGTAAATTATTTCTATTGGTTCTTCTGTCATCTTTCCTGAAACTTCACCTTTTACTTCTACAAATGTATATCCTGATATTTGCTTTTGCTCGGTTTCATAATCTTTTCCTACATATCCTTCTATAACTATATCTGGTACTAACTCTCTATTATCAGAATCACTTTCTGTACTATCTTTTTCTAAGTATCTAACAGTTACATTTGTATTCTTTGCATAATAGTACACTACTATTATTGTTTCTTCTGTCATTGTTCCTTCGTAGTTTGTTGTCTTTTCTACTAGTGTATAATTTGGAACTGTTTCTCCTGTTGTTGTATATTCTTTTCCTACATATCCTTCTATTGTCTTTTCAGGTAACAATACTTTATTATCACTTGAAACTTCCGGTGTATCATCTTTTTCTAAGTATTTTACTATTACTTTTGTATCTTTTGCATAATAGTATACTACCACTTGTTCTTCTCTTGTCATTGTTCCATTTAAGTTTCCTTTTGTTTCTACTAATGTATATCCTTCAATTACTTTACTATTTGTTGTATAACTTTTTCCTTCATATCCACCTAAAATTATTTCATCTGATAATACTTTATTATCTGAATCATCTTCTGGTGTTTCATCTTTTTCTAGATATTTTACTATTACTCTTGTGTCTTTAGCATAGTAGTATACCTTTTCTTGTACTTCTGATGTATATGTTCCTGTCTTCTCTTCTGGTTCTTCTACTAATGTATATCCTGGTATTTCTTTTCCATCTTCTGTTACATCAAATGGGTCTCCTATTATTCCTTCTTTCTCTTTTGGCTCAGAGATTTCTTCGCCTGTTGCTTTATCTACATATTTTACTATTACTTTTGATGGTATTTTTGTCATCTCATTTGTAATCACAGCTTCTTTTACATTTGTCTCTCCTGCTTTATTTTCAACTAAACTAGGTGTTCCCGTGTAATAGTATAAGTCATTTTCCATTACTTCTTCTTCAGATACTGTATATAATATTTCTTGCCCATTTTCATCATACTTAGCTAAGTTTGTAAATGTATGTGTCCAGTTATCATCTTTTGTTACTACCGCTGTTTGTACTATCGTCTCTCCATTATTTACATTTATTCTTACTGATATTGGTCTTTTTCCATATACATTTTCTTGGTCTTCCCAGTTCTTTGTTACTTCTATACTTACTACATCACTTGGTCTTGTAAATGTGTTTGTTATTGTTGTTCCATCTACAGAACTACTATAGAATTTTAAGTCTCCATTATTTACTTCAGCCTCTTCTACTGTGTAATTTATTATATTATTATAGCTATCATATTTTGGTAAGTCTTCAAATGTATAATTCCATGTGTCTCCTGTTCCTGTTAAATCATATTCTCTTACCTTTATTTCATTTGCTTTTAATATAATTCTTACACTTGCTGGTCTTCTAGACTCTTGTGTCTCATTGTCTTCCCATACTTTAGTTACTGGTATATCTACTGTTGATGTATCTTGTGTAAATTCGTTTGTTAATGTTAAGCCACTTACACTCTTATTATAGAATTGTAAATCTCCTGAATTTACTTCTGCTTCATCTACTGAATATACAATTTCTTGTCCATTTTCATTATACATTGCTACATCTTCAAATGTATATTGCCATGTATCTGTATCTCCACTTACTTCTTGTTCTCCTACAGTTTCAGAACCATTCTTTAACAATAATTTAATACTTGATGGTCTCTTTTGTGCTTCATCATTATTATCTTCCCATACTTTTGTAACAAGCACATCTGTTGTATCATCTGGTTTCTTAAATGTGTTTGTTATTGTTACTTCTTTACTATTTTCAGATGTGTTTTCCACATTTCCTACTACTCCTGTGTAGAAATGTAAGTCTCCTTCTGTCTTTTCTTGTTCTTCTACTGTATAATTTATTTCTTTCCCATTTTCACTATTGTATTTTGGTAAATCTGTAAATGTATGACTTGTTTCTCCTCCTGCAACATCTAAATCATATGTTGCAACAATACTTCCGTCTTCTCCTTTTACATTTATTGTAACAACATCTGGCCTTCTGTCATTTTGAATATCATTATCTTCCCATACTTTATTTACTGTTAATGATATCTTTTCATCTGGGACTATAAATGTATTAGTAATTGTGTATCCACTTGTCATATCTCCACTTACACCTGAATTTGTATAGAATTTTAAGTCTCCACTATTTACTTCAGATTCTGATGCTGTGTAAACTATTTCTTTACCATTACTATCATATTTTGGTAAATCTGTGAATGTATATGACCAATTATCACCTTCTGTTACTACTTGTTCGGAAACAACACTTTCTCCGTTCTTTACTTGTAGTTTTATAGAACTTGGTCTTCTTCCATTTACATTATTGTTATCATTCCATTCTTTCCTTACTGTTACTTCTGTTGTATCATTTGGTTTTACAAAGTTATTTCTTATTGTTGCTTGATTATCTTCTACTGCTACATTATTTTCTTCTACTTCATAGAATTTTAGGTCTCCACTATTTGTTTCTCTTTCTTCTAATGTATATTGGATTTCATTTCCTTCTGAATCATATTTATCTAGCCCTGTAAATTCTACACTCCATTGGTTTGTTGTTCCATCTACCAAGTCAGAATTACTTACAACCTTACTTTGTACTTCTTCGTCACCATTTTTTACTACTAATGTTATACTTTCTGGTCTTCTTGAAGCTTGTTCAGTGTTATCATTCCATACCTTATTTGCAATTATAGTTATTGTATCTGTTGGTCTTGCAAATGTATTTGTTATCATATATCCATTTTCAATATTTCCAGATACGCTATTTGTATAGAATTTTAAGTCTCCAGAATTTGTTTCTTGTTCTTCTACTGTATAGTTTATGCTATTTCCTAAACTATCGTATTTTGGTAACTCTGTAAATGTTTCTTTCCATCCATTAGCTTCACTTAATATTTTTGTTTCTACAGTTGTTTCTCCGTTTCTTAGAACCACATTTACACTTGCTGGTCTCTTATATTGTTGTTCTTCTGTATCTGACCATACCTTCTCTACGGGTATATCTACTGTATAGTCTGTTGGTATTGTTGATGTTTCTTCTTCTGCTATTTCTTCTTTTTCTGGTGTTTCTAAGTTAATTTTTCCACCTATTCTATTTTGAATACTATTTACT
>CALXXE010000014.1 GCA_944392605.1 uncultured Clostridia bacterium | reverse complement strand
TATTTTAGATAAGTGCACTATTTTTTACAAAAAAATGTTGAAGTGATTTTACCCACCCCAACATTTATTATAGAACCTCATTTTAATACCGCATGGTTATATCCATGCGGTACTTTATTGTTTTTAACTTTATTTTTTTATTATTCTTGCCAAAAAGCTTTATAAGTTTTATATGCTGAATAAACATCAAACTTACTTGTTACTTCATATGGAGCATGCATTGAAAGAACTGGAACACCACAGTCAATTACATCTGCACCTTTATTAGCTATAATATAGGCTATAGTTCCGCCTCCCCCTACATCAACTTTTCCTAATTCTGCGACTTGATATCTAATATTATGTTTCTCTAATACATTTCTTACCCAAGCAACATATTCGGCATTTGCATCAGAAGCTCCTGATTTTCCTCTAGAACCTGTATATTTGTTTAGGCTAATACCTCTTCCTATATATCCTGCATTTGTTTTGTCTGATACTGATGCATATAATGGATCAAAACCAGCATCAACATCTGATGATAACATTTTAGAAAAACAGAATACTTTTTCTAATAGGTTTGGTTTATTTACTCCTAATTTGTTTAATATTTCTGATATGAAGAAA
This sequence comes from uncultured Clostridia bacterium, assembly GCA_944392605.1. Classification (GTDB taxonomy): domain Bacteria; phylum Bacillota; class Clostridia; order TANB77; family CAG-508; genus CAG-269. The sequence continues at coordinate 53,015 of CALXXE010000014.1, read as the reverse complement.
TCAAACATATGAGATTCCATACCTGTGTTACCCATACTTCCTATTTCCTCTTTATCTGATAAAATACATACTGCTGTATTTTTTACATTTTGAAGTTCCATCATAGCATGAAGTGAAGTATATGCACATACTTTATCATCTTGGCCATATGCTGCAACCATACTTCCATCTAATCCTAATGTTCTTGCTCTAAATGCTGGCACTAATTCTATTTCTGCACTTGTTAAATCCTCTTCTGTTACTCCATATTTTTGATTTAATATGTTTAGTATATTAAGTTTTACCCCCTCTGGAACTTTCTTATCTCCATCTTTAAATGGAATACTTCCTATTAGAAGGCTTAAATCTTCACCATCTATTCCGTTCTTTAACTTTTTCTCCATTTGATCTTGTGCTAAGTGTGGTAATAAGTCTGTAATTGTAAATATTGGATCATCTTCATTTTCTCCAATGTCAATTTCTACCACTTCACCATTTGTTTTTACAATTACACCATGCATACTAAGTGGTATTGTAGTCCATTGATATTTTTTTATTCCCCCATAGTAATGTGTTTTAAAATAAGCTAATCCTCCATCCTCATATAAAGGATTTGGTTTTAAATCTAATCTTGGAGAATCTACATGTGAACCTATAATATGTAGTCCATCTTCAACTGTATTTTCTCCTATTATTGCAAGGTACATGCTCTTTTTTCTATTTATAAAATAAACCTTATCACCTGGTTTTAATGTATCAAATGTCATTATATCTTTATAACCATTAGCGTCTGCTAATTCTTTTGCTCTTTTTATAAATTCTCTTTCTGTTTTTGCTTTATTTAAGAAATCCATATAGCTTTTTGATACTTCTTCTATTACTGTTTTTTCCTCTTCACTTACTTCTTCCCATCCTGTACTTTGATTTCTAAATAGTTTCTTCTTTAATTCTTCACTCATATTTTTGCCTCCTTATTTCTATTATTTATTTTCTTCATTAGTATATCACTATAATTAATATTTTTCCAGAATTTTTATTATTTATTCGAAAAAGTTGGTTATACTAGTTTTAGAGGTGAATTTTATGAATTCTTTATGGCTATCTGATAATGACATTTTTAAAAATATTGATTTAAATACTACTCTAAAGCAAGACTTCTCTACTGATATTTGTATAATTGGCGCTGGCATATTTGGTCTTACATGTGCCTACCATCTAACTAAATTAGGATTTAATGTAACTGTTTTAGAAAAATCAGATATAACTTCCAAAGCAACTGGTCATACTACTGGAAAAATTACTAGTCAGCATGGTTTATTTTATGATTATTTAACTAATTCTTATGGTCAAAAATTTGCTAAAGACTATTTAGATGTAAATGAAGAAGCAATTCAAAATATTAAAAACATTATTGATGAAGAAAATATTAATTGTGATTTTAAGTATCAAAATTCTTATGTATTTACAACTAAAAAATCCGAACTTTCTCTTATAAAAAATGAATATAACGCTGTATCAAATCTAGGATATAATTGTGAACTTGTAACCAAAACAGGGCTTCCTTTTAATGTTGTAGGAGCTCTTTGTTTTAAAAACCAAGCAGAGTTTCATCCTGTAAAATATTTAGCAGGTCTATGTAAATGTATTATAGCAAGAAACGGTAAAATCTATACAAACTCTACTGCCATAGATATTAAGATGGAAAATAGTGATTATATAACATATGTAAATGGTCATGAAATAAAGTCAAAATATGTTATTATCGCTACTCACTATCCTTTTATTAGTTTTCCCGGTTTTTATTTTACTAAAATGTATCAGTCAACTTCTTATTTAATTGCTGTAGATACTAAAAAGACTTTATTTAAAGGTATGCATATATCAGCAGGTGTTCCTACTCTTTCTTTTAGAACTGCTTTATATAACAATAAAGAAATACTTTTAATAGGAGGAATGGACCATAAGACAGGTCACCCTAGTTCTTATAAAGATACTTATGGAAAACTAGAAGATATTGCAAAAAAATATTATCCTGACTCAAATATTTTATTTAGATGGAATACTAGAGATTGTATTTCCTTAGATAAGTTACCTTATATTGGCTCTTTTTCTTCTAGTATGCCAAACATGTTTGTTGGAACAGGATTTAAAAAATGGGGGATGACTTTATCTAATGTAGCTGCCAATATTATTGTAGATAAAATTTGTGGCAATTATAATAAATATGAGTATCTATTTAAGTCTACTCGTTTAAAACCTATAAAAAATCATGATGAATTTAAAAACATACTTGTGCAATCTACTAACTCTCTTTTACTTGATAAATTAAAAAGACCTAATATGTCTTTTGATGAAATAGAAAATAATTCTGGTAGTATTATTGAAGTTAATGGTGAAAAGGTAGGAATATATAAAGATGATAATGGTAAGATTTACGCTGTAAAACCTATCTGTACTCATCTTGGCTGTCTTCTTTCTTGGAATGATATTGATAAAACTTGGGACTGTCCTTGCCATGGTTCTAGATTTAATTTTGATGGTACAAATTTATATGACCCCGCTTTTAAAAATTTAGATACTTATGATTTGTAAATTATTTATTATTTTTGTTGACTTCTAGGATTTTTTTTGCTAAAATGCTTTTAGAATAAATCATATATTTATATGTTTATTTTTTGTTTATTGAACTAGATTTCTTCTAAATAAGTAAATCTAGTTCTATTTTTATTTAAAATATAATAGTACAAAATATTAAACTGTTTCGTTTTTTTAATCTTTTATTTATCTTCACATTCTTTTTTAATTATATCATCAAGTATGTAGTATTATACTTAACAAATCCATATAATATATGTTATAATAGCTATATTATGAAAGACAAAGAAAGATATAATCATTTAAATACATATTATAAGAATAAATTTGGTGAGAGGACATTAAAAATTTGTATTGATGCAGGATTTACATGTCCTAATCGTGATGGAACTTTAAGCCATGCTGGTTGCATTTTCTGTAGTGAAAAAGGTTCCGGTGAATTAATAAGATTTTCTAATTTTGATATAACTAAACAAGTGCAAAATTTTTTAAATAGTTACAAAGGAAAACGTGCCAACAAATTTATTGCATATTTTCAAAACTTTACAAACACATATGATTCTATTCAGAATTTAAAATCCAAATATGATTCTGCTTTAGTTGATGATAGAATTATTGGATTATCTGTTGCAACAAGACCTGATTGTATAACAGAAGAAATTGTAAATTTACTTGCTTCATATTCTGATACATATAATGTCTCTGTTGAACTTGGATTACAAACTTCAAATGATAAAATTGGAAAATTAATTAATAGATGTTATTCTAGCTCTCAATTTACAAATGCCGTAAACATTTTACGAAAAAATAACATTGAAGTGATAGTTCATATGATGATTGGTCTTCCAACTGAAACTTTTGATGATATAAAAAACACAGTAGAATTTATAAATAATCATGATGTTCAAGGAATTAAAATACATTCTACCTATGTTGTAAAAAATACTGTTTTAGCAAATATGTATTATAACAATAAATATACCCCTATAACTTTAGAATATTACTTAGACAATTTAGCTTATGTTGTATCACATTTAAGACCTGATATTATAGTTCATAGAATTTCTGGTGATGCTCCAAAAGATTTATTAGTTGCTCCTGAGTGGAATATACATAAAAAATGGGTATTAAATGGATTTGAAAAATTATTAAAAGAACAAAATTTATGGCAAGGAAAATATTATAAAAAATCTTAAGCAACAAAACTCAATGTCAACAAGGAGAATTGTATAATTAATATGGAGGAAAAATATGAGTTTTAAAAAATATAAAAATATTCAATTAACCAACCAAATTGATGAAGCTAATTGCATAACACATTCAGGTAAATTTCATGTTGACGATGTTATATCAACGGTGTTTTTAAGCAAACTTCTTGAAAAAATTATTTTATTAAGAATTTCTTCTACAGAAAATAAGAATTTGGAAAATAAAATAGTTTATGATATAGGTTTTGGAGAATTTGATCATCATCAAAAAAATAGAAATGGTCAAAGAGAAAATGGAATTTTTTATTCTTCTATAGGTTTACTATGGCAAAAATTTGGTAAGAAATATTTAGAAAAATTAAAAGTAAAGAATATAGATAAAACTTTTGAATATATGGATAAAGAATTAATACAATATATTGATGCAACGGACAATATGCAAACAGAATATTTGGAAAATAAAATTTCACCAGATTTTATAAAGTTGTGTAATCCTGAGTGGGATGAAAATATATCTGAAGATGAAGCTTTTATTCGTGCTTTGAAATTAGCAGATGAATTTTGGGAAATTTATTTAAAACATGCAATAGCTGAAGTAGAAGCAGTAGATATTATTTTAGATAAAATAAAAAATTGCAAAGACTGCTATTTAGTGTTAGATAAAGAAATGCCCTATAGAAAAGCAATAAAACTTTCTAACAATGATAAATTAAAATACATAATATTTAAATCAAGAAGAGAAGGTTATGATATCAGAACAATAAGTGATACTTATAAGTTTAAAAAAGAACTAGTTCAAGCTAAAGATATAAATACTGCAAGAATTTTAACAAATATAAATGATTTAATATATGTTGATATGCATGGAAATCTTTGTTGCACAAAAACGTTAGAAAGTGCAATTCAACTTGTAAAATATAATGAAAAGAAATAATAAATACTAAAAAACAAATAGAAGGAGGAGAAATATTTATGAATTTTGTTAGGTTACCATTAAAAGGCTCTGAAAATACAAGAGATTTAGGAGGATATCCGACCAAAGATAATAAAGTAACTAAATTTCATGTTTATGTTAGAAGTAGCAGACTTACTAACTTAACTGATAAAGATAATGATTTTTTAAAAAATTATGGTATTACAGATATAATTGATTTAAGAGGAGTGACAAAAATACAAGCGACATTTGTTAGTGATGATAATATAAATAGAAATTATTTTAAATTTCATTACATTCCTTTATCCACTGTTGAAATGGAACAATATGCAAATAATGAACAGGAAAAAGAAGATTTTAATTTTGGAATAGGCTATACTTATTTACTAGATAATAAAACTAAAATAAAAAATATTTTTGATATACTTGCCAATGCTAAAGGTGGTGTTTTATTCCATTGCACAGCAGGTAAAGATAGGACAGGCATAGTTTCTGCATTAATTCTTGGTCTTTGTAATGTAGATATAAAAGATATTATAGCGAATTATGAAGTTACTAATACATATGTTTCAAATTCTGAATTTATGAATACGTATTCAACAAATATGAAAAAATCTCCTCCTGAATTTATTAAGACATTCATAGATAATTTACTAGATGAATACAATTCTTTTGAAGATTATATTTTAAGTTGCAAAGTCTCAAAAGAAAATATAGAAAAAATAAGAAATAAATTTTGCGAGCCAATAATTTTATAAGAATTAAATATATTAATAAAAAGTCATTCATACGAATGGCTTTTTACGATGCTTTGGTCCTTGTAAAACAATATAAATAATATTATTTAGAATTTATAAAAATCTTAAACCCATTTGATTCCAAGATTTTTTATAGTCGAGGTGTTGAGAATTTGCTTTTGAAAACCACTTATTTTCTAGCACTTCAACATTTTTTAATATGGTTTGAATGTAATTAAATTTTTATTTTATAATTTCAAATTCAATACCTATTATAGTGTGAGTTTTAACTTCGTTTTCTCCAAATATTTCATAAAATAATTTTACAAATTCTTCTTTCGATGTTTCTTTATCAAGAATAATAAAATTTTTATTTTCCCATAAATCTTCTATATTTTTAAAATGATATAAATTAGTTACTTTAACATTTAAATATGTGTTTTCATCATCAACCACCGAAAATTTGATTTTATCCCCTATTTTTATTTTACTTGACTTTTCATTAAGTAATCTTATTTCAACTTTCTTTGTCTCAGCAAGCATATTATCATATACTTTACGATATACTTTGTAGCAAAAATTATTCATTATATCCAAACTTCTCCATTCTTTCTTCTTCTCTAGTAGATAAATCTTTTAGCCATTCAGCTAATCCATTACTATCATTATTTCTTAAAAATTCAAAATACTTTACCCTATCCTCTTTAGCTATAACAACAGGTGGTAAGTCATTTTTTAATAATTCATAATTTATAAGTAATCTACCAGTTCTTCCATTCCCATCTTCAAAAGGATGTATTTTCTCAAAATCAATATGATATTTAGCAACTTTAGTAAATATGTCTTCTTCATCGTGATTATAATTATATATGTAATACATCATTAAATTTGGCACTTTCTCAGGCTCTGGTGGAATATGTTCACTACCTTGAATAAATACTTGTACAGTTCTATAACCTTCAGTATCTTCAGTATCTTTAATATCTCTATTTATAGTTTCATTTAGCTTTTTTATAAATCTCTCATTAAATTCTTCATTATTTTGTAGATTCTTAAAAACTAATTCTAATGCTTTTTTATGATTTATAGCCTCATATATTTCCCTTGGCTCTTTTCCCTCTATTTTGAAGCTATTATCATTATATAAAATAGCATAAGTTTCAGCATAAGTAAGAGTACTTCCTTCAATAGCATTTGAATGATATGTACTTCTTGTAATTAAATCTTCCAAATAATTTTTGTCATTCAATATAAAATTTAAAATATTCATATTTTTTCACCTCAAAGAACAAAATGAAAATCAAGATTTCCGTTCTAGGCATTAATTAAAATTAGTGCCTAGTTTTTTATAAAGATGTTGTTTTTAAGTTTCCACCTAAAATTTTTAGGCAACCCTTTTCTTTAATGGTCGTTGTTCTCGACCAATACCCATCGCTATTTCTAGGTCTGGACTAAAGATTTCTTTTATATACTTTCTTAAGATATTTAAGCTTCCATTTATATCTGCATTTATAACTTTTCCACTATTTGACTTAAATAGACCTCTTGTTATTCTTTTTGCTTTATTGTAGTATTTTCTATTTATTTCTTCTTTGTCTATACTACTTACTCCTGATGTATATTCTTCTCCTATTTTTTCTACTTCTATTCCTTCTATTTTTGCTTTATATTCTATTTTTTCTACTAAATTTTGTATTGGCATTTCTACAAATCTTTTATTATTTTTCATATTTTGTTTTATATTTTTTATATTTCCAACAGCAATTGTACTACACCCATTTGCTTTTGCATAATCTACTATCATTCTACTTGCTTTATGCATATATGTATTCGTGTAATTTCTTCTTTGCTCATATAATTTATTTATCTTTTTAGTATTCTTAAAATCTTTGCTTCCTGTCATCTTCATTTGTATTCCTTGTAGTCTTGATATTTCTTTATTTATATAGCCTATTTTTGATTTTATTCTTTCTCCTGCTATTATTAAACTATTACTATTATTCATATTTGTACATGCTGCTAGATTATCCATTCCTAAATCTATTGCCATTATATTTCCACCAATTGCTATTTCCTTTTCTTCTTTTTCGTATATTATATACATTTTACATTTTCCATCTACTATATTTCCTATCTTTATCATTTTTATGCTTTCTAAATTTATTAGCTTTTCTAATTTCTTTGGCATTAGAAAATTTAAACTTTTTACTTTAAATTTTTCCTGCATCTTCTTTGATATTGATAGCTTTATTTCTCTTCCATCTCGCCTTATTGCATAATTTGTAAATGTTATTTGTATTTTTCCTTTGTTTTTATATCCTGGCATTTGTGGTTTTTCTTTTATATCTTCGTTTCCTTCTTCATACATTTCTTTTAATGCTAAATATGATTTATGGTCTCTTATACAATTTAATATTATTTGCTGTAATGTGTGTGAATGTAAGTATTTTGAATGCCAATTTTCTTTTCTATAACTTTTATATATTTTTCCTCCATCTTCATTTACTCTTTTTATTTTACTTACATCTACTTTTCCTTCTCTTATTGAATAATTAAAAGCATTATATACTTTACTACAATGCCATTTTATTTCCCTTATTATTTTTTCTTGTGTTTTACTTAATTTTAAATTATATACAAATGTTAATTTCAAACTCTCACCTCCAATCGTTTTATTATTCATATCATATAAAACAAATTTTCGCAAGAACTTTTTAATAAAATTTTATTTTTTATTTAAATTTAAAACAAAATGCTTTACTTTCCTAATATATAAAAAAATAACAAATGATATAAAAATTATACCATTTGCCATTCTATTTTACAATTATATAACGTATAAAATTGTTTTTTTGTGTGGTCGAGGTGACAGGGTTCGAACCTGCGGCCTCATGGTCCCAAACCACGCGCGCTACCAACTGCGCCACACCTCGATTTATTTGGTATTTTATCTACCGCTCATATATAATAACACATTTTTATTTGGTTTGCAAGATTTTTTTGAAATTTTTTTAATAAATTTCTCTCTAAATATTGAAAAGTTTAGCATTTTACTATATAATAGTAAAGTATCTGTAATATATGCGTCTGTAGTTTAGCTGGATAAAATGCGAGCCTACGAAGTTCGAGACCGGGGGTTCGAGTCCCTCCAGGCGCACCATTATAAAACTTTTTAAAGTTTTTAATGTATATTACAAATACAATTTTCATAAAATATAAGAAATGCGTTTGAACAATACAAAGCTTTTAGAAGTTACTTACTAGAGAACAAAGGTCTTAGGCTGGAAACCTTTGAAGGACAACCTAAAATGTGAAACATATTGGAGCATATTAAATAAAGTGGAAAATTTAATTGTAAATTTTCAAGCTGGGTGGCACCGCGGAAAAGATATTTCGTCCCTGCATTATAGGCAGGGACTTTTTGTATCCTTGCTACATAAAAAAGGAGGATTTTAAATGTCAGAGTACAAAAAACTAAAATGTGATGCGTTACGTTTAGATAACGTAGGAGAAAAAGTAAAAATATCAGGATGGGTAGAAACAATAAGAGATTTAGGAGGATTAGTTTTCTTAGACATAAGAGATATGTATGGAATAACACAAGTTGTTACATCTGGTAAAGATGAAGATGTGGATTTTGCATCTCACATTCCAGTTGAATCTGCTGTATCTGTATATGGAACTGTAAAAAAACGTGATGAAGAAACTATTAACCCTAAATTAGTAACAGGTTTAGTAGAAATTAAAATTGAAAAAATTGAAATATTAGGCAAAAGGTCTTTAAACTTACCTTTTGAAGTAAACAGTAATCAAGATATAAGAGAAGATTTAAGATTACAATATAGATATTTAGACTTAAGAAACGAAAAATTGAAAAATAATTTAATATTACGTGCAAAAATATTACAATTTTTAAGAAATCAAATGGTAGAAAGAAACTTTCTAGAAGTACAAACACCTATACTTACTAGTTCATCACCAGAAGGTGCAAGAGATTATCTAGTTCCAAGTAGGCTTCACCCTGAAAAGTTTTATGCATTGCCACAAGCACCACAACAATTTAAACAATTATTAATGGTTGCTGGTATTGATAAATATTTCCAAATAGCACCATGTTTCAGAGACGAAGATGCTAGGGCTGATAGAACTCCAGGAGAATTTTATCAGTTAGATATGGAAATGAGTTTTGCAACTCAAGAAGATGTATTATCTAGTATAGAACCAGTAATATACAATCTATTTAAAGAATTTTCTGATAAAGAAATAAATGCTTGTCCATTCCCTAGATTAAAATACAAAGATGTTATGCTAAAATATGGAACAGACAAGCCTGATTTAAGAAATCCATTAGAGATTGTAGATGTTACTGATATCTTTGAACATTTAGAGCTAAGAGCATTTAAAAATATGATAGTTCGTGTAATTGCAACACATGATGTTGGAGATAAGCCAAGATCTTTCTTTGAAGATATGACAAACTTTGCAATTAAAGAATTAAAAGCAAAAGGATTAGCTTGGCTTAGAATATTAGATGATGGCTCTTTCCAAGGACCTATTGCTAAATTTATAACAGATGAAGCTAGAATTGAAATGCAAAAAAGAACAAATTCAAAACCAGGAGATTGTATTTTCTTTGTTGCAGAAGTTCCTGGTGTAGTTGAAAAATTAGCAGGTCAAGTAAGAGATGAATTAGGAAAAAGATTAGAATTAATTGATAATAATCGTTTTGAATTTTGCTGGATTGTCGATTTTCCTATGTTCGAAGATAATGATGGTAAGCTTGCATTTAGCCATAATCCATTCTCTATGCCACAAGGTGGATTAGAAGCTTTAGAAAATCAAAATCCATTAGAGATACTTGCATATCAATATGATATGGTATGTAATGGTGTAGAAATTGCTTCTGGAGCTGTTAGAAATCATGACATTGAAGTAATGATTAAAGCATTTTCAATGGCAGGATATACAGAAGAAGAAGTAAAAACAAAATTTGGTGCTTTATATACCGCATTCCAATACGGTGCTCCACCTCATGCCGGTATAGCACATGGTATTGATAGAATGATAATGCTTTTGGCAGATACTGAATCAATAAGAGACGTAATTGCATTCCCATTAAATAGCAGGTCACAAGATTTAATGATGGGAGCTCCAAGTAATATTAAAATGGATTTATTAAGAGATGTTCATATAAGAACAATACCGCAAAATAAATAAAGCGAGAGTTTTTCTCTCGTTTTATTTGCTTTTAATATATTATTCCATTTTCTTTACTATATTTATCAAATGTTTTTAGACATTCTTCCCTATCCATATTTTCTAGTTTTACTAAACTTTTATTCTCACCTTTTAAATAATCATAGATAATATCATCTCTAAAGCCAATATTGTTTGCATCTTCTTTTGTACAACCATAATATATAGTTTTTATATTTGCCCAAATAGCTGCTGATAAGCACATTGGACATGGCTCACAAGAAGTGTATAAAATGTAATCTGATAAATCATAAGTATTTAATTTCTTACAAGCTTCTCTTATTGCAACAACTTCTGCATGTGCTGTTGGGTCATTGTTTTTTAAAACTTTATTATTTCCATTTGAAATTATATTTCCGTCTTTATCAACTATTACTGCTCCAAAAGGTCCTCCTTCTTTTTTCTCAATTCCTTTTTCAGCATTATCGTTTGCAATTTTCATAAATCTATTCATCCTACACTCTCCTTCTTCGCTTCTATTTTTTCTTTTTCATTTATTATTAATTCTACCTTTTATATATTATCATAATATAAAATATTTTACCATATATTTGTATGGGGTGAATCTTTTGCTTGTTAAATCTTTTAAAGTAAATAGAAAATTTATAATTTGTTTTTTTATATTATTAATAATATCTCTGTCTATTCTCCTTTTCGTATCTTTTGCAAACGATTCTGTTGAAGAAGAAAAAGAAGATGATTATATAAAATGGGTTGATTTTAATGTTACTTCTGAAGCTATGAACTTGACTTCAAAATTAGATATTGATTCTCATAACAGTGATTCAGAAATTAAATATAATTGGATAGAACTCCTAAGTTATTTAGCTTGTAAATGCGGAGGTAATTTTGACAATTTTAAACAATCTGACTTAGATAAATTAGTAGAAAGATTACAAAACGGTGAAACAATAGAAGATATTACAAAAGATTTAAAATATTATGATTATTATTATGAAGCATATTCAGCTATTCTTTCTAACTTCATTGGTAATTATTCTATAGAAACCAAAAAAGAAAATGGAGAAACCTCATTTACTCAGAAATATGGAGTAAAAGCATTTCTTCCTATTGCAAAAAATTATTCATTTTCACATTATGATGATTTTGGAAAAAGTAGATCTTATGGTTTTCAGAGAACTCATTTAGGAAACGATTTAATTGGAAGTATTGGAACTCCAATTGTTGCAGTGGAATCTGGTACAATCGCACATTTAGGTTGGAACCAATATGGAGGTTGGAGAATAGGAATTAGAAGCTTTGATGGTAAAAGATATTACTATTATGCACATCTAAGAAAAGACCATCCTTATGTAGAAAAGTTGCAGGAAGGTGACATTGTTAAAGCAGGAGATGTTATTGGATATCTTGGTATGACTGGATATAGTATAAAAGAAAATGTGAATAATATAAATGTTCCTCATCTCCATTTTGGTATGCAACTTATCTTTGATGAATCTCAAGTAGATAGTCCAAATGAAATATGGATTGATGTATATGAAATAATAGAATTCTTAAAGCAAAACTGTTCTGAAGTCTACATGTCAAATCAAGAAACTAAAGATTATTCTAGAAAATTTGATTTTATGGATGAAAATACAGAATAACCATGATTTTGACTATTTATGTTAATTATGTTATAATCGTGCTTAGATGAATTGTTTCTACTCCTATTCATCTAATGTGTGGCAGCATAAGTATTGCGATTGCAAAGGAGGAAATTCATGGCAAAGAAGGTTCGCTATAACGGTGGTACTGAAAGCTACTACAATTGTTCTAATCCGTCCATTTTGGTCGTAGGGCAAGAGTACACTGTCATCAAGGAAGACGTGTACCCTTGGCAGACCGACTACATCCTTGAAGGGCTTTACGGTAAGTTCAATTCAGTTTGGTTTGATGACGTCACTGACGACTAGCCTTCTTTAAAAAAAGAATTATCTTTTCCCATTGCTTTGCTTTGGGTTTTTCTTTTGCTATTTTTTTCCTAATACTAGTTTTATCTCTTTACTTATTTTACCTCTTGTAACTTTAAGTGTTACTTCATCATTTGGCTTTTTGGTATAAATATATTCTCTTAAATCATTCATCGTATTTAATTCTTTACCATCTATATTTGTGATAATATCTCCTTCTTTTAGTTCTGTATTATCCGCTGGGCCATTTTTTGTAATTTGTTCTACATATATTCCTGTATCAAAATTAATTGTATTATAACTAGAGTTTAAATATGGTATTACCTCTTTATCGTAAGCATAAATTCCGATTGTCGCTTCCTCAAATGTTCCCGTCTTTTTAAAACTTTCTATTATTGGCTTTATTATATTAATTGGTATTGCAAAACCTATACCTTCTGCTGTTGATATTTTAACAGTATTAATTCCAATGACATTTCCATTTGGATATATTAACGGTCCCCCACTATTTCCAGGGTTTATTGTTGCATCTGTTTGTATTAAATCTGTCATATAGGAAGTTTTATTTTCTTCTTCTATTTTTATTGTTCTATTTTTTGCACTTATAATTCCTGATGTTACTGTTCTTCTAAATTCAAACCCTATTGGGTTTCCTATCGCATAAACAGTTTCCCCTACTCTAATTGAACTAGAATCTCCTAAACTCACATATGGCAAATTTTTGCTATTTATTTTTACAATAGACAAGTCTAAATCTGTATCACTCCAAGCCACAGTTCCTTCATAGTTATTTCCATTTTCTAATGTTACATAGCATTTACTGTACTTTTCTCCTGTTACATGACTATTACTTACTATATAACCATCAGCTGTTACTATAAATCCTGTTCCTAAGCCTAAATCATTTTCTTCATTACTAGAAAATATACTACTTCCTGTATTCTTTAGTTTTGAAATTCCTACTACCTTTTCTGTTGTTTCCTCTATCATATCTGCAACTGTCTTACTATTTTCTTCTACCTTTTCCACAGTTTGTTCTTCTATTGTGGATTGTTGCCTTTCAGCTGTGTAATTACTTTCATTTATTTCTATATTCTGGTATGTAGTATATAAATAAAATCCAAATATCCAAATAAATATTAAAAAAATAGAAATAAATATTATTTTTCTTGATTTATTTTTCTTTCTCTTTACCAAATATTCCACCTCAAAAATATTGTTTCCTTATTTTCATATTTTAATCAAAGTTTAATAAATAAATATGAGAATAAGGAAATATTTTTTATAATTCACATAAGTTTTTTATTTAAAAAATGCGCCAAAGAACCTCCATAATCCCTTGACATTTTAAGACAAATATATATATAATTTGACTAGATAAATTTATTTTTAATATAAGGTGAGAAAAATGTTAAAAAAGGATGTTTATGAGCTAACAAACCCACAAAAAAATATTTGGAATATGGAATTTTATTATTCTGGTACTAATATATGTAACATTTGTGCTTCAGGACTTATTAAAGAAAATATAAATATAAATTTATTAAAAAAAGCTATAAATATATTAGTTAGCAAAAATGACAGCTTTAGAATTCAATTGACTTTAGAAAACAGTAAACCTATGCAATATTTGGTTGATTTTAAACCTTTTGATATAGATGTTGAAAATATTTCTTCTATGGAAGATTTTAAAAATTTAGAAAATTCAATGGTAAAAGAAAAATTTACTTTATTAAATTCGCCACTTTTTAAATTTAAATTGGCTTTATTTCCTAATGGATATGCAGCTGTTATTTTAAATATCCATCATATTATTTCTGACTCTTGGTCTCTTGGAATTACTATAAAAGAAATTGTAAAAATATATCACTCATTAATTAATAAAACTGAATATATTTCTCCTACATTTTCTTACATTGATTTCATAAATTCTGAGGAGAATTATGTTGATAGTAAAAAACGTTTAAAAGATAAAGAATTTTGGGCAAATTATTTATCTGATTTTTCTAATGTAGTTTCTATTCCTTCTATTCATAAGAAGTCAAATAATTTGGATAATTCACGTAAAGCATCTAGACTTACATATTTTATTGATAAAGATATAATGCTTAAAATTAATGATTACTGTAAAAATCATAAATTATCAGTATATTCTTTCTTTATGTCTGTAATATCTGTTTTTATGGCTAATTCAACCAATACTGATGACTTCGCTATTGGTACACCGATTTTAAACAGGACTAATTTTAAAGAGAAGAACTCTACTGGTATGTTTATATCTACAATACCTTTCCGTACTCATGTATTACCAGATATTTCATTTTCGGATTTTGCAATTAAAAATAATATTAATATAATGTCTATCTTTAGACATCAAAAATATTCTTATATAAATATTATTGAAGATGTTAGAAAACAAAATGATTCTATTTCTAATTTATATAATATCTCTGTTTCTTATCAAATTACAAAAGCAACACCGGATATTAATAATTATGAAACTAACTGGTTTTTTACAGGTACAGGAATTGATGAACTTACTATTAGCTTATATGATATTAATGATACTGGTACTTTGAGAATAGATTATGATTACTTAATTAATAAATATACTGAGGAAGAAATTACTTCTTGGCATTTGCGCATTTTAAAGATTATTTTTCAAGTATTAAGTAATGAATCTATCCTTATAAAAGATGTGGAATATATTACTGATGATGAGAAATCTCAAATTTTAAATGATTTTAATAATCATACTTTAAAATGTCCTCTTGATTCTAATATAATCAAACTTTTTGAAGAGATGGTTATTAAGTATCCAAAAGAAACTGCTTTGATTTATAAGAACAAATCTTATTCATACTTAGAATTAAATAATATTGTTAACCGTTTTGCAAGATACTTATTATCTAAAGGAGCCAAAGCAAAAGATATAATTGGGGTCTATATGAACAAGTCTGACTGGTTTATTATATCTATTTTGGCAATTCAAAAAATAGGAGCAGCTTATTTACCTATGCATCCTGATTATCCAATTGAAAGAGTTAATTATATATTAGAAGATAGTAACTCTAGGCTTTTAATATCTAATGGTAACCTTAATATTGATGACATAGATATTATTAATCCAAGCAAAATTAATTTGAATAACTTTGATGATACTAATTTGAATGTTAATATTTCTTCGAATGATTTATGTTATGTTATATATACATCTGGCTCTACAGGGAAACCAAAAGGCGTTATGCTTACACATAAAAATTTGATAAATTTTGTATATGTGTTTAATGACTGTTTTAAAAACAAATTTTCATCTAAAGATAATTGCTTGTCTTTAACAAATATTTCTTTTGATGTTAGCGTTGCTGAAATTTATACTCCTTTATGTTTTGGTGCCACACTTGTATTATACCCTGAAAACACATTAACAGATATAAAAATTTTAGTGAATATTTTAGAAAAAGAAAATATTACATTTTTATATATTCCACCAAATGTATTAGATGATGTATATAATTTTATTAAAACTTCAAATAAAAAATTTGGTGTAAATAAAATGTTAGTTGGAGTGGAGGCTATTAGAAATGGTACTTTAAATCATTTTATAGAATTAAATAAGAATATAGAGATTGTAAATGGGTACGGACCAACGGAAGCTACTATTTGCTCTACTTTTTATCCATATAAATATAATAAGAATGATGCAAATACTGTTCCTATTGGATATCCTTTAAAAAATAATAATATTTTTATATTAAATTTTCTAAATAATCTACAACCTATTGGTTTTCCAGGAGAAATTTGTATTACTGGTACTAGTGTTTCTAAAGGTTATTTAAATAATTTAGAAAAAACTAGAGAAGCTTTTTTCACAATTAAATCTTTATCAGAAAATTTGATATATAGAACCGGAGATATTGGTTATTGGAATGAAGAAGGATATTTATACTTTGTTGGAAGAAATGACTCTCAAATAAAATATCGCGGTCATAGAGTTGAATTAAGTGAAATAAATAATTGTATTAAAGATATTGAAAATGTAAGTAATTCTGTTACTATATTTAAAGAAATTCATAATGTCCCTGCTATTTGTTGTTATATTTCAACATCTAGCCCTGTTATTACGCCTGATTATATAAAAAATAAATTGGCTGAACTATTACCTTATTACATGATACCTAATCATATAATAATATTAGACAAATTACCTCTTACTCCTAACGGAAAAATAGATAGAAAAAATTTACCATATATAGATGTTGAACCTGTAAAATATATAAAACCATCTACTTTAACAGAAATAAAATTACATAGTATGTTATGCAATTTGTTAAATGTAGATAAAATTTCTATTTATGATAATTTTTTTGAGCTAGGCTTAGACTCTTTATTAGCTATTAGATTATCTTTAAGTATTTATTATGAGTTTAGCATTAATTTAAATGTTTCAAGTTTATATAAAAATAATACTATCCATAAATTAGCTACTTTAATAGATAAGCATACTACTCCAGACAAGGATATTTACACAATCTCTAAAACTCCTAATGAAAGCAGTTATCCTTTGTCATCTGCCCAAAAGAGAATTTACTACGCTTCAAAAATAGCCAACTCGTCTTCTCTTTTATATAATATTAGCGGTGGAATTATTATCAATGAACTTTTAAACCCTGGAACAGTAGAATCTATTTTTAATAAAATTGTTGAAAAACATAGTGGCTTTAGAACTTATTTTTCAACTTATAATGGAGAAATTAGGCAATTTGTTTTAGATAAATGTAAAATCAATGTTAAATTTTATGATGACGGAATTATATTAAATAGTGATATACAATCAATTGCAGATAATTTTCCAAAAGCTTTTGACTTGGACTTTGCCCCTTTACTAAGAGTTGAACTTCACTATATTAATAATTCTTCTTTAATATTAATAGATACTCATCATATAATAATGGACGGAACTTCTTTAAATATTTTAATTTCTGAATTTTGCGACTTATATAATGGTAAAAAACTAGAAAACTCAGAAATTGAATATAAAGATTATTCTGTTTGGGAAAATGATTATCTAAATAGTGATAATATTTTAGCTATTAAAAATTACTGGAGTAAAAGATTTAAAAATTATGAAATACCAATTATAAATTTACCATATGATAATCAGCCAAGTGACAAAAAATCATATAGTGGAAGTAAAGTTTATTATAAAATACCTCAAACTTTGTTCCATTCTGTTTCAAATTTAGCTAAAAAATATGGTATTTCTGACTATATGATATTCCTATCTACTTTATATATTTTACTATATAGATATACTGGTCAAGAAAATATTATTATTGGTTCTCCTATAGAATCAAGATATTCATCTCAATTAGAAAATATGATTGGTATGTTTGTTAATAATATTGTCTTAAACTTAAGTATCGATGGTAAAATGAAATTGGAAGAGTTTTTTGATAAGGTTAAATCACTAGTATTAGATTCCTTGTCTAATCAACCTTATCCTTATGATATGTTATTAAAAGATTTAAAAATACCTGCTAACACATCTTTATTTGATGTTGTATTTACTTATCAAAACGAGAATAATAACTATTTATGGGATAATAACATAAAAACAATTGCTTCTAAAATACCATATTCTAAGTTCAATTTGACAGTTGAAATTGTTCCTTCTACATATAATATTAATTTTGAATATAATACAGACTTATTTAATAAAGAAACAATTGAAAGTATTTATGAACACTATATATTCTTATTAGAAACTCTAGATAATAATTTATCTACATCTTTAGATAATATAAATATTATAACTAAAAAAGAGGACTCATTACTATCACTTTATAATAAAACCGATGGTGAAATTAATGATGATACTGTTGTTTCTATTTTCGAAAATGTTGTTAAACAAAACAAAAATAATATAGCCGTAATTTGTGATAATAAAACGCTTACATATTCTGAGTTGAATAAAAAAGCTAATAGTTTGGCTCATTACTTAATTGATATTGGCGTTAAACCTAATAATATTGTAGCTATTATGGCTAATCGTTCTTTAGAAACAATTATATGTATGCTTGGAATTTTAAAAGCTGGTGCTGCTTTCTTAAATTTGGATCCTACTTATCCAGAAAATAGGACTAAATATTATTTGGAAAATAGTAAAGCCGAATATGTTCTTGTTCAAAAAGCTTTAAAAGATAAAGTTAAAGATGCTAATAATATTATAGAAATAGATCTTGAAAATAATTTGTATAACAAAGATTTTGATAATCCAAATGTTAAAGTGCAACCTTTTGATTTATCTTATGTAATATATACCTCTGGATCTACAGGTGTACCAAAAGGTGTACTACTACATCAAGTTGGATTTGCTAATATGGTCAAAGCTATGACTCTAGTTCTTGATTATTTGAAGGAAGGAAATAAACATTGTATAGCTTCTGTTACATCAACACCTTTTGATATATTTGTATATGAAATCTTTGTATCTTTAACTCATGGTTTAAAAGTATTAATGGCAAATAATGCAGAGCATAGAAATCCTATATTATTAGATGCTTTGATAAAAAAATATAATGCAGATGTCATGACTGTTACCCCTAGCCTTATGAAAATCAACTATGATAATAGGTTAAATCCTTCAGCATTATCTAATATTAAACATATGGTTTTCGGTGGTGAACCTTTACCTGAAAAATTCGTAAAAGACTTAAGAAACCTTTCTCCTGGTGTCACTATTTACAATATATATGGCCCTAGCGAAATAACTGTTTTATCAAATGTACAAAATTTAAATAGAGAAAATAAAATTACTATAGGTCCACCAATAATGAATACCGGTATACATATTCTAGACAAGAATGGACATAGATTACCAATTGGCGTTGTTGGAGAGATATATATTTCTGGAATTCAAGTTGGTCTTGGTTATCTAGGAAAACCAAAAATGACTAAAGAGAAATTTTTAGATAATCCTTTTGGTAACGGCAAAATGTATAAGTCTGGTGATATTGGTAGATGGACTTTTGATGGTAAAGTACAATGTCTTGGTAGAATTGATAACCAAGTAAAATTGCGTGGTTTAAGAATAGAACTTGGAGAAATAGAAACAAAAATGGAAAGTATAGAAGGTATAACTTCTTCTGTTGTAAACAAAATAGAGCTAGATGATAGAGAATTTCTATGTGGATATTATGTTTGTGATAAAAATGTAGAAATTCCTGAAAACACTGTAAGAGAATTTCTAAGGAAATCTCTTCCTAGCTATATGGTTCCTACTTATTTTGTACAACTTAAAGAAATGCCTTATACTATAAATAGAAAGATCAATAGAAAAGCATTACCAATACCTGATATGAATAATAACGTTAATCCTGCAAAACAAGAAGAATTAAATTCTAAGGAAAAAAGATTGTTAAAAATATGGTCAAAACTCCTACATAACAACTCTATATCAATTGATGATAATTTCTTCGATATAGGTGGAGATTCTATATTGGCTATTAATATGCAAATAGAAGCCTTAAAGAATGGATTTAATTTTGAATATGCTGATATATTTAATTTTCCTACTATAAGAGAATTAGCTACAAAAATTTCTTATAAACCTAATGATACATTAGAAAATTATGATTATAGTAAAATAAACTCATTATTATCAAAAAACACAATAGAAAATATATCCAATACGAAAAATATCGATATAGGAAATGTCCTATTAATTGGCGTTACTGGATATCTAGGATCACATTTAATATACTCATTTTTAAAAAATAATAATGGTGATATTTACTGTCTTATTAGACAAAAAGATAATATGATTCCTCGTGAAAGATTAAGAAATACTCTTATTTACTATTTTGGTGATTCATTTTATCAAAAATATAAACACCGAATTCATATAATGGAAGGTGATATAACAAAGCCTAACATTGGTGTTTCTAATGAGAATTTAGATATTATAAAAAATAATGTTACAACCGTCATAAACTCTGGCGCTATTGTTAAACATTTCGGGCAAAGAGAGTTATTTAAAAAAATAAATGTTGATGGAACTTATAATGTAGTTGAAATTTGTAAAACATTTAAAAAACGATTAATTCATGTTTCAACAATAAGTATTTCTGGCAACGGTGAAAAAGAAGAATCTATTATTGAAACACCTGAAAACATTGATCAAAAAGATACATTTTCTGAGAGAAATTTATATATTAAACAACATTTAAATAACGTATATACAATAACAAAATTTGAGGCAGAACGAATTGTATTAGAATCAATTTCAAATGGCTTAGACGCACAAATTGTTAGAATTGGTAATATAACCAATAGATATTCAGATGGTATGTTCCAAAGAAATGTAGAAGAAAACGCTTTCGCTAAGAGATTGCAATCATTTATCAATATGGGAGTATTCCCTGACTATTCTTTAAATCATGAAATTGAACTAACTCCTGTAGATTTATGTGCAAATGCCATATTAAAAATTGCCAACCATACTAGTCCTTGTAATGTATTTCATATTTATGATACAAAATTATTATCTATAAAATTACTAGTTGACACTTTATATGAAATGGGATATAAATTATTACCTGTATCTAATGACGAAATGTATAACATAATAGACGAATTATTAAAGGATGATAATAAAAAATCTATTCTTTCTGGGATTATACATGATTTAGATAAAAACAAACAATTAGTTTATACTTCTAGAATCAAACTAGATTGTGACTTTACTGAAAAATATCTAAGCCATATAGGTTTTCATTGGAAAGATATTGATAAAAATTATTTAATAAAATATATAAATTACTTTAGGAAAATAAATTTTATTTAAAAAAGGAGGATTATATGTCTACTGCTAGTATACCTTTTATATTACTTATTATCTCAATATTATCTATAGTATTACTAATATTTTATGTATTGTCAAAAAGACCTTTAGCACAATTACAAAAAAGTTTTTTAGCAATGTTGATGTGTGTATTTGTTATATCTTTTGGTGTTTTAATACAAGATATTTTTATGAACTATACTAATATTGAACCTATATATTTTGAATATTTTATTTATATAGGTACATGTCTCTTACCTATAGCCGTATTTTTTACTGCTCTAATTTTTAAAAACACAAAAATTAAATTTGAAAAGAAATATTTACTTTTGTTTATAATACCAGTAATTTCACTACTGGTATTATGGACAAATGATTTTCACCATTTATTCTATGTACGTTTTACTAATAGTAGAATGAGTGATGCTATTTTTGGACCTTATTTCTATATACATTCAGTTTATACTTATGGTTTATTACTAATAAGTATGTTTATGCTAATACAAACTTCTCTAAAAACATCTGGTATGTTTTCAAAACAATCTATTTTGATTATTTTAGGTACAATTATTCCTATTGTTATAAACTTCTTGGGAACATTAAGAATAGTTGATATGAATGTATATTCAACACCAATTTCGTTTACTATTGGTATTATACTATATGCTTTTGCTATATTAAGATTAAATTTTTTAAGTATATCTCCTATAGCCTTACAAAAAATAGTAAATGTAATGTCAGATAGCTATCTAGTTTTAGATACAAATAATAATATTATAGACTATAATGATACATTCGTAAGAACTTTTAATATTAAAGAAGTTGATATACGTAAAAAAACTATTTTTGATTTATTAAGTTCTTCTAAGAACTTGGATAAGTTTAAGGAAACTTTCTATAACTCTATAAAAAATAAAAAAACGTATACAGTAGAATATCAAAATACAAAAACTAATAAATATTTTAATGTTGAAATTAGCCCATTATTTAATAAAAAAGTATTTATAGGCGTATTGATTCTATTTAAAGATATTACTCAACATATTTTAGACATAAATCAAATTAAAGATAACCAAGATATGCTTATGGAAAGTGAACGTTTAGCTTCTTTAGGACAATTAATAGGTGGTATCGCTCATAACTTAAAAACTCCTATTATGTCCATATCAGGAGCTACTGAAGGATTATCTGATTTAATTAAAGAATATGATTCCTCAATTGATGACCCCGAAGTAAATTCTCAAGACCATCATGATATTGCAAAAGATATGATGAGTTGGATTGAAAAAATTAAAGAGTATACAAGTTATATGTCGGATGTTATTACTGTTGTAAAAGGCCAAGCCGTTACAATGTCAGAGGCTGAAAATACTAATTTTGATGTAGAAGAATTAGTTAAACGTGTTGATATTCTGATGAGACATGAATTAAAAAGTGCATTAATTTATTTAAAAGTATCTATGAATATCCCTGAACATACAATATTACATGGCGATGTTAATAGTTTAGTCCAAGTAATTAATAATATGATTTCAAATTCTATACAAGCATATCAGGGAAAAACTGAACAGAATATTGATTTAATCTTTGAAAAAAAAGATAATAAAATATATATTTCTGTAAGAGATTATGGTTGTGGCTTATCTAAAAAGGTTAAGGATAAGTTATTTAAAGAGATGATTACAACTAAAGGAAAAAATGGCACAGGTCTTGGACTATATATGTCTTACTCTACAATAAAAGCTCATTTTGGTGGAGATATTACTTTTGAATCTGAGCCTGATAAAGGTACCACTTTTACTATAATATTACCTTTATAAAATTGCGTATTTTACTTTAAAAAGCAATAGTTTTAGCAAAAAATTTTTCATTAAAACTATTGCTTTTTATTATTTTTATTAATATAATATGTAAAAAATAATAAATAATATATTATGAGGTATAATAATGAGAAAAGGATTGCAGAATTTAGAAAATAACGGAAATCAAAATTATAAAATTATAGCCGTAGATGATGAACAAGGAATTGTAGATTCTTTATCTATTTTCTTAAAAAGATCTGGCTATAATTTTGTAGGAGTAACAGATCCAGAGGAAGCAATAGAGCTAGTAAGAAATGAACATTTCGACCTTATGATATTAGACTTTATTATGACTCCTATTCATGGTGATCAAGTGGTTGAAGAAATCAGAAAGTTCAACAAAGATTTATATATTTTATTGCTTACAGGTCATAAGGACTTAGCTCCTCCACTAGAGACTATTAGAAGGTTAGACATACAAGGCTACTGTGAAAAAAGTGATAAATTTGACCAATTATTGTTACTTATTGAATCAGGTATAAAATCTATTGCTCAAATGAATCAAATAAAAAAGATTAACGAAGAATTATCTGATACATATGAAAAATTAGAACAAGCTTATTTAGAGAGTATTCAAACATTACGTTATACAGTTGAGGCAAAAGATACATATACAAGAGGTCACTCTGACCGTGTTTCTGAGTTTTCTGTTTTGCTTGGAAAATATTTAGGACTACCAGAAGCCGATTTAGACACTTTAAGAATTGGTGGTTTATTCCATGATATTGGAAAAATTGGCGTTCCAGATAGTATACTTCAGAAAGAAGCAAGACTTACTGATGATGAATATTCTCAAATTAAACAACACCCTAATATTGGTGTACATATATTATCACATGCTAAAATATTCCAAAATATTTTACCAATTGTTGAACACCACCATGAAAGATATGACGGTAACGGCTACCCAAGTAAGCTTTCCGGAGAGAACATACCATATTTAGCTAGAATTACAGCTGTTGCTGATAGTTTTGACGCTATGAGTTCTAGAAGATCTTATCGTGATTCTTTACCTTTGGATGTTATTAAAGAAGAATTTAGAAAAAATAGCGGAACTCAATTTGACCCTAATTTAGCTAATGTTTTCTTGGACATTTTAGAAAATCATTATGATGAAATAAAAGAAATTCAAGAAAAATATACAGGAATAGAAGATGAAGAAGACAATATATAAAAATATTTGGTCTAGTAGAAATACTAGACCTTTTTATTAGTTTTAAGAAAAATTTAAATTTTTTTGTAAAATTTTGTAACGAATCTTTAAAAAAAGTACCTTATATTATGTAAGGAATTAAAGTTTTATATAGATCCTTGTAACCAATTAGAAAAAATGATACATTATAAATAGAGGGAGATAAAATGCCTAATTTAGAAGAATTGTATTCAAAGTATTTTAAAATAATATATAAATTTTTATTAGCCAAAACTAATAATCCTGAACTTGCAGAAGATTTAACGCAAGAAACGTTCTATTATGCTGTAAGAGATATAAATAAATTTAAAGGCAATTGCAAACTATCTGTGTGGCTTTGTCAAATCTCAAAAAATTTATTATACAAAGAATACAATAAAAAAAGAAAGACTCTTAATATTATTTCTGATGATATTTCACCAGAAATTCCTTCTAATTATAGTGTGGAAGAAGAAATTATTGAAAAAGAAAATAAGAAAAATTTGTATTGCAATATAAATAAATTAGATGAGGTAACAAAAGAAGTAATAATACTTAGAGTGCAAGAAGAAAAAACTTTCAGAGAAATTGCTAACTTTTTTGGCAAAAGCGAAGTGTGGGCAAGAGTTACTTTTTATAGGGGAAAAGAAAAGTTGATGGAGGGAAAAGAAGATGAAAAATAATAAAGAGTGTGATATTGTAAAAGACATTATACCTATTTATATAGAAAAACTTACTTCTACAACTACTAATGATTTTGTTGAAAAACATATAAAAGAGTGTCCACAATGTAAAAAAATATTAGAAAATATGAAAAAAAATATAAAACTGGATAGTGATAATACTGAAGAAAAACACATTAACATATTGAAGAAATATAACTTTAGAATGAATTTACTCAAATTATTAATAGTTGTCATTGTTATCATCCTATTTATATTAGGTGGATTTATGTATCATAATTACAAAATTTATTCTTCTATACTAGAGGCAAGAAAAACAACAATGACTAATTGTAATAATATTAATAATCTACAATATAAGAAAATAATAAATTCAAGTTATAGCACTAATAATAATTTAGAAATAAAAGAAACTGAAGTATTTTTCAAAGACAATATAAGTGGAACAATTAATAGGAATAATGAAGGTAGTACAATAAGTAAAACCTTATATGATTCTGAAACAAAGGAACTTACCTATATAGATTTTATAAATAAAAAAGTTACAGTACAAGAAAATGTTGATGGTGATTACCAAACTATCGAATATGGTAAGAAGATATTACCACAAATAAATTATATTGATACTGAAAATAACAACCTAACATTTTTTGAGCTTTTAACTTGTTGGATTTTAAAACCAATAAAAACTGCTAATATAGATGGAGTAAGTTATTACGTGATAGAAGAAAATTTAAATGATGAAACAAAAATACAAAAATATATAAATCAATCTACCGGAATAGAAAGTATTGAAATTGTAAATTATCCTGATGGAAATTATACAAGAACTGATTATACAGATTTCAAATTTGACTCTGTAGATGATTCATATATTGAAGATACACAATTAAATGATTTTGAATATATTTACTTAAAATAATATAGAAAAGGTGTATATTCTATTACACCTTACAATGACTTAGTTTTTATAAAGATTCTTTCTGCAAGAGCAAGCGGTATATTTCGCTCGCTCTTTTTATATCTTCATAGAAAGAGCTACTTTTTGTCTTTCTCTATCTATTTTAATTACTTTGACTTTTACTATATCTCCAACAGATACAACATCAGATGGATTTTTAATATATTTATCACTCATTTCTGAAATATGTACTAAACCATCATGTTTAACCCCAATATCTACAAAAGCTCCAAAATCGATTACATTTCTTACTGTACCTGTTAATACCATTCCCTCTTTTAAATCATCTAATTTTAGAACGTCGCTTCTTAGAATAGGTTTTGGCATGTCCTCACGAGGGTCTCTTCCTGGTCTTGATACTTCTTCTATTATATCTCCCAATGTCATCTCACCAATATCTAATTCTTTAGACATTTCCCCTATATTTACATTTTTTAGTTTGTTTCTTAAATCTTCTAGTTTTTCTTTGTCTTTTAAATCATTCTTGTTAAATCCTATTTTTTCTAATAATTTTTCTGTAGCTTCATAGCTTTCTGGGTGAACTGCTGTTACTTCTAGTGGATTATCTCCATCATATATTCTTAAGAAACCTGCACATTGTTCATATGCTACTTTTCCTAATTTTGGAACCTTTAATAATTCCTTTCTGTTTCTTAACTTTCCATTTACATCTCTATATTTTACAATATTTTTAGCAATTGTATTATTTATTCCTGATACATAACTAAGTAAAGATGGCGTTGCTGTGTTTACATCCACACCAACTTTATTAACACTGTCTTCTACAACAGCTGTTAAACTTTCTGATAATTTCTTTTGATTTACATCATGTTGATATTGTCCAACTCCTATTGCTTTTGGGTCTATTTTAACTAACTCTGCTAATGGGTCTTGTAATCTTCTTGCAATTGAAATAGCTCCTCTTATTGATACATTTATATCTGGATATTCTTCTGTTGCAAGTTTAGATGCAGAATATACAGATGCACCTGCTTCACTTACAATTACATAATGAACATCTCTAGAACATTCCTTTATCATATCAGCAACAAACATTTCAGATTCTCTTGATGCTGTTCCATTTCCTATTGCTATCATATCTACTTTATCTTTATCTATTAGTTTTAATAACTCATTTTTTGCTCCTTCTACATCATTTTGTGGCTCTGTTGGATATACTGTTGTATAATCTAATACTTTCCCTGTTTCATCAATAACCGCTATCTTACAACCTGTTCTATATGCTGGGTCAAATCCCATAACTGTTTTTCCTTTTATAGGAGCTCCTAGTAATAATTGTTTAGAATTTTTTCCAAATACCTTTATTGCTTTTTCTTCTGCTTTTTCTGTTAAATCAGAACGAATTTCTCTATCAATTGAAGGTTCTATTAATCTTCTAAAACTGTCTAAAATAGTTTCTTTTAGCATAATTGTAAATTGTGTTTCGCCTTTTATTATATCTCTTTCAATATAGTTTAAAATTTTATCTTCTGGCTTTTCTATTTTTACCTTTAAGAATCCTTCTTTTTCTCCTCTATTTATTGCTAAGATTCTATGGCTTGGTATATATTTTATAGCTTCATTATAATCATAATACATTTCATAATTAGATTTTTCATCTTTTGCTGCTTTTGTTACAATTAAAGCTTCTCTATAACAAGTTTTCTTTATTTGTTTTCTGTATTTTGGTTCATCTGATATCATTTCAGCAATTATATCTAATGCTCCTGCTACTGCATCTTCCACACTTGCTACAACTTTATCTTTATTCTTCTTATCTTCTTCTGACAACTTATCAACATTTACATATTCTTTTGCAATTTCATTTATATTTTTTGTTTCTTTTTGTTCTAATATTATATTTGCTAATGGCTCTAATCCTTTTGCTTTAGCAACTGTAGCTCTCGTTTTCTTCTTTTGTTTATAAGGTCTATAAATATCTTCCACTTCTGCTAATGTTTTAGCTATTGCAACTAGCTGTAATATTTCATCTGTTAATTTTCCTTGTTCGTCTATTGATTTTACAACTTCTTCTTTTCTTTGTTCTAAATTCCTTAAATAAGTTAGTCTTTCTCCTAAGTCTCTAAGTATTTCGTCACTTAATCCTCCTGTTACTTCTTTTCTATAACGTGCAATAAATGGTATTGTATTTCCTTCATCTATTAATTTAATTGCATTTTCTACTTGTTTTTCTTTTATTCCTAACTCTTCTGCTATTATTTTTATAATTTTATCCATTCTTTAATTCCTCTTTTCTTTTTATCTTTTTTCTATCTTTCTAAAAAAAATAGAACTGTTTATCAACAGTCCTATTATAACAATCCGTAAGTCTTAAGTCAAATGTTTTATAAATTTATATAATCAGATTATTTGAATCCTTCAATTTTTATGATATAATTATTTATAGAAAAATATTTAGGAGAAAAAAGTATGAGCACAA
Organism: uncultured Clostridia bacterium; assembly: GCA_944392605.1. GTDB lineage: Bacteria > Bacillota > Clostridia > TANB77 > CAG-508 > CAG-269. The sequence goes on along the minus strand of CALXXE010000014.1, from coordinate 24,431 downwards.
ATGAGAAAAATTGCAAAGGAATTACATTAATTGCTTTGGTTATTACTATCCTTGTTTTACTTATTTTAGCAGGAGTATCTTTATCTATGTTGCTTGGCTCAAATGGTCTAATAACTAAATCTGTATCAGCTACAAAAGAATATGAAATATCTTCAATAAAAGAGATATTAAATCTAGAAACAACTACAGAAAATGAACGTATAAAACAAGTTAGATATATGAACACAGATGAAGTAAATAAAATAATTAGTGGAACAACTGAACAATATAAAGATAAAATTGGTATATATCGTACTAGTCCTGTTTATCTAGGTGAACCTGAAGCAGAAGAATCTATTCTTTTTCAAAACTATGGATTTACTATTATAGATATGACACCAACAGAGTTTAAATATTATATTGAATTAGGTATTTTAGAAGATTCTGTAGGTGAAAAGAAGAATATAGGTAGAGAATTACAATCATCCGATTTTGCTAGTACTATTACAATAGGAGATAATACATATGGCTTTGGTTGGTATTTAATTGGAAATTATTCTGATGAAGAAAAGACAAATAATACTTATCAAGAACATTTTGATGCATTAAATTTAAAAGATACAACTCATGCACCATATTTAGTAAACTATCATACTGGTGTAGTTTTAAGTATTGATGGTATGGTAATGTATCAAGCGCAAATAACAGTACATTCATTTAATGATAACTATGATAGTAACTTATCAAACACTATTACCTATGTTAATTCCTTTACTAATAAGACAGCAGACTCATATGGCAATCTAATTTCCACTTCAAAATATACAGGTCCTGTAACTGGCTATGGTGGTGGACTGTCTATATATCAGGATAATAATGGTGAGTTACAATATAATGAAGATGGCGCTTTACTTTTAGATGGAGATAATGCAATACCAGTACTTGAAATTGATGAAAAATTTAATATAGAAGATAACTATTCTATAAATGTTACTGTTGATGGAGATTATATGCAAGATTGTGTACTTCCTCAAGATTCATTTCCTAATACAATCGTTGCATTATCAGATGATAGCAGTAGATACTTGTCATGGATAGGTGTATATAATGGATTTTTACATGTATATGCATTTTATTCAGGCTCTGCTTTAGGAAACATCAAAGCCGAATCTACAATGAAAGGATTTGCAAGTATAAATATATCAAAATATCAAGGAAGTCCTATAAACATACAAGTCACAGCTGTAAGAGGTGGAGATGTTAATATATATATAAATGGAGAAAAAGTAAAGACTTTTAAAGCTGGTAATTCTAGTCTAAAATTACAATATACAACATTAGGTGACTTACGTGTTGGTAGAAATTTAAAATTTGTAGGAAAAATATATGAGTTTGGAATTTATGGAGTTTCATTAGTTGATTCAAGCATTCAAAGTAACTGGGAAAGATCAAAAAAATATGTAGAAAAATAAAATAGAAAAGAAGTATGTATATATTTTGCATACTTTTTTTATTTTTCCTATAAAAATCCCCATCATTTTTCATTTGAATTATGTTAATTTTTGTGATATAATTATCATGAAAAATAGAATAAAGGAGATGGATACATGGACAAAATTACAATTATAGTACCAATTTATAATGTAGAAAAATACCTATCTTTTGCATTAGATTCTGTTATAAAACAAACATATAAAAACTTAGAAGTATTATTAATTGATGATGGTTCAACAGATAATTCAAGTAAAATAGCAGAAGAATATGTAAAAAAAGATCCAAGATTTATATTAATTCATCAAGAAAACCAAGGTCTATCAGGAGCTAGAAACACAGGTCTAGACAATGCTACTGGGAAATATATTATGTTTCTCGATTCTGATGATTTTTTTGACCCTAATTCTTGTGAAAGTTTATATAATGCAATAGAAGAAACAAATGCAGATTATGCTATAGGAAACTATACAAATACAGACGGAGATGGTACAAAATGGCAAAAACCTGTATTTGACAGAGAAAAGTTCAAAGCATTTAGATTATCAATCAAAGATTATACAAATTCATTCTTTATAATGAACTCAGGTGTTTGGAATAAAATTTTTAGGAAGTCTTTCTTAGACAAATTGGGGGTTCGTTTTGTTGAAAAATTACCAGCCGAAGATGCAATTTTTACTACATATTGTTTCATACACTCTGAAAGGGTTTTTTATACTCCTGATAATGTTTATAATTATAGATTAAGAGATTCAAATTCTATTTCAACAAATTGTTCAAAACAGTACTTTTTAGGAATTAATAAAGCATATAGAATGATATATGATAATTTTAGAACTTCAGATAATTTGGAATATTATCGTTACTATTATGCTAAAAGTATGAACTATATTTTATATAGATTTATAGATACGGATTTATTAACAAATGAGGAAAAAATAGAACTTCTAGAAAAAATGAAATGGTTCTACATGTTAAATAATGACTTAAAAATACCTACTATTATAAAATCAGTACAATATATTATAGAATCCATAGTAGCAAGAGATTATGAGCAAACATTAAAATATTGTGATATGTTAAAACAAGTAAGAAAAATAATGTCAAAAGAAGAGAGGGAAAAGATGTCTAAACCAAATCCTAATACATATAGAGAAATAGAAAACAAAGAAATGGATCCTGAAATAGTAAATATGAAAGAATCTTTGTTAAAAGATATGGAACAAAGTAAAATAAAAATATTAAACATAGAAGATTCTATAAATAAAATTTTTATAGAAAAAAAATCTATTGCACGTTTTGGTGACGGAGAATTAGATTTAATACTTGGAAAAGATTTGGATTTCCAAGTTCATGATGAAAGATTGTCACATAGATTAGAAGAAATTTTAAGAAGTAAACAAGATTTTTGTTTAATAGGGATTCCAGATGTTATTAATGAATTTAACAATTTAACAGAAGAAAGTGAAATTTTCTGGATTAAAAACATGGATAGAACCAGAAAAACTTGGCTTAAATATATTAATGAAGATATGGAATATGCAACAGCAAACTTAACAAGACTTTATATTAGATATAAAGATAGAAGTAATACTGGAAAATATTTTTCAATGCTTAAACAAATATGGAAAGATCGTGACATTATAATTTGTGAAGGAGCTCAAACTAGAGTTGGCGTAGGAAACGATTTACTTTCAAAATGTAAATCTGTAAGAAGAATAATTTGTCCTTCTGAAAATGCTTTTAGTAAATATGATGAAATTTTAAATAGATTAAAGCAAGAACCAAAAGATATATTAATCTTATTTGCATTAGGTCCTACGGCTACAGTACTTGCATATGATTTAGCTAAAGTTGGTTATCAAGCATTGGATATGGGACATTTTGATATTGAGTATGAATGGTATAAAAGAAATGCAAAAAAGCAAGAAAAAATTGCTAATAAATATACTAACGAAGTATCTGGGGGAAATGTCACAAATAACATTCATGATAAAAAATATTTATCACAAATAATAGAAGATATAGAATAGAGGTATGTATATGAAAATTATTCTTATGGGAACTCCACATCATGCGAATATTGGCGATTTAGCAATAGCATATGCTGAAGAAAAAATGATAAAACAACTTTTTCCTGATAAAAAATTATATGTAATGCAGGAAGAAAAATTAGATGTATGTGCCAAAAGAGTAAAAAATTATATAAAAAAAGATGATATAATTTTATTACACGGAGGTGGTAATATAGGAGATACCTATGTTACACCTGAACAAGGAAGAAGAGAAGTTATCTCTTCTTATCCTAATAATAAAATCATCATTTTTCCTCAGACAGCTTATTTTGAAAATGAAAAAGAACTAGATATTTCCAAAAAAATATATAATGCACATAATAATTTAATAATAATGGCAAGAGAAAAAAGGTCATATGATTTTATGAAAAAACATTTCTATAATGCCAAAATTTACTTAACTCCTGATATTGTTATGAGTTTAAAAGAAATATCTGACATCAAAAGAAGTGGCGCTCTTTTAATGTTTAGAAGGGATAAAGAAAAAACATTAGGAAATGAAAAAACTGATTCTATTTTTGAATATATAAAAAAACATTTTAACACTTATAAAATTACTGATATGAACATAGGAACTGAAGTTGTTAATAATATTTCAGAGAAAATGAGAAAAGAAATATTGGAAAGCAAATTTAAAGAACTTCAAAGTGCAGAACTTGTTATTACAGATAGACTTCACGGTATGGTATTTTCTGCAATTACTGAGACGCCTTGTGTTGTATTTGATAGTCTTACACACAAAATAGTAGAATCATATGATTGGCTTAAAAATCTAGGATATATACAAATGTGTAATGATATAAATAATTTAGAAGAATGTATCAAAAAAGCTATTAATTCTAAACCTTATTTATATAATAATGATTTTGCCGTAAAAACAATAAGTGACATTTTAATAAAAGAAATTGGAGATGAAAGTTAATATGTTTAAATTAATTTATAATAAAACTTTTGATAATACTATTTTTTCTAAACTACATTTAACTCCAGTCGTAGAAGATTATTATAAAATAAATAATTTATCTTTTTGCGTTGCAGATGGAGTTACAAGAGATAATATAAAAGGAGAAGCAGTTTCATATCCCAAAGATGAAGAAGAAGCTAAATACTGGGTAGAAACCTATCCAAATCCTAGTGGCGCTTTTGATTCTGCAAAAATAGTATGTGATACCTTTATTTCTGAAATAGAAAAATATCAGGAAAATAAAATTTCAGAAAATGTTATTATGGATGTTGCAAAATTATGTAATAAAGCTCTTAAACCTTTAAATGCTAACAGAGATATAGACTATCTAAAAGAAGATTACTATTGTTGTGAAGCTGTTGGTGGTAAGATTATTGATAATTACTTATATTGTTTCTCTTTAGGAGATTGTCATATAACATTATTAGCTAAAGATTGTAATATTATTTTTACAACAATTAATAATCATAAACAATTTGAAGATTATTTAGACAATGTTTATTCAAAAGAAAATATATTTAATTGGGATAATCCCAAAGATAGAATTATGGTAAGAAAAGATTATAGAAATAATCCTTCTAAAAAATATAACGGTAACGATGTATCTTATGGAGCATTTTCTGGTGAAGATACTGCAGAATATTATATAGATGCATATAAAGTGGATTTATCAAATGTAGAATATATATGTGCTTATTCAGATGGTTGTGAACCTTTTTTTGAAAGTAAAGAAAATATTAAAAATTTATTAGAAAATTTAGATTCTTTAGAACATTCTGGAAAAGAAAGAACCTTGGTTGTTTATAAAAGAAGTTAAAGAATAATATTTAAGGTGAAAGATGTTAAAAATCTTTCACTATTTTTTAGCACTGTTTATTCCATTTTTGTTTACTACTGTTCATTTCAAATTTTTATGTAATTTTAAAAAAAGATATGCTTTCGCATATCTTAATTTTCTATTATTTCAAAAGATAGGTTTTTATCATATTTTCTAAAAATTTCTGTATAAAAATCATTAAGTTCTTTTGCAATTTCTTGTTTATCTATTTTTTCATTATTTATATTTAAAATCATAATATTAAACATAATAGAATGTGAATTTACTTCTACTCCATCTATTATATTATAATTAGACTTCTCATAGAATTTAATTCTTCTTTGTCTTATTTCTTTTTCTTTCTCATCTTTGTTATATTTAGGATTTTCTACTTCAAGTAAGATTCCTTTTTTATTACTAAAGTTATCTTTTATTTCTTTTAATAATTTAGTTCCAATCCCTTCTCCTCTATATTGTTTAAAAACAGCAAGAAAACTTACCATAACATAATTATTTAAAATCACTATTATTGTGTATGCTTTTTCTTGTCCATTTTCTAAATAAACATATACCTCTTCTTTTCCACTCGTGACTCTCTTTTTAAATTTATTTAATGATCTTCTTTCCTCTCTTGGAAAATCTCTTACTATATGTTTTCTATATAAATCTTTAAATTCTTTCAAATTAATTTTCTTAAGCATTATTCAACTCCTAAATACTCATTATAAGTAACTTCTCTGTCTACTACTTCTCCATTTTCCTTAATATCTATTATTCTATTTGCAACTGTTTGTGTTAATTCATGGTCATGTGAAGTGAATATAATATTTCCCGTAAATTTTTTCATTCCTTCATTTAATGAAGTTATACTTTCCATATCTAAATGATTTGTTGGCTCATCAAATATTAAGAAATTAGCACCTGATAACATCATTTTAGATAATACACATCTTACTTTTTCTCCACCTGATAAAACATTTACTTTCTTTAATGCTTCATCTCCTGAGAATAGCATTCTTCCTAAGAAACTTCTTACATATGTTTCGTCTGGGTCTTTTGAATATTTTCTTAACCATTCTGTAACATTTTCATCTGTTTCAAATAAATAGTTGTTGTCTTTTGGGAAATAACTATTTGTTATTGTAGTTCCATAAATCACTTCACCTTCATCTGGTTCTACTTCCCCTGCAATTATTTGAAATAAAACTGTTTTTACAAGTTCGTTATCTGCAAGAATAGCTATCTTATTTCCTTCTTTAACGTCAAAAGATATATTATCTAATAATTTCACTCCGTCTACTGTTTTAGAAACATTCTTTACTTGTAATATCTCTTTTCCTGGGTCTCTATCTGGTTTAAAGTCTATGTATGGATATTTTCTGTTAGAAGGTTTTATCTCCTCTAATTGTATTTTCTCTAATGTTTTCTTTCTTGATGTAGCTTGTTTTGATTTAGAAGCATTTGCACTAAATCTAGCAATAAAGTCTTGTAATTCTTTAATCTTTTCTTCTTTTTTCTTATTTTGTTCTCTTGCTTGTTTTAATGCTAATTGGCTTGATTCATACCAGAAATCATAGTTTCCTGGATATACTTTTATTTTACCAAAGTCTACATCTGCTATATGTGTACATACTTTATTTAAGAAATATCTATCATGTGATACAACTATTACTGTATTTTCAAAATCTATTAAAAATTCTTGTAACCAATTTATACTTTTTACATCTAAGTCGTTTGTTGGCTCATCTAGTAATAATACATCTGGATTTCCAAATAGACTTTGTGCTAAAAGTACTTTTACCTTATCTTTTGCTTCTATTTCTCTCATATATTTATAATGGTCTTCTGGTATTATTCCTAAATCGTTTAAAAGTTTTGCTGCATCTGAATCTGCATTCCAGCCATCAAGTTCTGCAAAACGTTCTTCCAATTTTGCGGCTTTCATTCCATCTTCTTCTGAAAAGTCAGGCTTTGCATATATTGCTTCTTTTTCCTTCATAATGTCATACAATTCTTTATTTCCCATAATAACTGTATCTATAACTGTATAATCTTCAAAAGCATAGTGGTCTTGTTTTAATACTGATATTCTCTCTCCTTTATCAATACTTACATCACCTTTGCTTGGTTCTATCTCTCCAGAAAGGACTTTTAAGAAAGTAGATTTTCCAGCACCATTAGCACCTATAATTCCGTAACAGTTTCCTTTTCCAAAACTTATATTTACATCTTCAAATAACACTCTTTTACCAAATCTTACGGTTACATTATTTGCTACTAACATTCTTCTTCCTCCTAATTTTTTATCGTAGGTAATTATACAATATTTTCCTATTTTTTTCAAGTAAGAATTTTGGGGACAGGCCTTTTTTGTTCCTTTTTTTACGTAGTTCTAATGAAACTTTTAAGACCTGTCCCCTTTTTATCATATATTAATCATCAAATAATAATTTTATTCCCCATAATCCTGATAATCCAACTAATCCATATACTATTCTAGAGATTACTGTCATATCACCAAATATTGTTGCAACTAAGTCAAAATTAAATAATGCTATTAATCCCCAGTTAAGAGCTCCAATTATAATTAGTACTAATGCAATCTTGTCAACAACCTTCATTTTATTTCCTCCTTTAGCTTAATTTTTTTCATTATCCTTATTATTTGAAAATTTTCAAAAATTATTCATTTTGTTGAATTTTTTTATTTTATGTGATATTTTGTAAGAAAGAATTTGAGGTGATTATTTTTGAGAAGAGATTCTGCACGTACGCGTAATAGAAAAAGGAAGAAAAATATTGATACTGATTATCCTAAAGTACATAAAATTTTAATTTCTATGGTTACATGTTTACTTGTTCTTTTTATTATAATTGCTATTTTTTATTATTTCAAAAATAGAAGTGACTATCAAAATTTAATTGAAACTTCCAAACAAGAACTTGAACAAGAAAACCAAGAGAATAAAGATGATTCTTCTGATGAAGAGGAAGAAGAGCCAGTAGATGTAACTTTTACTTTATCAGCAATTGGAGATATAATGTGTCATAATACTCAATATATTGACGCCTATAACGAAGATACAGATACCTATGATTTTTCTTATGTTTTTGATGATATTAGTCTTTATACAAAGACGGCTGATATATGTATCGGAAATCTTGAGACAACATTTGCTGGAGAAGAAGTAGGTTACAGTAGCTATCCAACATTTAATACCCCTGACAGTTTAGCATATGAACTAAAAGACCTTGGTGTTGATGTTCTTTCCACAGCAGGTAATCATGCCTTAGATAAAGGCTTTGATGGTTTATCTAGAACAATAGATACATTAAATGCCGCAGATATAGCTCACCTTGGAACATATAAAACAGAAGAAGATCAAAATAAAACTTTAATTAAATATGTTAAAGGAATTAAAATTGCTTTTGTGAATTATACTTATGGAACTAACGGAATAGCAATTCCTTCTGATAAGCCTTATTGTGTTAATTTAATAGATGAAGATTTAATGAAAAAGCAAATTGATAGCGCAAAAGAAGAAAATCCAGATATAATAATAGCTTGCATGCATTGGGGAAATGAGTATAAAACAACTCAAAATTCTACACAAGAAGAATTAGCTGACTTTCTATTTCAAAATGGTGTAGATATTATTTTAGGAACACATCCTCATGTATTAGAACCAATGGAAAAGAGGACTGTTACTTTAGAAGATGGATCAACAAAAGATGGTTTTGTAATTTATTCTTTAGGTAATTTTATAGCAGACCAGAATGCAGAATATACAAGGGACTCTATCATTTTAAATATAGATATAACAAAACATGTAGATGGAACAATGTCAATTGATAATTATGAATATATACCAATTTATATGTATAAAGACTCTACTAAATCAAAACAAAAAATGAAATTGCTAGACATTAATAAAACGATTTATAATTATGAAAATTACATAGATACTTCTATTAGTGAAAGTCTATATAATACTTTAAAAAGTGAATTGTCAAAGATTCAAGGTATTTTAGATACATAAAAAGAAAATGGAATTTTTCCATTTTCTTTTTTAGTCTAACATATTTCTTCTTTTTAGCCACCAAGAAACTAACAATGTAAGTATTACAGAGATAGCAATCATTATAATAAATCCAAATGGGCTATTTTGTAATGGCAAATTAACATTCATTCCCCAGAAGCTTGAAATCATTGTTGGTATAGCAAGTATAATTGTAATAGATGTTAATGTTTTCATAACACTATTTAGATTATTTGAAATAATTGATGCATATGCATCCATTGTTCCATTCAAAATATTTGTATATATTTGTGACATTTCTATAGCCTGCTTATTTTCAGTAATTGCATCTTCTAGTATTTCACTATCTTCTTCATATAATTTAATTATTTTTCCTCTTAAAGTTTTCTCCATTACTAGTTCATTTGATTTTAATGATGTTGTAAAATATACTAATCCTTTTTCTAAATTTAATAATTTTAGAAGCTCTTTATTCCTCATAGAATTTTTCAATATATATTCTGCAATTTCTGTTTCTTTATTTATTTGTTTTAGGTAGTTTAAGTAAAAAGATGAATTTAAATATAATATTTGAAAAATAAATCTTGTTTTCTTATATGTTTGAAAATTCTTAATCTTTCTTTTTTCAAAACTCTCAATAATTCTATTTTTCCTTAATGAAACTGTTATAAAAAAGTCATCTCTTACAACAATCATTCCTAAGGGCATTGTAGCATATATTTCATTTTCTTCTCCCTTTTCTATAATAGGAACATCTACAACAAATAGGATTGTATTATCATCATCTTCCTGATCAATTCTGGCTTTCTCTTCATAATCCAGAGCATCTCTTATAAAGTCTTCTTGTATACTTATGCTCTCACAAACTTTTTTTATTTCATTTTCCGATGGATTTACTAAATTAATCCATGAGCCTTTCTTAAATTCTTTTATTTCTTGGAAATCATTTGTTTCCATATCTGTATTATATATTTTTAGCAAATCCATCACCCCTTCTTATTTTTCTACAACACTATTATTTTAGTATGTTTCGGGTGTTTTGTCAATATTAATCTTCGTTTTTTAGTTTATCTAAATCACCTTTTAGTGGAATCACACCCCATCCTTCTAATTCATCTAAGTATGGTTTATATAAGTCATTCAACACATAAACTTTCTTTTCTTTGTAAAATGCCATCGCGATTTCAGCAAACGTATTAGGTCCTATATAGTTTTCAATACCATTCTTTGGCTCGTTAACAGCAAGTAATATATCCGTTTCGTCTTTACATATTTCATCAAAATGCCTTATTGAGGCCTCTTTCTTTTCTAAGTCTGTTATAAATTCTTTTGGTACTACTACTTCATAACCTTTATCACCAAGTTTTTCTGCCACTTGAAAAACGTTTTCTTTTACTTTCGAACTTCCACTTAAAACTATTCTCATTTATTTTTCTCTTTTCTCTTCATTATTAACTATATTTTATATTTTAAATTTATATTTTTCAATAGCCAAATTATATTTTTGATTAAAAATAATAAAAACTTCCTATTATGTAGGAAGTTTTTATTATGGTGACTCTTCTCGGCTTCGAACCGAGGACCTCCAGATTAAGAGTCTGTTGCTCTACCAACTGAGCTAAAGAGCCGTTTGTATTTTGGTAACCCTCGCACTTGTAATGCGACAACTTGATAATATATTAATCAAACTTTATAAATTATAAACTTTTTTTTACAAAATGTCAATAGCAAAGCCAATATCTTCTTTACTTATATTATTTATTTAAATTGATTTTTAGTCTGATTATAAAATTCGGGCATATGCCCGAACTTTACAATATTATATTTTATTTTTTCTTTTCTTCTTAGTTTCTTTATTTCTTCTAATTAGAATAATTATTAATAAGATAATAATAGTTACACTGGTCCCTGATACCCCTAATACTGTATAAGGAGAAGTTATATCTAAAAGCCATGTTATGAAGCTAATTATAACAGGTATAACTTGTAAACAAGTTAATATTATAACAATAATATTAAGTATTTTATTTTCTCTATTTGTTGATTGTGCATTTTTTAAATCTACAATATGCTCTAAGAAATCTTGATTCTTTTTATAAAGTTCAAAGCTTTCGTGTGTTTTAAAACTTCTATATATAGCATCTGCAAAACTTTGTGATGAACTATAATAAAAATTGTCATTATTCCAAAATATTACTGTTTTTCCTAATTCTTTATATAAATTTTCTATAAATTTCAGTGACACATTTCCTTCTTTTGATAATCCTTCTACTATTTTTTGATTTGTTCTATTTATAGCTGAAAATTGGAACATAGTTAATTCAACGATAAATATAACTAATTCCTCATGTCCTAAGTTTTCTTTAAAATTATCCTTAAAACCTTTTAAAACATATATTACTGCAACTTCAGATGCATACGTTTCACAAAATGCATATTGTGATATATTATTATTAGAAATTTGATCTAATTTGTTAGATGTTAAGTAAAGTTCTTCACTTTCTAAATTATATTCTCCATCAAACGCTTCTGAAGCCAGCATAGCTCTCATTTCGTTTTCATTTCTTGGCTTATTTGATAAACATACTATAGTTTTTGGTTCTCCGCATTTTTTTAATTTATATTTCTCAAGTATATACTCAAATAAATTTCTCCAATTTCCTCCATCTTTTATATATAAATTATTACTTGATGCTTGATCTTGTAGCATTGTTGTTGATAATTTATTATTAGGAACAACTACGGTTAAAATATGCAGTTTTGTATCAATATGACTTGTTAAAAACAAGTATGCAATTTGGCTATCTATAACTTCCTTAGTATAATAATCATCTATACAACCTATTGGTATTTCTCCTAAAAATGTTCTTTTCAAGGATTGTGCTATATTATTATTACATTCATAGTTTGAAAATCTATATAATGAGTCTATATAATAGTCTCCTATATCATTACTATTTTTAGGAATTGTTACCTCATTTCCTTTTAAAGGTATCATTATATATAAATCATCTTTATATGTCTTTGCAAAATGAATGCTTCTCAAATCATTTATATTACATTTCATTAGTTTGTAATCATTTTCAAAAACTTTTTCTTCTTTAAAATTTAGATTTTTTAAAAATTTCTTTCCATCGTTTGTTACAGCTGTTGCAAATATATCTTTTAATATGAAACCTTGTTTAATTTTTTCCTTTAAATCAATTATAAAATTATTTGTTAAAAATCTTATTGCATCTGTGTCTTGTTCCTCTGGAGTTATTACAACAGAAATTACATATATATCTGTTGCCTTATCTTTTCTATAATTGCATATATCTTTTGCTTTTATATTATTATCATATATTTTATTTTGAGCTTGAATTTGCTTAGAAGCTTTATCTGAAATAGGGAAAAAGCACATATAACCTATTATTCTTTTTTCTTTATATACTAATAAGAAATCTTGCTTTTTAGACTTAAATCTTTCTTGTAACTCAATTAAATTTCCTTGGACATCTTCTGTATAAACTATTTTATCTAACTCTAAAATATCTTTTAAAAAGTCTTCATCATTAGTATCTGGTTTTTTTACTACATATTCTCCCATTTTTATATCCCCTTTATTTATTAATATACTAGTAAGATAACATCTCCTTTACCTTCAATTTCCTTTTTCATCTTTGATAAAGTGTCTTCTGAATTAGGTTGTTCTCCATAATAATTATATAAAATATTAATTAAATCTTTTGTATTTATTCCTTTTTCTAAAAATTCTGAATTTGGTATTTTTGTCATGATGCCAAAATCCATAATTTCAACTGGTTGTTTTTCACTATCAAGAGCTGGCTGTATATAGTCAAAATCAAGTTTTTTAAATCCATACTTCTCCCAAAAATAATGCTTATCTTGTTTACCGTTTATTTGTTTTTCTACTTCTCCGCAGATAAACTTAATCCTTTCATATCTTCTTTTTTTAGCTTCTTTATTTAATATATTAACTGCAAATTTCAACGATTCACTTGCTATTCCTTTTCTTTTTTGTTTGCTATCTGTTACTATATATTCTATTAAACCCACATTTGTTTCTGTAAAGTAATCAAAAATAATTCCTCCTAACATGTTAGAATTATCATCTAATATAACTACTATATAATATTTACGACTATCATCTTCTAATTTTAATTCATGTTCAAACTGATCAATCGTTTCACGTTCACTATCGTCAAAATTAGGAACTATAATTTCTCTATAAAACTTATAAAATATTTCCATTGTAGTTTTGTTATTTATATCAATCTGTAAAAACTTCAAATTCATAACCTCCTTTATTATTATACCAAGATTTCTCTAACAATTCAACCGTTTACATAAAAAAAGAAAGGCTGATTTTATACCGACCTTTCTATTCTTTTTTATTGCTCTGTTGGTGTTGTTTCTTCTGTTGTTTGCTCTGGCAGCGTTGTTGCTGGTTCTTCTACAGTTGGCGTTGTTGTCTCTACTGTTTGCTCTTCTGTAGAAGAATTAACTACTGCCCCTGTTCCTCGTCTTATTATTCTCGTCATAGCACTATAAGTATCTCTTGAAAGTAATTCTGTTGAAATTGTTTTTCCATTCAAATATTTAGAAATATATGTTTCAGTTATTAATCCATTTGCTCCTTTTTGCTTAACTACTTCTGTACCTTGAGGTAATGTACTATCATCTATATATTGAGTTGAATATGGAATAGTAGATACAGTTTTTGTACTAAATTTAAATGTATATTCATTTTCCTCTTTTATTCCATAAATTGATATTGTAGCAATTCCTGCATTTGCTGTTGCTACTATCCTTATAGGATATTTTCTTGTGTTTTTAAATTTAAAGTCTGTTGAACCATAAACTACTGTTGCATCTCTTCCTGCTGGTACATATGAAGTTACAAATTGATGATTTCTTCTCTCAACAATCTCTAAATTTGCAAGTAATGCAGCATTATATAATGTTGAAGATATTTGACAAATACCTCCTCCTAATCCATCTACTACTTGACCTGCTTCATAAATCTTGGCATTTTTATATCCTGCTGCTACTGTTCTTGCACCTACTACATCATTATAAGAGAATGTCTCTCCTGCTAAAAGTACTGTTCCGTTAATCTTTTGACAAGCAAGTCTTAAATTTGTTGTTCTATCAACATCACTTACATCATATCTTGTTGTAAATGTTGCTAGTTGGTCTGGGAACGCTTCTTCTCCTAATTCATCTATTGTTACTTCTGGCTCAGTGATTATTAATGGTATTACATATTCTTCTTTATCTTCTTTTAATAATTCTTTTGCTGCTTCTACATCAAAATCTATACCTTCAACTTCTGGATGAACTTCAAATGGATCTTTTACTATATATGCGTCTTGTGCTTCTTGATATACTTCTTCATGAATCTTATCAATGTCTATTGAATCCGGTTCTTTATTTACAACTGGGATTTCTATTACATCGTCGCTTGCATTTGTATTATTTAATCTTTCTTTTACTTGCGTTAGCAAACTATCTGTATCAATTATTATTCCAGCTTTTCCTTTGCTAATTATTAATTCATCATCTTCAACAGAATAGCTAGATTCAATTACAACATCAGGTAAGTTAATATTCATATCTTCTATTGTTTGTTTTGTTACCTCTTCGTTTAGTGTCATCTCTACAGGTATGTCTTTTTTACTAATTAATGCAAACAAAATATCATAATTGTTTACAAAAATATTTGGACTTTTCCCAATTGAATAAGCATTTTCTATTGCTTCATCAATTTTATAATTTACTTCCATTAAAACAGGACTTAATGTTGTTTCATATTCTCCATGTTTTAATTGTATATCTTTTTCTTTCTTTTCATTATAAATAGATTCTATTTTTGCTTTTGCTTCCTCTTTTGATAATCCTGATACGTCTATTCCTACAATTGAAACTCCGTTTATAATGTTTTCATTACCAACATTTACTAAAGCAAATATTGTTGATACAAAAAGACCGATTAAAAGAAGAATTCCTATTACTACACCGATTACTACATATTTTCTTTTGCCTTTTTTCTTTTTATCATTTTCCATTTTGCTCATTTCTTTTTCTTGTTTTTTAGAATTTTCTTCTGACTTTTTAAATTTAGGCTCTTTTTCCTTCTTTTCTTCTTTCTCTTTTTTATTATTTTTTTGTTCTTCTTTTTCCTCCTTTTTTACTACTTCTACTTTTTCTTTTTTCTTTTTCTCTTCTTTTTTACTGTTTTCTCGTTTTTGTATTTCTTCTTGTTCCGTCTTTTTCTCATTTTCTACTTCTTTTGTTTCTTCCTCTTTCTTATCCATAACTTTTTCTCCCATAAAAATTCCCCTTCTACTTTTTTATTTCCTCTTTATATTACCATAAAGCAAATTATTTTACAATATTTTTTTATCTTTTCTAAATTATTCTAATTACCTAAAAAGCTTAATTTATCCTACAATTTACATATACATTCATTTTTGTTACACAATTGTAACAAAAACGTAAAGAAAATTTTTAAAAAAATACTTGAACATTGTAGAATTTAATATTATAATGTTAACAGCAAAAGACAAAAAAAGGGAGAGAAATTAAATGGAATTATCAAAAAATATATTCTTTAATACAGACAAATTAGTTGAAAATAGTAAAGTTAAAATCTCATATTTAGGAAAATTATATCAAGAAAACTCAGAAGAAGTATCTATTCATTATGGGTTCGGTTTAAATTGGGATAATGTTAATGATATAAAAATGGAAAAAACAGATTTAGGATTCCAAGCAGAAATAGAATTATTAGAGGGTGATACTTTTAATTTCTGTTTTAGAAATGGAGACGATAAGTGGGATAATAATAATGGTCAAAATTATGTATTTCCATTAGAAAAAGTTCAAACTGAATTAGTCGTTTTAGATGACGAACCTGTTTCTTTAGGATCTGCTAAAAAATTGAGAAGATCTTATTTATGGAGTAAAAAAGTTCGTTTAGCTGTTTATAAAATAATTACTTATTTACCAAAACTAATTTCAGGAAATTATAAAAGAAAGTTAAAGGAAAATCAATAAAAAAAAGCGATACATAAGTATCGCTTTTTTAAGTTATAATCCATCCACCATTTATTGAAATTACTTGTCCTGTTGTATATTTATCTTCTATTAACCATTCCACACATTTTGAAATATCAGATGCCTCACCAATTATTCCTAGAGGTATTTCTTCTTTTATTTCTTCTAATTCTTCTTCAGAAAATTTTTCATTCATTTTTGTGTAAATCATTCCTGGTGCTATTGAATTTACTCTTATATTTGACGGTCCAAGTTCTTTTGCTAAAGCTTTAGTTAATCCATCCATTCCTGCTTTTGAAACAGAATAAATAACTTCCAAAGAACCTCCTACAACTCCCCAAGCAGATGACATATTAATAATCAATCCATCCTTATTATGAATCATATTAGGGATAACTTCTTGTGACATTGCAAACGCTGAATATAAATTAGTATTTATTATTTTATTCCAATCTTCATCTGTTTCATCAGTAAATAATTTATATTCTGAGATTCCTGCATTATTTATTAAAACATCTATTTTACCATATTTATCTAATGCATATTTTGCTAATTTTTTAGCTTCTTCTCTTTTAGACACATCTGCTTTTACAATATCAATTTCTATTCCCTCTTGCTCTAATTCAGATTTTAATTCTTTTGCCGCCTCTTTTGATTTATTGTAATTTGCAATTACATTTAAACCTTTTTTAGCTAGTCTCTTTGCAATCTCTCTTCCTATTCCCCTTGATGCTCCTGTTATAATTACTATTTTTTCCATCATTTCCTCCACATAATATTTACTTTTTCATTTTGAAATTCACCTAAATTTATTTGTTTTCTAAATACTATAATAGCATAAATTATAAAATTTATCAATTATAAGGCTCTCTACAAATCTTTTGAATTTTTTTACTAATAAATATTTGAAAATTTTTTTAAAATATGATATTGTTTATTAGGAAATTTTAAAACATTATATAGAAAGAAAGGATTGTAGTATGGAAAGAGTAGTTAATGAAGAAAAAAGAAAAAAATTCGTTGAATTTGCAGGAAAAAGAGTAAATAATGTATTACATGATATTCAAATTTTAGAGCCAATGGCTAGAAGTAATTCTTACGATTTTACAAGAAAAGACGTGGATGATATGTTTAATGCTATGCAAGAAACATTAAATGAAGCTAAAGAAGAATTTAATAAAAAATTTGACGAAAAGGCAAGAGCTGAAAAGAAAGTATTTTCTTTTTCATCAGATATAGTAACTGATGAAGTAAATGACAATTCTAATACTTTAGATATTGAAACAGAATTAGATACCAATAATGAAGTTAATTTTGAAGAAGAATAAAGCCCTAGTAAAACTAGAGCTTATTTTTATTTCTTATTCATTTAAACTCTGATTGTTTTCTTGTAATGTATACTCATTTATATCTGGTTTTTGGATATCTTCATCTGTTACATTATTAAAACTATAAATTAATTTTCTTTCATTATCACCATATTTTGTATTTAATAATAAACCTGTTTCTTTTTCTACATATTCTTCTTGTTCGCCTATTTTTATATGATAACATTCTTTATCTTCATAATTTTCAGTTCCTATATATACTGTTGGATTTAAAGCTAACATAAATTTACTAAAGTTATCATATGATGTTGTTATACTGCTTGGCCTTGAACCTAATATTCCTGCGTTATTTTCTGAATATTCTTTTACTGTATTATAGAAAACATATTCTTCCCCTGTATTAATATCTTTCCAAAATGTAATATCTCCGTCTCTATTTATCTGCCTCATATTAATTTTTACAATACTATCTTTTCTCCAACATTCTATTATAATATCATTACTTTCTGAACAATAATAATAATTTCTTTTAGTAAGATTTATACTATTTTCTTCTGTAATATCAATCAAAGCATAATATCTACAAGCAACTACTAAAAATATTACTAACACTATTAATAATACTATGTTTAAGATTTTTTCCCATAGCCTCATCTTATGTGTTTTCATAAAACCACTCCTCTTTTTTCTGTATTATATCATAAATTGTATTTTTTTACATTTAATTTATATTTTTAGATAATTTATTTACAATTCGAAAAAGCAATAGACATAGAAAATGCTAAAACGATAGAATATCACAATTTGATTCATAATACATTAATAATTTAATTATTTCTACTTAATTGCATAATTTTAAATATAAATATTATAAAGAATATTGCTGCAAAAATAGCTATAGTTAGAGATGAATCACCTGTATTATATCCGTTTTCTCTAATATATTTTGAGATGTTTGAATATAAACTATCACCAGTAATATTAACATTAAAATTTTCACCTGATGAATAATAAACTGTAAGTTCACCAGGCTCAGTTTTATTTCCAAGTCCTACTTTGGTTATAGAATCACTATCTTCTAATTTTGCCTCTTCAAAATATTCCTTTAGAATAGCCTCATTTTTAGGAGTTACATATACAACCATTTGATTTTTTATAAATAGTTTAATTGAAGTAACTATACATATTATTGAAAGTACTAAATATATATAACAACAAATTTTTTTCAAAATCAAACCCTCCATTTAAAAATCATAGAAAATATTATATATCATTCGAATATTTTTTTATTCTTTTTTTATATAATATTTCAATTACAAAAATTGCTAATAGTTCTAATAGAATTTCGATTATTAGATAGATTAAGTGTTGAGGCATATCTGCTTTTACATTTCTAAAATAATCATATATTTCACTATCTTCATGATTGTCTTCAAAGACTCTTTCTACTTGATTTTCTTCATTATATATGTCTAAATAATATCCATCAGGTATTCCCGCAAGAAATCTAACTTTTTTTATATTATAATCAATTTTAAAATGTTCTTTAATTTTTTTACTATATAAGATTCCTGATTATGAATTTCTATTGTTTTATAACTAGCAAGATAGTCTATAAATGCCAAAAATGCTGTATATAAATCTACTAAAATTGTTATCAAAATCACATATAAAAATTTTTCTTCATCTTTTCTCCCACAATTTAATATTTGATGAATTTATACTAACATAAATGAGAGTAATTATCAATATAACCACTCTCATCAAAATTTTAATTTATTGTTTATATTTTATTTTATGATATATTCTTCCAATTATAATTCCAACAATTTGATTTATTGACAAATATATAATAATATCATTCATACCAATAATGATACTTATACAGATATTTATGAATATGGAAATTTCTAAAACCTTAAAAACTAATTGCGGATCATTTCTTGATGAAAAAATACAGTAAATCAATCCTTCTCCACCAAGTATAAGTAACGTATGAATTAATAAATTTACTAAACCTATACTTACCAATATATCATTATCTGTTAATCCTATTCCACTTTTAAATAATGCCCAACATACAAAAAATATTGCATAATTTATAATTATAAAAATATATTCTTTTTTCAATTCTATTTACCACTTTCTTTCAAATTAATTATAATTTATCTACCTACTTTTATTATTGTATTTACATTATATATTATCATAAGTAAAAAGCAAATAATATTTTAACATTTAAACTTAATAATAATTAATTCAATCAAACATATATAAAGCAGAAGAATTAACAAATATAGAAAATTTGATACATATTGACATTCGTGGAAAATTATATTGTACAAAACCTTATCTGTGCGATAGCAATTATAAAAAATAATGAAGTAAAATAAATAAAGCCAAAAAAAAAGCCAATAATTAAGAGATACCTCAAAACTAATGACCTTTATTGGAGCCACTTATCCGATTCGAACGGATGACCCTCGCATTACAAGTGCGATGCTCTGGCCAGCTGAGCTAAAGTGGCAATTTGGTGACCCCGACGGGAATCGAACCCATGTCTCCGCCGTGAAAGGGCGATGTCTTAACCGCTTGACCACGGGGCCTAATATATAAAGAACTAAATAGATTAGTATTTAGTTCTTTTTGGTGAGCTATCCGCGACTCGAACGCGGGACAACTTGATTAAAAGTCAAGTGCTCTACCACCTGAGCTAATAGCCCATGTGCGTTTTCACTCATAACGCCTTTATATCTTACAATATTTTTTCACAAATGTCAATACATTTGTGAAAAAAATTTGTAATTTTTATATTTTTTTTGTGAATTATTGTTCATTTAACTTTTCTACAACTTCTTCAACATCAATTCCATGTACCATACAAGCTTCTTCTAATGTTTCCATTTGAGATGCTGGACATCCTAAGCAATGCATTCCCATATTTAATAATATTTCTGCTTTTTCTGGTGCTTGCTCTAGTAATTCACCAATTTTTGTATCTTTATTAAATTTCATTTCTTATCCTCCTCTTTTTATAACCTAATAATAATTTTACCATAAATTTTTAAAAAAGTATAGACAAAATTAAAAAAATGTTGTATTATGGGAAAAATTGTAAGGCGGTGATATTATTTCTAATCTAATTAATTTTTATTTCATTACTTTTATTATTTATCTTTTTATCACTTTATATTCAATTTATACTTTATTTGATATCTTTTTATTTCATAACAAACAAGGTGCAAAATTAGAAATTAAAAAGAAATATTTTTAAAAAGGAGGTAATTTTATTCTATTTTCTAAAAAAAGTATATTATTTTCTTTTGTGTTTCTGTTTGTTTTTAGTTTTTTAAGTTTTAAAATCTTTAATCCAATTTACACAGCAACTGAAATTATAATTCCTTACGGAATACATCCATTTGACATTTGTTCTAGAAATCCACAATTATGGGATATTATTAAAACAACTTATATTTTTACTTCATCAATATCTTTCTTTATACTTGGACATTTTATATATACAAGAATCATTTTAAAAATAGTTCAAGAATTTAGAAATATAAAATTAAAATTTAAGAAAAAAAATGATTTTATTAAGAAAGACACTAAATACAATTCTAAAAATTTTCAAAAAGCTTTATCTTTAAAAATAGGAAAAGACGAAAATGAAAACATAATTTTTATTCCTGAGAGTGGTTTATATCAAAACTTTTTAATCACTGGAACTATTGGTTCTGGAAAAACTTCAAGTGCAATGTATCCTTTTACTCGTCAATTATTAGAATTTAATTCTTTAAATCCTTATAATAAAATAGGTATGTTAATCTTAGATGTAAAGGGAAATTATTATAAACAAGTTAAAGAATATGCAACAAAATATAATCTTAATAATGATTTAATTGTTCTTGAATTAGGTTCTAATGTTTTTTATAATCCATTACATAAACCAAATTTAAAGGCACAAGTTTTGGCAAGTAGATTAAAAACAATTTTACTTTTATTTTCAGAAAACAATTCAGAATCTTATTGGCTAGACAAAGCAGAAGAAGTTCTTTGTGAATGCATTAAACTATGTCGACTATATAATAATGGATACGTTACTTTTTCAGAACTTCATAAATTAGTTACTATTCCAAATTATTATAAAGAGAAAATATCTGTATTAAGAAATCTGTTTATTTCTTCTAAATTTAACAATAGACAAATTTATGAATTAAATGCAAGTTTGGATTTTTTTGAAAAGGAATTTAATAACTTAGATAGTCGAACAAAAGGAATTCTAATTTCAGAAATTACTAGAATCACTAGTACTTTTATTTCAGATTTTGATGTAAAAAACACATTCTGTTCGCCTAAAGAAAAATTAACTTTTACAGGCTTTGATGAGGTTTTATCCAAAGGAAAAATTGTTGTTTTAAATATGAACATTTTTGAATATGATTCTCTTTCTAAAATTATTGCAACATATTTAAAATTGGACTTTCAAACAGAAGTTATGAGTCATTTGGCAAAAAACAGTGCGAGAACATCTGCTTTTATTTGTGATGAATATGATAAATTTGCAAGTAAAACAGATGGCGAATTTTTCTCATTAAGTAGAGAAGCTAAATGTATAAATATCCTTAGTACACAAAGTTATTCCTCCCTAAAAACAACTCTGAAAGATGAATCTTCTGTTAAAGTTATTGTTCAAAATTTAATTAATAAAATTTGGTTTAGAACAGATGATATTTTTACTATTGAAGAAGCACAAAAACAACTTGGGAAGGAAGACAAAGAGAAAGTTTCAAAAAGTATATCAGAAAGTGCAAAAGAAACGAATTTTAGTTACATTACTAATACTTTAAATTCTCAAAACTCTAATATTTCAGAAAGCTATAGTACCTATGTGCAAAATGATTATATTTATGAATCTAAATTTTTCACTCAAAATTTAGAAACTTTCACTGCTCTTACATTTTTATCTAATGGAAATACAATCTATTCACCAAAAAAATTAAAAATGTTTCCTCATTTTAAAGAGGATGGTTTATAGGTTTTCCTTAAAACCTAAATAAATTAAAGGACTGATTTAATTGAAAAAAAAATTTTTTTATTTATTATTTATATTTACCTTCTCTTTTATTCTATTATTTAGTATAAGTAATTTTTGTTTTGCTTGGGGTGATCCAGAAATAGTCAGCAAAATTAATTCTGCTTTTGAAACTATAGAAGGTTGGCTTCTAAAAATTGCCACACCTGCAGCAGCAGTGGCTGTTGGTAGCGGAATCTTTATGAAAAAATTTAGCTTTGGTGATGAAGAAAAAATTAGAACTGGTAAAAAAATTATAAAAGGTTCCCTTTTTTCTTACGCTTTTATACTTGCAATCGATTTAATTCTTTCTGCTATTAAATCATTAGTAGAGTAAGGAGGTCATCTTGGAAAACACAAATAATATTACACAAACAATTATTGATACAATTAATAGTATTTTTGAAACACTTTTCGCATCAATTGATAATAATTTATATTCTGTTTTAGATCAAATAACTTTTGTCAATTCAGATATTCTAAATGACCCAAACTTTGAAAAATTATTCGGAACTTCCACTTCTAACGGTATTCTACTTATTGCAAATTCACTTCTTTTAGGATTTATTCTATATTATGGTTTTAGATATTTAATGTCACACATTACATATCATAGAGTCGATTCTCCTTTTAGTTTTATTATAAAAATTGTTTTATTTGGAATATGCATGAACTTTTCATTTTTTATTGTGGAAATTGTATTAGATTTAACATCTAACATCTCTTTAGCGATTAGAAGCCTTGGTGAAAATCTATTTGGAAAAGAAATATGTTTTTCTGAATTAATAACCACAATAAATACAAATGCTGCTATTGATACGAATTCTTTAAACATATTTTCTGTGGATGGATTAATTAAAAGCACTCTTAGTATATCTTTACTTAGTTTAGTATTTTCATATTCACTTAGATATATTATGATTAAGGTATTTGTTCTACTCGCGCCATTTGCTTTTATTTCGCTTAGTCTTGATTCAACAAGTTGGTTCTTTAAATCATGGATAAAAAACTTATTTTCTTTACTGTTTATTCAAATTATTATATCTTTAGTTTTATTAATTTTATTTTCTTTAGATTATTCTACAACAAATCTCTTTAATAAATTCGTATATGTTGGTGGTATTTATGCATTAATTCGAGCAAATACATTTGTAAGACAATTTATAGGAGGAATTTCCACAGATATTTCACAATCTGTGAAATCTTTAACTAATATAAAAACTTAAAAGGAGGGATTATATTGAAATTTATATTTCCACAAAATTATCATTTTAAAAATAAGATTTTAGGAATTATTGATTATACAACTGCCTTTGTTAATTTAGTTTGGTATGTTTTTGTTCTTATTTTAGTTAATTTAATCTTTGATTCCATAAATGTTAAAGTATTTGTTTTTATTTCTTTATGTTTCCCTTTGTTCTTATTTAGTTTTTCTGGTTTTCATGGTGAAAATATTATTACAGTTCTATCTTATTTATTTAAGTTTATATTTAGACAAAAATTATATTTTTATGGTAAGAATTATAAAAAATTGTAGTGTTACAATTGATGTGAAACAAAAATAATAAAAATTGAATAAGTGATTCAAATCATATATAATTAAG
>CALXXE010000013.1 GCA_944392605.1 uncultured Clostridia bacterium | reverse complement strand
AAATTACTATTTCTCTGAAAGAATAATATCATAAAAATAAAAGATTATCAATGTTTTATGATAATCTCCTAAATATTATTTATTATATTTATCTAAAAATTCTTTCATTGCTATATTTACTAATCTTGTTAGTGAAATTCCCGTTTCTTGCGTTATCTTATTTAAAGCTTCTGCATTTTCTTTTCTAATCATTACACTTCTATAAATTGTTATCTCATCTTCTGGTTTGGCATAATATTTTACACTTCCAGTAGACAGTAAATCTTCAATACAAACATTTATCATATCACTAATTGTTGCGTCATAGTTCTTTTTAGTATATCTCATTAGTCTTTTATATAAACTATCATCAATGTTAATTGATTTCTTAACAGTTTTATTGTTGATAGAATATAGTCTGTCTATTGCACTCATATATCCACCTCCTATTGCTCGTTTTACAACCAATTGAATTATATAAAATTTTATTTTTAAATAATACTTGTTGCTATTCCTTATAAACGAGCATAAATAGGTTTATATTTAGTGCGTATTTGCATAAAATAAGAGAGTATAGCAACTCTCTTTATACAAATTATTATTTTTTCTTTTTTAGTTTTCTTATTATTTCATTAGATAATTCTTCACTTGGTGTTACTTTTACAGTTAGTCCATCTTTTGTTTTTATTACATTTGAGCTTAACCTTGCTCTACTGTTGTAAACATTTTCTTGGTTTTTACAACTAAATGTATCATATACTGTTTTCGGGTTGTTAGCAATAAATGCTTTTCCACAATGCTTACACAGTTTTAAATATTTCTTTTCTTGTATTGCATATAATTTAAAGTTTTCATCTATGTATTCTTTTAAACTCCTAATATGTATTGTTAGTCCGTCATATTCTAAATTAACTCTTATGTGATTTGATTCTAGTTTATTTATTTCTCTTGTATTGATATATTCTCCATTATCTTTTTTCAATTCTTTTAAAGTATTATACATAAATTGAGCATATTTTATTATCATATCTACTTGTTCGTAATATTTTTCATTTTCAAATAACAAATTATTTATTTCTGGAGAAATAAATTTTTCCATACTATGTTCATATATATTTTTGTTTACTTTTTCTAATAATTCTTTTATTTCTTCATCAGTAGCATTAGGAAAGAATATTTTAAAATAATCAATTATTTTCATTGTGCTAAAGCAATCACTATTATTGATATAATTAAATTCTTTTAATAGTATTTCCTTATCTAATGTGTAATATCTATTTACTGGAAAGTCGTGTATAAGTCCTAAAAGTCCATATTGATTTACATATTCAAGCAATAACTTGTCAGTATCTTCTTTTTGTTCTAAAGATAATTTTCCTAAATTGATAAAATCTATTAATGGTTTATCATTTTCTTTATAATCATCAAAATCAATTAAGGAATAGTTTGTTCTATGTATTTCCAAAATTTTAGGAACAACATATTTGATGTTATTTATTACCTTTATTTCATATTTTTCAAATTTTGGCATTGACTCATTGTTAAAGCCATATTCTAAATTCATTTTCATAATTTTCTCCTATTCATAAAATTTTTTAAAAAATTTATTGTAATATATTGACTTTTAAAAAGTATTACACTATAATAGAAATGTAATCTATTTTATGCAGCAAAGTATTAACTTGCATTTTATGTCAGTTTTAATACTTTCTCTATAATAATATATTACAATAAATATTTATAATTGTCAAATGATGTATATAAATTACGAGTTGTACTTTATATATATGGTATTTTTATACCTAAAAAAGTGCAAGTAAAAAATATAAGAACATTACCCGTTAGCAAAATCAAAGATTTTGAACGGGTACCCAATAACCTTGTTGCTAACGCAATAAGTAAGAAAGGAGGTCAAAATGAGTAAAAAAGAAGAAATTTTACAAATGTATTTTGAAGAACACAAAAAACAAGAGATTATTGCTGAAACTATTGGAGTTTCACAAAGCTATATATCTCAAGTAGTGAAAAAAGACACGAGATATACTAAGGAAAAAGAAATAAGGCATAACAAATCAATGCAGAAAAAAGCTGAATACAATAGAGAGTATAGTAAAACTTATATTAGAAAAAAGAAAAAGAATTTAATAGAAGAATATTATGCTTTACTTGAATTGTTAAAAAGAGATAGCAAGTTTCTATCAACAAAATCTGAAATGTCAGACATTGCATTTGCTAAATGGAATAGATCAATATATCAATATGATAAAAATTCTAGCAATTTAGTTTTAAGAAAAGGAATAAATGTTACAAAAGATGTACCAAGAGTAGTAAAAAATATTGTGAGAGCAAGTAGTATAAAAAGTTCAAATGTATATTCAAGATAATCACTTTGTTAAATCAAAGTGAATTTTTTAATTTAGTAATATTTTTAGAACTTTAATAATAGTATTGAAAAGAAAGAAGGTGAGAATTTTGAAAAAGGATTTAAATATTACATTTTATAATCCTAATACAGAGGAACAAATAGTACAAGCTATGGCTGGAGTTTTGGCATATAACTTGGCAGAGAATGATGAAAAGATAAAGTTTGATTATAATTTTCAAAATTCTCACGAAATAGAATCTGAAATAGAATTATAAAAATACAGTTTTAATAAAATAGACAGAATGGATTGAATAGAAAAAATAGACAAAATGTATTGACTTTTGTTAATAAAAAAGGTTATAATGAATATAATAATAGAGATACAAAATGTATCTTGTCCAAATCAAATGTTAGCCGCAACCCTATTTGCGGGGTAAAAGTGCATAGGTGTGCAAATGTTACTCGCAACCCTACTTGCGACAAATAAATGCGTAGGTGGACAAATGTTAATAAAAATCTACCTTTTCGAAGGTAGATTTTTTGTTAGAAATGAGGTAAAAATGAAAGTAGAAAACGGAAAATTTTATTTTATAAAAGATGAATTTTTTGATATATTTAAAGATTACAAATTAATGCAAAATAAAGAAAATGGAAATAAAAGACCTTGCTATTTTTGTTTTAATGATCCAGAAAATAAAGAAATAATATGGTTTGTCCCAATATCAAGTAAAGTTGATAAATATAAAGTTATATATGAAAATAAAAAGAAAACTCGAAAGAAAGTTTATAACTTTGTCTTTGGAAAAGTATTAGGAAAAGAAAAAGCATTTTTAATACAAAATATTTTTCCAACAACTGAAGAATACATAGAAAGTAAATATCAAAATAAAATGAAAGATGTTGAGATAACTGAAACTTTGAAGCAAGAGATAATAGGAATATCAATGAATGTTATAAAACTTGCCAAGAAAGGTATTAACATTCCCTTTTACAATATACTTGAAATGAAAAATATATTATTAGAAAATAAAAATACATAAGAAAACACACAAGAAAATGCACAAGTAAGTGTAGGATAATAAAGGAGAAATGAAATATGGTGGCAAAACAAAAAGAATTAAGAAAAAGGCTAGGATTACACGAATTTATAAAATTCTTACAATCATATAGTGATGGAACAGGAGATTATACAAAGGAAAAATATGAAAATAATGAAGAATTAACAATAGAAGATTTTGAAAAATATTTAGCTGAAAACAACTAATCAAATACAAATTAAAACTATTCTCAAAAAGAGAGTAGTTTTTTATTGCTTTTTTATAACTTATGTGCTAAAATGTAACAGAACGAATATAAAGTTACAGACACAAAACAATATATAAGAAAGTGAGAATTTGAGTTATGAAAATTGCAGCATATTGTAGAGTTTCAACCGAAAAAGAAGCACAAATAGACTCTCTTGAAAAGCAAATAGAATTCTTTAATGAATTTACCCAAAAGAACGGTTATGAGTTGTACAAGCTATATGCAGATGAAGGAATTTCTGGAAAGCAAATAAAAAATAGAAAACAATTTTTGGCAATGATGAAAGACGCAAAGGCAAAGAAATTTGAAAGAGTAGTTGTTAAAGATGTCAGCCGTTTTGCTAGGAATACAGTAGATTTATTACAAAGTATAAGAGAGCTAAAATCCTATGGAATACAAGTAGATTTCTTAAACAATGGCGAAGTTATGGAAGGTGGATCAGAATTTATACTAACCATTTTAGGTGCAATGGCACAGCAAGAAAGTGCCAATATGTCTAAAAGGGTTAAATTCGGAAAAGACATTACAGCTAAAAAAGGTCGAGTACCTAATTTGGTATTTGGTTATGACAAAATACCAGGAGAAAAATATACTTTAAAAATAAATGAAGAAGAAGCAAAAATTGTAAAAGAAATATTTGAAAGCTATGTATATAAAGGAATAGGAACAACGAAAATTGCTTGGGAATTAAATGATAGAGGAATAAGAACAAAGAAAACAAAGTCAAAATGGGTACAAACTTCTATTGTAAGAATGCTAAAAAATCCAATATATACAGGTAGAGTAACAAATAAGAAATCAGAAATTACTGACTTTATAACAGGAGCAAGAAAAGATTTACCAGAAGAAGATTGGATTGTTGCTGACAAACCAGAAATGAGAATTATATCAGATGAATTATTTAATAGAACACAAGAAATTTTAGAACAGAGGTCAAATGAATTTAAACTAAAAAGTAAAAGAGAAAAAACAGAGTATGTATTTAGTACACTAATATATTGCAAACATTGTGGCTATTCCTTTAGAAGAATAAAAAGAAAATATACAGATGACGGACCAGAATATATAAGATGGGTATGTAGTGGAAGAAACTCAATGGGTGTAAATCATTGCCCTAACACAACTGTAATTGATGAAGAAGAACTTTTAAATGCTATTAAAGAATATCTTAAAAGTATAATTTCAAATAAAAAGAACTTTATGAAAGCAGTTGAAAAAGAATTTGAAAAAATAACAGCTTTAAGGGAAAACAATGAAAGAAGTGAAGAAAGTTTACTCAAAGAAATAGAAAAAGTAACAGTTAAAAAACAAAAATATATGGAGATGTTCCAAAATGAAGTAATCAATATGCAGGAACTAAAACAATACACAAATCCATTAAATGAAGATATAGCAAGATTAGAAAGGGAATTAAAGTTAATCACTTCTGAAATAAAAGAAAAAGATGTATTAGAAAAAGAACTTACAAAGACAATAAGTACAGTTGATGACATTTTAAATAATGAAACAATTACAAATTCAATGCTTAAAACAATAATAGATGTTATTGAAGTAGGTAGTGAAGGAAATATAGAAGTAAGATTAAAATTACTAAATGAAATTGGAAGTAGCCCTATGGTAATTACAAATTTTGATGATATAAAAAATCAAAATTCTACCGTTACGAAAAGTAACAACGGTACACAAAGATGTTTCAGAAAGGTTAAAAAAGATAAATCCTGCTTTAGCAAAGGAGGTAAGAGTAGTATTAGATGAAAATAAAGCAGAAAGACACATAAGAGGAGGATTGGCTACGAAAAGAAAATATGGACATTAAAATATAAATATCACTTTTCTACATAATAAGACATAAAATATAATAGCCCTATTTTATGAGGTGAAGCAATATGAGTGAAATTAGAAAAGGAGATATAGTAGGAAGAAAATCTTATAATAAAGATGTTTACTTTAAGGTTAGTCATATAATAGAGAAAACAAATGGAAAAATAGCTATATTAAATGGATTAGTAGAAAGAATAGAAGCAGATAGTCCTATATCAGATTTGGAGATTATACCAAAAGAAGAAATAAGGAATAGACTAAATAACTTAAATAAGTCTTTAGAAAAAAGAGTAAATATAGAAGGGAAAAAAAGAAGTAATGAAAAGATAGTATCTGGTAAAATACTTCATTTAGATGGTGATAGAAAATATAGTGAAAAATCATATAATTATTATAAAAAAGTAGGATTAAATGCTGTTGTAAAAAACATTCCTGAATATAAACAACCAAGAGTTGTAAGAAGATTATTAGAAATATATAATCCAGATATTTTAGTAATTACAGGTCATGATGGTATGTTAAAAAGAGGAAGTAGATATAATGACATTTATAATTATAGAAATTCTAGATACTTTATAGAAACAGTAAAAGAGGCAAGAAAATATGATAAGGAGAAACAAAAAAATTTAGTAATATTTGCAGGAGCATGTCAAAGTTATTTTGAAGCTTTGATATCTGCAGGAGCGAATTTTGCATCTTCACCTGCAAGAATATTAATAGATTTTTTAGATCCATTATTAGTAGCCGAAAAAATAGCGACTACAGAAAAATATAAATATATAACAATAGATGATATAGCATATGAGCTAAGAGATGGTAAAGACGGAGTTAGTGGAATTGGAGCAAATGGAAAATTGGAAAGTTAATGTAATTATAAAAATAAACCAACTTAATATTTGTGTAATATAAATGTAATATAGTTGTAATCTTAAGAAAAATAGACCTTGTAAGTGCTGAAAAAAGCTAAGTAGAGAATTTCGACAAGAAAATCTGTTCTTTGACATAAAACGCTAAAAATGCTATAATCAAGCTATCTTAAGGGAAGGTGATAGCATGATTTGTAGATCAGATATAGCAAATCTAAAAACGGATATTTTACAAAAAGAAGGACAAAAGATAATTGTAAAAGGTTCTTTAGGAAGAAGCAAAGCCTTTGAGAAAGAAGCTACAATAGAAAAAGCTTATCCAAATATTTTTGTAGTAAAATATGAGGAAAATAATAGAAATGTAACTTATAGTTACACAGATGTTTTAACAAGAACAGTAGAAGTTGAAGTGTTTGATGGTGAGTCATATTCACCACTAATTCCACCAGCACCAGAGCCAAAACCAAGGAAAACGTCATTATAAATAGTAAAAGCAGAAAATAAATTCTGCTTTTTTTTGTTGCTTGGTAGAATAAAATGCCTTACACTTTAATATATATGAATAAAGAATATTAAAGGAGGGTAAATAAATGGTTGTGGAAACAATAAAAGAAAGCTTATCTGTAAATAAATTAGTAGCGACAAAATCAGAACTTATATTAGTAGAAGGAGATATGATAGTTCCTGATTCTAAACCAGATATTTTAAATACAATTTGTACAAGTGGGGTAGTTTGCATTTATAAAAAAGAAGTTTTAGAAGGAAAGGTTAGAATTGATGGAAATATTAATACATATATAATGTATATGGCAGATGATGAAAATGATAAAGTAAGAGGACTTACAACTACTTTAGATTTTTCAGAAAATATTCAAGTAGCAAATGCAAGTGAAGAAATGAATTGTAGGGTAAGTACTAAATTGAAAAGTATAGAAGCAAAAGTAATAAATGGAAGAAAAGTAGGAATAAAGGCAGCGATAGAAATAGAAGTTAAGGTATATTCTAATGAAGATGTTGCAATTGTAAATAATATTCCAAATGCAGATGGAATACAAATTTTACAGGAAAATCTAACAGTAAATTCATTAGTAGGAATGGGCGACAATAAAATCTTTGCAAAAGATACAATAAATATAAAAACGGAAGATAATTTAGCAGAGATATTAAAAGCAAATATAAATATAGCTAATAAAGATATAAAAATTAGTTATAATAAGATACTTACAAAATCAGATGCAGAAATAAAGATAATGTATTTGACAGAAGATAATAGAATAGGAACAGTGATGGCAAAAGTTCCTGTGGTAGGATTTATAGATATATCAGATGTAACAGAAGAAAATATTTGTGATGTGGATTATGAGATAAGAAATATAGTTTTAAAGCCAAATTCTGTTGAGGAACATTCAATATATGTAGAAATTGAAGTAGGAGTAATGGCATGTGTATATGAAGAAAAAGAAATTAGCCTAATACAGGATTTATATAGTCCAAGCGAAAATTTGGAGTTTAATCAGAGAAATATAACGACAATGACAGATAAAAGGTCTAATAAAGATACATTACAAATAAGAGAAAAAGTAACCTTAGATGGAATGGGAGATAGAAGTATAATAGACGTAGAAGTAATACCTAGAATTGAAAAAGAACATAAGAAAGATAATAGAATTATCTTCGAAGGAGAACTGGAATTAAACTTTATTTTATCTAATAATGATTTACAAGTTGAAACGAGAACAACAAAGATTCCATTTGATTATAGTGTAGATAATTTGGAGAATGGAGAAGAGATATCTACTAATATGGAAATACAAGTGTTAAATCAGGATTTTATTGTTCAAGATGGGGGAGTAGTTACTTGTAATATAGATTTAGAGATGGCAATGAATTCATATAGAACATCAAATTTAAATGTTATAGATGAAATTGCAACAAATGGAGAAAGAGAAGAAGAAGATTATAGTATAATAATGTATATAGTAAAAAAAGGTGATTCACTATGGAAAATTGCAAAAGCATTTGGAAGTACAGTTGAAGATATTGCAAGAACAAATGGAATAGAAGATGAAAATGTTATATATCCAGGACAAAAACTTTTTATACCACATTATACTAAGGTTCCAAGTATGACAAATGTATAAAATATATTCAAGACCAAGGTTGAGACTTCCAAAAGTTATTCAAAATAGGGGGAATAACAACAAGAAAATTTCTAAAAAAATAGCTACAATTATTATAATTCTAGTAATTGCTTTTAGTACAATGAAATATGTTTTAGATGCAGTTTCTCCTATTTTTGATACTTTATGTGAATCTAAGGCAAAATCAATTGCAACTACTGTTTCAAATGAACAAGCAATTACTGTTATGAAAGATTACACATATGAAGATTTGTTTACTGTTGAGAAGGATGCCAATGATAATATAACAATGATAAAATCAAATGTAACAAATATGAATGAGATAACATCTAAAATAGCGACAAAAATACAAGAGGAGTTAGATAATAAAGGAAGAGAAGATATACAGATAGCACTTCGGGAGTTTTACAGGGTGGAAGTTATTATCAGGAAGAGGACCTGGAGTTAGTATTAGAATTTCTTCGATAGGAAATGTTGAAACTACTTTAAAAAGTGAATTTACTTCGCAAGGAATAAACCAAACATTACATAGAATTTATTTAGAAGTTGTGTGTAATGTAAAGGTTTTAACACCGTTTAAAGATATAGAAAGAGAGATAACAAACCAAGTTTTACTTGCTGAGAATGTAATCGTAGGACACATTCCAAATAATTATTATAATCTAGAAGGTTTAAATGAAAGTGATGCACTGGAAGTTGTGGAATAAAATTAATTAAAAATAAAAAGTAAATTAAAAGATTTGAGAAGTTAAAACTTTTCAAGTCTTTTTCTATTAAATTATAAAATAAATAAGAAATTACTAAAGAATAAAATCTTGTGATAAAAAGAAACATAGAAAAATTTATAGAATAGAGTGTGGAGCAAATAAAAAAGTCAAAGATAGTTGAATAGATGAATATGGTATGATAAAATAAACATGAAAATTTAAGGAGAAAGCAAATGAAAAATACAACAAATCAAGCATTTAGTGAAGTATATGATGTTATAAGTCATTTTCAAGAAGAAATGCAGGAAAAAATACCAAAGAGTTTTATAAATGTAATAAAAAAAATAGAGATTTGGATTATGAAATTAATATAGATTATTCAGTAGATATAAAAAAACAATTATTAAAAGAAACTAAAATAATATTATCTCTTATTTATAGAGACTATTTGTGTAGCAAAGAAAAAAGAGAAGAATTATTGGCTTTGGACTTAGAAGAAACTGAAAGAGAAGAAAAAATATTACAAAAAAATATGAAATTGATTTTGAGAGTAGAAAAAAAGAAAATGTTCAAAGTGAAGAAAAAAATCAAGAGAAAAATTTACCTATAAAATCAGAAAAAGAAAAATGGTATATAAAAATATTTAATTTTATAAAGAAAATATTAAAAAATAAATAAGAGGTGCATAAATTGCAAAAAGAAGATATTGATGAATTTATAGATATATTTTTAGGAGACGGCATATATGATAAGAATAGGACTTTAAATTTTTTAAACAGAATTGGAATACATGCTACTAAAGTACCTGGAGCTGCTAAGTTAGAAGAAACAATGAAACAAATTGCAGAAAAAATAAAGCCAAATAGAGAATTGGTAGAATATTTGGAAACAAAAGATAAAAGAACATTAGGAGAAATAGCACGCTGGATTCCAGAAGTTTTTGATGAAGAGTATTTAAATAAGATGATAGCTGAAAAAGATGAATATGGAATAGAGGATATTTCTTCTTTGGTTATACAAGTAGTTATAAGTAAAAATGACACAGAATATACAAAAAAAGTTATAGAAAAATGGCAAGAATATAATCTTAATGGTTATGTTATATCAGAATTGGTAGAGAGCATAAATGATCCAGAATATACAAAAAAAATTATAGAAAGTTGGCAAGAATATGGCCTTCGTAACTATAATTTAGTAAAGCTAGTAAAAAGTATAAATGATATAGAATATACAAAAGAAGTTATAGAAAAATGGAAAGAATATGGTCTTAATGGCTATGAGGTGTCAGAGTTAGTTGAAAGTACAAAAGATACAGATTATATAAATGAAATTATAAAAAGAAGAGAAGAATTTGGGTTTAATAGTTATGATGTAACGAGTTTAGTTAGGAGTGTAAATAATCTAAAATATACTAAAGAAGTTATATGCAAATGGAAAGAATTTGGATTTGATAGCACTAATATTATAAAGTTAGTTGTCAGTACAAATGATAGAGAATATATAGATGAAATTATAAAAAATAGAAAAGAATATGGGTTAACTGATTATGATATTTATGATTTATGTATAGAGATAAACAACATAGAATTTACAAAAGAAATAATAGAAAATAATAGCCAATATGGTTTGAAAAGTGATGCATTAGTTATTTTAATTGCAAGAATAGAAAAGGAAGACCAGGATTATACGAGAAATGTTATAGAAAATTATGAACAATATGGGTTAAATAATAATGATATAACTGAATTGCTTGTAAGAAAAAACGATTCATATTATACAAGAAAGGTTATAGAAAATTGTGAAAAATATAAACTAGATAGTAATAATGTAGCCAAATTAGTTAATATTATACAAGAAGAAGATAGAGTAGAAACGTTAAAAAAACTAGATATAACAGTAGCTGAGATTTATAGGGAAAGATATGCATCATTACAATTTATAAAAGAGCATTTAAAAGAATTTTTGGAAATTGAAGGAAGTAATGCTGAAGCAGAATTAATACTTGAAATGGCAGAAAAGAATGAAGATATATTAAAATCAAAATATGATATTATTACTGACAAATATGTAAATATACTTGGAAAAGATATAGTAAGTCAACTCTCTTGCTATCCATACATAGTAGAAAAAGTAAAAAAATTAGATAATGAAAAGTTAACAATTTTTAAAAATGCATTAGATTCATATTTGCAAGAAACAGGTGGGGAAGAATGGACACCTCTTGCAAATAGAATATTAGATAATATTGGTAGTTATGGAGAATTAGTTTCTAATTTGGGAGAAAATAAATGTGTTGATATAAATAAACTTATACCAATATTAATACATCCAAATGACTTTGGAATAAAAACAATTGAAGATGTAGAAAATTTCAAAGAGATAAAAAGAAAAAGATGTGAAGAATTAATAAAAGGAGAAACAGTAGAAGAAAAACAAAAAGGTGTACTTTTAAAAATATTTGGACAAAGTAATATAGAAACGATAGAGATGGTTGAAAAATTCGGTGAAGATATAGATAAAATAGGAGATGGAGATTTAAAAGCTTATATAAAAAGTTTACAAGAAATATTAAGTACAAAAAATCCTAAAGCCTTAGAAGAAATATTTTGGCAAGTAGAAGAATTAGAGACAACAAATACGCTACTTATGGAAAGAATGTTAAAAACAGAATATTGGAAATTATATAACAACGACTTATTTAAAATAGAAAATGCTAAAAAGTTACCAGATGGAGAAAATGTATATAGTGCAGGAACAGATTTTAAAATGATAATAACATCTGTTGGAGCTTATTTTTATAATCAACCTGATGATTATAAAAAAGATTGGAATAGATCAGCATTAGGTTCTCAACATTTTTGTGCATCTTATATAAGAAATGATATGTTAGGGCATGCTCCTATACCACATATATGTTATGGATTTGAACGAATGAAAGAGGATTCTTTAATGCTATCAGGAGCAGAGGACATATGGTCTAGTACAGGAGAGTTGGAATCAGTAGCATATCAAGGAGATAGGTATTTAGCACCAGATAATCAAATAAGAAATACTAAAGGATATAATGAAATGGACTTTAGAAGAGTTCAAGGAGGAGTTAAAAAACAACCAGACTATATAGTAGTATTTAGAAAAAACGGAGAAATTCTTAATATGGATAAGGCGCAAAAAGCATCAAGAGATTTTGGAGGATTACCAATTGTAGTAATAGATGAAGACGAGTGTTTGAAATCTGAGAGGGCAAAAGCAGAAGAATTGTTTGAAGAATATAAGAAAACAGGGGACCCACAAGTAAAAGCTAAGTTAGAAGAAAAGCTAAGAAATAATAGAGTTACAGATTCTGAATTTTGTAGAGATACTGATATGGATGAAGTTTTAGAAACTTCAGATGCCAAAGGAAAAACTGGTCAAGAAGAAACAAAACAAGAAGTTTCAATGGAAGATTTAGACGAAATATATGGAGAAGCAAATGGAAAAGAAAGACAAGAAGAGACAGGAAAAATAAGAGCAATATATGAAAGTATAAGAAGTATAAAAGAAAGAGAGGATGATAGTGATGCAAGATAAGAAGGAAGAAGAAAAAATAAAAAAAGAATATGGTGATACTTCTAGAAAAATATTAGAAATAATAAATAAAGATAATCAAGAAAAAGAAGATGACGAGAACGAAAGATAAAAATGTTATTGATAAAATTTAGTAAGTGTGATAAAATATAAATGTAGTAAAAAAGAAAGGTTAAATAGGTGGCGAAATGAGAATTACTAATAAATCAAACAGAACAAAATAAGATTAATCATATTTGAGAAGATTTATTAGTTATGCCTAAAAATATATTTTAATAAATAGTTAATTTAATATTTTTATATATTAATAAATTTCTTCTTTAATATGATTTAAAGGAGGAATTTTTTATATGGAAAAAATAATTTTAAAAAATGTAATTAAATGTTATGGAGATAGAAAAATAATTGATATAGAAGAATTAAAGATATATCAAGGCGAGAAGATAGGAATAGTTGGAATTAATGGAAGCGGAAAATCTACTCTATTGAACATTATTTCAGGGAAAATAGAATTAGATGGTGGAGAGGTTATTGTAAATGGAAATATCTCTTATATAGAACAGTTGAATAATGAAGAAAGTTTCTTAAGTGGAGGAGAAATAACAAAAAAGAAGATTGATGATAAATTAAGTGAACATTCAGATATACTACTTGCAGATGAGCCTTCTTCTAATTTAGATATTGATGAGATAGAAAAGTTAAAAAGAAAATTAAAAGAATATAAAGGAACTTTGTGTTTAATTTCACATGATAGAAATTTGTTAGATAGTGTTGTAGACAATATCTTAGAAATAGAAGGAGGACAAGTTACTAAATATAGAGGAAATTATACTAAATATAAAACGCAAAAAGAAGAAAGTAGAAAAAGAAAACAATTTGAATATGAACAATATGTAACTGAAAAGAAAAGATTAGAAGTATCAATAAATAAAGTAAAAAATGAAGCAAAAAGTATGAGAAAAACTCCAAAGAGAATGGGAAATTCAGAAGCAAGACTTCATAAAAGAGGTGTTGAAAACAAAAGAGAAAAAGTAGAGCAAAGGTCAAAGAGTTTAAAAACTAGGCTAGAAAAATTAGAAGAAAAAGAAAAGCCAAGTATGGAATATAATATTTTTATGAAAATGCCAGAAAGTTTAAGAGTAAAAAGCAAGTATATTGTAAGTGCTGATAATTTAACACTTAAAGTAGGAAATAAAATGCTTTTAGATAATACTAAGTTTAATATTAAAACAAATAGTAAAACGGCTTTAATTGGTAAAAATGGAGTAGGAAAGACTACTTTAATTAAGGAAATATTAAATAGTAATTTTAATATAAAAATAAGTCCTAGTAGTAAGATAGCATATTTTAAACAAGATTTAAATAATCTAGATGAGAACGAAACTATTATAGAAAACATATTAAGAGATACAAACCAAGATGAAACAACAATTAGGAATATTTTAGCAAGTTTAAATATCAAAGGAAATGATGTTTATAAGAAAGTTGAAGTTTTAAGTGGAGGAGAGAGAGTAAAGGTATCACTTACTAAGATTATGACTTCAAATAGTAATTTCCTAATATTAGATGAACCAACTAATTTCCTAGATATAGAGTCAATAGAGGCGTTAGAATATTTAATGAAAGAATTTAAAGGAACTATTCTTTTTGTAACACATGATAGAAATTTAATAGATAATGTTGCAACTAACATTATGATAATAGATAATAAAGAAATAACGGAATTTGAAGGAAACTATACTAAGTATTTAGAATATAAAGAAAACAAAAAGAAAAAAGTGAATAACAATGATTTACTTTTAGAGATTAAGCTTGCAGAGATTACTTCTAAGCATTCTATTTGTAAAGATGAGAAAGAAAAACAAAAGTTAGAAGAAGAATATATGAAATTAATGAAAAATAGATAAAAACAAAAACCTTGGAAATAATTCCAAGGTTTGATATTTTCTATCTTTTTGAGAATTGTGGAGCTTTTCTAGCTTTTTTAAGACCGTATTTCTTTCTTTCTTTCATACGTGGGTCTCTTGTTAAGAATCCATTTGATTTTAAGATTGGTCTGTATTCGCTGTTAGCTTCGTTTAAAGCTCTTGCTAATCCATGACGGATAGCTCCTGCTTGACCTGTAAATCCTCCACCTTTAACAGTTGCAATAACATCATATTTAGATGCTGTGTTAGTAACTGTAAGAGGTTGTCTAACGATAACTTTTAAAGTTTCTAATCCGAAAAATTCATCTATATCTTTTCCGTTTATTGTTATTTTTCCAGTTCCTTCAACTATTCTAACTCTAGCAACTGCATTTTTTCTTCTACCTGTACCATAAAAAACAATATTATCTTTTTTTGCCATTTTATTTTACCTCCCATACTTCTGGTTTTTGTGCTTGATTTTCATGTTCTGCTCCAGCATATACTCTTAATTTCTTTAGCATTTGTCTACCTAAAGAATTGTGAGGTAACATTCCTTTAATAGCTAAAGTCATAGCTTTTTCTGGATTTTTTTCAAGCATTACTCTTGCAGGAATTTCTTTCATTCCTCCAATGTAACCTGAATGATGTCTGTAAATTTTTTGATCTAATTTGTGTCCTGTAAGAACAGCATCTTTACAATTTAAAATAATAACGTGATCTCCAACATCAATATTTGGTGTAAATGTTGGTTTGTGTTTTCCTCTTAATAATTTTGCAGCTTCTGTAGCAACTCTACCGATTGGTTTATTAGCTGCATCAATAATATACCATTTGCTTTCTACTTCACCTTTTTTTGCACTATATGTTGTATTATTCATGGTAATTTATACCCTCCTATTTTTTATTATATTTATATATGAAATTTAAATAAGGCCACCGGGGAGAAGCACATATTTAAATCATAATATCAATATCGCTAAACTATTATATTATGAAAAAGCTAGTTTGTCAATACTTGTAGCGAAT
Organism: uncultured Clostridia bacterium; assembly: GCA_944392605.1. Classification (GTDB taxonomy): domain Bacteria; phylum Bacillota; class Clostridia; order TANB77; family CAG-508; genus CAG-269. The sequence goes on along the minus strand of CALXXE010000013.1, from coordinate 38,435 downwards.
TTTTTTATAAAACTTGACAAATCATTTTGTTTTGTGTATACTATGTTCGTTAACTAACAGGATGTGAATATTATTTATTTAAGGAGTAATATAAAAATGAAAAAGAAAAATGGAATAAAAAACATACTAATGATAGCCGCTTTAGGAATAGCAATTATGTTTTTTACAAACGTGATTTTTGCAGCAAATACAGCTAAAATAAATGTAGAAACTGCAAATCTGAGAGAGACAGCAGATGAGAATAGCAGAATTTTAGTACAATTATCATTAAATGATGAAGTTGAAATATTACAAAAAACAGGAAACTGGTATGAAGTTAAAACAAAAAATGGTACTACAGGATATTTAAGAGAAGACTTAGTTGAGGTTTCTGGTGAAGTAAAAGAAACACAAAATACTTCAGAAGAAACTAATACAACAGAAAATAATGCTGAAACTACATCAAATGAAGGACAAGAAACAACAGAAGCGAGTACAGAGTCAACATCAAGTACAAGAATTGTTAAAGAAGATACAAAACTAAAAATAGTACCATCAATTAATGCAACAGACATTGTTGAAGTTAAACAAAATGATAAAGTTACAATAATAGAAACAATGGGAGATTGGATTTGTATAGAGTCAGGAACAACAAAAGGTTGGATAAGAAGCGATAAATTAATAACAGAAGAAGAAAAAGCAAAGCAAGATGAAGAAGCAAAAGCAGAAGAAGAAGCAAAACAAGCAGCTGAAGAGGAAGAAAAGCAAACACAAACAACAAAAACAATGTATGCAAATTCAGCAACTGTAAATGTAAGAGAAGAAGCAAGTAAGGATTCTAGTATAGTAGAACAAATACCATTAAATACAGCAGTTACTGTATTATCAGAAGAAAGTGGATGGTCAAGAGTAAGTGTTAATAGTAAAGAAGGATATATAGCATCAAACTTACTATCAGCATCAAGAACGCAAGAAACAGCAACATCAAGAGGTAGTACAACTACGAGAAAAAAAGCAGAAACTACTACAACAGAAGAAACAACAACTACAGTTTCATCTGGAAAAGGTTCAACAGTAGTGGAAACAGCTAAAAATTATATAGGATATAGATATGTATATGGAGCATCTGGACCAAATAGTTTTGATTGTTCAGGATTTACATCATATGTATTTAAATTACATGGAGTAAGTTTAAGTAGAACAGCAAAGGGACAATATAGTAATGGAACAGCAGTAGCAAAAGCTGATTTACAACCTGGAGACTTAGTAATGTTTGGACCTTCAGTATCAGGAATAAATCACGTAGGAATATACATTGGTGGAGGTCAAATAGTTCATGCAGCTAATCCATCAAGAGGAGTAACAATTGATACAATAAATTCAGGATATTATAATAATAACTATGTAGGAGCAAGAAGAGTAATATAGCGAACTGAGAAAGGAAGAGAAAAATAAAAAGACCGATTTTAGTTGTAGCTATAGGATATATAATAGGGATAATTATGGGGCTATACTTTGATTTTAGTATAGTCCTTTTATATATCTTTATAGCTGTAATATATTTTATAAAAAAGAAGTTAATAAAAAGAAAGATTGAAAAATTAAATTTATTAAATCCAAGAAGATATTTTAGATATTTCAAATTATTTTTTAATCATAAAATTTTAATCATAATTTGTATTACTTCTATTATTTCAAATGCTATAACAATTTTTAAAAATAATGAATATGAAAACTTATATGAAGATGAAGAATACTTATCCGGTTTAGCTTTAGTTATAAGTGAAGGAGAAGAAAAGGAATATAATTATACATATAAAATTAAGATACTAAATATAAATAAAGAAAAAAGTAAAAATACATATTTGTATTTACGAGTAAAAAAGAAAGAAAAGACATCTTTAGAATATGGTGATATGATAAGTTTTAAAGGAAAATTCCAAGAAGGAAGCAAAAGAAGAAATTATGGTGGTTTCAACTATAAAAATTATTTAAAAAGTGAAAATGTATATGGAACTATCAAAGCAGATAAAGTGAATATTTTAGAAAAAGATAAAGGAAATCTTTTAATTAGTTTTACAAATAAGGTATCTAAATCTATAAAAGAGAAAATAAATAGTCTTTTAAATCCTAGAGAAGCAGGTATGCTTATTGGAATTTTACTTGGTGATGATGGAAACATAGAAGAAGATATAGAAGAATCTTTTAAGGTAAGTAGTCTTTCACATGTATTAGCAGTATCAGGTATGCAAGTTACATATATTATTACGGGAATGTATTTTGTTTTTAATTTTAGTATAGGAAAAAGAAAAACAAGAATTTTAATTATTATTGTTTTAATGGTTTATACAGCACTTACCGGTTTCTTTTCATCAATTGTAAGAGCAAGTGTTATGGGAATATTAATTATGGGGGCAGGTTTATTCTATAGGAAAAATGATATTTGGACATCTATTTCATTGTCTCTTCTTGTTATGCTCATTTATAATCCTTTTATTATCACAAATGTGGGGTTACAGTTATCATATTTAGGAACAATAGGAATTATTTTATTTAACAAAACCGTTTTTCAAATACTTAAAAATATAAAACTTAAAAATAGAAAGTATGAATATAAAATAAATAGAAAAATGATACTTGCAATTTCTAAAATAAAAGAAATATTATCAGTAACAATATCAGCAAGTATGGGGGTAGTTCCTATTATGTTATTTCATTTTAATTTGTTTAGTAGTTATTTTTTAATAACTAACCTGTTAGTAAGTATAATACTTCGGACCACTTACTATTTTTGGAACGTTAGTTGTTATCATGTCGTTCATATTTTTTCCAATAGCTGAATTTTTATCAGGAGCATTAGAATTTTTTGTTAATGTACTTATTTCTATTTCAAATTTTAGTAATTTACCGTTTTCTAAAATATATGTTGTAACTCCTAAAATATTTTTAGTTATAATTATTTATATTATTTTTGTGGCTCTTAATTATATCTATAAAATCTATCATGATAGAAACCCAAGTATTACTAAGAGACGATTTAGAAATTTAATTGCTGCTTATAAATATCATTTTATACAGCATAAAAAGAAATATAAAAAAAGGATTTTTATTATTTCACTATTAATTGTTTTAGTTTTTTATATCTTTCATTTTATTCCAAAAAACTTAAAAATATATTTTGTGGATGTTGGACAAGGTGACTGTACTTTTATTGTTACACCTAAAAATAAAACGATTTTAATAGATGGAGGAGGAAGTATGGGTAGTGATTTTGATGTAGGTGAGAGTACTTTACTTCCATATATTTTAGATAGAGGATATAAAAAAATAGATTTAATGTTTATATCACATTTTGATCAAGATCACGTAGGTGGTTTACTTACTGTTTTAAAAGACTTAAAAGTAAATAAAGTATGCATACCAAAACAGGAAGAAAACTCAGAAAATTATCAGAAGTTTTTAGAAATAGTAAAAGAAAAAGATATTCCAGTTACTATTGTGAAACTAGGAGATAAAATAAAAATAGAGAATAGTTTATATTTTGATATTTTGTGGCCACAGGAAGACCAAATTGCAGAAAACAGGATAAATAATAATGCCATTGTTATGAAATTAAATTATAATGGATTTTCATGCCTTTTTACAGGGGATATAGAAAAAATTGCCGAAGATAAAATGGTGAACTTATACAAAGATAAATCTGTTCTAGAAAGTGATATCTTAAAAGTTGCTCATCATGGTTCTAAAACTTCTACTACAGAAAACTTTCTAGGATTAGTTAATCCAAAAAATTGTCTTATTGGAGTAGGGAAAAATAATTTATTTGGACATCCTTCTAATGAGATTTTAGAAAGATTAGAAGAACTTGATGTAAAAGTTTATAGAACAGATATAAATGGTGAAATAAGTATAATTGTAAATAATAAGGGAAAGTATATTATAAATTCAATGTATTAAATTTGTAAAATTATGGTATAAATTTTTGAAAATAGTGAACAATAAGTACAAAAGATAAATTCGGAGGAAAGAATATGAATAGAATTATTATTATATTACTTATAATTGTTGTGATTTTTGCAGCAATGGCTATGGCTGTTTTTATTTATATGCCAGAAGAAAATAATGATGCAAAAATTGAAGTACAAAATGTAGCTGTAGAAAATACAATAAATGAAGTCGAAAATGTAACAGAGAATAATACTAATATGGTTGAAACAAATGCAAATGAAGAAAGAATATCACCAAATGCTTTTATAACATTTAAACAAACCTATAAGAAGTGTGGACATACAACTAGTGAATTTGTAGAAGTGCCACAAGAGTTTGTTAATTTAAGTGAGAATGAATTAAAAGAAAGATATACAGATTGGACTGTAGAAAAATTTACAGATACAGATATAATACTTAGTAAAGAAGTAGAAGGGGATTGCAATGAACATTATGTTGTAAGAGATGTAGATGGAACAGTTACAGTATTTCATATATTAGATGATGGAACAGAAGAAAAATATATGATTACAGATATTGCAACTGAATATTTAACTGATACTGATAAAATAGAAATGGGAAAAGGAATAGAAATAAATGGAAAGCAAAACCTAAATCAATTAATAGAAGATTATGAATAAATTGTAATTTCAATAAAATAGGAACTGAATAATTATTCTATCCAGTTCCTACTATTTCTATTTTATTTCTTTTTCTTTTCTTTTTTATCTACAGTTACTTCCTTCTTTAAGTCTTGTTTATCAATAAATCCTTTTTTGTATAGATCTTTTATGTACATGATAAGAGCAAAAAGCGTAGTAGCTACAGCTAAACAGAATAATGCTAAATCTATATTACTCCATATTCCAGTAAGATCAAATTGTTTTGTAAGTAATGAAAACACAATTGCTACATATAGTAAAACAGTTGATAATTTTCCGTACCATTTGCTATAAACTACAACATCCTTACCATAAAGGAAAGAAGCTCCACAAATCATTATAAATTCTTTAGAAAGTATAATAATTAAAATCCAAAGCGGAATTATATTTACAACAACTAAAGAGGTTAGAGTTGCAATTTGTGTTAATTTATCGGCTAAAGGATCCATCAATTTACCAAAATTAGATATTAGATTATATTTTCTTGCAATACAACCATCTGCAATATCAGTTACTCCCGAAATAGTAAAAAATATAAATGCTAAAATATAGTTTCCTGTAAAAATATAAAATAATATAAATGGTATTAATAAAAATCTTATAATCGTTAGTGCATTTGGTATGTGTTTTAACATAATTTTCTCCTATTTATTAACTTCAAATTTTAATTTATTATTTTCAAAATCTACTTTTACATTTTGACCATCTTGAAGTTCTCCTCTTAATATCATTTCAGATAATTCATCTTCAACATATCTTTGAATAGCTCTTCTTAGAGGTCTTGCTCCAAATTTTATATCAGTTCCTTTCTCTAATATAAAGTCTTTAGCTTCAGGTGCAACTTCCATAGTTATATCTTTATCTTTTAGAGCTTTTTCAGTATCTTTAAGCATTAAGTCAACAATTTGTAATAATTGTTCTTTTGTTAATGGATCAAAGCTTATAATTTCATCAACTCTATTTAAGAATTCTGGTCTAAATACATCTTTTAGCTTATCCATAACTTTTCCTTTATCAAGAGTTTGTTTTCCAAAACCAATTGAATTTGTATTAGTATTTGAACCTGCATTTGATGTCATTATAATTATTGTATTTGAAAAACTTACACTGTTTCCTTGACTATCTGTAAGCTTACCATCGTCTAATACTTGTAATAAAATATTAAATACATCAGGATGCGCTTTTTCAATTTCATCTAAAAGAATAATAGAATATGGTTTTCTTTTTACTTTTTCAGTAAGTTGTCCAGCGTCATCATATCCTACATATCCTGGAGGTGCACCTATTAATTTAGAAGTGGAATGACTTTCCATATATTCAGACATATCAATTCTAATAATAGAATCTTCACTTCCAAACATTTCATAAGCTAAAGATTTAGCAAGTTCAGTTTTACCTACACCTGTAGGACCTACAAATATGAATGATGGTGGTCTATTTGTACTTTTTAATCCAGCACGATTTCTTCTGATTGCTCTTGCAACGCTATTTACAGCTTCATCCTGACCAATAATTCTTTTATGAAGATTTTTTTCTAAGTTTAGTAGTTTTTGAGTTTCTTCTTCTGTAATCTTATTAACAGGAATTTTAGTCCAACTTTCAATAACATTTGCAATGTCTTGAATTGTTATTTGTCTTGGTTTTGCTTTTTCATTTAATTTATCAATTTCTTCTATCAATTGACATTCACGAGTTTTTAAGTCAGCTGCTCTTTGATAATCTTCTGTTGAATCTGCTGCAATAACTTCCTCTTTTTCAGCTTGAACATTGCTAAGTTCTTGTTTTAACATCTCTAATTTATATAATTCTTTATTTTCTAGATTTATTCTAGAACAAGCTTCATCAAGGATATCAATTGCTTTATCAGGTAGAAATCTGTCGTGAATATATTTCTCAGACATTATAACAGCTTGACGAATTACATCAGAAGAAATCTTTACTTTGTGATATTCTTCATAATATTTTTTAATTCCTTCTAGAATTGAAATAGAATCATCTTCATTTGGTTCTTCAACTAAGACTTGTTGGAATCTTCTTTCTAAGGCTGAATCTTTTTCAATATATTTTCTGTATTCTTTTAAAGTAGTTGTACCAATCAATTGAATTTCTCCATTAGATAGAGCAGGTTTTAAAATATTAGCAGCATTCATTGAATGCTCACCATCACCTGCACCAATTATATTATGGATTTCATCAATTACTAAAATGATATTTCCATATTCTTTACATTCATCAATAATACCTTTCATTCTTGATTCAAATTGACCTCTAAATTGTGTTCCAGCAATAATAGAAGTCATATCTAATAAGTAAACTTCTTTATTCAAAAGTTTTGCCGGTACGTTTTGATTAGCAATTCTTATTGCTAGTCCCTGAGCAATAGCTGTTTTACCAACACCAGGTTCACCTATTAAACAAGGGTTATTTTTAGAACGTCTATTTAATATTTGAATAACTCTTTGAATTTCTTTATCTCTACCAATTACTATATCTAACTCATTATTTTTAGCTTTATTAGTTAGGTTAGTACCAAAGGTATCTAAGAATTTCTTTTTCTTATTTTGCTTTTTATTTTTCTTCTTTTCTACTTTTACTTTCTTTCTGCCATTACTTGGTTCTTGTTCTTCATCATTATTATTATTTTTGTTTTGAAACATATTAGAGAAAATAGATCCAATAGGAATTGCAGCTCCGGCAATTTTTGGAGAATCAGGATTATCATCATCATTTTGATTATCAAAAGTGATGGCTCCTTCCATATTTTCAATATCTTCTAAGTTTATATTTTCTGCTAAATCTTTAAAAATAGTTTCAAATTGCTGTGTCATATCGTTAAGATTAGGATTAACTTTTGAAAGAATATTATTTTGCTCTGATAATACTTCATTAGGATCAATACCTTTTTTCTTGGCACAGTCATAGCAATAACCTTCTAAAGACTCTTTACCATTTTCTATTTTTTTATAAAAAAGTATGGCAGGATTTTTATTACATTCTGAACATAACATACTTTTAATTCCTCATTTCTTTATAATATTATATCTATATAATAATACTCTAAAATAAGGGAATAGTCAACAATTTATAAAAATATTAATGTGAAATTAATGTGAAATTAATGTTGAATAATAAGAAAATTAATGTTATAATAGAATAGATTATTAAAAAGAAAAAATAAAATGAGGTCAAAAGATGAATGTTACGTTACCAGAGAAGGAAGGAATTAAAAAAGGACAAATAATTTTATATGTATCTATTATTTTAGTGTGTATTGTTTGCGTTATAGTTGCTTTTTATGTTCAGTTTTATGCAAGAATAGATTTGGTAAGTTTCATAGGTTTAGGAAGTGAATCAACATATGGAAATAAAACAGAAGATGAAACTGTAACTTTAGAATCTGAATTTAATAATTTATTTATAAATGGTACAAATAATGACAATGGAGAAAATAATAATAAAAAGCAAGAGCAAGGAAAAGATTTAGTATATACTGGATATCAACAAAAAGAAAGTAAATTAAACAGTTATAATTTAGAAGTAAATATTCCACATATAAATGTAGATAATGAGATAACAGATGGATATAACAGTGAAATAGAAAATATATTTTTAACACTTGCTAATAATGTATTACAATCTGAAAATTCAAACATAATTTATACAGTTGATTATGTAGCAAATGTACAAGATGGAATTTTATCACTTATGATAAGAGCAAGTCTAAAAGAGGGATCTAATGCTCAAAAAGTTATTATACAAACATATAATTATGATTTAAGAAATAATAAAGAAATAACTTTACAAGAAGTGTTAAAAATAGAAAAATTAGATGAGCAAGATGTACAAAATAGGATAAATACAAAAGTACAAGAAGAAGAACAAAAAGCAGAAGATTTACAAAGTTTAGGATATAATATTTATTCAAGAGATGTAAATAGTGATATTTACAAATTAGAAAATTCAACAGAATTTTATCTAACACCAGATTCTTTATATATTATTTATGCTTATGGAAATGAAACTAACACAAGTGAAATGGATCTAGTTATTCTATAATATTTGATGTTTTTCAGAGTGGACTCAAAAACATTAAGAAATAAAAAAATAAGAGAAGCTTTAGGGCTTCTCTTTTTGAAAATAAAAGGGGATGTTTTTTATTTTAAATCAGTATCTTTACTGATTATGATTATATTCTAATAAGGTTATTTGTCCATTTTGTGAACTGAAAGTGAAAAAACAATAAAAAGTAAATTAATTTTTAAGTATATGAAAAAATGAAGTAGAATTTGCCTACTTCATTTTTATCTATTAAGGTTGTTCAGCAAGGGTAATTGTTAAATCTCTTTCTTGTCCATCACGGTTTACTTTAAGTGTCATAGTATCTCCAATTTGATGTGTATTCTTTATTTCATTTAATTCATCCATTGTAGTAATTTTTTGACCATCTGCTTCAATAATTACATCACCAGGTTTAACTCCACCTTTTTCAGCAGCTGAGAAATCATCAACAGCTTTTACATAAACACCAACAACTAAATTGTTTGCATCTGCTGTTTCTTCGTCCAAATCCATTCCTGTAATTCCAATATATGGTCTTCTTACTTTACTATATTGAATTAATTGAGAAGTTATATCTTCGGTTGAATTAATAGGGATAGCAAATCCCATACCTTCAATTCCAGTTCCTTGTAATTTTAAAGTATTTATACCAATAACTTGACCTTCACTATTTACTAATGCTCCACCACTATTTCCAGCATTAATTGCAGCATCTGTTTGAATTAAAGTATAAGTATTTCCATCAGAATCTGTAATTTCTCTATTTACAGCGCTGACAACACCACAAGTTATACTACTTTCCATTCCTAATGGATTTCCTACAGCCATTGCAAATTCACCAACTTTAATACTGTCAGAATCTGCAAATTCAGCTTTTGGAAGATCTGTTTTATCTATTTTAATAACAGCTAAGTCTGTTTGCTCATCAGTTCCTATAATCTCAGCTTCGTATTCTGTATCATCATTAAATAATTTTACAGTTACCTTTGTAGCTGATGAAAGTTCATAATAATCACTGTCAGATGAACTTGAAACTATGTGGTTATTAGTTAAAATATATCCGTCTTCACTAATTATTATACCAGAACCACTTGCTGTTGCTGAAGATGTTTGAGATCTATTACCAAACATTGAGTATAATGAACTAACATTATATTCTACTGTAATACCAACAACAGAAGGTAATATTTTATTTGCAGCATAAACAGCTGTATCTGAATAATTTGAAAGTGAAGTTTGACTTACATATCCACTTGTATTTGAAGTGTTTGATGAGGTCGTACTTAAGCCTCCGGTTCCTAGTATATTAGAACGAATTGATGGAACACCAAAACAGGTTCCTACAACTACAGCACATCCTACTACTCCACTAAAAAATGGTAATAAAATACTTTTGGTAAAACTAGTTCCTGATTTTTGCTTTTTATTATTATCATAATTTTTATAAGAACCAGGATTTTGTACAGTTTTAAAATTTGTGTTGTTTTCTGGTTTTACTTCATAAACAACATTTTTCTTGTTATCATTGTTTTCATCCATATTCAAGACCTCCTAAACTATCTTTATATATCTTATCCTATTATGATGATATAATACAATAGGTTTGTGACGTTTTTGTGAAAGAAAGTAGAATTTTTCTTGACACTAAATATTTATTATTTTGTTTTTTCTATTGAAAAAATCTAAGTTAAAATATATAATAATGAAAAATAAAAAATTAATTTAGAAGGTGAAATAGATGAAAATAAAAAATGAAAAAGGAATAACATTAGTAGCTTTGGCGATTACAATAATAGTATTGTTAATAATTGCTGGGATAGGATATAATTATGGTAAAGAAGCAATACAAAAAGCCCAACTAGAAGAATTAAGAACAAATATGTTATTAATAGAAGCAAAAGCAAAAGGATTGGTAGAAGAGGTTAATTTTAAAATAGGATTAACAAAAGAAGGAGATAGTGATTTTACAAGTAAAAAAGATGCAGCAGAAAATGAAGTATATGTAGGAGCTGGTTTAGAAAAAGTAACAAATGCATCTGATGTATCAGCTCCATCAGGAGTACCAGCCACAGAGTGTTATAAAGTAACAGATACAGCTTTTGAAAATTGGGGATTAGAAGATATTGAATTAGAAGAAAATGAATACTATTTAATAAAATTTGATGATGTGAATGCAACTGTAGAAGTATATAATACTTTAGGCTATGATGGAAGATATTCATTAACAGATATAGATAATTTAGAAGTATAGGGAAAATAAAATGAAGGAAAAAGAGATAGAAAGACTAACAAAATTAAAAGAAATAGAAAAAGATTTATATAGTAAAGGTTTTAAAAATATTTGTGGAATAGATGAAGCAGGAAGAGGACCATTAGCAGGTCCAGTAGTTGTTGCGGGTGTTATTATGCCAGAGGATTCAATGATAGAATTTGTAAATGACTCTAAAAAAGTAACTGAAAAAAGAAGAGAAAAACTATATGATATTATTAAAGAAGAAGCAATAAGCTATTCAATTGCAGTGATAGACCAAGATGTAATTGATGATATAAATATATTAAATGCAACTAAAAAAGGTGTAACAGAAGTTGTTGATGGATTAGATGTAAAACCAGATTTAATATTAGTAGATGCTTTGGAACATATAGATACAAAAGGAATACCATATGAACCATTAGTAAAAGGAGACGCTAGGTGTTATAATATAGCAGCAGCATCAATACTTGCAAAAGTAACAAGGGATAGAATAATGAGACAATGGGATGAAATATATCCTGAGTATGGATTTTTATCTAATAAAGGATATGGAACTGCAAAACATATCGCAGCAATTAAAGAATATGGCTTATGTCCAATTCATAGAGTGACTTTTACTAAACATTTTACAAATGGTTAATTTTAGGAGGCAATATGACAATATTAGATATTATTGAAAAGAAGAGAGATAAAAAAGAACTTACTAAAGAAGAAATAGAATTCTTTGTAACAGGATATACAAAAGGAGAAATAACAGATTATCAGGCAGCAGCATTAATTATGGCAATATATATACAAGGAATGACAGATGAAGAAACAACTAATTTGACTATTGCAATGGCACATTCAGGTGAGATATTAGATTTATCTAAATTAAATAAGATAATAGTAGATAAACATTCAACAGGTGGAGTTGGAGATAAAGTATCTTTAATCTTACTTCCATTAGTCGCATCTTGTGGCGTTGATGTTGCAAAAATGTCAGGAAGAGGACTAGGATTTACTGGAGGAACTGTAGATAAATTAGAGTCAATACCAGGGTATATAACAGATATAGATATCCACAAATTTGTAGAAAATGTGGAAAAGATAGGTATTAGCATGATTTCACAAACATTAAATCTAGCACCTGCAGATAAAAAAATATATAGTTTAAGAGACTCAATTTCTTGTGTAGAAAGTATTCCGTTAATTGCATCTAGTATAATGAGTAAAAAAATAGCAAGTGGAGCACAAAAAATAGTAATAGATGTAACTGTTGGAAATCGGAGCTTTTATGAAAAATTTACGTGATGCAGAAAAGTTAGCAAAAGAAATGATATCTATAGGAAAATTAGCAGGAAGAGAAACAGTGTGTGTGCTAACTAATATGGATGAACCACTAGGAAATAATGTAGGAAATTCATTAGAAGTAAAAGAAGCAATAGAGGCTTTAAATGGAAGTATAGCTGAAGATGTGAGGAAAGTTGTATTAGAACTTGGTTCATATATGTTAGTGCTAGCAGGGATAACAAATGAATTAAAAAAAGCTAAAGAAATGTTAAATGAAAATTTGCAAAATGGGAAAGCATATAATAAATTTATGGAATTAGTTAAAATGCAAGGCGGAGATGTAACTTATTTATCAGATTTAGAAAATTTTGAAGAATCACAGTATATAGAACCTATTTATAGTGAAAAAACAGGATATATTTATAGTATAGATGCTAAGGACATTGGAAAGTTAGCTTGTAGTTTAGGAGCAGGAAGAGTAAGGAAAGAAGATAAAATAGACCCATCAGTAGGAGTAGTTTTATTAAAAAAAATAGGAGATTATGTTAGAAAAGATGAGGAGATAGCATATCTTCATATAAATAATCCAGAACAATTAGATTCTGCAAAGGAAAATATAAAGAATATTATAAAAATCAGAAAAGAAAAAGTAGAACCATTAAAAACTATTATTAAAATAATAAAGTAAGAAACTTTTGGAAAATACTAATAAATATTTGAAAAATTCGTAAAATGTGCTATAATATTGTAGAGTAAAATTGAAAGGGTTGAGTATTAATGAAGAAAAATAAAGAGGTAAATACAGAAAAAAAACATAATAAACATGACAAAGGACAAATTTTTGTTAAAGTAACAGCAGGAGTTCTTGCAATACTAATGGTAGGAGGAACAGCAATAACACTTGTTTATGCTTTAATGTAATAAAGATTAGGAGAAAAATTATATGGTAATTGATTTAGGAATGAATTGGGAGAATTTTTATAGAGACAATATAGTAGCATATATAAAATCATTACAATCAAATCCATTTGAGCTTATAACTTTGATATTAGACTTAGCAATTGTTTGTTTCTTAGTGTATTGTTTCTTAAAAGTTGTAAAAGGTTCAAGAGCATGGCAATTAATAAAGGGAATTGTTCTTTTAATAATTGCAACATGGGTGAGTGGATTATTAAATTTAAAGATTTTAAACTGGATTTTAACTGGAATAATGAATTTAGGAGTTATTGCTATTATTGTAATATTCCAGCCAGAATTAAGACGTGCGTTAGAGCAGCTTGGAACTAATAAACTTGCAAAATTCTTTGGAATTGATAAAGATCTAGCTACAAAAGCAAAAGAAGATATTTATAAAATAGTAATTGCGGCGACAGAACTTGCTAAAACAAAGACAGGTGCTTTGATTGTAATTGAAAGAGATATAAAGATACAAGATATAATAGCAACAGGGATACCAATGGATGCAGATGTTTCACCTCAATTATTAGTAAATATATTTGTGCCTAAAACCCCACTTCATGATGGAGCTGTTGTAATATCAGGTAACAAAATTGCTGCAGCTGCATGTGTATTGCCTTTAGCAGATGATAAAGATATTGCTAAAGAGTTAGGGACAAGACATAGAGCGGCAATAGGAGTATCAAAAGAATCAGATAGTTTAGTGGTTGTAGTATCTGAGGAAACTGGAAAAATATCTGTTGCAAAAGATGGTACATTAATTGCTGACGTAAGGGAAGATGTCTTAAAGAAAATATTAATTAGTAATATTGTAACAAAAAGATTTGCAGTAGAAAAAAAGGAAAGAAGAAATAAAATAAAAGAATTAAGAGAAAAATTGAAAAAAGAAAAGAATAAAACTAAAGAAGAAAATGATAATCAAGAAAAATAAAGGTCGCAAAAGGCGACTTTTTGTTTTAAAAGGAGAATAAGATGAGAAATATTAGACTTACCATAGAGTATGATGGAAAAGATTTTAATGGTTGGCAAAAACAACCAAATAAATTAAATATACAAGGAACTATTGAGAAAGCAATTGAAAAAATAACAGGAGAAGAAATAGATTTAATGGCATCTGGAAGGACAGATAGAGGAGTACATGCTCTAGGACAAGTTGCAAACTTTAAAACTAATTCTACATTACCAATAGAAAAGTTTCCAATTGCAATAAATAGTAATATGAAGAGTTCAATTAGAATAAAAGATGCTAAAGAGGTTGATGAAAGATTTCATAGTAGATTAAGTTGTAAAAGAAAAACTTACAGATATGTTATAAATAATTCTAAGTATGGAAGTAGCATTTATAGAAACTTAGAAACACATATTCCTGTAAAATTAGATATAGAGAAAATGAAAGAAGCTGTAAAATATTTTGAAGGAGAACATGATTTCAAGGCTTTTAAAGCAAGTGGAACAAGTAGTAAAAGTAGTGTAAGAATAATTTATAAAGCAGAAGTAATAGAAAAACCAGATGAAAGAATATGGATAGAACTTACAGGAAGCGGATTTTTATATAATATGGTAAGAATAATATCAGGAACCTTAGTTGATGTAGGACTTGGAAAGATAGAGCCAAAAGAAATAAAAAATATTATAGAATCTAAAGATAGACAAAAAGCAGGGAAAACGCTAGCTCCACAAGGCCTATTTTTAGTAAAAGTAGAATATGAATAATACATTTTGTTAACCAAAAATTAAAATATGCATAAAATATAGTAAAACATAAAGGAGAGAAAAGATATGAATGTTTTACTATTATTTTTTGCACTTCCAATTGCAACAATAATTATATCTATTGCATTACAAAAAATATTTAAATCACCTGCTTTAGTTGCAGCGATTATATTTGCCATATTTTTAGTTATTACGTTTATTGTAAATAACATAAATTTCTTAATAGCAACAATTGTATATACGATTATAAGTTATATAACAGCTGTGATTGTGTGTATTATAACTAGAATAATAAGGAGATTAGAAGATAGGGATTGTGATTGCTGTAGAAGAGATAACCACAATTGTAATTGTAATAACACATCAAATGAATTACTTACAATAAATAGTAGTTGTGGTAATCTTGAAGATGGTAATCTGCTTACTATATCTAGTAATTGCTCAAATGGAAGAAATAATGAATTATTAACTATTAGTTCTGATAGGGAAAATTCTTGTGATAATAATTGTTGTAATAATAACAATAGCTGTAACAATGTAGGAAGCAATGGGGTTACTGCTAGAATTAATGTTATACCAAATTCTAATAATAATGGAAGAACAGGCCAAGTATGTGGTAGATATAGAAGAAACTAAGTTTCCATAATTTGACCAAGGCCTAAAAAAATGGTATAATTTAAGTATGCAGGATTGCAAAATATAGAAGGGAGAAATGCAACATGGACATTACTAAGAACCTGCAACTAGAAACGCGGAGACTCTATTCGTTAGGAATCGACTTTCGGATGTTCGAGCATCTGGAAGAGAGCGGAAAGGTAGGTGTTATTGTAGGGAAACCTGACAACACGCCTGAGAACGCACAGAGGCTGGAAGCGGCCGGATACTCGCAAGGGAGAAAGAGGTCTAATGAGGCTCAACTCTTCACGATTGAAGTGAAAGAGCTCGAGAAGATTCATGAGGCTAAGATGAGACTCATCGAACTCGAGGATAAACGCTTGGAAACAAGTGGAATTCCTTATTATGGGTACGATGTTTCAACTGACGACAAGCTCGTTATCAGTATCCCCAGAGATAAGCGAAACAACGAGACCGACCTGAAGCTTACTGAAATCGGCTATAATGCCGTTGGCGAATGGCTGTTTCGGGGCGGTATGAGTGAGTTCTCCATTCCGTTTGCCGATCTCGAAGAGATCCACGGCATTTCACTTGCAGAGGACCCTGAATAGGGATTCCCGGGGAGCCACCTTTTTAAGGTGGCTTTTCCCTTTACTTTTTTTAAAATATATGTTATTATAATAAAGTTAAGTAAAGGAGAAAAGTATGTTAGATGTTATATTAGATGCACTAATAGATAGTGTGAAATTATTACCGTTTTTATTTATTACATATTTAATAATGGAATATATAGAACATAAAACAAGCGAAAAAGCAAAAAATACAATTAAAAAGTCTGGAAAATTTGGACCATTAATAGGAAGTATTTTAGGAGCTTTTCCACAATGTGGATTTTCTGTTGCAGCAACAAATCTTTATGCAGCAAGGGTAATTACACTTGGAACACTTATTTCTGTATATTTATCTACATCTGATGAGATGATACCAATATTTATTTCAGAGGGAGCATCTATAGTTACACTTTTAAAAATTTTAGGAATAAAAGTATTAATTGGTATGATTGCAGGATTTGTAATAGATTTAGTTTTGAGACTAAGAAAGAAAGATGACGAAGAAGAGAGAATAATAGATTTATGTGAGAAAGAACATTGTCATTGTGACCATGGAATTTTTAAATCAGCTTTAAAACATACAATTAATATATTCTTATTTGTTTTGATAATTACATTTGTTATTAATATAATTATATATTTTATAGGTGAAGATACAATTGCAGGTTTTATTGGGTCAAATCCAGTATTAGGACCGGTACTTGGAGGAATTATAGGATTAATTCCAAATTGTGCATCATCTGTAATATTAACACAATTATATTTAGAAAATGTAATTCCAGCAGCAACAATGATTTCAGGATTGTTAGTTGGAGCAGGTGTTGGACTAATTGTATTATTCAAGATGAATAAGGGAATAAAACAGAATTTAAAAATAACTGGATTACTATATGCAATTGGCGTGGTATCAGGAATTATAATTCAATTAACAGGAATGCAATTTTGAAAATGATAAAAAATAAAGCTATATAATATCTTATAGCTTTATTTTCTATTATTATTTCTTTCTCTTTTTGAAGTTAACTACAATTGCGTCTTGATTATCAAACATATATTTTGAATCAGTTGTATCTGTTTGAATTGGGTCAATTTCATTTCTTTCATCTCTAAAATTAATATTTTTTGGATTAAATTTTTTATGAGCTTTACTACTTGTATCATCTTCAGTATCTGTTGTAACACCATCAGAATATTTACCAAAATCGAAAGTTTTAATTTTATGTGGTTCTTTGTATTTTGATTCTAAGAATGATAATTTACCTGGTCCAACCATTGGTTTTCCATTACTTCCTCTAATTTTAAAAGCACAATCTTTTGCACCTAAACCTTGAAGTTTTCCAGGTTTAAAATTAGGGACATATTTCCATGATACACTTCCGTATTTTGGATCATATTCCATTTTACTCATGTCCATACTGTTTGAGTAAGTCCATTCTCTATGGTTTCCAAATTCTCCAGACCACCATTCTAGCTCATCATAAGCTCCATTTCCAGTAAAGATTTTACTTGCACAATTAGAAAGAATAGTATTTTTATAGTTTACTGCTAATTCTGGTGTTTCTAATTGTTGTAAACTTTGTGTTGATATAGTTGTTCCAACTTTATACTTTCTATACATTGTAAACATTGCTTCTGTATCTTTACAAATAAAATCGGCAAATTCATCAATATAAACAAAGTAAGGAACTCTTGATCTTTCTGTTCCAGGACGTCTTAATACTGAGTTTTGCATTGTAATTAAGAAGAATAATCCAAATGCCTTATGTCCTGCAGCTCCTAAATCTCCACGTCTCGTACAAATAAATACAACTTCTGAATTTTTAAGTACATCATCAAAATTTATATTATCATATCTATTACATAAGATAGGTTTAATTCCAGGTATTCTAAGTAAATTATCTAATTGACTAATAACAGAATAGATGTATTTTTCCATACTAGATTTTGCAGGAGCATCGCTGTAGAAGTTCTTTTTAAAGTATGTTAATAATACGCGATATTTATCTTTTGCAAATTCATCATTTTCTATTTCATGTTCTAATATTTTACACATTTTTTCTATTAGCTCGAAATTAGTAAACATTTTTAACATATCTTCCATATTAGGAAGTCTTCCTTCGTTCATTCTAGGATAAACTTCTTTTAGTAAAACTACTAAGTTTTCAATTGCTTGCATTACAATATCTTCTTTATAAGCTTCATCAAGATCTCCATGTGCTGTATTATACATGGATTTTATAACTGAAGAAATTGTAGTAGCAGTTTTTGAAGAATCCTCATATACAAAAGGATTTAATCCACTAGAATTTGGATTGTTTGGATCTATTAAATGATATTTAATACCAAAATTATCACAAACTTCAGCTAGATGACTAATTACTTCATAGTCAGGGGCCATAAGAGTAAGCCCTATATTTTTATATGTTATATCATTTCCAATTGAATCTAAAATCATTTTCTTTAAATAGGCTTTGAAAAGAGATTCCTTACCTTCAACTGGTACTAACATATTTAAATTGAAATTTTCATTTAAGTAGTCGTTTTCATAAGGTGCATTTAATACTGCTAATCCAGTTTTTAATGCGGTATATCCCATTTCTTTTGAAACTTCTTTAAAGAAATATTTTTTTTCTAAGTCTCTTGCAAATAATGGTTCAAATACTAAAGAAGTTTTACCAGAACCAGAACCACCACATACAAACAATGATTGATATCTTGATTCTTCAGGTATAGTAATTGATTTACCTGTTTCAGTATTGTTACATAAATAAACTTCACAAGAATAAACTCCGGAATCTTTAGATTTTGTTGCTAAGCTAATTCCACCATAATCCCAAATAGAACGAATTTGGTCTTTGCTATCATTAACACCAAAGAATAATTTCTTGAAGAATGGGAAGATAGTAGCTAATGGTAAATATAATGAAATACTTACCATTGCTGGGGTTACTAAATCAGAAAAATCAGTAATAATTTCTACATAATTAGGTACTGAAAGCAGTAACAACCATGCACCCATGTTGAGCCATTGGGTAAACATTGAAATAGCAATTATGTATAAACCAATTACATATAAATAAAATAGTGTAACTTTTTTTGCTTTTGATGAAGCGAATTTTGATTGCCCAGAAAAAAGAAAAGCAAATATTGGACAAGCAAGTGCAAATGTATATGCTATAGGGCCCCAATAAGAATAAGATACACCTGTGAATATCATAAGCAACATTTCAACTAATCTATCTACTGCTAAATATACACTAATTAGGGTTAGCACATAAGTAGCAAAAGTGTTTCTATCAGTTTTTAAAACCTTTAAAAATTTATCTATATACTTCATTTAAAAAATCCTTTCACAAAAATAAATTTATACATATATATTATCCTATAAAATTAGGAAAAAAACAAGTATTTTAAGAAAAATAATCAGCTTTTTAGTAAAATGAAATCATTTTTGAATAGAAAAATATTCTATGGAATATAATAGAAATAAAAAATAGAAAAGGAGATGCTTTATGCAAGAAGAATATAAAAGAGAAGAAAAGATTGTTGAGAAGACAGAAATGGAGAAAGAGATAGAATTAATTAAAACAATTATAAAAACAAGAGAAGAGTTAAAAAGTGATAATAAAAATTTTGAATATGCAAAAGAGGAGTTAATAGATTATTATACTTATCAGATAAAAGCAAACCAAGCAAAATTAGATTATTTGATAAAACTTGCAAAACTAAAGGGAATAGAAGTAGATATGATAAACAACAAAAAATATACATTCTTAGGAGAAGAAGCAGGTTAGTAATATTTGTCCATTTTTCATCATAGAAATTAAGTAAGAAATTAGTTTGGAGTTGATAAAAATGGACATTAATATTATTACATATTTAGCATGTATATGTTTTATTTTTATATTTGGTAGAATTTTTATCGTGCCTTTAAAAAATATATTGAAACTAGTATTGAATTCGATACTTGGTGGAGTAGTGATTTTTGTAATTAATCTTATAGGAGCAAATTTTGGATTTCATATAGGGCTTAATTTTTTTACAAGTATATTAGTTCGGAATACTTGGACTTCCAGGAGTTGTTTGTCTAATAGTTGTTAAATTATTAATAGGATAAAATATAGCGATATAGTTTTTCACTATATCGCTATATTTCTATTCAACTGTTACTGATTTTGCAAGGTTTCTTGGTTTATCAACATCAAGACCTTTTTCTTTAGAAATATAATATGAAAGTAATTGCAATGGAACTACAGAAAGTATTGGAGAAACAAATGGATCTGTTTCAGGAATACGGATTACTGTATCAAACATTTTAGCATCTATATCTTGGTTAGTTATAACTAATGTTTTAGCTCCTCTTGTAATAACTTCTTGAATATTACTTACAGTTTTTTCAACAAGTTTTGGGTCTGTCATTATACTAATAACAGTAATACCATTTTCAATTAAAGCAATAGGGCCGTGTTTTAATTCACCTGCTGGATAGCTGTCTGCATGAATATAAGAAATTTCTTTTAGTTTTAAAGCTGATTCTCTTGCAACTGTTTCATCAATTCCTCTTCCTAAGAAAAATACATCTTTTTCTTGGTAAATTCTGTGACCAAAAGCTTTTATACGTTCTTCACATTTTAAAGTTTTTTCTAGTTTTTTAGGTAATTCTAAAATTTCTTTCTTTAAATTTAAAACTTCAACTTCAGATTCTTCTATGGTTTCAGCAAAGTAAATTGCAAGCATAGCAAGAAGTACAACTTGTGATGTGTAAGCTTTTGTAGAAGCAACAGCAATTTCAGGACCTGCATGTGTATATATAGAATAATCTGCTTCTCTTGTTATAGAACTTCCAATAACATTGCTAATAGCAAGTGTTTTTGCACCTTTTTGTTTTGAAAGTTTTAATGCTGCTATTGTGTCTGCAGTTTCACCTGATTGAGAGATGAAAATACATAAAGTTTTATCATCAATAATAGGATCTCTGTATCTAAATTCAGAAGCTATATCAACTTCTGTTGGTATTCTACAAAGACGTTCCATCATACATTTACCTGCAAGACCTGCGTGCATTGCGGTACCACAAGCAACTAAATAAATTTTGTGAAGTCCTTTTAAAAATTCTTTTGTAAAATCTAATTCATCAAAAGTACATTTTGTACCTTCATCTAATTTTGCTCCTATTGTTTCACGAATAGCTGTTGGTTGTTCATGA
The DNA here is from genome assembly GCA_944392605.1 of uncultured Clostridia bacterium. Taxonomy (GTDB): domain Bacteria; phylum Bacillota; class Clostridia; order TANB77; family CAG-508; genus CAG-269. The sequence goes on along the minus strand of CALXXE010000013.1, from coordinate 17,120 downwards.
ATTTCTTTTAACATATAATCTTCATAACCTTCTTTTTCAGCACTAGCAGCATTCCATTCAATAGTTTGAATTTTTTTATTAATAGGATTTAAATCTGTATCATAAAATTTAACATCATCTCTTGATAAAAGAGCAAATTCTAAATCATTTAAAAGATAAAATTCTCTTGTAAATGAAAGAATAGCAGGGATATCAGAAGAAATATAATTTTCTCCATCACCTTTTCCAATAACAAGAGGGCTATCTTTTCTAACAACTATCATATGGTCTTTATCATATTTAGAAATAATTTCTAAAGCAAAGCTTCCTTTTAAATCTTTACAAGCATTTTTTACAGCTCTTAATATTTTTAAGTCATCTTCTGAAGCATCTTTATTATAATAATAATGAATTAAATTAGGGATAATTTCTGTATCTGTTTCAGAATAAAAAGTATAACCATTATCAGTTAAAAACTTTCTTAATTCATTATAGTTCTCGATAATACCATTATGAACTACACTAAAACTCTCTGAATTATCAACATGAGGGTGAGAGTTTTCTTTAGATGGTTTTCCATGAGTAGCCCATCTAGTATGAGCAATACCAATAGTTCCTTCTAAATCATCAATTCCTGGTAAATTATATAAATTTTTAACTCTTCCTTTATCTTTCATAATAGAAAGACCATCATTTTCTATTGTTGCAATACCTGCTGAGTCATAACCTCTGTATTCTAATCTTAAAAGTCCATTAATGAGAATTGGACTCGCTTTTTTTATTCCTATGTAACCTACAATTCCACACATAGTAAATCCTCCTTAAAATAAAATAATCTGGAATTGAAAGTATGCAAAATAAGCTTAAATGTATTAATTCTTTGTTACAATATCACTACTGCTCTTTAAATTAATACTCTGACCTTAAGCAAAAGCCACTAAGGAACCCGCCGAAACTTTCGAATACCTTAGACCTCGTCAACACTTAAAATTAAGTGTCCTGGCGCTATAACTAAACTCTAAACTCCTTTCTTTTTAAATTTAATTTTTTGCATTTCTTTCAATATACTTTATTATATTACATTAAAAAGTAAAAAGTTGCAAGTCTTATATAAAATTATTTATAATATAGATTTGTCTAACAGATTTAGTTGAATAAATTAAGAAAACATAGTATAATTGGTGTGATTACATATTTAATAGTAAGAGGAGAATTTGCCAATATTGACAAAAAAAGATCAAACAAGAAAATGTGGTAATATATGTAGTAGTAGGAGAATATTGTGGAAGAAGGAATAGTGTTAACGAAAAGAAATTCAAATTTAGAAATTTTAAGAATAATTGCAATTGTAATGATAATTATGCATCACTATGCAATATATAGTGGATTTTTATGGGAAAATCAAATAACAATAAATAGAATAATAATTAACTTTTTTCAAATGTTTGGAAAATTAGGAGCATGCTTATTCATAATGATATCAGGATATTTTTATGATAGATCAGAATTTAAAATAAAAAAATTTGTCACTTTAATATTACAAGTGTTTATTTATTCTATTATTGGTTTAATAATAGGAATAATTACAAATAGTCAAAAATTAAACACTATTAATATTTTAAAATCCATTTTGCCTACAACATTAGGGTTATACTGGTTTGCAAGTTGTTACATATTAATTTATATTTTTACACCAATTTTTAGAAGAATAATAGAAAATATATCAAAAAAACATTTTAAAATAATATTAACAGAAATGATTATTATATGGTGTGCGTTGGCTAATATACCAAAAACGATGACATTTGTTAATGATTTTATATGGTTTATAGTAATTTATTTTATAGGTGCATATGTAAAAAAATATAATTGCAATTTTATGAAAGACAATAGAAATAGAATAAAATATGTAATTTTAGTAGTTATTGTTATGAATGTTATAATGATAGGGTTAGAATTGTTATTTGTAAAGAAACCTATATTTCCAAAAATATATTATTTTAATAGCATTAATAGTCCATTAGTTTTAATATTAGCAATATTAATATTTTCAATATTCAAAAATTTAAATGTAAAAAATAATAATATCGTTAATAAAGTTGCATCAGCGTCATTTGGAATTTATTTAATACACGAAAATATATTTTTTAGAAATATTATTTGGGAACAAATAGTACAAGGAAGTAAATATGTAAATTCTTCGTTTTTGATATTAAATGCTATTGGTGGAGTAATAGGTGTTTTCTTGATAGCGATGGTAATAGATTTTATTGTTGAAAAATTGATTATTAGTAGTTTGATAAAGATAATATCTAAAATTTATTACAAAATAAAACAAACAAATACATATATAAAATTAGAAAATGAAATGATAGAATTTTATAATAATTAAAAATGGAATACAAAGCCAATTATCTAATTATATTAGTCTTCAAAAAAGGCCGAAATTTATTATTAAACAAAAACTAATTGATATGGGAGGAAGGTATATGGAAAAAATAGGTATAGTAGTTGCAATGGAAGAAGAAAAAAATGCAGTTCAAAAATTAATGAAAGATATAGAATTAGAAGAATGTTATGAACTAGATTTTTATAAAGGAAAGATTCAAGGGAAAAAATGTGTATTAGTACAAAGTGGAGTAGGAAAAGTAAATGCAGCAAGAACAACACAAATATTAATAGATAAATATAAAGTAAATAGGGTAATAAACGTTGGAGCAGCTGCTTCAATTAATCCAATGCTAAATATAGGTGATGTACTAATAGGGAAATATGTTGTTCAACATGATTTTGATATAACCGCATTTGGACATAGTAAAGGCTATATCACAGGAGTGGGGAATAATGTTAGATGTGATAGTGATTTCTTATATAAAGTAGAAGAAAAATTAGAAGAAGAGAAAAAGTTTAGTAAGAAAGACAATGATGAAAAGAAGAAGAAAGATTATAATGTAAAGATAGGAATAGTTGCAACAGGAGATGTATTTTGTTCTGAAGTAGATATGAGAGATGAAATAAGAGGAACGTTTAATGCAGATGCTGTAGATATGGAATGTGGTGCAATAGGACAAGTATGTTATTTAGATAATATACCATTTATTGTAATAAGAGGAATTTCAGATACACCAGATGGGAATAATGCAGGAACATTTGATAAAAATTTAGAACTAGCATCAAAAAGATGTAGTGAAGTTTTAAATGATATTTTACAAGACGAATTTTAGATATTAATAAATTACAAAAATTGTAAAAAATAAACTAATAACTTAAATTTACAAAAAAATCTTGATTTTTTTCATAATTTATGGTACAATTAACTTGTGTTTAAAAGAGAGGTGAAAACTTTAAGAATATGGAAAAAAGAGAAGTAAAAACTAATTGGAAAGAGTTATTAAGAGCTTTCTTTAGTTCTGATGATCAATTAGAGAAAAAAGAAAATAAAGAAAAAAGTGAATTTGATAGAGAAAATAGTAAGATATTAGCACAAGCAGAAAGAAATATAGCTTCATTAGAACAAATGGTAACACCACCAGGTGATGAGCCAAAATCAAAAAAACAAGGAAGAAGACAAACAAGAGAGCAAACTAGAACTAGAACAAAGACACTTTCTATGCAAGACAAAGAGCAAACAGTTAGAGAAGAAGATAAAGAACTAGAAAGATAAAATACAAGAATTTTAAAAAATTCTTGTATTTTTGCTTGACAAATGGAAAAACTACCAGTATAATAATTATTGTCGTTTGATATGGCGAAGTAGCTCAGTTGGCTAGAGCATTCGGTTCATACCCGAAGGGTCATGTGTTCGAATCACATCTTCGCTACCAAAAGGTTATAAAACTTAATTTATAACCTTTTTATTTTTTTATATCTTAATTTTTATAAATCTATGAATATCTTATGTGAAATTCATATCAACAATTTTCATAAATTAAAATCGATGTTTCGCAAAACTAATAAAGAAAAAAATTAAAATAAGTGATAATATTTTTTTGAAAAAAGAGGTGAGAGAATGATAGATAAAATCTGTACCTTTTTAACTAATAGAATAAGAAAAGAAATGCCAGATGTAGATGATGAGAGAGCAGAAGTTATAAATTATGGACTTCAAAATATAGTAGGAGAAATTCCAAAGGTAATCCTTGTATTTATAATTGCATATATATTAGGAATATTTAAATGGACATTATTTACATTTATAATATTATTTGTGTATAAAGGAGCCTCTGGGGGAATACATTTAAAAACACATTTAGGATGTATTTTGTTTACAACAGCATTTTATTGTTTAATACCATTTGTTTCACAATATTTTGAGTTAACTGGTGTTGTAAAATATATTACAACTTTATTTATATGGATATTTGGAATGATTATGATAAAGCTATATGCACCAGCAGATACAGAGTCTGTGCCAATATTACAAAATAAAGTAAGAAAGAAAAAAAGAATAGTTTCATATATCAGTTTTTCAGTTGGATTATTAATAGCCTTGTTAATAAATAATTCAATGATATCAAACATAATAATATTATCTCATTTTATACAAACATTAACAATTACAAAAATTGCATATAGATTAACTAAAAGTAAATATGGATATGAAGTATATGGAGATACTTCGCCTGAATCAGTGTAGTATAAAATATATACCGGTAATATTTTATATTATAATATAATTTTCAAGGAGGAGATTGTAATGTTAAAATTATTAGCAAAAACAGCAGAAAAATATGCAAAGGCAACAAACACAGCATGTTTATTCTTAGCAGTATTCCATCAACCTAAAATGCCAAAGAGTATGATTAAAAAAGACTAATAAGTAGACATTGGTAAGAATAGATTCGAAATAAATATTCTTACCAATGATATAACTTAATCGTTATATACATACAATCCAAAAAAGAAAGTAGATTTATAGCTACTTTCTTTTTAATAATATATTTCTAATTGTTGAGAAAAGTATTTATCTGTTTTAGAAGTGAATAAATTGATATTATTGTTTTTCTTTACTAATTTACGTATTTCCCATAATCCAAGTCCGGTATGATTTTCCTTACTGGAAATTCCTTTTTCAAATATTTTTTCTGTATCTACATCTTTGTTTTTATAAGTATTTTCAATCCTAATTATCTGTCTAGAATTTTTAGAATCATCTCTAAAATCTAAGTTAATTATTTTTTCATCACATTCATTACTTGCTTCAATAGCATTATCTAAAAGTATTCCTAATATTCTTGCAAATTCGTATATTTTCATATGTAAAGTACTCAAGTCAAGAAGAAAAGTCATATTAACTTTTATATTTTTTGAGTCAGCTTCATGATATTTCTTAGTTAACAAGTTATAAATTCCATCATTATTAATAACATCAGGATTTAATAAATATAAATTATTTACTCTTTGGCAATCATCTTCTAATTGAAGATAATAATCTTTCAGTCCACTCATGTCATTTGTTTTAACATATCCACCAATAGTTGTAACTATATTATCAAAATCATGTTTAAAACCTCTGACACTATCGTGTAAAATACGTAAGCTTCGATTATATTCTGTAGCGCTTTCTAATTTCTGAGTTGTAAGTATCAATTTAAATATTCTTGTCAAACTGTAAATACTAATAGCGAAATATGCAAGTAAAGAAATAAAACTTAAAAATGTAATAATAACAGGTAAGGTATCTACGTAATAGAATAATGTTATTGATTGTATAATAATTGCAAGTATTCCAAATAATAAATTTGCAAATATTATGTTTCTATTTCTTTTATCAATATTATCAGAGAATTGAAAAACTAAATTCTTTTTCTTTAAAATAATAATACAAATTATTGTAATAATATACATAATAATTAGATAACAAAGTTTGTAAATGAGAATAGAATTTAATTGTTCACTATTAATATTAAATATAGTAATAAAAGGATTAACCATCAAAATATTTATTAAATTATAAATTACTAAGGCTAGGACACTAGATATAACACTTTTTAAGAATGGATTAGAAAATATTATATATTGTAAGAATATAGTCATAAAATAATTTATAAATATATTAAAAGGTTGAGATACAATAAACATAGTAAATATACCGATTATCCAACTTATTAAAATATATAGTATTTTTTGTTTTCTAGTTGAAGATAAGTCCATAATAGATAGAAACAAATGCATAGTTAAAGTAATTTCTATTAATAAGATTGGAACAGAAATTATATTTATAAGTTGAATATTTGGCGTAGTAATAGCAGTCCAAATATTATTTAAAATCTCCATAATCTTTTAAAACCTCCATTAAATCTGATTTGTATTTAGGACCAATTTCACAAGTACTTCCATCTTTGAAAGTAATAATACCAGAAACCGGTTCTACGTCCTTTATTTGAGAAAGGTTAGCAATACAAGATTTATGGCATCTTCTATAGTTTTTAGGTAAAGTATCTTGAATCTTTGCAAAAGAGCTATAAGCATCATAATCACGAGATGAAGTGTGAAAAATCAATTTCATTCCATCTCTTTTGATATATTGAATTTCAGATGCATCAATAATTGTGTTTTTATTATCAATCTTAATATATCTTTTTGGTTGACCGTTAACATCCTCAAATAATCTTATAACTGTTTCCTCTAATCTATCATAGGTGATAGGCTTTGCAAGATAATCAAAAGTTTTAACTTTATATGCAATCATGGCATATTCTAAATGACCTGTAGTAAAAATAATATAAGAATCTTTATTTATTTTTCTTATTGCTTCAGCTAATTGTAATCCAGTTGTATCAGATTTTAAATTAATGTCAAGCATAATAACTTCAACTTTATTATTGCTAACAAAGTTTAACATGTCTTTAGTATTATTTGTTTTATATGATACTGAAGCATCAAAATTATTTTTAGTGAATATGTTCTCTAACATTTTTTCTAGCTTATCTAAAATATGTATATTATCGTCACATAAAGCAAATTTTAACATTATTATCACCACCCTTTTAAAAAAAGATATGAAAAAAATAGGAAACAAGGCCTACAACAAAAAGAAACAAAATACCTTAAATTTCCAAAAACAAATACAATATATGCTAAAATGTAAAGATTGTCAATAGAAATTTACAAATTTATCCAATTGAAAATGAGTAGGAGAACTTGACATTGCAAAATATTCTAAATAGTGGTATTATAGAGTACAACTGAATCCTATATGGATTTGGTAGAAAGTAGGCCGAAAAAGAAAGGAACACATCATGGAAATCAAGACATTGCTTAGGTATTGGAACGGAAATGTTTTTCTCTTTGACGTTAAAGTTACGTTAAAAGAAAAGAGGCACGATAAGGTCGTGGCAGAAGGTCGAGCTCTTGTGAGCACGACGAAGGTGAACGACAAGTATGCCGGCCACTGCTGCCTTGTTGGAGAAGAGTCATATACGGGAAATGACTGCAGAAAGCAAGTGGTTGGAGCTTGTGTGAAGCGAGCACATCTCTTGCAGAAGCACGTTATCAATGTTGATGTCAATGAACAGACGTCGATGGATATGATCTATGTAAACACCGATGATTAGTCGTGTGCATCTATAGTCCTACTAGCCCTACCCTTATAGTAAAGGGGAGGGCTTTGTTTTTTGTATTTAGTTCTATATTTCATTATTTATTCATAAACTTAATTAGGTTATAGGAGGATAAGATGAAAAATAGAAAGATTAAGTTTATATTTATAATTGTTTTAATAACAATAATTATTATATTAAGTCTATTTTTAAAAATGAAAAATGAAACTGTAGAAACAGGAAGTAATATAGTTTCTACCAAGAAAATAGAGTGGGGAATAAAAAGAAATGATAATCATGAGCAGCCAGATGTAGGAAAAGAAAATAGAAGAGTATTAGAAGAAAATAATGGGATATGTTTAGGAAAAGAAGATGAAAAGGTATTATATTTAACATTTGACGAAGGATATGAAGCAGGTTACACATCAAGGATTTTAGAAGTTTTAAAGGAAAATGATGTGAAAGCTGCATTTTTTATTACAGCACATTATTTAAATACACAAGAAGATTTGGTAAAGCAAATGATAGAAGAGGGGTATATTGTCGGAAATCATACTGTAAACCATAAATCAATGCCAGAATTATCAGAAGAAGAAATAAGAAAAGAAGTAATGGATTTACATACAGCGATATATGAAAAGTTTGGTTATGAGATGAAGTATATAAGGCCACCAAAAGGTGAGTTTAGTGAAAAAAGTATAAAATATACAAATACACTTGGGTATAAAACTGTTATGTGGTCATTTGCATATGAAGATTGGAATGAAAATAAACAACCTAATGAAGAAAAAGCCAAAGAAAAAATAATAAATAATTTTCATAATGGAGAAATAATACTTCTTCATGGTAATTCAAAAACGAATACAGATATATTAGATAGTATTATAAAAGAAGCAAAAAGTATGGGGTATGAGTTTAAATCTTTAGATGAATTTGAAAAGTAGAGGTATTTATATGAAAAAGAAAAAACAAACAAATAGAGTAGATAAACTTTTAGAACTTCCAAAAGAAGTTTATTCAAATGAACCTAAAATTGTTATAACAGGTTTTGATGAATTGATAATAGAAAACTTTAAAGGAATTTTAGAATATGAAGAGTTCTTTGTAAGAATAAATACATATATTGGGATAATAAATATAAATGGCTACAATTTGAATTTAGAAAATATGACAGATGATGATTTGAAAGTAAAGGGAAAGATAGAAAGCATAGAATTTGAAAGAATGATAGATTAGATTTAGGAGAAAAATATGTTTATAAAGATAATTTTTAGTTATATACTTGGTTTCTTAAAAGTATCTATTGAAGGTTATTATATAGAAAGATTCATTAATATATGTAAAAATAAAAAAATAACAATTTGGAACTTAAAGAGAAACAGTAATATATCATTAATATTAAATGTAAGGATAAATGAATTTAAAGAAATTTGTAGAATCGCTAAAAAAACTGGATGTAAAATTAAGATAAAAAATAAAAAAGGGATGCCGTTTTTATTACATAGATATAAAAAAAGAAAAATATTTTTATTACTATTATTAATTGTAGCAGTGATTATAGGTTTATCCTCAAATTTTGTATGGAATGTGGATATTTTTGAAGAAAATGGCGAAGAACTAGCAAATATAAGGGAAGATATAGAAAATGCAGGATTAAAGACAGGATTATTAAAGTCAAAAATTGATACAAAAGAAATAATAAATAAAATAAGGTTGGAAAGAAAAGATGTCGCGTGGATGGGAATAGAAATAAAAGGAACGAATGCAATTGTAAAATTAGTAAAAGCAGATGAAAAACCTGAAATAGTAAATGAAGATGAATATTGTAGCATTATATCAGATAAAACAGGAATAATAACAAAAATAAATGTACAAGAAGGAACAGCAAATGTAAAAGTAGGAGATACTATAAAGGAGGGAGATGTTTTAATAAATGGTTGGATGGAGGGAAAGTTTACAGGAATAAGATATGTACATGCTAGAGGAGAAATAGAAGCAAAAGTATGGTATACAAAAAGTAAAAAAATTCCATATACCCTTACGGAGACACAATATACATGTAATGAAGAAAATAAGTACGGAATAAAATTTGGTAATTTTGAAATAAATTTTTCAAAAAAGTATTCAAAATTTAAAATTTATGATACAATAGAAACGGAAAGCAAAATTAAATTATTTTCAGACTTTTATTTACCAATTTCGATATTAAAAACTACATATAAAGAACAAGAAGAAGTACAAAAAACATATACAGTTGAAGAAGCTAAAAACATAGGGATTAAAGATTTAGAGGAGGAATTGGAAAAAGAAATCGAAAATAAAGATAATATTGTAAATAAGAACATTAATACCTATGAACAGGAAGACGGTGTCCAAGTTTATGTTACATATGAAGTTCTGGAAAACATAGGTACAAATGAAAAAATAGTGTTTTGAAGGGATGATAAGATATGGAAGAAAGAAGCTTAAGAATAGTTGGAACAGATAAGAACTTTTTTAATAAAATTACAAATACATTAACAAGAATATTAATACCTACAAGAATAGGAATTAATGGAATGTTAATTTCCATAAAAAGAAATAGTCTCATAAAAGCATTTGAAAATTTTACTCAAGATGATAATTATGATAATAATGAACTAGAGAAAAAGTACGATTCAGCTTATGAAGCGTATCTAGATTCACTTGATAAATATGTTATGGATTCTATTTATAAAAAAGTAAGAAATGGAACAGCTTCAGAATTCGAAAAAGATGCAATGGCAAGATATTATGAGGTTACAAGTTTAAAAGAAAATGAATATGTAGAATATAAATATAGAAAACAAAAATATTTATTAGAATTAGATTATGAAGGAATAAAGGTATCAGGAAAAGAAAGAGTAATTGCAAAATATAATAAATTCTATATATCAAAGATGGATTCACTATATAAATCAATATTAAAGAATTACTCAATAAAAGTAGCAGATACAACTAATAAATATGATTCTACAAAGGAGTGGATTTACACAAAAATATTCCATACATTAGAGGATTATATACAAAATATACTATCAATAAAATTAGATACTGATTATGATAGTAATTTAAAAGATATAACAAATGATTATGAAAAATACGAATCTTATACAATAGGAAAATTAGATACAAAAGATAATATCGAGAAGAATATGATATTATTAGGAATAAGCAGAAAATTATTTACACATAGTCTTCCACTAATTGTTGCAGAGCAATGTTATGAAAAATTATTAAAAGATGCAAGAACATTAGTACAAGATACAAAAATTGCAACAAAAAGAGAAAAAGCTTATGGAATGTTAATAAATTTAATAGAAGATTATAATGTAAAATTATTATCAACAAAGGTATATTGGGAAACACCAAAACAAAGAGAAGAATACAAAGAATTTTGGAATAAATATAAAGAAATTTCAAAATTAAAGGAAACTGATTTTATAGAGTATGTAAAACAAAAAGAAATTCTATTTATAAAAAATGACATGAAAAAGATTAAAGGTAGTAAAATTGATTATAGTAAAATATTAACATATTATAAAAGAAAATTAGTAGATTACGGAGCAATGAAAGAATTAAAAAATTCATATAAATCAGAAGGAAAATATATCAAGATTAAGGATAAGGAAGTAGCATAAAATGTTTTTTGAAGTAGTATATAAAGACATAGAAGAAAATAAAGAATATGAAAAAGTAATAGATAAAGTGTTAACTAAATGTTTTGAAGAAGAAAAGTTACAAGATTCTAAATTATATATTACAGTAACATTAACTAATCCTGAAAATATTAAAGAAATAAATAAAGAATATAGGAATATAGATAGAGCAACAGATGTTCTTTCTTTTCCTATGTTTCAGAAGGATGAGTTAGAAGAAAAAATGAAAAATAATGATTTCGAACATGAGGATATATTAGGAGATCTAGTTATTTCAATAGATAAGGTGAAAGAACAAGCAGTAGAATATGGACATAGTTTTGAAAGAGAACTAAGTTATATGTTAGTTCATGGCTTCTATCATTTGATGGGCTATGACCATATTGAAGAAGAGGACAAGAAGATAATGAGACCTAAAGAAGAAAAAATATTAAATGACTTGAAAATCTTAAGAAAATAAGGAGGAACAATGGAAAAAGGTGGAGTAAAAATATTAATCGCTATTTTAGTCGTGTTGGTTATTGTTGCAGGAGGAGTGATTGCTTATAAGATAACTAAGGATAAACAATCAGAGCCGGTTGCTAATGAAAATGGGGTATTAACAGCAGAGGTTGAAGAAGAAAAGACAGTTCAAATATTTAAAGGAAATGATAGACCATTTGCAGTTATGATAGATAATCATCAAGATGCTTGGCCACAAGCAGGTCTTCAAGATGCATATATGGTATATGAGATAATAGTAGAAGGCGGAGAAACAAGATTAATGGCATTGTTTAAAGGAGTAGATTTAGAAAAAATCGGACCTGTTAGAAGTGCAAGACATTATTTTATTGATTATGCTTTAGAAAATGATGCTATATATGTTCATTTTGGACAAAGTCCACAAGCTCAAAGCGATATAAAGAAATATAGTGTAGATGATATAAATGGAATTTCAGAAGATGGAACAACCTTCTGGAGAGTAAAGGATAAAGCTGCACCACATAATGCAGTAACAAGTACAGCGAACTTATTAAAATCAGCACAAAGTAAAAAATATAGAACAACATCAGATGAGACAAGTGTATTAAATTATGTAACAGATGAAGTTAATCTAGAAAATGGAGAGGGAGCTGTTAAAGTTACAATACCACATTCAGATCTTCAAACAGTAGAATATTATTATGATGAAGAAAATAAAGTATATGAGAGATATGCGAGAGATGAAGAACAAGTTGATTGGGATACAGAAAATCCTATTACAGTTAAAAATATTATAATAACATTTTGTAATAATTACACATTAACAGATAGTGAAAATAAAGGTAGACAAGGATTAAGAAACATAGGAACATTTGATGGATATTATATTACAAATGGAAAAGCAATACCTATTAAATGTATAAAAGAGGCTAGAGACGAAAAGACAGTGTACCAAGACCTAGAAGGAAATGTTATAAATGTAAATGATGGAAATACATTTGTACATATTTGCCCAACTGATAGCGATGTAGAAATAGAAGCACCAGTAGAAGAAACGACAGGAAATACTACTTCAAATAATACATAGTTAAGGAAGGATGTAAAAAAATGAATGTTTATGATACGGCAAATAGATTAGCAAGGGAAATAAAAGAATCAGAAGAGTATGCAAATTATAAAATGGCAAAAGAAAGCCTAAATTTAAATCATACTTTAAAAGAAAAAATGTCTAAATTTGAAAAGTTGAGATATGAAGTTCAATTAGAAATGATGCAAACAGGAAAGAATGATGAAGAAAAGTATAAAGAGATGCAAAATGAATATGCGGAATTAATCGAAGACGAAGAAGCCAAAAGATATTTTGATGCTGAAACTAAATTTAATATTTTAATTGCAGATATAAATAAAATAATTGGCGAAGCAATAAAGGATGTTATGCAATAAAGAAGAAAAGGGACACAAATGGAATTTATAATAATTATATTAGTTACAGTAATTTTTTCTATATTATTAAGATGCGTTTTTAGTTTTAATAAAAAGAAAATATTAGAACTAGCTAAAAATGAAAAATTGGATAATATGGCTAAAAAATATCTATCTAATATAGAAATATGTAAAAAATATTTGAAAAAATTGAATAATGAGAATGTAAAAATAGAAGAAGATAAGCAAGCAGAGGCAAGTTTGTATATAGCAATTACTAATAAGATAGTAATTGCTAATGTAAGTGATACATTTACAAGAATACAAACAATTGCACATGAATGTCTACATTCTATTCAAGATAGAAAAATATTAATTTTTAATTTCATTTTTTCTAATATATATTTGTTATATTATGTAGTAATTTGCGTACTTGCATTATTTAATTTATTACCTTTTAAAATGATGTTTTTATCAATATTTTTAGTACTAAGCTTAATAAATTATATTGTTAGAATGTACTTGGAAAACGATGCAATGATAAAAGCAAGATTTTTAGCTAAAGAGTATTTAGAAGAAGAAAATATATCTAGTAAAAAAGATGTTGATGAAATGGTAAACGGTTTTGATGATTTAAATAATCTAGGAATGAAATATATACATTATCAATTTTTCCTTAATTGTATGCTAAAAGTGATAATATTTTCAATAATATGTTTTTTAGTAAAATAGAGACAATAAAAACGGAATACAATATGTATTCCGTTTATTATTTTTCTTTTAATAATAAATTCAACATTTCTGGATAAATAGAATTGGCGTGTTTATTCCAATTATCTACAATTTTCTTTGCTCTTTCTCTAGAACCAACAAAAGTTCTAACTTCAAAAATAGTTTCATTATTTTCGACAATTTTACATTTTACTGTGTAATTATTTTCATTTTTGGGAATGAATTCAGCAATAATAGAAGCTTCATTTTCTATTGAAGCAAATTCTTTTTTGAAAACACTATCTGCTTTTAGTTTTAATATTCCTGGTAATACATCTTTTGTAAGAATATATGCATTTTTTCCTTCGGTTGTAATTTTTACAACTTGTTCTTCTTCTTTTGTATAAGTACCTACTAATTTGGAATCGATTAAATCTGTAAGAATTTGTTTAAAAAAGAAGTAGTTCATATCATTAATAGAGCTAATTAGTTTAAACAAATCGTCTTGTTTTATATCATTATTAATAAGATTTAATATATATAAGATTAAAACCTTATTTTCGGCCAAAGTAGTAGCTTTATCTGAATTAGAACTCATAAATAGCACTCCTTACTTTGATTATTTTCTGTAAGAAGTATATCACAGTTTACAAAAAAAGTAAAATATTTCAAAAAAATCCTTTAAAATTTGTAAAAATGATGATATAATACATCAGTGGTAAACTAAAAGGATATAAAAATAATTAAAAAGGAGTGATTTTTACTATGAAAAAAGGAAAAGTAGTTTTAGTAGGAACAGGAATGGTAGGAATGAGTATGGCTTATTCAATGCTTAACCAAGGAGGAGTTAATGAATTAATATTAATAGATATCGATAAAGATAAAACAAAAGGAGAGGAAATGGATTTAGCACATGGATTACCATATGCACCACAAAAAATGGTAATTAGAGCTGGAGATTATGATGAATGTAAAGATGCTCAAATAGTAGTAATTACAGCTGGAATTGCTCAAAAACCAGGACAAACTAGATTAGAACTTGCAGAAGTAAATACAAAAATAATGAAACAAATAACAGAAAGCATAATGGCAAGTGGATTTAATGGAATAATTATAGTTGCAAGTAACCCAGTTGATTTAATGACATATGTTGTAGCAGAAGTATCAGGATTACCAAAAGATAAAGTAATTGGTTCAGGAACAGTATTAGATACAGCAAGACTTCGCTATTTAATGGCAGATTACTTAAAAATATCAAGTAAGAATATACATGCATATATAATGGGAGAACATGGTGATTCATCATTTGTTCCTTGGAAACATGCATATGTTGGATGTAAGAGAATAGAAGACGTTATGAAAGATAATCATCATCCTATGGATGATTTAGAAAAAATTCATAAAGGTGTTGTAGATGCTGCATATGAAATTATTGAAAAGAAAAAAGCAACATATTATGGAATAGGAATGGCTCTAAATAGATTAGTAAAAGCAGTATTAAATAATGAAAATTCTATTTTAACAGTATCTACATATTTAAAAGATGGACAATATGGACAAGATGATATCTATATTGGAGTTCCAGCAATCATAAATAGTAACGGTGTAAGAGAATTATTAGATTTAGATTTAGCAGAAGATGAACAAGCAAAATTGGATAATAGTTGCAAACTAATTAAAGAAATGAGAGAACAATCAATAGATAAAATAATAAAAGGGTAAAAAATAACAACTCCAAATTCCATGCATGGTAGCATTGAATTTTGGAGTTGTTTTCTTACAGTTCATAGATTTTTTTAAGAAGAATATCAATAACTTCATCTTTAGAAAGACCAGTAGTGTCCAAATAGAACACAGGACAAGATACTGTCTTAATAAAAGATTGAAGTAAGTGATTGAATCTCTTCAAAAAATCCATTGTCACGATACGTCCTTCGCCACCACGACGCCTGATTGCTTCTTCGGGTGTGGTTGTCATTAACACAACTAAGTCAGGAAGACTTATACCAATACTTTTAAGGAAGTCTCTAGCAATTTTAACTTGCTCAGAAGATAGCTTCCCAATGTTTTGGTAATAGTAATCCCAGAAAAGTGTGTCAACAATTCCACGGTCAATTAGAAGCACGTCATGACTATCTTTGGATACTTTATTCTCCAAAAGATATTGGGCGGTATTGAGACGCATCCAGAAATGAGCTTCCATGCTACCTTTGGGAAAGATAGATGGAACTATTTCAGCAGACTCTTGGGCTATTGAGGTCCTATATTCTCTAGACAAGACTTCTTCTAGCCGATGAACAGTTGTTGTTTTGCCGGCTTCCGGAGTTCCCAGAAATTCGACGGTTAGCGGCAGGCGTAGTATAGTCATACCGAACCTCCTTAATTATACTGTTGATGTTTTTTATTACGGATTTATAGTATCACCTTTTGTAGAAAATGTAAATATTTTATTGAAAAAATAAAAAAACTTATATATAATTTAGAAGGAGGTATTATTATGTATAGAGGAAAAGATAAAATAGAATATGCAATCTATTTTGCAACAAAGGCTCACAAAAATCAAAAAAGGAAAGTAGAAGATGTTAATATGATTTTTCATCCATTTACTGTTGGTATGATTTTACAAAGAAATGGGTGTGATGAGGATATAGTAGCAGCCGGAATATTACATGATGTAGTAGAAGATACACCATATAGTTTTGATGATATTGAAAAAGAATTTGGAAAAAAAGTTAGAGATTATGTATATGATGCATCTGAGCCAGATAAATCATTAGAATGGGAAGATAGAAAGAAACATACAATAGAACATATAAAAGATGCTCCTTTAGGTTCAAAACTAATTGTAGCTTGTGATAAGATTACAAATTTAGAAAGCATTTCTGATTGTATAGAATTATATGGAGAAGAAAAAGAATATGGTTCTTTAAAAAGGGGAAAGGACAAGCAGAAATGGTATTATACAAGTGTATATGAGAGTTGCATAAATGGTGTAGATGAAAATCATCCTATTTTTAAAAGATATAGAGATGTTTTAGAAATGGTTTTTAATTATTAATTTGAAGTAAAAAATGAAAGAAACTAAAAATAATAAATATAAAATAAGACACTTAAAAAGAAATTAAAGTGTCTTTTTATATTATTTTACTGTAGAGCATATATAAATTTGTATAGGTGAAAAAAATCAAAATTATAAATATAAGTTTTAATGAAAGCTATTTTAATGGAAAAAAGTAACTTTTTTGAAAAAATGTAGTGTTACAATTGATGTGAAACAAAAATAATAAAAATTGAATAAGTGATTCAAATCATATATAATTAAGTTGCT
>CALXXE010000012.1 GCA_944392605.1 uncultured Clostridia bacterium | reverse complement strand
GATACACCACATATGCACTTAGTTTTTTTACCAGTTGTTCATACAAAAGATAAAAAAGGAAATGATATTGATAAATTAGCTTGTAGTGAGTTTTGGAAGGAAAAAGACAGTTACAGACAATTACAAAATGCTTTTTACGAATATATGATTTTACACAATTTTGAACTAGAAAGAGGTTTACCAAAAGAAGAAACAAAAAGAAATCATTTAAGTATTGAAGAATTTAAAAAAATTACGAATTATGATAAAACAAAAGAGATTTTACAAGATATTAGTTTAGAACTTCCAGAAGTACCAAGTATTGAAGATTTTAATAAGGTTGTTTTCAAAAGAAATGAGAAAATACAAAAAGAAATAATTGAGCCAAAAGATAAACTTATTGAAAAATTATACTCTGAAAATAAACAATTACACGGAGAAATTGAAAGACAAGTAAATGTAATTGATGAGGCTGAAAAATATCAAAAAGAAAGAAAAAAAATACTTGAAGATAATGAAAAATTACACAATAAAGTATATCAAATGGAACACGATTACAAAGTTAAAAGCAATTCCCTTGATTTTAGATATAATAATAGAAAAGAAGAATTAGAAAAAGAGTTTGAAGAAAAAGCTTTTAATTTAGAATATGAATATAAGTATAAAATACACAAACTAGAAAAGGAAAATAATAAACTTCATAAAATCATTAAAACTTTTGAGGAAACCGTTAAAAAATTTATAAAATGGCTCTGTAAAAAATTCGACTTACTTTCTGGAGATGAAATTGTTAGAGATTTTGAGAAAGAAACTGGAAATTCTTTAAATGCTGAAAAACAGTTTGCTAAACAAGAAAGATTTAGAGATTTTGAAAAAGAACTATAAAATAGAGGGGTTATGCCCTCTATTCTCATAATAATAAATTGTAATTTGTCTTTATTTTTGTATTTCATTAGTTATCTTATCTAAACTAGAAAAATCAATAAAATTAACCTTTTTGTTATAAGTTTCTATCATTGCTCTATCTTCAGCTGTTTGCTTTTCATTTGGTAAATTCTTAACTGCATTATAAAGCAATTTCATCATAGTTTTATGGGCAAAGTTTAATTTTGAATAATCTATTCCACCTCTTAAATGGAAGATTTTTGCTTTTTCAAGAACTTCTTTTGGTATCTGATTTTTTATATTATTCCTTATATTATTTTTATTTACTTCATCCGTTGGGTCCGAAAGACCAACTGTTGCAATAAGAATTTTTTTGTTTGAAATATTATTTAATTTTTTTAGTGTTTTTGACATTCCTAATACTCCACTGGCATACAAAGCACCTAAATAAATAATATTATCATAATCATTTATTTGTTGATTAAATTTTTTAAAAGAAATTGCTTTTATATTAGTTCTTTTTGAAAGTTCTTCTGCATATTGTTTTGTTGTTCCATAATGAGAACCATATATTATAATACTATTCATAGAAACTCCTATTTTTTACAAATTAACGTTTTGCTATCCAGTTTAACATTTTTTCTTTTTCTTCGTTAGAAACATTTTTATTTTTATATATTTTCTTAGAATTTTCTATTGATTTTTTAATATCTTCTATTAAATTAGGGTTTTTATTTAAAACTTCTTTTTCAATAAACAACGTCTCTCCTGATAGTTCTTCTCTTAAAAGATAGTTCACACCAAGCATATTATACATAAGTGAACTATTTTTACCGTCATCATAAGTAAAATAAACACCTTCTGGTGACTCTACATATTTTCCTGTAAATGTAAACCAAGGAAATCTAACTTCTGCACCAGATACAAATTTTTCACTAACACCATATTTTGATAAATTAACATTATATTCCACCTTGTAATTAGAAAAACTACCTTTTAAATCTTTTAATCCATGAAATTGAAACCAACTAGTAACAATATTCTTTCTTGTATAAAAAATAATAAATGGTTTAAAAATAAGAAGTATTCCTAGCACTACTAATAATAAACTTACTAAAATATATAAAACCCCTTTTCCTGATGGTTCATATATAAAAGCAAATATTAGTAAAATTGTAAAGGGAATAAAAAATATAGAACTGAAGATTCCTATTTTTCTATAATATTTCTTGTTTTGAGCTAAAAACAAGTTTTTAAATCTTTCAAAATTAATCATAGCATTATAATTAACTTCATCCATAAATAACACCTCTTTATTTTATAATTAAAGGAAAGCAAATAATATTTTTTAATATCTTAATTATTTTTCGTATTTAACAATTTATCTTTTAAATCTTTCTCAATTACAACTAGTTCTTTTTCAACTTCTTTACGTTTTACTCTTCCTTCTTCGCTTATTTTAATTGTTTCTTCAATCGTTGTTATTAAATCGTCATTTACTTTTTTTAGTGTTTCTAATTCAACAATTCCTTTTTCATTTTCTTTTGCTATTTCTATTGTATTTGTTTTTAGCATTTCAGAATTTTTCTTTAATAACTCATTTGTTGTTTCTGTTACTTGTTTTTGTAAATCCAATGCACCTTTTTGCCTAATAATTCCAATTGCAAGAACAATTTGACTTTTCCAAAGAGGTATTGTATTTAGTATTGATGACTGAATTCTATCTACC
Organism: uncultured Clostridia bacterium; assembly: GCA_944392605.1. GTDB lineage: Bacteria > Bacillota > Clostridia > TANB77 > CAG-508 > CAG-269. Next base: position 52,763 of record CALXXE010000012.1, on the reverse strand, counting down.
AAAGCTTTATTCCCTGACTGGATAAATCTTATTTGTGGAGCTGTTTGAATTGCAATTGTTCTTGTTAATTTCAAATCATGTATCTTTTTTTCAAATCTAGCAGTAAAATCACTCATATCAGCAACTTTTTGTGCATTTAAAGGATCTTTTGTTTCTTCTGCTTTTTTTTGCATTTCTGGTAGTATTTTTGTTTTTAATTCTTCGATTTTTTTATTTCCTGCAATAATATATAAATCTAAATTATGAATACATTCCGTATTCTTTTCAAATAAATTGTCAAACATAACAATATCTTTTAGAAGAATTGTTCTTTCATTGTCAAGCTTTTCAGATATTTCATCTATTTGACTTTCAATTTTTTGATATTTTGCAAAAAATCTCTTTGTTTTATCTACTAATTTTCCAATTACAGGAATATTCTCTAACGGACTTTCCTGTATAAAACCATTTACGTCTGTATTTTTTACTTTAACCATTAAGTTAGATAAAATATCTCCTACGTAATCTGTATCTTTTGCTCTTACATCTTCTAACATTTTATTTGAGAAATTTGCAATTTCTGACTGTGCTCCTACTCCATATTGAATCACACTGTTAGAATCTCCATCTTCTATATTTTTCATAATGTTTGTTACTTCTTTTTTATCTTCTTCTGATAATTTGTTATAATCATATATATTTTCTTCAGTAATTGCTGTACTTCCTTCTTTGATAATTAAATCTTCTTTTTTAATTTCTTCCATAATTTTTTTACTCCTTACAATTTATTTTTATTTTATACCATCCATTATTTTTTGCATCGTATCTGGATTTGGCATTTGAATAACTGCATTTATATTTTTAGGTATTCCATAAAATCCTTCAACTTCTGTATTTATTGTTCCATTAACACCTGTTCTAAATCCGTGTTTTTCCCAAGCTATTTTTTGTATTTCTTCATCTTGCATTGCTTCTATTAGTTTTGCTCCTTTTTCATTTAAAGCAATTAATGGGTGAGAACTCCATACTGTTGGTTCTGGGTATAAAACTGCTACTTGCTCTTTTACCATATTCCAATCATTTGGATTTTCTATTGCAAATTCTATCATTTGATTTTCATAGCCTGCAATCATTGGTTTAGCTCCCATTCCTGTTTTCAAATATTGTTCAAATAAATCTCCTGAAGAATGTTCCATATAACCAATTTTTCCAAAAAAGTCTTTTAAATTAGGTAAAATTGTATCAACAGTACTTGAATCAACTACTGTTTCATTATTCATAATATTTGCAACTAAACCTGCAAACATATTTCCTGAATTTGATTTATTAGGATCAGTTGATTGTATTGTTACATACCCATACAAATCATTTACACCAATATCACTCCACTTTTTCTTGTCTGTTACTAATTTTATTAATGCTGATGTATCTGCAATATAATATGAATTGTCTTTTTCTTCTACTATTCCATTATTAATTAATGCTTCCGCGATTGGTTTCCAAGTATAAATTACAATTGGTGAATTAAATACAATTTCACTTTTATATAATTTATCACTTTTAGTCTGATTAAATAATTCTAATGCTGTTTGACTAGATGGAAATAAATAATCTTTATCTGATGAATCTTGTTCTATCATTTCTATAGAACCAGCTTTTGTATATTCAACTGTTATACCATATTTATCTTTTAATATTTTTTTAACTTCTTCATCTTGCATAAGACCTTCTTTTTCTCCACCTAAATATCCTGATACTGTTATTTCTTCTGGCTTATTCACATTTACAAATTGAAATGCAATAATTACTATGATTACTAGTAATAATATAATTCCACCTACTATTTTTGACTTCATTTTTTCACCTCCAATTTTAAAAATCTTTCATCTGAATACTGCTTTTTAAAAAATCTATTTCCGTATCTAAATCTAATGCATCATTCTGTATCATTTTTGTAAACTGGTCGTCTAAAGATTTATTTATCATTACAAGTGTTTTTTCTGTTTTTGATATAACATCTTCAATTTCTTTTGTATGTATATTTTGAGAAGATATTTCAAAGTATGAATTTACAATTTTATAAATTGTTTCTAAATAATATGTAAAAAACTTTTTACTTTCGCCTATTTTCTTTGGATGTTTTTCTAAATATTTTAATATTTTTGATATCTTTCCTATTATGTCATTACACTCTTGTTTTATATGTGGTTTGGTTATTTGATTTTTAATATTAATTATTTTTTCATAATTATCATAGCCATTATCTAATAAATTCATATATTCTTTTTGTTTGTTTGAATCTTTTATCCCAAGTAACACTAATTTATTATTTGGTGCAAATAACAAAGCACTACCAATATAAATAAGCATTGCAAGTATTCCTGAAATTATTATATTTATCTCTAATATGGTAAATAGTAAAATAAATATAATAATTGCTATTAGTGTATTTAAAATATCAAATCTTATAATGTTTTTTCTATAAATTAACATATTACCATTCCTTTTGCTGTTTGCTCATATTAAAAAAACAGCTTAATTTTAATTATATCCCTTTGCTTGTTTAAAAGCTTTTTCTAAATTATCTTTTCCATCAAATACTCTTGCTGTTGAAAAATCTGCTAGTGCTTGTAATTCTCTGTCATCTGACTCTCCAAATGTTATTGAAAATATTGGAATGTCTAAATTTTCTTGATTCCACTCTTCTACAACCTGATTATATGAGTTTACATTCGATTTTCCGTCTGACATTAGTATTATAGATGTTGTATAATCAGATACATTATATTTTTTAATTTCATCCATTGCCTTAATTAGTGGTTTATAAATATCTGTACCTCCCTGTGGGTCTAATGAGTCTATTTTACTTTGTAATTCTAATAATGTTGTTTCATCATTTCCTTCCGCTTTCCATATATCTAACACATTATTATCAAATGGAATTACTATTGTTACATCTTTCGTGCTTGCTTGTAGCATATAATTTTTTGCTTTTGTTTGATCTAAAAGCATACTCATCGCACTTCTTAGAGACGTCACTCCGTTTCCTGCCATACTTCCTGAATAATCTAAACAATATACAGTAAGTGATGGCTTTCTAAGTTCTGTTTGATACATATTTAATGCCTTTTGAATTACATCTGCTGTTGGCATTTTCATAACATTTAATACTTTTTTTGTATCAATTCCCCAATCTGAATTAAATGTTTCTGGATTATTATTTTCGAAATTTATTGCAAATGCTGTTCTTCTTCCTAATTCTAATAATTTTGGTTTTACTTCATCTGATATTAAATAATCCTGTAATTTTAAAAATATTTCCTCTTTTTCCTTATTACCATTATCAATATATCCTAGTGGTGAGTCTGCAATTCCTAAACCATCTTGTGGATATATTACATATAAAGGTTCTTCTCCTCTAGCTACTAATTCTTTATTTGTATCGATTATAATTGATTCATAGTTTACCATTGCATCATAATCACTTTCTAAAAATAAATCTTTAAGCCAATCAGAGCTTCCTGATGAGCGGTTTACTCCTGAAAGAATTGTTGTTAAGTTTGCTTTTAATTCTTCATTATCTAAATCTTCTGCTGTTATTACTTCTGGATTTCCGAGTAGAGCATAAATAAATCCTAAATATGCTGTTGCTCCAGAATTTGACTGGGTTGCTGATGTCATCATAAAACTAAGTTCTTTGCTTTGTATTTTTTCTAATATATCTTTGGTTGTTACATCTTTTCCAACAAAGCCTAATTTTTCTGCTACACTTTTTTTAATTCCGAATACAACAGGTGTTGTTGTAATTGATTTTTGATTTTTTACTTTTAAATTAGTATCACCCATACTTATCCATATACTATTTGCAGGAAATACCGCATCATAGTTTTCAGCACCATTTTGAAGTTCTTGCATAATATCTACTGAACCTTCGTATGTCATATTTATATTAACATTATTTTGTTTTTCAAATTCTTCAAGTATTGGTTCTAAAACTTCATTTTCAGAACCTGATAAAATGTTTAAAGTCTTTTTTCCAAAAGAAATATTACTTCCACTTTTTTGTATTGAAATTATACTTCCCACAATTATTGCAATTACTACTATAATTATCATAACACTAATAATTAGTTTTTTATTTCCAGAAATTTTTTTCACAATATTTTACCTTCCCTTCTTTTTTATCATAATATTAATGTTTTTTCTTATTATATATCTTAGTTTATCGGTTTTGGTAATAATCTTTTCTATTTGCTCTTAAATACTAAAATTGCTTTTGCTGTTCCTGTAATTGACATTGTAACTAATTCATAGCCACTTTCTAACATTTCATTCGCTTTTTCTTCTACTTTTTGTGCCATATCATCTGCCTTTGGCGAATACTCTATAACAACTGTTTTATACATTTTTTTACCTCCTTTTCTATATAATCATTTATTTTTTTCATTTTTTGAAATATATAGTACCAATAATATTATTCCTACTAAATTAATTCCTACGGATAAGCCTAATAGTAACCCTGAACTAAATTCACTAAATGGTGTTATTTCGTCGCTACAAAAGAAAATATAGGCTAAATATAATATATTTCCAGATATTATCATCAATATTCCTGTTTTTCCCTTATTCATTATTAAATCCTCACTTTCAAATTACTATTCTTCTAAAAGAATAATATCATAAAAATAAAAGATTATCAATTTTTTTATGATAATCTTCTAACATTATTTATTATATTTATCTAAAAATTCTTTCATTGCTATATTTACTAATCTTGTAAGTGAAATTCCTGTTTCTTGTGTTATCTTGTTTAATGCCTCTACATTTTCTTTTCTAATCATTACACTTCTATAAATTGTTATCTCATCTTCTGGTTTGGCATAATATTTTACATTTCCAGCAGATAGTAAATCTTCAATACAAACATTTATTATATCGCTTATTGTTGCATCATAATCTTTATCTACTATTTCTTTTAATCTCGTATATAATCTATCTTCTAAATTTATACTTTTTTGAACTGTATAGTTTGATTTTTTATATAACCTATCTATTGCACTCATATTACACCTCCAACAATTAGTATCTAACCTTTTTACGAATATTATACTTAAAACATTTGTAGTATGTAACTTAGTTGTATCGTGTACTTATACACGACAATAGGTTGATTTAAAAATACTTTTCATATATAATATGTAAAAATATTGGAAAGGAGGTTTACTATGCAAGTTTCAGAAAAGTGTGTAAATTTATTAAAAACTTTTAATAGCTCTAATGTAAAATCTAATATTCTAATTGCTGATCTAAAAACAATTCAATATGGAATAGTAGATGAAAAAAATGATATTACTTTGGACTATGATAATTACTGGCATAAACCTTTAAGTAAAGATATTCTCAATTTAATAAAAGAGTGGAAAAACAAAGAGTTTTCAGAAGATTTATATTTACTTTTAAATGATAACTTCAAAAAAATTGTGGAAAATGATGAAGTAGAATATTTTTCGCAAATGATTTTTCCGTTATTTTTTGATAATAAGTTAGACGGTCTTGCAATTTTCTTTAAAACTAAACGGAGTTTATGAACTAGAATCTATAAAAAATATTAAAATTGACTTGAATTGGTTTAAAAAAAGCAATATGGATATGGTAGATGATAGTATAGAAGTACATATAAATGATTTACTTGATATAGAAGATTATGTTGAACTTAACCGTAAATTTAATAAATTAACACAAGAACTTATTTCTAATTTTTCATCAGAAGAAAGACAAAAGTTCTATGAATATCAAAAAATAGATTTTGAACTTTCTTCTTATCAAAGTAGTTTAGCATATTATATTGCATTAAATAAAAAATAGCTTATTATATAAATTCATTATATAATAAACTATATTGCGTTTTATAATATAAGGTAAGTTGATATTTTAATATTAACTTATCTTTTATTATCATATTTATCTAAAAATTCCTTAACAGCACAATTTAATAATCTTGTTACAGAAATACCAGTTTTTTTGTGAAGTTTTTGCAAGTTACTTAAATTTTCTTTTCTAATCATAATACTTCTGTATGTAACTGTTTCATTTTCTGGCTTTTCATAAAAGTATGGTTTATTTTCATAAACATATTCTTCTATGCACACATTTATAACTTCACTAAATGTTGCGTCATAATTCTTTTTAGTAAATCTCATTAACTTTTTATATAAACTATCATCAATATTAATTGATTTCTTTATAGTTTTATTGGTGCTAGAATATAATCTGTCTATCGCACTCATATACACACCTCCTACTACTCGTTCTACAACCATTTGAATTATATAAAATTTTGTTTTTTAATAATACTTGTTTGTATTGCTTATATACGAGTATAAACAGGTTGTATACAAAGTGCTTTTGCATAAAATAAAAAGAGTACAGCAAATACCCTTTTTATCATATTATATTTAATTTTTTTCTAAGTTTTTTAATAGTTCATCTGATAATTCTTCACTTGGTGTTACTTTAACTGTTAGTCCGTCTTTTGTTTTTGTAACATTTGAACTTAACCTTGCTCTACTATTGTAAACATTTTCTTGATTTTTACAACTAAATGTATCATATACTGCTTTTGGGTTATTGGCAACAAAGGCTTTTCCACAATGCTTACATAGTTTTAAGTATTTCTTTTCTTGTATTGCATATAATTTAAAATCTTCATCTATGTATTCTTTTAAACTTCTAATATGTATTGTTAAGCCGTCATATTCTAAATTTACTCTTATATGGTTTGATTCTAATTTATTTATTTCTTGTGTATCAATATATTCTCCATTATCTTTTTTCAATTCTTTTAAAGTATTATACATAAATTGTGCATATTTTATAATCATATCTACTTGTTCACAATATTTTTCATTTTTATAAATTAGATTATTAATTTCTGGAGAAATAAACTTTTCCATACTATGCTCATAAATAAATTTATTTATTTTCTCTATTAGTTTTTTTATTTCTTCCTCAGTAGTAGTAGGAAAGAATATTTTAAAATATTCAATTAACTCTATCGTTGTAAAATAATCTTTATTATTTATATAATTAAATTCTTTTAGCAAAACTTCTTTTTCTAATGTATAATATCTATTTACTGGAAAATCGTGTATAAGTCCTAAAAGTCCATATTTATTTACATATTCAATTACTAAACTATCAGTATTTTCTTTTTCTTCTAAAGATAATTTTCCTAAATTAATAAAATCAATTAGTGGCTTATCATCTTCTTTGTAGTCATCAAAATCAATTAAAGAATAGTTTGACATATTTTCTTTTAGAATTTTAGGAACAACATATTTAATATTGTTTATTTCCTTTATTTCATATTCTTCAAATTTTGGTAATGACTCATTATTAAAGCCATATTCTAAATTCATTTTCATAATATTCTCCTATTCATAAAAATTTTTCAAAAAGTTTAATGTAATCTATTGACAATTAAAAAGTATTACTCTATAATAAAAATGTAATCTATTTTATATTATAAAGTATTAACATCTATTTTATGTTAATTTTAATACTTTTCTTATAATAATATATTACAATAAATAATTTTATTTGTCAAATTATAGTATAAATTACATCTTGTACTTTATATAGGGTTTTTATATCTAAAATAGTGCAAGTAAAAAATATAAGTAAAGAAAGGAGGTCAAAATGAGTAAAAAAGAAGAAATTTTACAAATGTATTTTGAAGAACACAAAAAACAAGAGATTATTGCTGAAACTATTGGAGTTTCACAAAGCTATATATCTCAGGTAGTGAAAAAAGACACAAGATATACTAAGGAAAAGGAAATAAGGCATAACAAATCAATGCAGAAAAAAGCTGAATATAATAGAGAATATTATAAAAATTATGAAAGACCTAAAAAAGATGATAATTCTTATGAACAATTAAAAGCATTATTGAACAAAGACAATGCTGAATTATCATTTCATAACAATACTATTTCTGATTATGATTTTGCAAAATGGAATTTAAGTGCTTATCATAGAAATAAAAAAGGAAATTTAATTATAGATAGGAAATTAAATGTAACAAATGATGTTCCTAAAAAAATTAATATGAATATGAAACTTAAATCGCAAAAATGCCTTGTTTAAAAGATTTTAAATAAGGTCTTTTTTATTTTATTTTAAGGAGGTTTTAATTATGGGTACATTGAAAGAAAATTATGATATGATGTTTACTTCATACCCAGATTTAGTAAACATTGTTCAATTAAAAGAAATGTTAGGAATTGGTGTTACACTAGCTTATAGGTTAGTTAAAAACAATACTATTCCTGCTTTTAAAATTGGTAGAGAATATAAAATACCAAAAAGAAATATTATAAGTTATTTAACTAGACAGAATTAATAAACTAGATTTTAATTTACTTTTATGTTATTATCATAAATATCAATAGTAAGTTAAATTTAGACTGTTATAGAGATAGGAAGGAGTTATTTATGATAAATGTAACAGCTAGCTTACAGATAAGAAACGGTATTTATCAAGCCGTTTTAAGTTATAAGAAAAATGAAAAATGGGAAACAAAATGGAAGTCAACAGGTATAAAAGCTATAAAAGGAAATAAGAAAAAAGCAGAAAACAAAAAAGAAGAGATTAGAAAAAAGTTTCAAGAAGAAATTAATAGCGATAATATTGATAATGAAGATATACTCTTTATAGACTATATGAAAAAATGGTTAAAAATGATTTCATCAAGTGTTGAGCCAACAACCCTAAATGGCTATCAAGGTGTTATAAATGGCAGAATGACAGATTATTTTAAAAATACAAAAATAACACTACAAAATATAAAGCCAAAGCATATACAAGAATTTTACCAATATTTATTAGATGAGGGACTTTGTGGAAATACAGTTAAACATTATCACGCAAATATAAGGAAAGCCTTACAATATGCTATGAAAACAGATATTATTTTATCAAATCCTGCTGACAAAGTTGATTTACCTAAAATTGAAGAATATAAGCCAAAATTCTACACAAGTGATGAAGTTAAAACATTACTAAATGAAGTTATTGGAACTAAATTAGAAATTCCTGTAATGATAGATTGTTTTTATGGTTTTAGAAGAAGTGAAGTCATAGGTTTAAAATGGAGTGCAGTTGATTTTGAAAATGATACAATTACAATAGATCACACCATTACACAGTCAAACGGAAAACTAATTATAAGAGATAAAACAAAGACAAAATCGAGTAAAAGAACTTTACCATTAGAGCCTATTGTAAAATCTTTTTTAATTGAACTAAAAGAAAAACAAAAAAACAACAGAGAACTATGTGGAGATAGTTACAATAAAGATTATTTAGAATATATTTGTGTAGATAATTGTGGAAATATAATTAGACCAGACTATGTAACAGAAACATTTTTGAAATTATTAAAAAGAAAGAATTTAAAGATTATTCGTTTTCACGATTTAAGGCATACTTGTGCAAGTATATTATTAAAAAATGGTGCGAATATGAAAGAAATTCAAGCGTGGCTTGGTCATTCAAATTATAATACTACTGCTAACTTATATGCACATTTAGATTCAAGTAGTGTAAACAATACAGGAAAAGTAATGGCAAATGTATTTAGTATAAAAAAAGAAGTAGTTGCTGTCTAAAATTAACTACTTCAAGAAATATTATTAAGTGGCTTGAACGAGAATCGAACTCGTGTCTTTGAACTGAAAAAGTTAAAATTAAATTTTTTAGATATTTTTTTAGATGTTCATAAAAAATTCAATTTTTTTGGTGCAAATTATTGTTTGGTGGCTTCAAGTGGAATCGAACCACTGACACGGAGATTTTCAGTCTCCTGCTCTACCAACTGAGCTATGAAGCCATTAAAATGCACCAAAGATTTTCAGTCCCTTGCTCTACCAACTGAGCTATCAAGCCTTATAATAAAAAAATGGCGACCTGGAACGGGCTCGAACCGTCGACCTCTAGCGTGACAGGCTAGCGTTCTAACCAACTGAACTACCAGGCCGTAAAACAATGGTGGTCGCTACAGGGCTCGAACCTGTGACCCCCTGCTTGTAAGGCAGATGCTCTCCCAGCTGAGCTAAGCGACCATGTTCTTCCGACGAGATTTATTATACTAATTTTTTTTATACTTGTCAATAGTTTTTAATAATTTTTTTTATATTTTTGATATTTTTATTTGAAATCTACAAGAGAGCCTAAACTCTCTTGTATTTCTAATTTTTTAAGCATATGCTTGACGTTTCTTGAAGCTAAGTAAGTTAGTAATTTCATTTTCTGTATTTTTAGCTTTCTTAGTTTTTCTAGCTCTTTCTTGTTCAAGCTCTCTTTTTTGTTTTTCAGCCATTGATTGACAAATTGCTTTTTGATATGCAAAATGTGTATCTTGGGCTATTTTACTCCAGTTATAATCATTTCTAACTTTATTTTTTGCTCTTCTTGTTATATCTGCACATAATTTGTGATCAAATAATAATTCTAATATTGAATCTGCAATTGAATTTGCATTTCCACAATATGTTTTCATTCCATTTACTTTATGCTCTACAATTTCGTTTAAACCACCTATATCTGATACTACAATAGGTCTTTCTGATAACATTGCTTCCAGAGCTACTATTCCAAATGGCTCATATGTACTTGGGAATACTGCTATATCTGCTGCTTTATACATTCTTTGTACATCTTTACCATTCATATATCCAGCAAAATAAACCTTATTTCCTAGTCCTAAACTATTCACTTCTTGTCTTAATTCTTGTTCCATTCCACCTTTACCACATATAACAAGTTTCGCATCATGGTAACCATTTAATATCTTAGGCATAGCTGCTATCAAGTGTTGTATACCTTTTTCATAAACAAGTCTTCCCATAAATAATATGATTTTCTCGTTGTCCATTGCATATTTTCTTCTAAAATTATAATCTCTTTCAATGCCATTAAACAGATTCAAATTAACTCCATTTGGTACTACATTTATTTTATCATATGGTAAACCGAATAATCTTTGTAATTCGTTTTTCATATAATTACTATTAACAATTACTTCAGCTGCTTCATATGTTAACATCCATTCTGTGTCATTTATATATCTTTGTTGTTCATCATGAATACCACTGTTTCTTCCAGACTCTGTTGCATGTATAGTTGCAACAATTGGTATATTGTAAGAATTTTTTAAAGTTTTTGCACTATATGCTACTAACCAATCATGGGCATGGATAACATCAAAATTTCCTTCTTTTAGCATTATTTCATTTGCTTTTGCTATCATATTGAAATTTAATTGTAAAACCCAGTCTATAAAATTATTAGGGTTAATCATATAATTATCAACTCTATATACTTTTACACCTTTATCATCCTCAAAATAAGGTGCATCTCCTTCTCTATAAGTAATTACTGTTACATCGTGACCATCTTTATGTAACGTTCTTGATAAATCGTAAACTACTCTTGCGATTCCTCCTACCACTCTTGGTGGATATTCCCATGTTAACATTAGTATCTTCATTAAAATTCTCCCTTTCTTTTCATATATTTTCTTTAGTTAAAATATTTTGATTCTATTTTTGACATTTTCTTACACTATTGTATACAAATTTTCAAAAAAAGTAAATGCTTTTTTTAAAAAACATTCACTTTTTTTATTCTTTTTAATTATATTCAATTAATTAGATTTCTTTCCAAATTTTTTTGAAATAAATGAGGTATCATAATTATTATTTTTGAAATCTTCATCTTCCAATATTTTCAAAATAAAATCAGTATTGGTTTTTATTCCTTCAACAACTAATTCTGCTATGCTACTCTTCATCTTAGCTATTGATTCATTTCTATCTTTTCCATGAACTATAATTTTAGCAATCATTGAATCATAAGTTGGTGGTATTGAATATCCTGGATAGATTGCAGTATCAATTCTTACTCCATTTCCTCCTGGTAAATGTAAATCAGTAATTGTTCCTGGACATGGCATAAAGTTTTTATCTGGATCTTCAGCATTTATTCTAACTTCTAAGCTATGACCAGTAAAAGTAATATCTTTTTGTTTATAAGTTAAAGTTTCTCCACTTGCTATTTTTATTTGTTCTTTTATTATATCAATTCCTGTTACCATCTCAGTTATAGGATGTTCTACTTGAACTCTTGTATTCATTTCCATAAAATAGAAATCTTTATTTTTATCTACTAAAAATTCAATTGTACCTGCATTAGTATATCCTATTTCTTTTACAGCATTTACTGCAACTTCTCCCATCTTCTTTCTTGTTTTATCATCTAATATACTTGATGGTGTTTCTTCTAGTACTTTTTGATTTCTTCTTTGAACAGAACAATCTCTTTCACCTAAATGAATACAATTTCCATGTTCATCTGCCAAAATTTGAATTTCCACATGTCTTGGATTTTCTACAAATTTTTCTAAATAAAGACTATCATCATTAAAAGAAACTTTTGCTTCTTGTTTTACTAAATCATATTCTTTTTCTAATTGGTCTTTATTATAAGCAACGCGAATACCTCTTCCGCCACCACCTGCTGATGCTTTAAGCATTACAGGATATTTAATTTGTTCTGCAAGTTGTACTGCTTCTTCTTTAGATTTTATTAAACCTTCAGATCCTGGTACCACTGGTACTCCTGCATTTTTCATTGTTTCTTTTGCTTTTGATTTATTTCCTAATAATTCTATTAGTCTATAATTTGGTCCAATAAATTTTATTCCCATTTCTTCGCAGATTTTAGCAAAAGTACTATTTTCTGATAAAAATCCAAATCCAGGGTGGATACTATCTGCACCTGTTAAACAAGCTGCTTCTAAGATTGCTTTCATATTTAGATAACTTTTATTAGATGGAGCTGGTCCAACACAAATAGCTTCATCTGCTAAGCTTACATGTAACGCTGTTTTATCTGCTTCTGAGTATATTGCAACTGTTCTAATTCCCATTTCTCTACATGCTCTAATAATTCTAACTGCTATTTCTCCACGATTAGCTATTAATACTTTCTTTAACATGTTCTTCTCTCCTTATACAACGGCAAAAGTCAATTCACCTTTTGCTGCTACTTTTCCATCAACAGTAGCTATGGCCTCACCTACTCCAATTGGGCCCTTTCTTTTTATTATTTTAACTTCTAATTTTAGTGTATCTCCAGGTACTACTTGTTTTTTGAAACGTATTTTATCAATTCCTCCAAACAAAGCATTTTTTCCTTTATTTTCTTCCATAGAAAGAATTGCAACTGCCCCTGTTTGAGCAAGTGATTCCACAATTAATACACCTGGCATTATTGGTTTTCCAGGAAAATGCCCTTTAAAATAATACTCGCTTTCATCTACATATTTATATGCTGTTGCACTTTCTCCTGGTATATATTCTTCAACTTCATCAATCATTAAGAAAGGTTCTCTTTGTGGTATTATATTTTTTATACCCTCTTTATCTAAACCCATTTTTTCCTCCTACATAATTACTTTATTTTGATTTTAGTTTTTCTACATTTATTTAATTTTAAATAATGGTGTTCCATATTCTACTATGTCTTCATTATTTACACAAACTTCTACTATTTCTCCATCAAATTCAGATTCTATTTCATTCATTAATTTCATAGCTTCTACAATGCATAAAACTTGGCCTTTATGTACTTTATCTCCTACTTTAACAAATGGTTCTTTATCTGGTGAAGAACTTGCATAAAAAGTTCCAACCATAGGACTTTTTACAACTTTATAACTTTCTTCTTGTTTTGTTTGTTGTTCTTCTGATTTTACTAAAGATGTTTCTTGTTTTTCTGTAACTACAGGTGTTGTCATTGGAGCACTAGCTTCAATAACATTTCCTGGTGCTGCTATTACTACTTCTTTTTCAGTGTTCTTTTTCATGCTTATTTTTACACCATCTGGGAATTCTATTTTCAAAGAATCTATCTTTGAATTTCCCATATCATCAATTAATCTTTTAATATCACTATAATCCATTTTAATTCCTCCTATTATAAGATTATTTTTTTAGATGTATCCCAAATGCGAATTTTTTTACGCAAAGGAAACGTCCCCAACACGAAATTATTTGTATTCTTTTAATAGTAAACTACTGTTATGTCCTCCAAATCCTAATGAATTTGAAATTGCATATTTAACTTCTACATTTCTTCCTTCGTTTGGTACTACATCTAAGTCACATTCTTCATCAGGTACTTTGTAGTTTATAGTTGCTGGTACAAAACCTTCTTCTATTGATTTAGCACATACTATTGCTTCTACTCCTCCTGCTGCTCCTAATAAATGTCCTGTATGACCCTTTGTTGAGCTTACCATTACTTTTCTTGCAGTTTCTTCTCCTAAAGCTGTTTTTATTGCTTGTGTTTCACAAGAGTCATTTAAATGTGTTGAAGTTCCATGTGCGTTTATGTATGTTATTTCTTCTGGTTTTACTTTCCCTTCTTCCATAGCTAATTTCATAGCTCTTGCACCACCTTCTCCACCTGGTGCTGGTGAAGTAATGTGATATGCATCTGAAGTCGCTCCATATCCTACTACTTCTGCATAAATTTTTGCACCTCTAGCTTTTGCATGTTCTAATTCTTCTAGTACTACAACTCCTGCTCCTTCTCCCATTACAAATCCGCTTCTTTCTTTATCAAATGGGATACTCGCTCTGTTTTTATCTTCAGCTTTAGTCAAAGCTTTTATATTTGTAAATCCTGCTATACTTAATGGTGTTATTCCTGCTTCTGTTCCTCCTGCTATTACAATATCTTGGTAACCATGTTTTATCATTCTAAATCCTTCACCAATACAATGTGTTCCTGTTGCACAAGCTGTTACCATAGCGAAAGATTCGCCTTTTGCTCCAATATCAATTGCAACATTTCCTGTTGCCATATTTAATATTCCCATTGGTATATACATAGGAGATACTCTATCTGGTCCTTTTTCATTACATTTCTTATTTTCTCTTTCTATTGTTTCAATTCCACCTATTCCAGATCCAACTACTACTCCTACTCTTTCCATATTTTCTTTTTCTTTATCTAGTTTACTATCTTTCCAAGCTTCTCTTGTTGCAATCATAGCATATTGTGAAAATTTATCTAATCTTTTAGCTTCTCTTTTATCGAAATAATTTTCTGGATTATAGTCTTTTACTTCTGCTGCTAATTTTACTTTAAAATCTGTAGTATCAAAAGATTTAATGTAATCTATTCCGCATTTTCCTTCTTTGATACCTTTCCAAAATTCTTCTACGTTATTTCCTAATGGAGTTATTGCTCCTAAACCTGTAATTACAACTCTTTTCATTTTTAACTCTCCTTATTTCCCTAAAAATTCCACTTTTATATTTTATCACATTTTTTTATTTTTTTCTATTAGTACAATCGGTCAATTTTTATCTGTTAACATTTTGTGATTTTCTATATATTACACCTTTTTCTATTTATACAATAGATATGTCCCAAATGCGAATTTTTTTACGCAAAGGAAACGTCCCAAATGCGAATTTTTACATAACCATTCCACCATCAATATTTATTACTTGACCTGTAATATATGAACTCTTACCTGAACCCAAGAAATAAATAACTTCAGCAACTTCTCTTGCAGTTCCCATTCTCTTTAATGGAATTTGCGTGCTTATATTTTCTTTTACACTATCAGATAATACACTTGTCATATCTGTTGCAATAAATCCTGGTGCTACTGCATTCGCTCTAATATTTCTAGAAGCTAATTCTTTTGCAACACTTTTAGTAAAACCAATTATTCCTGCTTTTGATGCTGCATAATTTGTTTGCCCTGCATTTCCCACAACGCCAACAACAGATGCTAGATTAATAATACTTCCTTGTCTTTTTTTCATCATATATTTTGTAACTGCCTTTGTTACTAAATATGTTCCTTTTAGATTTATTTCTATAACTTTATCAAAATCTTCTTCGCTCATTCTCATAAGTAATATATCTCTTGTGATTCCTGCATTATTTACTAAAACGTCTATTTTTCCAAACTGTTTTATTGCTTCTTCTACCATATTATCTACATCTGCTGCTTTTGATACATCTGCTTTTACTAATAAACATTTAACACCTTTTTCCTCAAACTCTTTTTTTATTCCTTCTACATCTGTTTTATCAGATACATAGTTAATTACTACGTCATATCCATTTTCTGCATAAACTTCAGCAACTTCTCTTCCTATTCCTCTTGAACCACCTGTTACTAATACTACTTTTTTTTCTTCCATTATACATTTTCCTCCTCTAAATATTTTTCTAAACTTTCTAGGCTATTTATATTATAAGTTTTAGCTTCTTTATTATCTTTTCTAACAAAACCTGTTAGTGTTCTTCCTGGTCCTATTTCAACATATTCATCTACATTTTCTTCTTGCATTAATTTTATTGCTCTATCAAATCTTACAGAACTTATTATATGCTTTGCAAGTATTTCTTTTACATTATCCTCCTCATTATAGTAATTTCCATCTAAATTTTTAATTACTTTAACATTTCCTTTATTAAAGGTAACATTTTCTAATTCTTTTTCATAGGCTTGTTTTGCTTCAATTAATTTTTCTGTATGGAATGGCCCACTAGTTTTTAGTGGTATTACTCTTTTTGCTCCTGCTTCTTTTAATTTTTCAATTGCGATTTCTACAGCTTCTTTTTCTCCTGAGACTACAGTTTGTGTACTACAATTATAATTTGCGGGAACTACAAATTTTCCAGATTCCTTAAGTTCATTACAGATTTCTTCAATCTTAGTAGAATCTAATCCTATTACTGCCGCCATTGAATATTCTTCATCAGGTATTAAGTTTCCCATATAATACCCTCTTTTTTTGATTAACTTTATTCCATCTTCAAATGATATCATTCCTGAATATATTAAAGCACAGTATTCACCTAAACTTAATCCACATGTAATTTCAGCTTCTATTCCTTTAGACTTTAATACTTCTAAAATAGCTAAACTTGTTATTAATATTGCAATTTGTGTGTTTTCAGTTTTATTTAATTCTTCTTCTGGTCCTTCAAAACATAACTTTTTAATATCCATTCCTGATATTTTTGAAGCTTCTTCGTAAATTTTCTTTGCCTCGTCATATTTTTCATAAATATCTTTTCCCATTCCTACCACTTGAGCTCCTTGACCTGGGAATAAAAATGCTCTTTTCATAATAAACCTCCTTCGGGGACGTTTCCTTTTGTCAAAAAATCAACATTAGGAAACGTCACTAATGTCCCTTTTTCGACAATCTGGGACACATCCTATTTTCAAATTTCTAACAATATACTTCCTGTGTTTAGTCCTCCACCATAGCCAAGTAATATTACTTTATCACCAGCAACTAACAAACCTTTTTCTAACATCTCTGCTATTGCTATTGGTATACTTGCACAGAATGTATTTCCTTTTTTATCTATATTTACATAGATTTTACTAAAATCAATTCCAAGCCTATTTGCTATTGATTTCATTATTCTCATATTAGACTGATGTGGTATTATATATTTTATATCATCTAAACTAAAGTCTGACAAGTCCATTAATTTTTTTACATTTTCTATTGGATTTTTTACAGCATATTTATAAACTTCTTTTCCATTCATTTTTAATTTTTCATTCGCTTTATAAACCAACATATCTTTTTCGTCTTTTTCTGCTTCTATATTTACAAAATATGATTTTTCTTCAGAACTACTTTCTACTAAGACTGCTCCTGCTCCATCTGATAATACTGCTACTGTTCCCAAATCACTTTTATCTACAATTTCAGATAAAAGGTCTACACCTACTACTAATGCTTTTTTTACTCTTCCTGTTTGAATATAAGTACTCACAATATCAAATGCATTTATAAAACCACTACATCCTGCTAATACATCTATACAAATACATGAATTGATTTTTAACTCTTTTTGTATATAATTTGATATTCCAGGCATTAAAGAATTACTTGATGTTGTTGCTACTACTATCATATCTACACAAGAAATATCATTAAATTTCCTTACAGCATTGGCTGCCATTTTTTCAATTGTTTCTGAGCCTACATAATATCTTTCTTCTATACCTGTCCTTCTTTTTATATAACCTTTTTCTACTCCAAACTTTTCTTCTAATTCGCTATTTAATACTTTTCTTTCAGGCATATAATATTTGGCATCTACTATTTTTATATTCATTTTTCACCTCTCTTTTTCCCCTAATATTTATATAACATTTTCCCAATTTTTTCTATTAGTCTAAGTGGTCATATTTTATCATATATTATACTTTTTTTCCATCCACCAAAATAATTGATTATTTTATTAATATACAAAAATAGGTAGATTGTCTATTCAATCTACCTATTTGTATTAATATATTTTATCTTTTTACATCGACTCTTGTCCTTCTTGCTGTTCTTGTGGTTGTTCTTCTCCTCCTTGGTCTTGAACTTGTTGTTCCTCACCTTGTTGAGAATTTTCTTGATTTTGTTCTCCTCCATTTTCTTGTGTTTGGTTATTACTATTTACTTCATTACTTTGTGTATTAGTAGTATTGCTTGAGTTTGTATTATTACTTACATTAGTATTATTTGACGTATTACTACTATTTGTTGTAGTATTTACTCCTCCACCTTCACTTACTTTTCTTACACCTATATTATTTAAATAAACTTCTGCATCCATTGTATTATCATTTACTGTTATATAATAATGCTTTTGTCCTTCGCTTATTGTCATATAAATATCATCTGCTACTGGTCCATAAAATAGCTCTTGTCCTGCTGAATTTAATAATGTATATTTTTCATCCTTACAAGCAACTAAAACTTCATAATCTGGTATTACAAGTAGATTTAAAGCATTTCTATTAGTTTTTGCTGTATACCCAAAACTATCATATGTAAAATCTACAACTTGATTTCCATTTAAATCATATAATCCCCATAAGTCACCTTGTTTTACAGGAATCAAGTTTCCAGCTAATATATATTTATTCTTTATATCATTATCTTGGAATGGTGTTATATCCATACCTATTTCATCATTTTCTATATAGATCTTTATATTTCCTCTTAAATCTATTGCTCCATATTTTCCGTTATTAGAAGCAACATATAATCCTGCATCACTATCCATTAAATCAATAGAGTCATACATTATTTGTACTTTTGTTTCGCCTTTATTTCCAAGTATTCCTACTTTCTCATCTGCTTCTACTTTAAAATCTCCTGTTTCAGGAAGATATGTTATATTATCATATTTTGCTTCTAATATTGTATTTCCATTTACATCTACTACAGCATATATTTCATCATTTTCGCCTTTTGTTACAACAATCATATCTTGTAAAACCGCTTTTTGATTTGCAAACACATCACTAATTGCTGTATAACCAAAGTCTAATACTCTAGAAGAATATGTTTGAACTAAATATGGAACTGTATATATATATATTCTATTAGTCTCTTGGTTATATTGAAAACTTACATTAAAAGCTTTCTCAATAGCTTCTGAAGTTGCATATAAAACTCCATTTTTTGCTATTACTGGGTCATCAACAGTCACTTTTTCATAATTTTCAGCCTTAGTAGTTAAATCTAATTTATATATAGTATCAGAACCTAAAGAAAAGTTAGCAACTTCGTTTTCACTTTGAACATAGCATTTGCTTTGTTCTTCAGATCTTTGAGTATATTCTCCATTATAACTACTATATCCTAAATAGCTTGCAATTTCTTTTATAGGAGCATACATTTTTCCATTTTCAAATACAATAAGTTGTTTTAAACTTTCATTGCTTTGTCCATCCAAAATCAATCTCATTGTTGTACTTTGTATATAATATAAATATACTCCTATTGCAATAATTATTAGTACAACTAAAATTATTGCAGCCAATACAATTCCTGCTGTTCTTTTCTTTTTCTTTTCTTCTTTATTTTGAAAACTTTCTTCAATTAAATTCATTCGTACCCCTCCTAATTAGTTGGTATAACCATATTTTTTATAAAATTCTTCCCTAAATGTTGCTAAATTATCATTCTCTATTTCTATTCTAACCTTTTCCATTAAATTAGTCAAGAACCTTAAATTATGAATTGATAATAATCTTACTCCCAATATTTCCTTTGCCTTTACTAAATGCCTAATATAGGCCCTTGTATAATTTTTACAAGTATAACAATCACATTCTGGGTCTAATGGTCCCCAATCTTTTTCATATGTCGCATTTCTTACTACAACTTTTCCATGTGATGTTAAAGCTGTTCCATTTCTTGCAATTCTAGTTGGAAGTACACAATCACACATATCAATTCCTGCTATTGCTGCTTCTATTAAATAATCTGGTGTTCCTACTCCCATCAAATATCTTGGCTTATCTTTTGGCATAAGAGGAGTTGTAAATCTTAAAATATCTAAGAATTCTTCTTTTGGTTCTCCTACACTTATTCCACCTATTGCATATCCTGGTAAATCTAATTCAATTAGATCTTTTGCGCTTTGTGTTCTTAAATCTTTATAAAATCCTCCTTGAATTATTCCAAACAAAGCTTGTTTATCAACCGTCTTATGAGCTTCTTTACAACGCTTAGCCCATCTAGTAGTTCTTTCCATTGAATTTTTAGTATATTCATATGTTGATGGATATGGACAACACTCATCAAAAGCCATTATTATATCAGCACCCAAATCCTCTTCTGTCTCCATTACAGATTCTGGTGTAAAGAATAGTTTTTTTCCATCTAAGTGCGATTTAAATTCCACACCTTCTTCTGATATAGTCCTTAATTCTCCTAAACTAAATACTTGGAATCCTCCACTATCTGTAAGAATTGGTCTGTCCCAATTCATGAATTTGTGAAGTCCTCCTGCTTCTTTAACTATCTTACTTCCTGGTCTCAAATATAGATGATATGTATTTGATAATATTATTTGAGCTTTTACTTCTTCTTTTAGTTCTTCTGGTGTCATTGATTTTACAGTAGCTTGTGTTCCTACTGGCATAAATATTGGTGTTTGTATATCTCCATGTGGTGTATGTATTACTCCTCTTCTTGCTCCTGTTTGCTTACATTCATGTAATAATTCATATGTTACTGCTGGTTTCATCTTTCCTCCTCTAATATTTGCAATTTTAAGTCTACTTTTTATAACTAAAAAATAAACATTGCATCTCCAAAGCTAAAAAATCTATATTTTTCTTTTACTGCTTCTTTATATGCTCTCATTATATAGTCTTTTCCTGCTAATGCTGATACAAGCATAAGTAATGTTGATTGTGGTAAATGGAAATTTGTAATTAATCCATCTAGACATTTAAATTTATATCCTGGATAGATAAATATTCCTGTATCTTCTTCCGTTTCTTTTACAAAACCATTTTCATCTGCAATTGTCTCTAGTACTCTACAAGAAGTTGTTCCAACTGCAATTACTCTTCTTCCTTCTTTTTTTGCACTATTTATTTTTTCTACATCTTCCTTTTTAATATAAAAATGCTCTGTATGCATTTTGTGTTCTTCTACATTTTCTTCTTTCACAGGTCTAAATGTTCCTATTCCTACATGTAAAGTTACATTTGCTATCTCTATTCCTTTTTCTTGTAGCTCTTGTAATAGTTCTTCTGTAAAATGTAGTCCTGCTGTTGGAGCTGCTGCTGAACCTTCATATTTTGCATAAACTGTTTGATATCTATCATTATCTTTTAAAGCTTCATGTATGTATGGTGGAAGTGGCATAAGACCAATTTTATCTAATATTTCATTAAATATTCCATTATAAGAGAATTTTACTTTTCTAGTTCCACCTTCCATTGTTTCTAGAACTTCTGCTTTTAACACTCCATCTCCAAATATTACTTTTGCCCCCACATGTAATTTATTTCCAGGTCTAACAATGCATTCCCAAATGTCTCCTTCTATATTATTTAATAACAAAAATTCCACATGTGCACCTGTTTCTTTTTTTCCATAAAGACGAGCAGGTATTACTTTTGTGTTATTTCTAACTAATACATCTCCTGGTTTTAGATATTCTACTATATCTTTAAATTTCCTATGTTCAATAGTTTCTTTACTTCTATCTAAAACCATAAGTCTTGATTCATCTCTTTTTTCTATTGGTGTTTGTGCTATTAATTCTTTTGGTAAATCATAATCAAAATCTGTTACTTTCAAATGTCTTACCCTCTTTCTTATATTTTACTAAACAAGTGATCTATTATTTGCTTTATCTCTTCTAAAATATTTTCTGGTTCTTTAAATGCCTCAACTTCATAAGAAGATTCGAAGTTACTACTTTTTGCTGGCTTTAAATTATATATTTCTGGTGGTAGTCCTACATTTCCGTTACTTGTTTGAATTTCCTTATTCATATAGTCTCTATACCATTCTCTTTGTCCTATTACTGCTTCATTTTCATATCCATAACTTTCATATGCATGTAGTTCTGGTCTTTCATAACCATACTCTTCAGCATTTCTTTCCAATGTGTGTAAAAATTCATGTAAGAAAACTTCTTCTGGAAATTGATTTATTCTGGTATTATATTTATAAACATAGCTTCTAGAATCATTTGGAAGCCTTATATTGGAAAATCCTATACCATAATAATCCATTGACCCTAATCCTATCCAATCATTCACTTGTATATCATTTTCATGTTCTTCATCTCCAAGTCTTACTACAACAAATATGTGGTCATAATTATTATTTGATATTATATCTTTTATTTGATTTTCTACATCTTCTGGAGCAACATAATATCCAAATTCTTCATCATATGATAACTTTGATAGTGGTGTATCTAATTCATAAATATCACAATTTGCTGTCATTTTTCCTTCTGATAAAGTATAACAACAATTTTCAAATCTAGAAATTGTATTTTCAATATCTCTTATATCACTATTTGTTACTTCTAAATTGATTTGATTATTATTTATATTTACGTTTGTAGTTTTAAATATAAAACATGCAAAATCCCAATCGCTATTATTTTCAGTAACCCCTTCTTCTATAGTAAAATCTGAAAACCACGCTTTTCCTTTTGCTTCTCCTAGATTTCCGCCCAACCTAAATCCTATATTTACCGTCTCTCTATCTTTGCTATTAAATATTAATTCAATTCTTTGCCAATCTGAAGTTCCTTGGATTGCAACTGACCTTTCTGTTGAACCTTCAATAGAAATCTGAGCCCCTACTCCGGAATTTCCATCTTTTGCCTCAACATTATCTGTTTTAACCATGCAAGTTACTTTATAAGGTTGATTTTTTTCTACATTTACTTCTTCATAAAACATAGCATCATTATATTCATCTGAATTTATGCTATAACTTCTTTTATTGCTATATTTTACTTCATCATCTCTTTTAAATTCTGATGTATAAAGATTAGCTTCGCTTCTTATAAAATCATTAAAATTGTTACTTTGATAATATTGATAAGCATAATATACCAAAACACATAATATTATTACAGTTACTATATAAACAACTCTACCTAATAATGATTTTTTCTTATTTGTCATTTAAAGCTCTCCATTCTTTAGTTTTATATCACCAAAAGCTATGGAATACTCCACAGCTTTTAATTTATTTTTCTTCTTTTACATCCTCTTCATTTTTATCTGCCAAATCTTTCATTGAAAGATTTATTCTACCTTGGTCATCTATTTCAATTACTTTTACAGTAACTTTATCTCCAACATGAAGAACATCTTCTACATTCTTTATTCTCTTATTAGAAATTTTAGATATATGAAGTAATCCTTCTTTTCCTCCACAACCTAAATCAACAAATGCTCCAAAGTTCATTATTCTTACTACTTCTCCGTAATAAATTCCTCCAACTTCAACTTCTCTTACGATATCTTCTACCATTTCTAAAGCTTGCACAGCTTTTTCACTATCTGTTGAATAGATTAATACTTGTCCGTCTTCTTCTATATCTATTTTTACTCCTGTTTCATCTATGATTTTATTT
The DNA here is from genome assembly GCA_944392605.1 of uncultured Clostridia bacterium. Lineage (GTDB taxonomy): Bacteria > Bacillota > Clostridia > TANB77 > CAG-508 > CAG-269. The sequence goes on along the minus strand of CALXXE010000012.1, from coordinate 28,756 downwards.
ATCATTTTTCCACCAGGTCCGATAACATCTTTTATCTTTTCTGGATTTATCATAGTACTTACAATTCTTGGTGCATATTTAGATACTTCTTCTCTTGGCTTATCTATTACTGGTAACATTACATTATCTAATATATAGTTTCTTGCTTTTTCAGTTTTTTCAAAAGCTTCTTTTATTATGTCATATGTTAAACCATCACATTTAATATCTACTTGAATTGCCGTAATACCTTTCTTAGTTCCTCCAACTTTAAAGTCCATATCTCCAAAGAAATCTTCTATTCCTTGGATATCTACAAGCATTACATAATCCTCATCATTGTCAGGGTTTGTAACCAATCCTGTTGAGATTCCGGCAACAGGTCTTTTTAATGGTACACCTGCATCCATTAATGATAATGTGCTTCCACAAATACTTGCTTGTGAAGTAGAACCATTTGAAGATAATACTTCTGATACTACTCTTATTGCATATGGGAATTCTTCTTTTGATGGTAATACTGGAACTAATGCTTTTTCTGCTAAAGCCCCATGTCCAATTTCTCTTCTTCCAGGTCCTCTTGATGTTCTAGCTTCTCCTACTGAATATGGTGGGAAATTATAATGGTGCATATATCTTTTTGACTCTTCAGTATCAATTCCATCTAAAGTTTGCTCTTCACTAATCATTCCTAAAGTTGCAACAGATAATACTTGAGTTTGTCCTCTTGTAAATAATGCGCTACCATGAGTTCTTGGAAGTACTCCCACTTCACATGATAATGGTCTTATCTCATCTAGTGTTCTTCCATCTACTCTTTTATGTTCATTAAATATTAATTCTCTTACACATTTTTTCTCAAATTTATTTACAGCTTCACCAAAATCTGATTCATGTTCTTCAAAAGCTTCTTCGCCAAATTTTTCTTGATAATCTTCTTTTATTTTTTCTGTTAAGCTATCTACATTATTGTCTCTTGTTTCTTTATCTTTTTCAAGTAAAGCTATTCTCATATCTTCTCTATAGTTTTGCTCAACAAATTCATATATATCATGATCTACTTCAAATGATTTATATTCAAATTTTGGTTTTCCTATTTCTTTTTGAATATTTGATATAAATTCACAAATTTTCTTAATTTCAACATGCGCTGCTTTTATTGCTTCTAACATTACATCATTAGGTACTTCATTAGCACCTGCTTCTATCATTGTTATTTTCTTTTCAGTTGCAGCAACTGTTAATGTTAAATCTGATTTTTCTCTTTCTTCCTCTGTTGGATTTATTATGATTTTTCCATCTACTAATCCTACATTTACTGCAGCTGTTGGTCCATTAAAAGGAATATCTGAAATTGATAGAGCTGTTGCTGCTCCTATCATAGCTGCTACTTCTGGTGAATTATCTTGTTCTACACAAAGAACTGTTGCATCAACTACTACATCATTTCTAAAGTCTTTTGGAAATAATGGTCTTAGTGGCCTATCTATTGCTCTTGCAGTTAGTATTGCTTTATCGCTTGGTTTTCCTTCCCTTTTTAAGAATCCTCCTGGTATTTTTCCCACTGAATATAATTTTTCCTCAAACTCTACTGATAATGGGAAAAAGTCGATTCCTTCTTTTGGTTCTTTTGAAGCTGTTACATTTACTAGTACGCATGTATCTCCATAACGTACTAAAACACTTCCATTGGCAAATTCTGCCATTTTCCCGGTTTCAATTACTAATTTTCTTCCGGCTAACTCTGTTTCATAAGTTTTAAACATATTTACTCCTTCTTTCCTTGTGCCAAGTTAGTTTAATTGTAACCTCTATAATATGTTAATTTTTTAGCACATTATACAAGTTACCAAATTCCAACTTGGTCACAAAATATTTTCTCTATAAAAGCCCGTGCTAAACTAAGCATAGGCTTTTATACTTATAACTATTTTCTTAATCCTAATTTTTCAACGATGTCTCTATATCTATTAATATCTTTTTTAGCTAAGTAATTTAATAGATTTCTTCTTTTACCAACCATTTTTAATAAACCACGTCTTGAATGGTTATCTTTTTTGTGAACTTTTAAGTGTTCAGTTAATTCGTTGATTCTTTCTGTTAAAAGAGCTATTTGAACTTCTGGTGAACCAGTATCATTTTCGTCTCTTTTATATTTGTTAATAATTTCTTGTTTTAACTCTTTAGTCATCATCTTTCTTTACACCTCCTATTTTATTTATTCCTTTAACTGAGTTAAAAGTTGGTGTCAAACTATTAAACTAAGTAAAAGGTTTTACATTTGCTTCATAGCATATCTATTTTACTATATTTTCCATAATATTGCAAGTCTTTTTTACAAAATTAGCATTTATCTTATTCCACACTCTTTAGACTCTCTATCATATCTATTTTCTTCAAAGCAAAATATGTTACGAAATTAACAATTAAAGTAAATCCAATAGTTATTAATGTTGCATATACATAACTTAGCGGTTCTATTGTCTTATTAAATCTTAACATATTTATCTCACATGTTCCTATTATGTAATAATTTAAGAAAAATCCCGCCACTAAACCTAGTACAATTCCAATCAGCGTTAACAATATTGTTTCCCTTGTTACATAATCATAAACTTCTCTATCATAAAAGCCTAAAACTTTTATTGTTGCAAGTTCTCTAATTCTTTCACTAATGTTTACATTTGATAAATTATATAAAACTACAAATGCAAGAAGTCCAGCTGATACAATTAATACTACAACTACATAATTTAAAGATTCCATTGTTTCATCCATGGTTCTTATTGCTGATGAAATTAGTGATACAGATGATATTTCATTATATCCCATTAGTTCTTCTGCTAAACTATCTTCTTGTTCTTCTGTCAAATCACTATCTTGTGCAAGTAAAACATTGGTTTCATAATCTTGGTTATATAAATTTTCATACAAATCTTTTGACATATAAACATAGTGATAAACATAATTTTCTACAACATTTGAAATTGTTACTTCTTTTTCATTTCCATCACTATCTTGTAAAATAATTGTATCTCCTACTTTTACACCTAATAACTCCGCTGCTTTATCTGTTAAACAAATTTCATTATCATTTAATGTTACCTTTTCTTTTGTTTCTATATCTACCAAATTTATTGTTCCTTCTAAAGAATCTTTTTCTTTTGGAACTATTACTTGCACATCTTCTTCAACCCCGTTTTTTATTGCAGTTAAAGATGTCATGTAAGTTTCTAAAGTATTTGTTATTTCATCTTTATGTTCTAGATTACTTTTCAATTCTTCTATTTGATTTTCTTCTAGTCCGCTTTTTAGGCTTATCTGCATATCATAATTAAATACATGTTCATATTGGTCAGGCATTATTCTACTAATTGAATCTCTTAATCCAAATCCTGTAAGTATTAAAGCCGTACATCCCATAATTCCTATTATTGTCATTAAGAATCTTTTCTTATATCTAAATATATTTCTAACTGTTACTTTTCGTGAAAAGCTAAGTCTTTTCCAAATAAATGGAATTTTTTCTAATAAAACTCTTTTTCCTATCTTAGGAGCTTTTGGTCTCATAAGTATTGCTGGTGTTTGTCTTAACTCTCTAGTAACTGCATATATAGTTGCACCTACTATACAAACAAATATTAAACCAAGCCCAATACTTGCGAATTGTAAGTTAAAACTTAACGAAATATCCCCTATTTCATACATCATAGAATACATCATCCATATTATCTTAGGAAGTAATACAAATCCAACACACATTCCTAGTATTCCACCAATTACAGAAGCAAGACTTGCATAAATTACATATTTACTAGCAATTTGAAACTTATTATATCCTAATGCTTTAAGAGTTCCTATTTGTGTACGTTGTTCTTCTACCATTCTAGTCATTGATGTTAAAGATATTAATGTTGCAACTATGAAAAATACAATTGGGAAAACCTGCCCTATATTTTCAATACTTTCTGTATCTTGGATAAAACTTGCATATCCACTATTTTGTTCTCTATCTAAGACATACCATGTTGGTTTTTCAATCTTTGCTATTTCGTCTCTTGCATCAATTAATTCTGCTTCTGCATCATCTAGTTGTTTTTGTACTTCTGCTTTTTGTTCATTTAATTCTTGTTCTCCATTTTCTAATTCTACTCTTGATGCTTCTAATTCATCTTTTGCGTCTTGTATTTGTGCAAGAGTATAACTTTTTGTACTTTGATAACTACTTTCCTGCTCTTCAATTTCTTTTTTAGCCACCTCTATCGCAGCTTTTCCATTTTCAATTTTTTGTCTTCCTGATGTAATTCCATTATCTATCTCGGTTATTCCTGCCACAAGAGAACTCTTACTTGCTTCCAATTTCGCTATCTGTTGCTCACAAGCTGTCTTTTGTCCTTGTAAAGATTCTAAACTTCCACTATCAATATTGGGATCTTTTAAAGCTTCTAGAATTCCATTATATGTTTCATTTGCTGTATTTAATGCACTATTTACTGTATCTAAATTACTTTGTAATCCTGCCTTTTGTTCTTCTAAAGCTTTGAATTGTTCATTGGCCTGTTGCTCTTGTTCATTTAAAGTTTCTTCATTTTTACTTATCTCAGCTTTTGCATCTTCTATCTGTTTTTCAGCACTTGCAAATTCCTCATTTGCTTTTTTCTCATTTTCAGCAATTTGTGCTTCTCCATCTTCTATTTGCTTTTTACCATCTTCTATCTCAGCTTCAGCATTTGAAATCTCTTCTTCAGCTTCTGCTTTTTTATCATTAAATTCTGTTTCTGCCTCTTCTAGTTTAGAAGTTGCTGTATTAATTAATTCATCTTGTCTAGCCTCTTCTCTTTCATCTTTTATGTCTTCTATCTTACTTTTTGTATCACTAACTAGTTCTTTATATTCATCACTTGAAGTTTTATACTCATTTGAGCCTTTTAGTTTTACATATATATTTGTATATATATCTTTTGCATTTATATTATCTTTATTTATGTATATATAATAATCTACTTTTCCTGAACCTAATGTACTACTTCCTCTGTCTCTTGAAATATAAAGCGGGCTTCTAACAGTTCCAACAATTTTCATTTCTTTATTAACTAAATATTCTATTTCTTTCCCATCATTATTTTCAGTCTTTTCTATCTCAACATCTATTATATCTCCTATCTTTTTATTATTTTGTATTAAAAAATTAGGTTCAACCACACATTCATCGCTATTTTCCGGCAATTTTCCTTCTAATAATTTCGGTTTGTTAACATCTTCTATACACATTACTTTAATAATTTGTTCAGTATTATCTATTTCTATCTTTCCATCTGTCTCATATGTTCCAATAACTTTATCTACATTTTCTATCCTTGAAATTTCATTTAAATCATCTTCTGTTAATCCTAAAGTAGACATGACTTGTATATCGTAAACGTTTTGACTATCATAATACTTATCAATAGTATCTACCATATCAGGTGAAGTTGCTCTAATTCCCGCAAAGAAACCAACACCTAAAAAAGCCATAAGTAGTATTGATAAAAATCTTTTATAGGTATTTTTTATTTCTTTAACACTATCTTTCATAAGTGCCTTTTTCATATGCTTCACCTCCTATACAATTGGGAACGTTTCCTTTTGTCGGAAAATCGACATTATGAAACGTCCCTAATGTTCCTTTTCCGACGATTTGGGACACATCTTGTTACCATTCTATTTCTTCTACTGGTTTTGGATTTTCATTTATTTCTATTTTTTCTGCTGTTCCATTTTTAAAATGTATTACCTTATCCGCCATAGGTGCTAATGCTCCATTATGAGTTATTATTAATACCGTCATGTTTTCTTTTCTTGCTGTGTCTTGTAATAATTTTAATATTTGTTTTCCTGTCTTATAGTCTAATGCTCCTGTTGGTTCATCACATAATAATAACTTAGGATTTTTTGCTATTGCCCTTGCTATTGCAACTCTCTGTTGCTCTCCTCCTGATAACTGTGAAGGAAAATTATTCATTCTATCTTTTAGCCCTACTTGTTCTAGGACTCGTTCTGGATTTAAAGATTTTTTACAAATTTGAGTTGCAAGTTCTACATTTTCTCTTGCTGTTAAATTTTGAACTAAATTATAAAATTGAAATACAAATCCTATATCATCTCTTCTATACCCTATTAATTCTTTGTTCTTTAATTTCGTTACTTCTTTTCCATCAACTATTACTCTTCCTGATGTTGCTGTATCCATTCCACCTAAAATATTTAAGGCCGTTGTCTTTCCTGCTCCTGATGGTCCCACTATTACAACTAATTCTCCTTTTTCTATTTGAAAATTAGTATTATTTAGTGCATTTATTTTTATTTCTCCCATTTCATATACTTTATTAACATTTCTAAACTCTATATAAGACATGTTTATCACCTCTTATTTTAAGGTATTTTATATACAAAATTATACCATATACTCAATTTTTTTAAAAGCTTTTTATTTCATTTTAAATATATTTTTGTGTAAATCTTTTGTGAACAAAAAAATCAAAAAGTCTACCTTTTCACCGTAGACTTATACTATATATTCTATTTTATTATTAGGAAAATACTTGTTCATTTGTTTTCTAAAAAACATCTCTCCATCTTTTTTATATTCTTCCTTATATCTATACTTTCCCCTTCCTCCACCTCTCATTATATCTTTATTATACAAATTAATTGCATTTGAAAAAGCCTCTTCATTTATTTTAGTATGAACGTAACTATAAGTCATAAAAATTATTTCAAAAAAAGCATCTTTCTTTGCCTTTTTAGACAATTTACTATCTAATATTTTAATTAGTTCTAAATATAGCTCTTTCCAATTTTCAACCATTATTACTGGCGCAATTAATATTCCCACATTATATCCTGCTTCTTTTAGTTTGTTTATGGCATTTATCCTAGCATCTAACCTAGAAGTTCCAAACTCAACTCTATTTATAATATAGTCAGGGTTAACACTCATTCTAACAGTAACTTTACCTTTATGATTTAAAACTAAAATATCATCTACCATATCAAACTTAGTTGGAAAAGTAAGTCTTCCTTTTTTAGTATCTTTAAAATTTTCTATTGTCCATACTAAATTTTTAGTAATGCTGTTTTCTAAAACTAAATCACTATTACTTCCAATTTCAAATGTTAATTCTTTTTCAGATTTCTCAGATGTTTTTATTATTTTATCTAACATTTGCTCTCTATTTACAAATAATCTTAAATAACTACATTTATTATAATTACAAACCAAATAGCAATACATACAAGCTGCTGTACAACCAGATGAAGTATATGGAACTAAATAATCTGATGTTTTATGATTTTCTACAAATTTATGCGTTTTTCTAATTCCTATTATCAAGTTTCTTTTCATATCTATAAATTCTTTATTTGATTTTTTTCTCATTTCCTCAATATTGTTATGATTCTCTATTTCTATCTTAGGAACTTCTTTATATTTTTCCATCAACTCTTTTCCGAGTTCATAATTTACTATATCTTTCTCATAATAAATAACTTTTGGTTTAAACATATTTTCCTCCTAAAATATAGTTTAACCAAAATAGATTTTTATATTATTATTAGCGAAAAAAATAAGGCTATAAAAGCCCTATTTTTTTAAACTATTTATTTAATTCTTTCATAAGTTACAAAATAATAATCTAAGTTGTTTTCTTCATTTTTTATTCCCTTTTCTCTACTAGTTTCTTTCCAAACTTCACTATCTATTATTGGGAAGAATGTATCTCCCTCAAAATCTTTTTCTATTTCTGTAACATACATTTTCTTTACATTTGGCATAAGGAAATTATAAATCATTGCTCCACCTATTACAAAAGCTTCTTCTTTTCCTTCTATTAAATCTTGAATTTGAAGTAATGAATGAACTACTTCTACATTTTCATCATTCACCTTAAAATCTGGATTTTGACTAAATATTATATGTTTTCTATTAGGAAGTGTTTTTCCTAAAGATTCAAAAGTCTTCCTTCCCATGATTATAGTATGACCTGTTGTTAAATTTTTAAAATGTTTTAAATCTTCTGGCAAATGCCAAACCATTTCATTATCTTTTCCTATTATATTATTTTTCCCTTTTGCTACTATTATACTAAGCATTAATCTTCCTCCTATTCTGCTACTGGTATTTTACCAATTTTTACTTCTTTTTGATAATCATATCCTTGTATTTCAAAATCTTCTACTTTGAAACTATAAAAATCTTTTGTATCATTATTTATCACTAATTTTGGGCAAACATCTATTGGTTTTGCTTCTTCTATTAATTTTTTTACTAAAGGAATGTGTCTATCATATATATGACAATCTCCAATATTATGTGTTAAAGTCCCAACTTCTAAACCTGAAACTTTAGCAAACATATATTGAAGTGCTGCATATTGCATTAGATTCCATCCATTTGCTGTTAACATATCTTGTGAACGTTGATTTAATATTAAATGTAATTTTCCTTCTTTAACTAGCCATTGTGTACCATATGCACATGGTTCTAATCGCATATCTTTTAATTCCTCATGATTAAATAAATTTGTCATAATTCTACGGCTAGATGGATCATTTTTTAATAAGTAAAGCACATAATCAACTTGGTCCATCTCTTTTATTCCTTCTTTTGTTCTAAACTCATATTTCTTACTCAATTGATAACCATAAGCTTTTCCAATAGTTCCATTTTCATCTATCCATTGATCCCATATATGTGAGTTTAAATCTTTAACATCATTTGATTTCTTTTGCCAAATCCATAATATTTCATCAATTGCTTTATATACTGTTTTTGAATTATTTCTAAGTGTTATCATTGGAAATTCTTTTCCAACATCATATTTATTACTAACTCCTACAATTGAAATATAATTAGCTTCTGTTCCATCTTCCCATCTTGTACGTACATTAGTTCCTTCTGAAGAATATCCATACTCTAAGATTTCTTTGCAAGTATCAATAAAATTTTTATCTGCCTCAGTCATTTTAATTTCCTCCCTTTTCATCTAATTCTACCAAATTTCTTGCCATTTGTACTCCGGCTGCTGATGCCATCATAAGACCTCTTGTCATTCCTCCACCATCTCCTATGCAATATAAGTCTTTTATACTAGTTTCAAAATTTTCATCTATGAAAACTTTATTGCTATAGAATTTAATTTCAGGTGCATAAAGTAAATTATGAGGATCTGCAAAACCTTCTATTACCTTATCCATAGCATTTATAAACATTAAAATATCTGTCATCGTTCTATATCCTATTGCAAAAGTAATATCTCCAGGTACTGCTGATTTTAATGTTGGTACTACTTCATTTGTATCTAATTCTTTTTGCCATGTACGTTTTCCTCTTTGTATATCTCCTAAACGTTGAACAAGTATTGCACCATTTCCTAATTCATTCAAATTTTTAGCAACATTTTTTCCATATTCAATTGGTTTATTAAATGGGTCTCTAAAATTGTGTGACACAAGTATTGCTAAATTGGTATTTGTACTTTTTTTATCTTTATATGAATGTCCATTTACTAATGATAAATTATCATCATAAACTTCTTCTGAAACAAATCCACTAGGATTTTGACAAAATGTTCTAACTTTGTCTCTAAATGGATATGGTCTTCCAATAAATTTTCCTTCATATAAATACTTATTTACATCTTTCATAACTTCATCTTTAAGCTCATACCTTACACCAATATCCACTGCTCCTGGTTCTGTTTTTATATTGTGAACTTCACACATTTGAGATAACCAATCGGCACCTTTTCTTCCTACAGCTAATACAACTTTTTTAGCATAAAGTTCTTTTTCTTCTTTAGAATTATTTGCATTTCTTATTTTTACACCTTTTACTTGTCCATCTTCTATTATTAAATCCTCTACAACTGTCTCATACATCATATTTATATTGTTTTCTTCTAAGAAATCTTGAATTTTCTTATATATTTCATGGCTTTTCTCAGTTCCTAAATGTCTTATAGGAATACCTATTAAATTAATATCTTCTTTTTGTGCTTTTTTCTTTAATTTGTTAACTTCATCTTTATGTTCTGTACCTTCTAGATGTTTATCTGCACCAAATTTTAGATACACACTATCTGCATAATCAATTAACTTTTTAGTTTTTTCTACTCCTATATATTTATGTAAGTTTCCTCCTACATAAATATCATCATCTTCTTTATTATATAGAGAAAGTTTACCATCAGAAAATGCTCCTGCCCCTGAAAATCCACTTGTTATATTACAATATGGCTTACATCTCATACATTCTCCTTTTTTCTCTACAGGACAATAACGTTTCTCTACTGGTTTTCCTTCATCTATTAGCACTACATTTTTAGCCTTATTCTTTATAATTAATTCATACGCTAAAAATATTGAACTAGGTCCCATTCCTACAACAATTAAATCGTATTTATCCATAGTCATCACATTCCTTTACAATATTCCTTTAAAACCATTTAAAAGTATATCATAAGGTTTTATAAAATTCTACAAAATTTATAAATAAATTATAAATTATTTTTTTATTTTTGCTTGTTTTAAAATAGAATGTACTGTACTTCTTTTTATTTCCTTGCAATGTCTTGATATTGTTATCTTTCCTGGCTTAATTCTATTTTTATATTGATAATGTCCTCCTGTTACTTTATATTTATACCATCCGTCATTAAGCAATATCTTTTCTAAGTCAATAAACTTCAACATATCACCTTCCTTCTTATAAGCTTTTTAATTTTACTTGAATAATTTAGAATTAAATTTTGAATTTAAAATTTAAGAAAAAATATAATAAAAAATAATGATTGAATTATACCACTAACTGTAATATAATTCAATCATTTTCGTTCGACCAAATTCGACAAATCACCACCACTTTGGAACATATTCTTCCTCATGTTCTCCTAATTCCTGTATGTAACCATTCTTAAAATCCAGTTCGTCTATAAAATTTTCTATGTTTCTCCACTCTTCTTTTGTAAGCTTTCTATTTAAATCTCTATATTCTTCTTTTTCCTTTACTAAATATGTTGGAAAATACTGTGCCATAACACTTACATAATTTTCTTCATTTATATGTTCCTTTAACCATTTTAAAACCTTTTTACTATTTTCTATATTGCCTGGTAATACTAAATGTCTAACAATTATACCTTTTTTCATTATTCCATTTTCATTTATTTGAGTTTTTCCTACCTGTTTTTGCATCTCTAATATTGCTTTTGTGGCAATTTCAAAATATTTTTCCACTCTTGAGCATTTTTTTCCAAGTTCGTCATCTGCATATTTTAAATCAGGCAAGTAAACATCAACATAGCCATCTAACATTTTTATAGTATCAACTTTTTCATAACCATTTGTATTATATACAATTGGAATTCTTAATCCATTCTTTCTTGCAATTTTTATCGCTTCTATTATTTGAACTACATAACTAGTTGGAGTTACTAAATTTATATTTTCTACACCTTTTTCTTGTTGCTTTAAGAAAATATCTGCTAATTCTTCTATTGTTATTTCTTTTCCTCTTCCCTTTTGGCTAATCTCATAGTTCTGGCAAAATATACAATTTAAATTACAGTTTGAAAAAAATACTGTTCCTGAACCTTTAGTTCCACTAATACATGGTTCTTCAAAATTATGTGCCCTATAAAGTGCTATTTTTATTTTGTCACTTGCCTTACATCTTCCTATTTTTCCTTCCGTTCTATTTATACCACATTTATGTGGGCAAATTTCACATTGTTTTAACTTTTCTAACATTTTTTACATTCCTTCAACTTTTTGTAAATTCAAATTATCATTTTCTTGTACTAAATACACTTTCTTTTTAGTAAATCTATCCTTATTATTTTTTACAATATCTTGCATATTTGTTTCACTTTCACTAATTGATACTCGCCCTATTTCTTCATCATTTGTATTTCTAACAATAACACTTTCTTCTTCAGAATAATCTTCTAAATACTCTATAATTTCTACTTCATATCCTGTTTCTGTTTTAATTATATTATCTAATAAAAAAGAATCTTCTTCTTGGTCAAATTCTACTTCAGTTGCTATATATTTATCAGTCTCACTATTATATTCAAAACTACTATTTCCTTCTTTAGGAAATTCTTTATTAAAATTTTCTCCAAATATTAATTTTGCTTCTTCTTCAATTTCATCATATGTAACCTCATAATTTTCTAGGTTGTTTTTCACAACTTCCCATATCCATTTTTCATCTGCATCATTTATATCTTGAAATTCTGGTAAAGCTTCTCCTGTTACTTCTTCCCACATATATACACTTAATATTTTTTCTTCTATCTTTTGTATTTCTTCAATGCTTACATTATTGCTTTCATTATTTTGTACCCTTACATTTCTATATATTACCATTCCGTACAAAAATAACAACTAAAACTCCTATAATTATAAGCATTTTACGCATGTTCATACCTCCATTTGTAATCTTCTTTTTTATTTTATCACACCATTTTTTCACTTACAATATTCATTTACAAATTTTCACATTTAATTAACACAAATATCAATTAAGGACGTTCCTTTTGGATATTTTGTACCATTTGAAAACGTCCCTATTAGACATTCTTTATATCTCAGGCCAATCTATTTCTACTTTAAATAAATCACCATCTATTATTATTTCAAATTTTCCTCCTTGAAGTTCTGTTAGACTTTTTGCTATTGAAAGTCCTAAACCGCTTCCTTCTGTGTATCTAGATCTATCTCCTCTAACAAATCTTTGCATTAGCTCATCTGCGCTAATATTTAGTTTGTCTTTTGAAATGTTTTTTATACTAATATTTACATACTTATTATTTCCACTATCTTTCTCTTTATCATTTTCTACTACATCTATATATACTCTAGAAGAATCTAATGCATATTTTGTAATATTACTAAATAGATTTTCTATTATTCTATAAAGATATCTACTATCTGCTTTTATTTTTATGTCTTCACTTGGCATTTGAACTTCTATTTTTAAGTCTTTAGCCTCAAATCTATCTTTAAATTCTCCTATTGTCTGATTAAATAATTCCTTTATATTTATGCTTTCAATATTTAGTTTTACGTTTCCTGAAGATACTTTAGATGCTTCTACTAAATCTTCTGTTAATTTTTTTAATCTTTGTGATTTTTGGTCTAATATTTTTATATATTCTTTTACTTTTTCATCTTGAATGTTTTCCTTCTTTAATAAATCAACATAGTTTATTATTGAAGTTAGTGGTGTTTTTATATCATGTGATACATTTGTTATTAATTCTGTTTTTAATCTTTCTGATTTTAAACTTTCTTGAATAGCATTTGAGAATCCACTTGATATATCATTTACATATACAGACATTTCTTTTAAAACTCCTGTTAATTCTTCTTCATTTAACCTAACATCATTTTTTCCTTCATAAATGTCTTTTAAAGCATTTTTTATTTTATCTTGGCCTATTATATATTTTTTCAATTTATAATATGACCATACCCAAAATCCAATTAACAATATTATTGCTATTCCTGTATAGAACAAGCATGCAAGCAATACACTTACAATTATAAATAATAAATAATACCAAAATAATCTTTTATTTTCAGTAGTTTTCTCATCTAATGTATCAAATAATTTTTTTAACTTATCAAAACACCATTTTCCTACCTTATATGTTAGAAAGCTTTTTATAAATTTTCTTGCCTTTAATCTTTTTATTGTTGATACTGCCGTTATAGCACATATTATATAACATATGAAATATAAAACAAAAGCAAATATCAATGTAATATAGTTTGCAACATTAAGACATTGTACTGCAACTGATACAAGTATTGTAAGTAAAACTGCCCAAGTTAAAAATAATATTTCATAAGGTACCTTATCTATATAACCTAATTCGATCTCATCTTTTCCTTTTTCATGTCCTATTGCCCAACATAAATATATTGCTATTGCAAATGTAAATATTACGCTAATTGGCAAAATATATAATGATATATTTGGATTATTTAGGCAAAATTCATATATTCCTTCTACTATTTTATAATTTGTCAAACCTCCTGTTCTATCCGGATTATATCTACTATATATTGTATATCCTGTAATTGCTCTATCTACTGCATAAGTTGAACTTTCTTCACCATTCAAATCATCTATTACAAAATATTGATATGATGAATTATATCTTATATTGTCACTATTTATATAATCCATATTAGTCTCAATATTTCCATTATCATAGTTCCAATATTTAGTTGAGTTATTCATGTTTTCTATTTCACTATTATAATCACTACTTTTCATGTTTGTGTAAACTGTATTTGTCTCATTATCTATTATAATAAAATCAATATATTCATTTATTCCATTATAATAACTATACATATAATCTCTATCCAAATAGTAAATTTCATTTCCATTTACATCTTCTAACTGCATAAACATTCTTGAGTTACCATTCTTTTGATTATAAGCATTTTCTACACTATCGGTTACATAATAAACATATTCACTTGCAAACATTTCTGTATCTATAAATTCAGTTGCTCCAGTATTTCCATACTCATCTAAAAACGCTAAATGAAATATACTAAGTCCAATAAGTAAAACAAATATCGGAAATAATATATATGATACAAATTTTAATATTTTTGATGTTCTTAAATTTTCCATGCTATCGCCTCCTTATTTTTGATCTTCTATTTTATATCCAACTCCCCAAATTACTTTTAAATATCTTGGCTCTTTTGGATTTATTTCTATCTTTTCTCTAATATGACGTATATGTACTGCTATTATATTTTCTGCACCAAATCCTTCTTCATTCCAAACATTTTCATAAATTTGTGGTATTGAGTATACTTTTCCCTTATTTGCAAGTAAAAATTTTAATATATTAAATTCTGTTGCTGTTAGTTTTACTTCTTTTCCATCAACTAATACTTTTTTAGTTTCATCATCAACTTCTAGTCCTCCTGTTTTATATATCTTTTTATTACTTTCTTCTTCTTTTTTTAGTGACCCAAAACTTACATATCTTCTTAAAGACGAATTTACTCTTGCAATTAATTCTAATGGATTAAATGGTTTTGTTATATAATCATCCGCACCTGAATTTAATCCACCTATTTTATCGTAGTCCTCTGATTTTGCTGATAATAATATTACTGGTATTGTTTTATCTTTTCTTATTTCTTCTAGTGTTTCTAACCCATCTTTTTTAGGCATCATTATATCTAGTATTATTAAATGAATATCATTATTATTAACTATATCCAAAGCTTCTTCTCCATTATAAGCTTTTAAGATATTATATCCTTCTTTCTTTAAATAAATTTCTATTGCTCCTACTATTTCTTTATCATCATCTACTACTAATATGTTATACATTCCCAAACCTCCTAAAACCTTTTATTTCCTACACTAATAGTATAACACAGATTTTATTAATAAAAAATAGAGGAATTATTAATTTTTAATTAAGAAAAAGAAAATAACAAGAAACCATTTCTCATTATTTTCTTACCCCTTCAATATGTATAAATCTAATCTTTTTATAGATATATTCCGATATAGGCTTATCATAGCTATCAAATGTATGTGATGCTATCTTTATTTCTGATAAATCATATAAATTTTTAATTGTTGTTATTATTAAACTATGAACATATTTTATTCCATCAAAAGAAAGTTGTGCAATATCTCCAAGTTCTATTTTTTCCTGGACAACCTTTTTACCAAAAGGTCCTTTTTCTTTATTATTCACTAAAAAATTATATAAATATTCTACTCCTGTCCATGATGGAGATTTATTATTACCATTTATATAATACCAACCTAAATCTTTCTTATAGTTCATAACTTTTGAACCTGCATATATACATTGTGATATAAAATTGGTACAATCTCCACCTACATTATCAAAATTATAATACTTATTATTTCTCTTATATGCCCACTTCTTGGCATATTCTATTGCTGATTCTCTATCATATTCTAAAAATCTCATATTCTCACCTAATTTACAATATAAGAAATCATAATCACCAGTAAAACTAGTGATTTACTCTTAGTCTAGAAGACTTTTCTACTGGCACTTCTGGGCTTAAGTACTACTGAATGTTTTCTCCAACCGCATTTATTTTTACCTACTGTATCTGCATAATAGCCTTTACACCAAAAGTGCCTATTTCCATATTTATACTTTAAGTTTGCATGTCTATCAAATATCATTAAGCTACTCTTTCCTTTTAGATATCCATTACACTTGATACACTATATTTCGGTGGTATACTAACTAACATATGCACATAGTCTGGACATAGTTCCACTTCTATTATCTTGATACCCTTCTATTTCCTTAATATTATTCCTATATTTCTGTTATTTTTCCATATATCGCCATTTTTCTATATTTGAGGTGAAAATACTATATAATATTTGCAATTCCAAGCACTATCTACTAAACTAGTTTTGTCTACTCATAACTAGAAGCTTTTAGGCCCCTGTAAAACAGTGGGTTTTCATTATCAAAAAAGATATGTTATAAATATATATAACATATCTTTTAAAAATATTATAAAGCCATAATTATACCATACATTACTGTTACTAAAACAATTATTCCTAATGCTGCTACTATTGTAAGTATTACTGTAGCTGCTGGACTTAGCTTTGATTTTGTAACTTTTTTCATCTCGCTTGTTTTTTCTTCCTTTACTTCATCCTCTTTTTTTGTTTCTTCCATATTATCTTCTCCTTTGTTTCAAATAATTTATTATATTTACTGATATTTTATTATATATTTTTCCATTTGTCTATATTTTTTATAAAAATTAATTAGAATTTTTATTATTTATATATCCATTATAATCTTTTCATCTTCAGTCAAATAACGATATAATACATATCGCCCACGCTATTATCATTAAAATTTTCTCCCTTTTATTTTCTCAAAGTTGCTCCAAATTTGTCTTCTAACTCTTTTGTAATTTCTTCCATTACAGGATTAATTTCGTCATCTGACATACTCTTTGTTTTATCTCTAAATATTAAACTATAAGCAATACTCTTTTTACCCTTTCCTATTTTTTCATCTCTATAAATATCAAATAATTTTATTTCTTCTAATCCTTTCTTACCTTTTAACAATCTTTTGGATTTCTTTGTAATTGATTGTTCAATTGCGCCTACTTCTGCATCTTCATCTACCACAATTGCAATATCTCTTTCTACTGCTGGAAATTTTGGTACTTCCTGATATTTTTTATTTTGTTTAGAATACTTAACTACTTTTGTTATATTAAGTTCTGCTAAATAACATCTTTTATTTATATCATAATTCATTAAAACTTCTGGATGTACTTCTCCTATTGTTGCAATTACATCTAAACCTACTTTTATATTAGCACATCTTCCCGGATGATATGAACTATTTTCTTTTTCTTTTACTATATCATAATGATTTACATTGGAAGCTTCTAATACATTTTCTATTAACCCTTTTAATGTGTAGAAATCAACGTCATCTCCATACATTCCTATTGTTAAAATATTTTCTTGTAATGGAATTTCTCCTTTTTCTACTTCTCCATTTATATTTCTATAATTTCTTGAAATATCAAATAATTTAACATTTTGATTTTTCTTGTTGTTATTTAAAGCAAGTGTTTGCATCATACTTGGAATAGTTGTTGGTCTCATTAACTTATATTCATCACTTAGAGGATTTGAAATCTCTATCGCATTATCTATTAATTCTTTACGAATTTTTGATTTTTCTAAATCTTTTTCTCCAAAAAATCCATATGTATAAATTTCTGAAAGTCCATTATTTACTAATACATCTTCTATTTTCTTTTCTATTTTTTGTTCTTTTGTTCTTACACCTAATGTTGCCTCTGCTTTTATTAAAGTTGTTTCTAATTTATCATATCCATAGAATCTAGCAATTTCTTCTGCTATATCTGCTACAAATTCTAAATCCATTCTAAAATATGGGGCAATTGCAAATCCATTTTCTACTTTTATATCTAATCTTTTTAATATATCTACCATTTCTTGTTCTGGGATATTAGTTCCAAGTAAATCATTTATTCTATCTACATCTAATTTTATTTTGTTTAGTTTTTGTTTAGTAGGATATACATCAACTTTTCCTTCTACTTCTTCTCCTGCACCCAATTCTACCACTAATTCTACTGCTCTATTTACTGCTCTTAATGCGTTTTCTGATGATAATCCTTTTTCATATCTAGAAGAAGCTTCTGTTCTTAATCCTACTTTCTTTGCTGTTTTTCTTACACTTCCTCCATAGAATACTGCTGATTCAAATACTACAGTTTGAGTTCCTTCTTCTATTTCTGAGTTTTGTCCCCCCATTACTCCTGCTATTGCAACAGCTTTTTTCTCATCTGCTATAACTAGATTATCTTCATTTAACTCTCTTTCTATTCCATCTAGTGTTGTAATCTTTTCACCATTTTTTGCTCTTCTTACTGTAATATGTTTTCCTTCAATAGAATTAATATCAAATGCATGCATTGGCTGACCAAGTTCTAACATTACATAGTTTGTTATATCTACTATATTATTAATACTTCTAACACCACATGCTTTTAATCTTCTTACCATCCATTCTGGTGATGGTCCAATTTTAACGTTTTTAACAACTCTTGCAATATATCTATAACATAAATCTGGAGCTGTAATATCTACTTTTAGTCCTTCTATATCCTTCTTATCTTCTACTTTTAATTCATCTAAATTCTTTCTTGGATTCTTAAATTCTTTTCCAAGTGAAGCTGCTGTTTCTCTTCCTAACCCTTCAATTGATAAACAATCAGGTCTATTAGGTGTTATTTCAAAATCAATTATATCTTCTTTTAAATTTAATACATCTACTATATCTTTTCCTAAATCTTTTTCATAAGATTCTGGAAGTATCATTATTCCATCTTCTATTTGATTTGGATAATCTTTAATATCTAATCCAAGCTCTCCTACAGAACACATCATTCCACAAGATTCAACTCCTCTTAAAGGACTTTTTACAATTTTCTTTTCTCCTGGAAGTTCTGCTCCATCTTTTGCAATTGGAACTATATCATTTTCTTTGATATTTTTAGCACCTGTTACTATCTGTATTTTCTCAGTTCCAACGTCTACTTTAGTTACAACTAATTTATCTGCATTTGGATGTTTCTTTATTTCTAATATTTTTCCAACCACAACATTTTTTATATCATTTCCTTTTTCTATAATCTCTTCAACTTTTGAACCTGTCATTGTAAGAATATCTCCTAACTTCTTACAATCAACATCTATATCACTATATTCTTTTAACCATTCCACACTTGCTTTCATTTCTTATTTTCTTCCTTTCTTTTATCTTTCTTCTTCATGATAACCATATCTATGTCTATAATTTGAATTTTCACTATTTTCATTTTGAGTTGGAGTATATCCTGTTTGTAATCCACGAGTAAAAACATCTCTTTGTCTTATTTGACTTTTATATTTATCAATATGCTCATTTGCTACTCTATCTGGAATTATTCTATATCCTTCCTGCTCTTGAATTACTGAATATCCTCCATTTTCACTTACAAAGCTCATCGCTTCTTGTAATGTATATAATTTATTCTTCTTTGGCTTTTTACTAAAAAGTCCCACTTTATCAACACTCCTTCATAAATATCAAATTTTTGACCATTTATCCTCTATTATTTATAACTTATATTTATAATTTATCTTATAATAATTTTACTTGACTAATCTTAGTCTAAAATTGTTTTAAGAATCTTGCATCATTCTCAAATAATAATCTCATGTCTTCTATTCCGAATTTTGCCATTGCAATTCTTTCTACACCAAATCCAAATGCAAAACCTGTATATTCATCTGGATCTATTCCACAATTTTTAAACACATTTGGATGAACCATTCCACATCCTAAAAGTTCTATCCAACCTTCTCCTTTACAAACCTTGCAACCTTTTCCTCCACATACGAAGCATGAAACATCTGCTTCTGCACTTGGTTCTGTAAATGGAAAATGATGTGGTCTAAAACGTATTTTAGTATTTTCTCCTAAACATTTTTTAGCAAACATTTCTAATGTTCCTTTTAAGTCTGTCATTGAAATATGCTTATCTACAACAAGTCCTTCTATTTGGTGGAACACTGGTGAATGTGTTGCGTCTACACTATCTGAACGATAAACTGCACCTGGGCAAATTATTTTAATTGGTGGTTTCTTTGTTTCCATTACTCTTGCTTGTACTGGTGATGTTTGACTTCTTAATACTATATCATCAGTAATGTAGAAAGTATCTTGAACATCTCTTGCTGGATGGTCTGGTGGTGTATTTAATTTATCAAAATTATATGTAGCTTTTTCCACCTCTGGACCATCTGCAATTTCATACCCCATTCCTAAGAAAATTTCTTCTACTTCTTCTATTATTTGTGTTATTGGATGAAGTGAACCTAAAGCTATCTTTTTACTTGGCTCTGTAACATCTATACTTTCTATTTCTAATTTTTTTTGTAATTCTTCTTTCTTTAGCTCTTTCTCTTTTTCTTCTAATAAGGAATTTAATTCATCTCTAACTTCATTTACTAGACTTCCTATAATAGGTCTTTCTTCTGGATTTAATTTTCCCATTCCTCTTAAAACTGAGGTCAACTCTCCTTTTTTACCTAAATACTTTACTCTTACTTCATCTAGAGTTTTTAGATTCTTACAATTTTCCATTTCTTTTATGGAATTTTCTTTGATTTTTGCAATTTCTTCTTTCATGTTCTCTTCTCCTTTTTCCTTTATTTTATATTTATATATTTTAATATGGTTTAAATGTTCTTGTTTGCTTATATACCCCATATTTATTACCTGAATATTTTTCCATTCTTTTTCTTACCTTTTCTTGTTTTCTTTCTTCTCTTGTCATTTTCTCACGTTCTAAACTTTTTTCCTGTAATAATACAGTTTTGTTTTTCCTCTTTCTTTGTTTTATTTTTATAAATATTTTTTGAAAAATATTGTCTTGATTTTTAAAATAGTAAGTAACTACATAAACTCCAAATTCATTTAAATTGATATCTACATCTACTATTTTTTTAGAATATTCTTTTTTAGTTTCTTCAATACTTTGTATTATTTCTTGATTACTATAAATTTTTGAATCAAAATAATTCTCTACTACTCTTTGTTTTAACATATAAACACATCCTTGATAAAATTTTATTTAAAATTCATCATCAAAAAAACCATTTCAATCCTACTTTTTAGGACGAAATGGTTATTCATTCGTGGTACCACCTAATTTTATTAGTTTTATTATTAACTAACCTCAATTAAAGTTTTAACGGTTCAACCGCTTTTCCCTACTATTATTTCAAGAAAAGACCTAAAAAGTGAAATTTCTATATATTCATGCTAAATGGCTTTCAGCCTATGACCATTTTTCTCTTGTGCATTTTTATAATATATATACTTTGCTTTTTAATTGGTTTTAATATTTATCACACTTTTATATTTTAACATATATTTTATAATAATTCAAGTATTTTATATTTTTTCTTTACAATTCTATTACAATTGTAAATTTTTCCTATAAAATCTTGTTTATTTTTTTATTTGTGATAAAATATGTAATGTATGCAAATAATATATTAAGGAGAGGATTTTATATGAAGAAAACGATTTTTATAGTACTATTTTTGATATTAATATTGATTGCAAATATTTCTATGGCTTCATACAGTACAGTTCAAATGGAAGTTGTAGAAGAACCTGTTTGTACAATAGAACTTGGTGACAACGCTTATTTTGAAAAAAGGCTAATTGAAAAAGATTTAGCAAATAAAGAAATTACTATTCAATTACAGGTAGTTAATAATGAAGCTGAAGCAAAACCAACTGGAGAACTTATGTTAGTACTTGATAATTCAAATAGTATGAATGAAGCAGTTGATGAAGCTAAAACAACAACTAGAAAAGATTTAATATTTGAATCCGCAAAAACTTTAGTTTCTAGTTTATTAGAAAATAATGAGGACTTACAAATAGGAATTGTTAGTTTCTCTAGTTATTATAATCCTTCAGATTCTACAGATATTTCTCAGGAAGCAACTCTTGCAGATGCTAATATTGTATCAGGCTTAAGTGCAGACTCTTCTGAATTAAGTTCTGCAATTGATAATATAGAAACAAATGGGCCAAGAACAGACTTAGATGCTGGTATTACTTTAGCCAGTGATCAATTTACTGAAGAGGATAATAATAAATATATGATTGTTTTAACAGACGGTGTACCAAACATTTCACTTGGTCACAATAATCCTTATTATTCAGATGACACAATAAATGCTACAAAATCAAAATTACAAGAATTAGATACTCAAGGTATTAGAATGATAACAATGCTTACAGGAATAAATAATGAAGATGAAGTACCTTTTGGAAGCACTAAAACATATGGTCAAATTATTACTGAAATATTCGGAACAGAAGAAAATCCAACAGTAGGAAGTTTCTATTATGTTACAGATGACCAAGTAGAAACCACTATAACAAATGATATATATAATTCATTATTACCAATTTCACAGTCTTATACAGATATAGTAATTAAGGATTACTTTCCTCAAGAAATTATAGATAATTTTGAATTTGCTTATGTATCAGATGCAAATATTGGAGAAATATCAGCTGAAGTTGATACTACTGATAATTCAATTACTTGGACAATTCCAGAACTTGCAAGTGGTGAAACAGCAACAGTTCAATATACATTAAAGTTAAAAGAAGACTTTGATAGTAGTATTGTAGGTAAGTTATTAGATACAAATGAAAGAGTAGATATTACTTATAATGATTTTAATGGTGAAAATCATGAAGAAACATCTGATGTAACTCCTGTATTAAGACTTACAGAACCACCTGCAGAATTACCTAAAGCTGGATTAACAACTATATTAATTACATTAGGCGTTGTAGCAATTGGATTATTTACATTTTCATTAATAAAACTAAATACTTATAAAAATATAAAATAAGATAAAAATAGAAATAAAAGATAGCCTTAAGTTTAATACTTAAGGCTATCTTTTATTTCTATTTTTTATATAATATCTTAATTATACTATTTTCTTTACACTTCTTGTTCTATATATAATAATCTGTTATATTTAGAAATTCTATCCGTTCTACATGGTGCTCCTGTTTTTATTTGTCCGGCATTTACACCAACTGCCATATCTGCAATTGTAGTATCTTCTGTTTCACCTGAACGATGAGATATTATTGTCTTGTATCCATTTTCTTTTGCTAGTTTTATAGTATCTAGTGTCTCTGTTAACGTTCCTATCTGGTTTGGCTTAATCAGAATTGCATTTGCTATATTATTTTCAATTCCTCTTCTCAATCTTTGTGGATTTGTAACAAATAAATCATCACCAACTAATTGAACTCTATCTCCTATTTTTTCTGTTAATACTTTCCATCCTTCCCAATCTTCTTCTGCTAAACCGTCTTCTACAGAGCAAATAGGATATTTTTCGCATAAACTTACTACATATTCTATCATCTCTTCTTTTTCCTTAAATTGTTTTGTTTTCCAAAAATAATATCCATTCTTATTTATTTTCTTAGCTTCATCATACATTTCTGTACTAGCAATATCCAAAGCAAGCATTATATCTTTTCCCGGCTCATATCCAGCTTTTTTTATCGCTTCTATAATAACATCTAAAGCTTGTTCTTCATTATCTAAATTAGGTGCAAATCCACCTTCATCCCCAACACCTACACTATATCCTTTTTCTTTTAATACATTTTTTAATGTATGATAAATCTCTGCACCTCTACGTAATCTTTCACTAAAAGTAATGTCTCCTACTGGCATAATCATAAATTCTTGTATACTTATGTTATTGTCAGAGTGTTTTCCGCCATTTAAAATATTCATCATAGGAACAGGTAATTCAGTTCCATAAATTCCTCCTATATAGCGATACAATTCTAACCCTAAAACTTCTGCAGCCACTTTTGCTACAGCTAACGATACCCCTAAAATGGCATTTGCACCAAGATTTGATTTATTAGGTGTATCATCTAATTTAATCATCTCTTCATCTACTTTTCTTTGATCAAACACATTCATCCCTATAATTTTTTTGGCTATCTTTTTATTTACATTTTCAACTGCTTTTTCTACGCCTTTACCAAAATATCTTGTTTTATCCCCATCTCTTAATTCTACTGCTTCAAAACTTCCTGTAGACGCTCCAGATGGCACTGACGCTTTTCCAACATATCCATTTTCTGTTAAGACTTCTACTTGTACGGTAGGATTTCCCCTTGAATCCAAAACTTCTAAAGCTCTAACATCTTCTATTTTTAAAAACTCCTTCATAAAAACCTCCTAAATATTTCTAAATACTTATAGTATTTTATCCATATTTAAGAGGTTTATTCTATGAGGCTTTTTTATTTCTTAATTCTCTTGCATATTTTAGAGTAACTTCATTTACTTCACCTGAAGATATTCTTGCAATTTCTTCTATTACTTCTGTTTCTTGTAATAATTTTATTTGTGTTCTTGTTCTATCTTCCATAATATTTTTACTAATAAAATAATTATAATCAGCCATTGCTGCTATATTCGGTAAATGCGAAATACATAAAACCTGATGCTTTTTAGAAATTGATTTTAATTTTTTCGCAACACTGTTTGCTGCTTTTCCACTAATTCCCGTATCTATTTCATCAAAAACAAGTACATCTGTATTATCAAATTCTGCTAATACTTTCTTTATTGCAAGCATAATTCTAGACATTTCTCCACCTGATGCAATCTTAGATAGTTCTTTTTCATCTTCTCCAATATTTGTTATAATATAGAATTTAACAATATCTTTTCCTTCTTTAAAGAAATCATCTTCTACGAAATCGACTTTAATATTTATTTTCGCATTTTTCATCTCTAAATCTTCTAGTTCTTTATTAATATCATTTACTAACTTATTTGAATATATACTTCTTATTTCATGCATTTTCTTAGCTAGTAAATTTAGTTTTTCTTCTAATTCATCTCTTTTCTTTCTTAATTTTATATTATATTCTTCTAGATTTTCTATCTTATCTAATTCTTCTTTTATTTCATCTTTATATTGTAAAATCTCTTCTATTGTATTTCCGTATTTTCTTTTTAAAGAATGTATTAAATCTAATCTTTCTTCAACATTGTTTCTTTCTTCTTCATCAAAATAAGTATCATCTTTATATGAACTTATGTCTCTTGCAATCTCTTGAAGTTCATAATAAATATTTTTTAAACTACTTGAAGCTTCTTCATATTTCTTATCAATAGTTTCTATTTTTTCTAATGCTCTTATTGCCATACTAATATTATCTATTCCATTTTCTTCAATTAAATCATTTGCTGTATTTAAACTATCTGATATTTTTTCTGAATTTTGCATGTGCTTTCTTTGTTCTTCTAATTCACATTCTTCATTTACTTTTAAATTTGCTACTTCTATTTCATTTATTTGATATTGTAGTAAATCAATTTTTCTTTGCTTTTCCTTTTCATCTCCTAAATTGTCTTTTAATTCTTGTAATACATTTTTATATTCAATATAATAATTTTTGTATTCACTTTTTAAAGAAGCTATTTTTTCTCCTGAATAATTATCTAAATAGCTTATGTGTTTTTTACTATCTAAAAGAGCTTGATTATCATTTTGCCCATGTATTTCTATAAATTCCTTCATAAATTCTCTTAATTCATTTACAGTAACCATTCTACCGTTTATTTTACACATATTTTTACCAGAACTAGTTATTTCTCTAGAAACTATTATATTTCCATCTTCTGCTTTACTTGATTCAGGTACATACATACAAAGTTCTACAAAAGAATTAGAGGCTCCTCTTCTTATCATATCTTTTGAAAATCTTCCACCTGATATTATTTCCAGAGAGTCTATAATTAAAGTTTTTCCCGCTCCTGTTTCTCCTGTTAAAACATTTAACCCCTTATTTAAATCTATATTTAAGTCTTCTATTATCCCTATATTTTTTATATGTAAAGTAGATATCATTTTAATTCCTCCAACTCAAAAAAATGTTCGTTTTTATTCTATCTTCATTTTTTAAAATTGTCAATAGTTTTTGCGAACATTTTTTCTTTTTTAAATAAATTCTTCGAATACAATATTTGCTAAATCTAATCCTTTATTTGTTAATCTTATATTATTTAAATCTACTTCAATTAAACCTTCAGACACTAATTTATCAAGTTCTTTTCTGAATAAAAATATAGGATTTTCACCATACTTTTCTTTAAATTTAGAAATATCTACTCCTTCTATTTTTCTAAACCCCAACATCATAAATTCTTTTTCTTTATCTTCTTTTTTCTGTCTTTCTTCTACCTCTCTATTTCTACATAGACTATTATTTTTTATATTATCTATATATTCTTCTAAATTAGATGTATTACAAAATCTAATCCCGTCTATATATGAATGTGCTGCTAATCCAAAACCGATATATTCTTCTTGATTCCAACAATTTAAGTTATGTTTTGACTCTTTACCTTCTTTAGAAAAATTAGATATTTCATAATGTTTATAACCATGTAATTCTAAAAAATCTTTAACATACCAATACATTCTTCTTTCTTCTTCATCAGAAGGTAATTTTATTTTTCCTTCTTCTATTTGCTTTTCTATTAAAGTTCCTTCTTCTACTATTAATGAATATACACTAATATGGTTTGGACTTAAGCTTACTATCTCTCCTAAGCTTTTCTTTATATCTTCAATAGTTTGCTTTGGAAGTGCTATCATTAAATCCACGTTAATATTATCAAAGCCTACTTCTTTTGCTAAATTGTATGTGTCCAAAAAATCTTCAAACTTATGGATTCTTCCAATTTGTTTTAATAACGAATTATTTGTACTTTGAAGTCCTATACTTATTCTATTTACTCCTACTTCTTTATATATTTCCAATTTTTCTTTAGTTACAGTCCCCGGATTCACTTCAATTGTAATTTCTATATACTTCCAAGAAACTTTATTATTAACTAGTTTTTCTTTTAATAAGTTTAATATTTCTTTTATATATTCTTCCCTAATATATGAAGGAGTACCTCCTCCTAAATAAATTGTAGTAACATTGTATTTCGAAAAATCAAATTCTTCTATTTCTTTTTTTAACGCCCTTACATAACCTTCTATTAAACTGTCTTTACTAGAAAAAGAAATAAAATCACAATAACTACATTTTCTTTTACAAAAAGGTATATGTATGTATATCCCAAAGTTATTATTCATTTGCTATCTCCATTATCTTTTTTAGTCTATAATTCACACCTGACTTACCAAGTGGTTTATCTAATTTTTTTCCTAAATCAACAAGTGCCATATCTGGATTTTCTAATCTTAAATTCGCAATTTCTTTTAAATTCTCACTTAAGTTATTAAATTTTCCATTCTCCTTCAATTTCTTTATTGCTGCTATTTGTTCTATAGATGCATTTATTGTTTTATTTAGATTTGCTGTTTCACAATTTACTATTCTATTTACTTTTCCCCTCATTTCTTTTTGTATACGTATTTCTTCAAACTTCATAACAGCTTTAGCAGCTCCAATAAGAGCTAAGAACTTAGATATTTCTTCTCCTTCTTTTATATATAGTGATTTCTTATGTTCTATTATCATTTTCTTTGTATTTATATCTAATATATTTAATATAGAAATCACATCATTCAAATTTTCTTCTGTATTAAAACTAATCTCTAAATGATATTTTTTATTAGGATCATTTATAGAACCTGATCCCATAAATACTCCTCTTATTATTGCTCTTAATTCTTCATCCTTAAGAGTTTTTATATAGCCTTCTTTTATAAAAATTAAATTATCTTTTATATCAACTAAGTTATTAATATCTTTTTTCTTTAACGTTATTACAAAATTTTTGCCAACAATCTCTATATTATGATTAATATCTAAATTCGCAAGTAATTTAGAAAATCTATTAATATTATAATCACTTTCCGTTGAAAACTTTATTTGGCTTCTTTCTCCTATTTCTATATTCCCTGAAATTAGATATCCTATTAGTTCATTTTTTACAATTTCCTTGTTTACTAAATTGCTATTTTTATTTAGCTCTTGTTTTACTTCTGAAGAAAAAGACATCTTTATCTCTCCTTTTAATTTAATCTCGTAATTATTACTCTATCATTATCACACAAATCTTTTTTACAATAAGTATCTATATATTTCCCTTGCTTTTTTATTAATTCTTCTACATCTTCTTTTTGGTCATAGCCTATCTCTAAACATAAATATCCATGAAATTTTAAGTATTCGTCCGCTTCATTTATTATCTTTCTATAAAAGTCTAGCCCATCATATCCTCCATCTAAAGCAATCTTAGGTTCTCTTTGTACTTCTTTATCTAATTTTTTTAATACGTCTTTTTTAATATATGGCGGGTTTGACACTATCATATCATATTTTTCTTTCTTCAAATTCTTAAACAAATCAGATTCTATAAATGTTATTCTATCTTCTACTTCATTATTTCTACTATTTAATTTTGCTACATTTAATGCTTTTCCTGATATATCTACTGCCGTAACAGAGCTCCCTTCTATATATTTTGCAAGTGATACTGCAATCGCTCCACTTCCTGTACATAAGTCTAGAAATTTTTTAGCATTTAT
>CALXXE010000011.1 GCA_944392605.1 uncultured Clostridia bacterium | reverse complement strand
GCTTAAGCCCAGAAGTGCCAGTACAAAAGCCTTCTAGGCTAAGAGCAAACCACCAGTTTTACTGGTGGTTATGATTTGGATAATGAAATGTTTTATTTTACTGGTATTTATGATTCATAATTAAAAATTATATCAAAAATATTGACAGATAATATAAAAGGTAGTATTATAAATACACTTTTTAATCTAAATTTTAAATCATTGGGAAAAATCTACCCACAATTCATTAGAAAAAACAAAAGAAATTCGACGTAAAAATGTGATATGAAGAGAATATCATATAAAAGTTTTAAAAAACGACTAAATTTACTGGAGAATAAAAATTGATTAATAAATAAAAAGATAATAAAATGGAGGAAAGAAAAATAGAAAATAAATTACAAAAAAATAGAAAAATTACTTGTAAAAATGGTAAAAGAAAAAATAAAAGCGAGAGAAAAAGCAATAAAAGAAGGAAGAGAAGAAGGAAGAAGAGCAGGAATAATTCAAGTGGCAAAAGAAATGGTAAAAAATAAAATGAAAGATGAAGATATATTAAA
Source organism: uncultured Clostridia bacterium (assembly GCA_944392605.1). Lineage (GTDB taxonomy): Bacteria > Bacillota > Clostridia > TANB77 > CAG-508 > CAG-269. The sequence continues at coordinate 65,943 of CALXXE010000011.1, read as the reverse complement.
AGTTACACATATTAGTAAAAAAGATTTAGAAAATTTAAAATTACAAATAACGTAAAAATAGAAAGTATTATTTATATAATACTTTCTATAAAACAAAATAATTATTTTTCTTTAATTAATTTTTCTAATATTTGAACTGCATTACTAGCAGCACCTTTTCTTATATTGTCTGCAACAACCCATAAATTAACACCAGATTTTACACTTTCATCACGACGTATTCTACCAACAAAAACTTCATCATGACCTGTTGCGTTAATTGGCATAGGATATTCATTTTTTTCTGGATTGTCTACTATAATTATGTTAGGAAAATTTCTTAAAGTATCTATTAAATCATTCATTTCAAAATCCTTTTCTAATTCTACATTAATAGATTCTGAATGAGAATTTGATACAGGTACTCTAACTGTAGTTGCTGTAACTTTTAAATCTGGACGATGTAAAATTTTCCTTGTTTCATTTATCATTTTCATTTCCTCTTTTGTGTATCCATTATCTAAAAATGAATCAATATGTGGTAGGCAGTTATTAAATATTGGATGAGGAAATTTCTTTAATGGTTTTGTATTATCAGTATTTTCTAAATCATCTAAAGCATTTTTACCAGCACCAGAAACTGCTTGGTAAGTAGAGTAAACTACTCTTTTAATTTTATATTTATCATCTAATGCTTTTAAAGGTAACATTGCTTGAATTGTAGAACAATTTGGATTAGCTATAATTCCTTTGTTTTTATGAACATCATCAAAATTTACTTCAGGTACTACTAAAGGAACATCATCAAACATACGAAAATAACTACTATTGTCAATGACAATGCAACCTTTTTCTGCCGCAATCGGAGCATATTTTTTAGAAACCTCTCCACCTGCAGAGAATAAAGCATAGTCAAAACCTGAATCAAAAGAATGCTCAGTTAATTCCTGAACCTCATATTCTTTTCCTAAAAGTGTAAGTTTAGTTCCTGCTGTTCTCTTGCTTGCAAATAAAGTATAACTTTCAATTGGTAAATTTTTTTCTTCCAAAACTTTGATAAAGGACCTACCAACAAGACCTGTTGCGCCAACAATGGCAATTTTAAATTTTTTCATAGTGATACCTCCTTAAAGGTATTAATTTAATAAAGAAATTTTAATTAAAATTTTCCCTATATTATTTTACTACAAAATCATAGAAAAATAAACCATTATTTGGAAAATAGTTCTAAAGCATATTAAAAAATGTTTGACATATTAGGAAATTTGTAGTAATATATATGTATGAATAAGGTATAGATTTAAAATCTACTCTCTATTCAATATTAATACTTTCAAAGTATTAATATAATCGTTAGTATTCATAAAAATGAACAAAAAAGACTAGGTGGTGAAGACCTAGTCTTTTACTTATGTACAAAAGTACTAAGATTTGTCCTTGTTTCCAAATGCTAACACTATTACTAATGTTACTAAGAAAACAATTAACTCGTTAGTATTCATCTTATCTCCTTTCCGGAGATAAATTAAAAATGAACAGAATAAGTATAACATATCTTAATTTGATTTACAAATAAAAAAATATTTATTTAAAGGTAAAAACTCTATTTTGAGAAAAATAGAACTTGATTTTTTTGGTTTTTTATAATATAATAATTTGCCAAGTGGAGGAGAAAACTATGCTTGTAAATCATATGATTTTAGAAGATTTATATAAAGATGCAGGAGAAAAAAGAAAACAAAGAGCAATAGAATATCAGAAACAAGAAAAAGTAAGAATAAAAAATATAGATTATCAAGATGATATGAATTTTGAATTAAGTGCAATAGTGGTTGGAAATGAAATATATAAAACATATATAAGTGTTCAAAATGGAATGGTTGAAGATGTAACTTGTACATGTGAAGATTATTATAATCATTATGGAATATGTAAACATACGCTTGCAACAATATTAGAATTTATAAATAATCCACAATATATAGAACAATATGTGGATAAAAGTTCTAAGAGTGAAGAAAATTTGGATAATAGTTATAATTTATTAGGACAAACGAAAATAGGGTCTCAAAGCCATAGAAATTTCAAACAAATAGTAAATAGTTTTTATCAAGAAGAAGTAGAGGGGGTATCAGATGAAGAAGATGAAATAAAACAAAAAGGGACTATAAAAATAGAACCTATTATTTATTATGAGAAATTTTCAGGAGATATAAAAATAGAATTTAAAATAGGAAATAAAAAAATGTATAAAATCAAGAATTTGGCAGATTTTTATACAAGGATGTTAAATAAAGAAAGTTATAAATATGGACAAAAACTAGAATTTATACACACAAGAGATACTTTTTCTGAAGAAAGTAAACCATTATTAGATTTTATATTAAAATATTCAGAGATAATAAAATATGCAAATTCAAATTCTAACAGTAACTTTAGATATTATGGAAAAGCATTAAATGAAACAAATATATTATTAAGCAATACAGGAATAGATGATTTATTTGAAGTATTAAAAGGAAAAGAAGTAGAGTTTAATAAAGATTATTCCGCAGAGAAAATAGAATTCACAGAAGAAGAACCAAAGTTAGATTTTATATTAAAAAAGAATAAGGAAGGAAACTATATAATATATCCAAACAAAGAAATATATGAAATTACTATATTAAGAGGAAGAACATATAAATATATTTTAGTAGATAAAAAATTGTATAGGTGTAGCAAAGAGTTTGAAAGAACAAGTTTAAAGCTATTAGAATTATTTAGACAAAATTATGTAACAGAAATAGAATTTGGAGAAGAAGAATTAACAGAGTTTTTTGCAGTAGTAGCTCCAAAAGTAAAAGATGCAATAAAAATAGAAGGACTAACTGAGGAAGAAATAGAAAAACATAAACCTAAAGAATTAATTGTAAAAGTGTTTTTAGATTTTGATAAAAATGATTATTTGGTAGCAGATCTTAGATTTTGTTATGAAGAAAATGAATTTAACCCATTAAACGAAAATGAAAAAATAAATTTTCCAAGAAATATGATTGGAGAAACAAAAGCGTTAAACGTATTTAGAAAAACAGGATTTATGCTAGATGTAAAAAATACAAGATTTATATTGCCAAGTGACGATAAAATATATGAATTTTTAACAGAAGATATAAATTATTATATGCAAAAATTTGCTGTAATGGTAACAGAAAACTTCAAGAAGAAGCAAATAAGAAGCCCTAAAATGACGGGGATTGGAGTAAAGGCAGAAAATGATTTACTTACAATAGATTTAAGCAAAATAGATATAGACTCACAAGAATTACAAGATATAATGGAAAAATATTCTTTAAGAAAGAAATATTATAGATTAAAAGATGGAAGTTTTATAAATCTAGAAGACAATAAAGAAATAGAATTTCTAGATAAATTAGCAACTGGAATGGGAGTAGACTATAAGGAAATAGAAGATGGTGAATTACGATTACCAGTAAATAGAACATTATATTTAAATCAATTATTAAAAGAGATAAAGGGAACGGAGGTACTAAAAAATTCTGAATATAAGAAAATAGTAAGTGGACTAAACAAAGAGCAATTAGAAGAAGAAATAGAGATACCTAGTAAGTTAAATGATGTATTGAGATATTACCAAAAAACAGGATATCGTTGGCTAAAAACATTAGACAAATATCATTTTGGAGGAATTCTTGCAGATGATATGGGACTTGGAAAAACAATCCAAATGTTGTCTGTGATAGTAGACTATGTAGGGAAAGAAAGTAGAAAAGCAAGTTTAGTAGTATCACCAAGTTCACTAACTTTAAACTGGCAAAATGAAGCGGCAAAATTCACAAATGAACTAAAAACAGCAGTTATAAGAGGAACGTTATCAGAAAGAAAAAGACTAATTGATGAGATAGATGATTATGATTTAGTAATTACATCTTATGATTTACTAAAAAGAGATATAGAATTATATAAAGAAAAAGATTATAAGTTTAAATTTGTGATAGCAGATGAAGCACAGTATTTAAAAAATAGTACTACAAAAAACGCAAAGGCAATAAAACAAATAAAAGCAGAAACTAGATATGCGTTAACAGGAACGCCAATAGAAAACTCTTTAGCAGAATTATGGTCAATATTTGATTTTATAATGCCAGGATATCTATTTACATATAGAAGATTTAAAAATATGTATGAAACACCAATAGTAAAAGATAATGACGAAAAAGCTATGCAAAAATTAAAAATGTTAATAGAACCTTTTGTGCTAAGAAGAAATAAAAAAGAAGTATTAACAGAATTGCCAGAAAAGACAGTAACAGTACTAAATAATGAAATGAATGAAGAACAAAAAAATATATATTTAACATATTTAGCAAGAGCAAAACAAGAAATAGCAGATAAAATAGAAATGAGTGGTTTTGAAAACTCACAAATGCAAATCTTAGCAGCACTAACAAGACTAAGACAAATATGTTGCCATCCAAGTTTATTTATAGAAGGGTATAATGAAGGAAGTAGTAAATTAGAGCAATGTATAGAAATAATAGAAGAAGCAATAAATGGTGGGCATAAGATACTATTATTTTCGGGATATACATCAATGTTTGGAATAATTGAAAAAGAATTAAAGAAGAGAAATATAAACTACTTTAAACTAACGGGAGCAACAAAAGTAGATGAAAGAATTAAGATGGTTGATGAGTTCAATGAGAATAAAGATGTGAAGTTGTTTTTAATATCATTAAAAGCAGGAGGAACAGGATTAAACTTAACAGGAGCAGATATGGTGATTCATTATGATCCTTGGTGGAATATATCAACAGAAAATCAAGCAACAGATAGAGCTTATAGAATAGGGCAAAAAAGCAATGTACAAGTATATAAATTGATTACTAAAAATTCAATAGAGGAAAAAATATATGAATTGCAAGAAAAGAAAGCAAAATTAGCAGATAATATGCTTGATACAAAGACAACATTTATAAATAAATTCTCAAGAGAAGAAATAATGAGATTGTTTGAATAATTCGCGTTGGGGACGTTTCCTTTGCGCAAAAAAATTCGCATTTGGGACATATCTTATAAAGGAGTAATTAGATGAAAGATTATATTACAATAATTGGTGGTGGGTTAGCTGGCTCAGAGGCGGCTTACCAGATTGCTAAAAGAAATATTAAAGTAAAGTTATATGAAATGAAACCTATTAAATATTCACCTGCACATTCTAATAAAGATTTAGCAGAAATTGTTTGTAGTAATTCTTTTAAATCAAATTTATTAACAAATGCTTGTGGCTTATTAAAAGAAGAATTAAGAAAATTAGATTCTTTATTAATAAGAATGGCAGATGAAACAAGTGTTGCAGCAGGGCAAGCTTTAGCCGTTGATAGAGAAATCTTTTCTAAAAAAGTAACTGAAACTATTGAAAATAATCCATTGATAGAAATAATTCATGAAGAAGTAACAGATGTTTCAAAGATGACAGAAGAAGGAATTGTAATTATAGCAACTGGACCGCTTACATCAGAAGCTCTAGCAAAACAAATTGCTAACATGACAGGTGAAGATAAATTATATTTTTATGATGCGGCAGCACCAATTATAAGTAAAGATAGTATTGATTTTAACATAGCTTTTTATGGAGATAGATATAGAGAGGAAAAGAAGAAATATGAGACAGAAGAAGAGTGGAAAAAAAGATTAAAAGAGCAAGAAGGAAAAGAGCAAAGCTATATAAATCTTCCTATGAACAAAGAAGAATATGAAAACTTTTGGAATGAACTTGTAAACTCAGAAGTTGTTACATTACATGATTTTGAAAAAAGAGAAATATTTGAAGGTTGTATGCCAATAGAGATTATGGCTAAAAGAGGAATTGATACTTTGAGATTTGGACCTTTAAAACCTGTTGGGTTTGATGATCCAAGAACAGTAAGAAGACCTTACGCTGTTGTTCAATTAAGACAAGATGATAAACAAGCAAGTATATACAATATGGTTGGATTTCAAACTAATTTGAAATATGGAGAGCAAAAAAGAGTATTTAGCATGATACCAGGACTTAAAAATGCTGAATTTGTAAAATATGGAGTTATGCATAGAAATACATATATTAATTCTAGTAAATTGCTAGATGAAACATATTGCTTAAAAACTAATCCTAACATATTTTTTGCAGGACAAATAACAGGAGTTGAAGGATATGTAGAATCAATTTCATCAGGAATGTTAGCAGCACTAAATGCTTGTGCAAAATTAAAAGATGAAAATGAAATAATATTCCCAGAAACTACAGTAATAGGAGCACTAGCAAAATATATATCTACACCAAATGAGAGATTTCAACCTATGAATGCAAATTTTGGTATCTTACCAGAATTAAAAGGAAAGAAAATAAAAGATAAAAAACTTAGATATCAAGAATTAGCAAATAGAAGTTTAAAAAATTTAGAAGAAAGACTTTAGTGTAATACTAAAGTCTTTAATATTACAAATGTTACCAAAATATTACATTTTCTTTAAAATTAGTGCAAATTTACATAAAACTGTTGAAACACTTGAAAAATTCTGTTATAATAAAAAATAGATAAATATACTTTAGATGAGGGAGGTTAAAGCATGGAAGGATTAACCGATTTAGAAATAAACAAAGAAGATTTAGAAAATATGTCTGCAGAAGAGTTAGCGGACTTAAAGGTAGGTCTAGAGGAATTAATAATGAAATGTGATGAATTGCTACAGAATGAAGATAAAGAATAAGTAGGAGGAAAATTTAATGGAATTAAATGAAAAAGTTAATAATGAATACAAAAGTGATAAGGCTGCATACCAAAAATTACAGAAAGCACAAACAGTTTTACAAAGAATGGAGAGACAACAAATTTTAGCAAAAAGAAAAAAACAAGATGCACAAATAAAATTGATTAGAGCGCAAGAAGATAAAAATGCAGAAAAAATAGAGGAAGCAAAAGGCGAAGTTGAAATAGCAGAAAAAGAAGAAGAAAGAGTAAGAGAAGCAATTCAAGGATTAAAAACTAAATTAGAAGATAGCAAAGAAAAAGTTGATAGTTATATAGAAGAATTAAAAAAGGATCCTGAATTTGAAACTCATATAAATGGAATTTTAGAAAAAAGATATAATAGAAAGCTTAATAAAGAAATTGCAGAATTGAATCAATTAAATGTTATAATAGATTTATGTGATAAGCATCCAACATTAGGAAATAATCTAAAAGGTATGGTACGTGCTCAAGAAGAATTAGAATCATTAAATGCAGAAATAGAACCATTAGATCCTGTTAAAGATAAAGATAAATTAGATGAAATACAAGAAAAAATAACTAAAGCAGTAGAAAAGAAAAACCTAAATTTAGATATGTTTATGAATCATTGTTCTAAAAACAATATAAATGTAAGTAAAGATTTCTTAGAGAAGTTGGTAGAAGAAAATAGTTTTGCACATGATAAAGAAGGTAATATTAAATTAGATAAAACATTAAATAATATTGCTAAAGGATATAATAAAAGAATAAAGACATATCAAAAAGCTATTGAAAAAATCCCAGGAGCACAATTAACTGTAGAAAATGGACAAGCATTAGGAATAGATCCAGATCCACAAGGTACACAAAAAACTACCGTATTACAAAAACTTACTTCAGATCCTATGAGTCATGTAACACAACAAACAAATAGTGCACAACCACCAGCTAAAAAATTCAAGTGGTGGCAATTTAAGAAGAGATTTGATGATTGGAGACAAAGAAGACAAGCTAATAAACAGACTACAATTGACCCAGCTACTACTACTCAAACATCAACTACAGGAGAGGTGTCAACTAAGAAATTTAGAGATGCATACAAATATGATATAGTAAAAGATTATGTAGATAGTCAAGAGGAACAATTATTTAGACAAACAGCAAGAGATGTAAGAAGAGGAGACAAAACTCAAGATCAAGACCAGGATGGACAAAGATAATAAAAATAGGATAAAAAATTTAAGAAAACTTGGAAGAAATTCCAAGTTTTTCTTGACTTATTGATAACTCCATGATACAATATAATTCGTTATAGTAAATTGCATGTAATATGCATTTCCGTAACGAAATAATAAATTTGTAAACTAAAAAATAGGAGGTGAAATTTAAGTGCCAACAATTAATCAATTAGTAAGAAAAGGAAGAAAATCAAAGACAACTAAACCAAAAGCTCCAGCTTTGCGTCATGGTTATAACTCTAAAAATAAAAGAGTAACTAACAATAGATCACCACAAAAAAGAGGAGTTTGTACAGTTGTTAAAACAGTTACACCTAAGAAGCCAAACTCAGCATTAAGAAAAGTTGCCAGAGTTAGACTTTCTAATGGGTATGAAGTTATTTCTTATATCCCAGGAATAGGACATAACTTACAAGAACACAGTGTTGTATTAATTAGAGGTGGTAGGGTAAAAGACCTTCCAGGTGTTAGATACCATATCATAAGAGGAACATTAGATACAGCAGGTGTTAAAGACAGGATGCAAGCACGTTCAAAATACGGTGCTAAAAAACCTAAAAAATAGACTTTAGGTTTAGCGATTGAATTAGTGCTTATAATTCTTACTAAACTTAAGGTACTTAAATTTAGATATAGATTATATAGCACTATACGGAAAAGTATTAACTTTTCAGAGTACCTAAATGCTTTCTATATAAAGCATTAATATTTAATATAAAATTAAGGAGGGAAGAATAGTGCCAAGAAAAGGATATATAGCAAAAAGAGAAGTATTACCAGATCCAATATATAATAGTAAAGTTGTTACAAAATTAGTAAACAATATTATGTTAGATGGTAAAAAATCAGTTGCTCAAAAAATAGTATATGATGCATTTGACATTATTAAAGAAAAAGAAGGAAAAGACCCTTTAGAAGTTTTTGAAGCAGCTTTAGAAAATGTTATGCCAGTCTTAGAAGTAAAAGCAAGAAGAGTAGGTGGAGCTACATACCAAGTTCCATTAGAGATTAGACCAGAAAGAAGACAAACTCTAGGGTTAAGATGGCTAGTAACATATGCAAGAACAAGACATGAAAAAACAATGGCAGCAAAATTAGCCGGAGAAATAATGGATGCAGTAGCTGGAAACGGTGGAGCATTTAAGAAGAAAGAAGATACACATAGAATGGCAGAAGCTAATAAAGCATTTGCACATTATAAATGGTAGAAGAGAGGGGGAAATATAAAAATGGCAGGAAGAGAATACCCACTAGAAAGAACAAGAAATATAGGAATAATGGCCCACATTGATGCAGGAAAAACAACAACAACTGAAAGAATCTTATTCTATACAGGTAAAACACATAAAATAGGTGAGGTTCATGAAGGTGAGGCAACAATGGACTGGATGGAACAAGAACAAGAAAGAGGTATAACAATTACATCTGCTGCCACAACATGTTTCTGGAAAAATAATAGAATTAACATTATTGACACACCAGGACACGTTGACTTTACAGTAGAAGTTCAAAGATCTCTAAGAGTTCTTGACGGTGCTGTTACAGTTTTAGCTGCTAAAGGTGGAGTTCAACCACAAACAGAAACAGTTTGGAGACAAGCTGATAAATATCAAGTACCAAGAATGGTATATGTAAACAAAATGGATATCACAGGAGCAAACTTTATGCTTTGTGTAGACCAATTAAAAAATAGATTAAAGGCAAATGCTGTTCCAGTACAATTACCAATAGGAGCAGAAGATCAATTCAAGGGTATAGTAGATCTAATCAAAATGAAAGCATATATTCATAAAGATGATTTAGGAAAAGAAATCGAAGAATGTGATATACCAGAAGATATGGCAGATCAAGCTAAAGAATATAGAGAAAAAATGATTGAAGCAGCAGCAGACCAAGATGAAGAATTAATGATGAAATACTTAGAAGAAGGAGATTTAACAGAAGACGAAATCAAAAAAGGTCTTCGTAAGGGAACAATAGCAAATACAATAGTTCCAGTTACATGTGGATCTTCTTACAAAAACAAAGGAGTTCAAGAATTATTAAATGCAATTATAGATTATATGCCATCACCATTAGATGTACCACATATTAAAGGTGTTGATTTAGATGGTAATGAAGTTGAAAGAAAAACTTCAGATAATGAACCATTTGCTGCATTAGCATTTAAAATTGCAACAGATCCATTTGTTGGAAAATTATGCTTTATTAGAGTATATTCAGGAACATTAGAGTCAGGATCTACTGTATTAAACTCAAATAAAGATAAAAAAGAAAGAATTGGAAGAATTCTTCAAATGCATTCAAATCATAGACAAGATATAGATAAAGTATATTCTGGAGATATTGCAGCAGCAGTAGGAATGAAAGATGTTACAACTGGTGACACATTATGTGATCCAGACCATCCAGTAATATTAGAGTCTATGGAATTCCCAGATCCAGTTATCGATATTGCTATCGAACCTAAAGATAAAGTAGCTCAAGAAAAAATGGCAGTAGCTTTAGGAAAATTAGCAGAAGAAGATCCAACATTTAAAGTTCATACAAACCAAGAAACTGGACAAACAATTATTGCTGGTATGGGTGAATTACACCTAGATATCATCGTTGATCGTTTAAAGAGAGAATTTAAAGTAGAATGTAATGTAGGTAAACCACAAGTTGCTTACAAAGAAACAATTAGAGACAAAGTAAGAGTTCAAGGTAAATTTATTCGTCAATCTGGTGGTAAAGGACAATATGGTGACGTTTGGTTTGAAATGGAACCATTAGAGCCAGGTAAAGGAATCGAATTCGAAAGTAAAATTGTAGGCCGGAGCTGTTCCAAAAGAATATATTAAACCAATTGAACAAGGTATGAGAGAAGCTGCTGAAACAGGTATTTTGGCAGGTTACCCAGTAACAGACTTCAAAGTAAGTTTAGTTGATGGTTCATACCATGAAGTTGACTCTTCAGAAATGGCATTCAAGATTGCTGCAGCTATGGCCTTCAAGGAAGGTATGAAACAAGCTCATTCAGTTATCTTAGAACCAATTATGAAAGTTGAAATAACAGTCCCAGAAGAATACATGGGAGACGTTATAGGAGATGTAAACTCAAGACGTGGTAGACTAGAAGGTATGGATGGTAATGATGGAATGCAAGAAATTCATGCATTTATTCCATTATCAGAAATGTTTGGTTATGCAACAGAATTACGTTCTAGAACACAAGGTAGAGGAACATATTCTATGGAACCATCTCATTATGAAGAAGTTCCAAAATCAGTTTCTGAAGCAATTGTATCTTCAAGAGCTAAAAAAGAATAAAAAAGCTTGCATTTTTAGCAAAAATGTTATAAAATGCTTATGCAAAATATAATTTTGTTATTTAATTTTTAAAATATAATAAATTTAAGGAGGAATTTAAAATGGCAAAGGAAAAATTTGAAAGAACAAAGCCACACGTTAATATCGGTACAATTGGTCACGTAGACCACGGTAAAACAACAACAACAGCAGCTATTACTAAATATTTATCATTATTAGGTAAAGCTAAATATGAAGCATACGATCAAATCGACGGTGCTCCAGAAGAAAAAGCAAGAGGAATCACAATCAACACAGCTCACGTAGAATATGAAACAGATAAAAGACACTATGCACACGTTGACTGCCCAGGACATGCTGACTATGTTAAAAACATGATTACAGGTGCTGCTCAAATGGATGGTGCTATCTTAGTTGTTTCAGCAGCTGATGGACCAATGCCTCAAACAAGAGAGCATATCTTACTTGCTAGACAAGTTGGTGTTAAATATATCGTTGTTTATTTAAATAAATGTGATATGGTTGACGACCCAGAATTATTAGAATTAGTTGAAATGGAAGTTAGAGACTTACTTTCAGAATATGGTTTCCCAGGAGATGAAGTTCCAATTATAAAAGGTTCTTCACTACAAGTTCTAGAATCTACATCAACAGATCCTAATGATGTAGTATATCAACCAATCAAAGAGTTATTAGATGCAGTTGATGACTACATCCCAACACCAGAAAGACCAGTTGATCAACCATTCTTAATGCCAGTTGAAGATGTATTCACAATTACAGGACGTGGAACAGTTGCAACAGGTAGAGTAGAAAGAGGAGAAGTTAAACTTCAAGACGAAGTTGAAATCATCGGTCTTACAACAGAAAGAAAGAAAACTGTTGTTACAGGTGTAGAAATGTTCAGAAAACTATTAGACCAAGCAGAAGCTGGTGATAACATCGGTGTTCTATTAAGAGGTATTGATAGAAAAGAAATAGAAAGAGGACAAGTTCTTTGTAAACCAGGAACAATTCATCCACATACAAAATTCACTTCTGAGGTTTATGTATTAACTAAAGAAGAGGGTGGACGTCATACACCATTCTTCAATGGATATAGACCACAATTCTATTTCAGAACAACAGACGTTACAGGTGTTATCGAATTACCTGCAGGAACAGAAATGGTTATGCCAGGTGATAACGTATCTATGACAATCGAATTAATCACACCTATCGCTATCGAAAAAGGATTAAGATTCGCTATTCGTGAAGGTGGTAGAACAGTTGGTTCAGGAGTTGTTTCTGATATATTAGAATAATATATCATTATTATATAAAATAGGGCTATTTAAATAGCCCTATTTTTATTATATTTTAGAAATATTAATTAAATAGAGAAAATACTTGCTTTTTTCATAAAAGAATAATAAAATAAATATGTTATAAATAAAATGAATAAAGACTAAAAATGGAGGAACTAAGTATGAAAATATTACTAGATGCAATGGGTGGGGATAATGCACCAGATGCTAATATAAAAGGAGCAGTAAATAGTATAAATAAAGTTAAAGCAGAAGTTGTATTAATAGGAAAAGAAGATGTAATAAGAAGTAAGATAAAAGAATTTTACGGAAAAGAAATAGAGGAGATATCAGATAGATTAAAGATAAAAAATGCAACAGAGACAATAGAAATGGAAGATCAACCTACAGTTGCAATACGTCATAAAAAAGATTCTTCTATGGTAGTAGGATTTAGAATGTTAAAAGAAGGAGAGGGAGAGGTATTTATATCTGCTGGAAATTCAGGAGCATTGCTTACTGGAGCAACATTAATAGTAGGGAGAATAAAAGGAATAGATAGACCAGCATTAGCAGGAATATTACCTGCATATAAAAGCCAATTACTATTAATAGATGCAGGGTCAAATACGAATTGTAAGCCAATTAATTTACTTCAGTTTGCCCAGATGTCTAGTATATATTTAAAAAATACATACGGAATAAAATCACCAGCAATAGGGTTGTTAAATATTGGAACAGAAGAAACAAAAGGAAACGACTTAGTAAAAGAAAGTTATGCATTATTAAAAGAAAATTCAGAAAAATTAGGAATAAATTTTGTAGGAAATGTAGAAGGAAGAGATGCCTTTTCAGGAAGGATTGATGCAATAGTAACAGACGGCTTTACAGGAAATGTATTTTTAAAAACGACAGAAGGAGTTGGAAAATTAGTAAAAAGAACATTGACAGAAAATTTAACACGAAATTTATTATCTAAAATTTTGACAGTTCCATCACTTCCAGCTATAAAAAGATTTTCTAAAGCTATGGATTATAAAACATATGGAGGAGCATTATTCTTAGGAGTAAAGAAACCAGTTGTAAAAGCACATGGAAGTAGTGATGATTTATTATTTGAATACACTATAATACAAGCAGAGAAGTTTGTGGAAAATAAAGCGGTAGACAAGATGATAGAAGAATTTGAAAAGCAAAGAAAAGAGGAAAAATAGAGCTTTTCCCTGACCTAGTAGTATAAATTTAGAAAAAAAGATAATTTTTACTTGACAAAAGTGAAAACATATAATATAAATGAATTATCTAAAAAAGACAAATCAAATGTATAAATCATTTGCAAACTTGAGAGGAGGTGAACTCTAGAGTTATGAGTTCAGAAGAAGTATTAGAAAAAGTAAAAGGAATAATTGTTGAACAATTAGGAGTTGCTGATTCAGCAGTTACAATGGAAGCTTCTTTCATAGATGACTTAGGAGCTGATTCATTAGATATAGTTGAATTAGTAATGGCATTAGAAGAAGAATTTGATATAGAAATCCCAGACGCTGATGCAGAAAAAGTTGTAACAGTAGGAGACGTAGTTGACTACATAAAAGAAAATGTAAAATAGGCTAAATATTTATAGTTGAAAATTTTGGTTGTTACTAGAGTAGTAACAACTTTTTTCTTTTTGTTTATATTTATAAAAGGAGAAAATAAAAAATACAAAATATATTAGAAAAAAAGATTATATATAAAGAGAAAAAATAAAAGCCTATGAAATTGAAACATAGGTCTCTATTTTATATTTGTAGGAAGATTATTTAAAATATTAGAAAAATCCTTTATGAAAGCTTTCAAATAACTAAGAGCATTTTTTTTATAAATATCTTGATTTGCAATGATATTTCCTTCTATTATACATTCATTAGTTGTATACAGATTAAATGTGCCTATATTCGTATTTTTATAAATTGGTGCATATAAATAATTATTAATTTCAAAATTTGCTTTTAAAGAGGATATTTCAACTTCCTTTATTGGAACAATGGGTGTGGATATTGTAGATATAGCAATGTCTAATTCTGAAGAAGTTCCTTTCTCAACATAAAAATAATTTTGATGTTCTTCTTTCCATTTGTTGAATTCTGCATTAATTAAATCTTCTATATTTACATATTCGAAATTTTCAAAAACATAATTTATTAGATTAGTACTATCAGAAGATCTAAGATTTTTTGTATCACAACCGAGTACAACACAAATAATGTCCATATTACCTCTTTTACAGGAAGTAACTAGACAACGATTGGCTCCATTGGTAAATCCGGTCTTTACTCCATATACACCGTTTAAGCTACCTAATAGTTCATTTGTATTAGTAAGGTTTTTAGGATACCCATTAATTGTGATTGTATAATGTTTAGTTCCTACTATATTAAGAAAGGTAGAATTATTTAGAGCATAATCGGTAAGTAGAGCAAGTTCATATGCTGTAGTGTAATGATTATCAGAATCTAGACCATGGGGAGTTTCAAAATGAGTATTATTTAAACCTAATTCTTTGGCCTTTTCATTCATGAGATTAGCAAAATCTGCTATGCTACCAGAACAAGTTTCAGCTAAAGCCACAGCAGCATCATTTCCGGAAACTAAAAGTAGTCCATATAATAAATCCCTTACAGTAATTTTATCCCCTGTTTTTAATCCTAATCTAGATCCACCGGTTCCAGCAGCTTTTTTTGAGATTGTTACAGTTTGACTTAAATCACAATTTTCTATGATGACTGTAGCGGTCATAATTTTTGTGGTAGAAGCCATTTTTACTTTATTATATTCATTTTTACCAAATAAAACTTTTTTACTAGTTCTATCTAAAACAATACAAGATCGAGCATTTAAGTTAAGAGCACTTTTCTCGTTTGCAAAAGTTGGTGCAAAATTTAAAATGATAAAAAGAATGGAAAACAAAATTAAAGCTTTTTTTGTTATATGTTTAATATGCATACTATCACCATTTAAAATATATGAATGAAAAATAAAAATTATGAGAAGTAATAGAAATATTTAAATTTTGTAAAAGCATAGGGAAATTCAAAAATACGCATTAAATTCACATAAAATCTTGATTTTGGAATGAAAATGTAATATAATTGTAATGTAGGGACTAATTTTTTATATAAACCTCTAAGCCTTATTTCCGTAAGGAATTGAGGCTCGAAAAAACTATAGCAAAATATTGAAAAAAATACCCTATTGACTAATTAAAAAAAACTAGTAAAATAATATACAGTAGGACATTTATAAGTAGAAAAAGGAGAGAAAAATTATGAACCGTAAAAGTCTATTATTGAGTGGAATAGTTCTAATAGTACTAATTTTAGTTAGTTTGTTGCCAACAAATGTTATCGCAGCACAAGCTACTACGCCATTATATTTAGGAATTACTGAATTAAGAACAAATGATACTCCTAATATGGGATATGCAATAGGTGATCCAAATACAAATGGTGCAGAAGGATATGGCGCAAAAATTTGGAACATTCAAGAGCATACAGGACCAAATGATGGAGATCCTGTAAAGGCAGATGGAAATAAAAATATATATTGTGTAAAAGCTGGAGTAGGATTTAGTAATACACATAGAAGTGCAACATATAATATTTTTTATGATATGAAAACTGAAAGAGATACAATTGCTACTAATGTTCCACCAATGGCAAGTGTTGTAAATGGGACTATTCAAACAGATAATGGGACAGTAAATACATATGACGCACTACTTGCTTTATCAGATATGTTATATTTAATAGACAATCAAAACGATGAAGCTGAAAAAGAAGCATATTTAGAAGCTGCTAATATAACGACAGAATCTTGGGATATGTTATTAACAAGGGATGATATTGCAGCAGTACAACAAGCAGCTATATGGTACTTTACAAACTATGATGATACACCAGAAGGAAAATACGATAAAACAGATGATACTGCTTGGTTAAACTACACATTAGATGGAAGCGTTTATACAAGTTTATCAGATTATGGACAATCAACAGATGAAGGATATCAAAGACAACAACAAGCTGAAATCTTATATAATTATTTAATAAGAACAGCGATAGCAAATGCAAGTAATTATTCAGATTCAGGAACAATTTCTACAGAAGCACCAGCTAGAGTAAATACAACAACATTAAGTTATGAAGAATCAAATGGAAGTTATATATTAGGACCAATTAATATAACAGAAAATTCTGATTTGCCTTATACAATAGACTTTACGGTAAAAAATGGTGAAACTGAAATAAATAATTATACACTATTAAATAGTAATAAACAACCTGTAGAAGAAGGAACAACTGTAAAAGATTTAGTTGGACAAGATTTTTATGTATCAGTAGATACGAATGATGTATCAACAATATCCATAGCAATTAGTATTAACTATAGTAGTAATACACTTACATTATGGACATCAGCAAATAATAATGAAGAACAACCAGTAATGATACCAGAGAAAAAAGAAGAAGCAGTTGATACAGAATTAAAAGTAACACCAGAAGAAAAAACATTTGACTTAGCATTAAGAAAATATATTACTCAAGTAAATGGAACAGACGTAACAAATTCAAGAGTACCAAATATAGATGAATCTACATTACAAAATGGTACAACAGCGACATATAATCATAGAAAAGATCCACTTTTAGTAGAAACAGGAAATATGGTTACATATAATATTACTATCTATAATGAAGGAGAAAAAGATGGTCGTGCTACTAAAATAGTTGACCAATTACCAACAGGATTAAGATTTAATAGAGTTATAAGTGGTAATTTTGAATTAGAATCATATGACGAAACGGGAGATAATAGATTAACATTAGTAAGAACTGCAGGAAATGAGGATAATTTACCAGCATATACAGGAACTGGAGATCCATCCTCAGAAACAATTACAATTGAATGTGAAGTAACAGCACAGCCAGACGAGGCAAATACAACAATACTTACAAATGTTGCTTGGATTTCAGAAGAATATAATGCAGAAGATGATATAACAATTACAAACCAAGATGGAGCAGATAGAGATTCAGAGCCAGAAACTACACCAGATGTTAATAAAGACAACATGGAAGATTATAAAGGTAATGATTCAAATAAAGATGATTTAAGAGATTCAGATTATTATTATGAAGGGCAACAAGACGATGATGACTTTGAAAAATTAATTTTAATGCCAGAATCATTTGACTTAAAATTAATCAAGAGAATTACAGCAGTAAATAATGTAACAGTAGAGCCAGATAGATTACAAAGTGTAGATGTTAGTGACTTAAATACAGTAGGACCAGATGGAAATCTTATAACTACAGGAGATTATCAATTAAATAAAGAACCTGTTGCAGTTAAGAAAGGTGATATTGTAACATATACATTTAGAATATATAATGAAGGAACAATTGGCGGATATGCTTCAGAAATAACAGAAGATATACCAGATGGATTAGAGTTCTTATGGTCTGAATTAGAAGGCGAAGACTTACAAAATGATCCAAATTTAACAGATGCAGAAAAAGAAGCAATTGAATTTAACCAAAATTACTTATGGGGAAATTTTGTATATGATGATTCAGGAGAAAGAATAATTCAAATTTCTACAGATTATTTATCAAAAGAGAATGAAACAACAGTTGATGGAAACTTAATTCCTGCATTTGGTTCAAATGATGGAACAAAAACAGAAGATGATATTCATTATTTAGAGGTATCTGTAAAATTAAGAGTTATTTCAGATAATGTATCAGGAGACGTAATAAGAAACGAAGCAGCTATAACAGAAGATTCAGATGAAAATGGAGATCCAATAGACGATAGAGATTCTGATACAGAAGATTGGGTAAAATATGAAGATGATGAAGATTATGATAATATAATTTTACAATCATTTGACTTAGCATTAAGAAAATTTATAGTTGCAGTAAGCAATGATGAAGATATAGCAGATGACGAATATTTAACAAATGCAGATGGTTCATATACAAGAGCACCAGTAGTTGATACATCTTTACTTAATACAACAGATGCAGATGGAAATATGATAACAACAGCAATCTATAATCACACTAAAGAACCTGTTATTGTACAACCAGATGACTACGTTGTATATATGTTAAGAGTATATAATGAAGGTGAAATGAATGGATATGCAGCAGAGATAAAAGACCACTTACCACCATACTTAGAATTTGTGGATAATGAATTTAACGCACAGTATGGATGGGAAGTATCAGAAGATGGAAGAACGGTAACAACAAGATACTTAGAAGATAGCTTAATAAATGCAGCAGAGCAAAACGAAGAAGGAACATATGTATTATCATATGTAGAAGTTCCAATAATGTGTAGAGTAACAGATAATGCACCAACAAGTGAAAATATAACAAATATAGCAGATATAACAGAATATCAAGATGAAAACAAAGAACCAACAACAGATAGAGATTCACAAGAAGATAATGTAGAACTTCCAAGTGATGAAGAATTACCAAACTATAAAGACGATGAAACAGGAGAATATATACCAGGACAACAAGATGATGATGATTTTGAAAAAGTAGTTATAAAAGTATTTGACTTAAGTTTAAGAAAATGGGTAACACAAGCAATAGTAACAGATAAAGATGGAAATCAAACAATAACAGAAACAGGACATCAACCATATGATGATCCAGAACAAATTGTAAAAGTAGAGATATACAGAAAGAATATAAATGATGTAACAGTAAAATTTAGATATAAAATTCGTGTAACAAATGAAGGTGAAATTGCAGGATATGCAAGAGAAATAACAGATTATGTACCAGAAGGATTAAGATTCTTACCAGAAGATAATCCAGGATGGACAGATGAAGGAAACAATGTAATTTCAACAAGGCTATTAGAAAATACATTATTACAACCAGGAGAATATGCAGAAGTAGAAGTAGTCTTAACATGGATAAATGGAGAAGACAACATGGGAGAAAAAGTAAATATAGCAGAAATATCAGAAGACTATAATGATTACGGAGTACCAGATAGAGATTCAACACCTGATAACCAAAGAGAAGGTGAAGATGATATAGATGATGCACCAGTATTGTTATCAGTATCAACAGGTCAAGTAAGAATCTACTTTACACTAGGATTTGTAATATTAATTACAATGGCAAGTGGTTTAATCTTAATTAAGAAATTCGTTTTATAGAGATTGACAAGGTATAAAATATTACAGGATTAGTTAGAAAAATTCTAATTAATCCTGTATTTTTTTTGGTTTCAAAATGGTAACGAAAATGTTATTAAAATGTAACAAAAAACAGAAGTTGTATATCCCTAAGAATAGCTTTTTTTACAAGGAATTCCCAAAGAAAAAAAGGATATATATATGTTATAATATTTCTATATATAGTTATAGGAGAGAGAAATGAAGCGCAAAGTAAAAATATTATTTGTATTAATGATAATAGGAATATTATATTTTTGTTTTGGATTAAGAACAGTTGAGGCAAAACAATTAACGACACCATTATATTTTGGGATAAATGAGTTGAGAACATTGTCAGAGCCTAGTATGGGATATGCAATAGGAAATCCTAATGCAAATGGTTCAGAGGCAAAAGGTGTAAAACTTTGGAACATCCTTAAATATAGTACTAGTACGTCAAATGATCCAACAGAAGTAGATGTTTATTGTATAAAGGCGGGAGTAGGTTTTAGTAACACATATAGACGTGCTACATATAATTTCTCATTTGACATGTATAAAGAAAGAGATGAAATTGCTGCTAAAAGCTCTACTTTAAGTGGATTAGTTAATGGAGGTCATTATAACGAGTTATTAGCATTAGCAAATATATTGTATTTGCCTGAAGACGAAACAGATGATTTAGAAGTTTATCTAAATAAAGCGGGAATATATGCACAATATTGGGATTCATTATTAACGGTTGATGAAGTAAAAGCAGTACAGCAAGCAGCTATTTGGTATTTTACAAATTATGGTGAAGAAAACGGAAAATATGATAAAACGGCTGATTCTGATTCAGGTTGGCTAAACTATACTCTTGACGGTAATACATATACAAGTTTAGGTGATTATCAACTTAGACCAAACCAAATAGGATATCAAAGGCAAAAGCAAGCGGAACAATTGTATAAATATTTGATAAATACAGCAAAAGCAAATAGTGATAATTATTCAGACCCTAATAAAAATTATAAGACGAAATTAACTTTATATACGGCACAAGGGACTAATGGCGAAGAACAACCCCTTGTAGAAATAGAAAGAGAAAAACAATTTGACTTATCACTTAGAAAATATATAACAGAAGTAAATGAATCTAATGTATCTGTTTCAAGAGAACCTCAAATCGATTTAACAAACTTAAAAAATGAAATAGACACTACAGCAGTATATAACCATAAAAAAGATCCAGTTTTAGTAAAAAATGGAGATACTGTTACATATAAAATACAAGTATATAATGAAGGAGACATAGACGGATATGTAAATAAAATAGTTGACCAATTACCAACAGGATTAAGATTTTCTAGATTAATAACTAGTGGATATACAGCAAGTTATGATTCATCAAATAATGTGGTAACAATTACAAGAAACGAAAGTAATAGCGATAGATTAGTAGCTTTTGATGGAAGTAATTTAGATTCTACAACTCTAGAACTTGAATGTATTGTAGATACAACTGAAGGAGATAAAGTTTTAACAAATGTTGCATGGATAGCTGAAGAAGAGACTATAGATGGAAATGTTATAACAAATGAAGTAGGTGATGATAGAGATTCAGAGCCTGATACAAAGCCAAATGTTAATAAAGATAATATGGAAGACTATAAAGGTAATGACTCAAATAAATCAGATTTAACAGATACGGATTATTTCTATAAAGGACAGCAAGATGATGATGATTTTGAAAAATTGATTACTAAGAAAATTGAAGGAAGTTATGACTTACAAATAGTAAAGGTTGATAAAGAAAATAGTACAAGACTACAAGGAGCAGAATTTAAAGTAACATTACCAGATGGAACTGAAAAGACAGAAACAACAGATAGTAATGGTGTAATAGATTTAGGTACTATAGAGATAACCGAGACAGGAACAGATACAATAAAAGTAGAAGAGTTAACGGCACCAAAAGGATACAATAAATCATTTAATAGTTTTGAACTAGATGTTACTAAAGAACAACAAAATGGAGCATATGTAGCAACAAATGTAGATTTAAAAAATAGCCAAGGAAGTGGATTAGGCACAGGTACAGGACAGATTCAAGTAAATAATCAAAATGGAATGATTACAATAACAGTACCAAATGAAAAAATAAAAGGAAGCTATGATTTACAGATAGTAAAAATATCTCAAGAAAACAGTTCAAGACTACAAGGAGCAGAATTTAAAATAACATTACCAGACGGAAGTGAGAGAACAGAAACAACGGGATCAGACGGAACATTAACAATACAAAGAATAGAAATAACAGAAACGGGAATAGATAATATAAAAGTAGAAGAAATAACAGCACCAAATGGATATAATAAGTTGTTTAATAGTTTTGAGATAGATGTAACAAAGCAAGAGCAAAACGGGGCGTATGTGGTAACAGATATTGATTTGAAGAACACTGAAGGAAGTGGATTGGGAGCAGGAGAGATTCAAGCAAATTATCAAGAAAATTTAGTTACAGTAACAGTTCCAAATGAAAAGAAAGAAGGAAACTACGATTTACAAATAGTAAAAATAGATAAAGAAAATAGTGCAAGACTACAAGGTGCGGAATTTAAAGTAACAATGCCAAATGGAAGTGTAGTTACAAAAACAACAGATGGAAATGGAGTAATAGATTTAGATGAAGTAGAAATGACAGAAACAGGGACAGATACAATAAAAGTAGAAGAGTTAACAGCACCAAGCGGATATAATAAGTTGTTTAATAGTTTCGAATTAGATGTAACAAAGGGTGAACAAAGCGGAGCCTATATAGTTACAAAAGTTGACTTGAAAAATGGACAAGGAAGCGGTTTAGGTCAAGGAGAAGTTCAAGTAAATAATCAAGATGGAATGATTACTATAACAGTTCCAAATGAAAAGACAGAAGGAAGCTATGATTTACAAATAGTAAAAATAGATCAAGAAAATAGCGAAAGGTTACAAGGAGCAGAATTTAAAATAACATTACCAGATGGAAGTGAGAGAACAGAGACAACAGGCGCAGATGGAACATTAACAATAGAAGGAATAGAGATAACAGAAGCTGGAATAGATACTATAAAAGTAGAAGAGATAACAGCACCAAGTGGATATAATAAATTATTTAATAGCTTTGAGTTAGATATAACAAAAGAAGAAAAAAGTGGAGCATATGTAGTAACAAATATAGATTTAAAGAATAGCCAAGGAAGTGGACTTGGAAGTGGACAAATCCAAGCGAACTATCAAGAAGGATTAGTAACAATAACAGTACCAAATGAGAAAATAGAAGGAAGTTATGACCTACAAATAATAAAGGTTGATAAAGATAATACACAAACTAGATTACAAGGTGCAGAGTTTAAGGTAACAATGCCAGATGGAAGTGTAGTAACAAATACAACAGATGGAAATGGTGTAATAGATTTAGATAGGGTAGAAATAACAGAAACAGGGACAGATACAATAAAAATAGAAGAAATAACATCACCAAATGGATATAACAAATTATTTGATAGTTTTGAATTATTAGTAACAAAAGGAGAAAGTAATGGAACATATATAGTAACAAATGTAGAATTACAAAATGCTCAGGGAAGTGGAACAGGACAAGCAGAGATTCAAGTAAATAATCAAGATGGAATGATTACTATAACAGTACCAAATGTAAAGAAAGAGTTTGACTTATCTTTAAGAAAGTTTATTATAGCAGTAAGTAGTGATGAAAATATAGAAGATGGAGAATATTTAAGAAACGAAGATGGTTCATATACAAGAGAACCAATGGTAGATACATCATTATTAAATACTTTAGAAAATACTGGAAACAAAATAACAACAGCGATATATAATCATACAAAAGAACCAGTAACAGTAAAAAGAAATGATTATGTAGTATACATGTTAAGAGTATATAATGAAGGCGAAATAAATGGATATGCTTCAGAAATAAAAGATCACTTACCACCATATTTAGAGTTTGTAGATAATGCATTTAATCAAGGGTATGGATGGTCTGTATCAGAAGAAGGAAGAACAGTAACAACAAGATATTTAGAGAATAGTTTAATAAAAGCAGCAGAAAAAGGAGAGAATGGATATACATTATCATATGTGGATGTACCAATAATGTGTAAAGTTGTAGAAGGAGCAGTGGCAGGGGAAAATATAACAAATATAGCAGATATAACAGAATATCAAGATGAAGATAAAAATCCAGCAGATGATAGAGATTCAGAAGAAGATAATGTAGAGTTACCAGAAGATGGAGAGTTACCAGGATATAAAGACGATGAATCAGGAGATTATATACCAGGACAGGAAGATGATGATGACTTTGAGAAAGTTGTAGTAGAAGAAGATGAATATTTTGATTTAAGTTTAAGAAAATTTATAGTAGCAGTAAGTAATGATGAAAACATAGAAGATGGAGAATATTTAAGAAACGAAGATGGTTCATATACAAGAGAACCAGTGGTAGATACATCATTATTAAATACAGTTTCTACTAATGGATCATTAATAACAACAGCAATATATAATCACACAAAAGAACCAGTAACAGTAAAGAAAAATGATTATGTTGTGTACATGTTAAGAGTATATAATGAAGGAGAGGTAAATGGGTATGCCTCAGAAATAAAAGATCATTTACCACCATATTTAGAATTTGTAGATAATGCGTTTAACCAAGGGTATGGATGGTCTGTATCAGAAGATGGAAGAACAGTAACAACAAGATACTTAGAGAATAGTTTAATAAAAGCAGCAGAAAAAGGAGAGAATGGATATACATTATCATATGTGGATGTACCAATAATGTGTAAAGTTGTAGAAGGAGCAGTGGCAGGGGAAAATATAACAAATATAGCAGATATAACAGAATATCAAGATGAAGATAAAAATCCAGCAGATGATAGAGATTCAGAAGAAGATAATGTAGAGTTACCAGAAGATGAAAAATTACCAGGATATAAAGATGATGAAACAGGAGAATATATACCAGGACAGGAAGATGATGATGACTTTGAGAAAGTCATAGTAGAAGAAGATGAATATTTTGATTTAGCTTTAAGAAAATTTATAACTAAGGTAGATGATAAAGAGATTACAAGTAGAATACCAGAAGCAAGTTATGATGAAACTACAGAAGAAATATCTTATAACCATACAAAAGAACCAGTAAAAGTAGCAACAAACAATATAGTTACATATACAATAAGAGTTTATAATGAGGGAAATATCAATGGATATGCAAATGTAATTTCAGATGATATCCCAGATGGATTAGAATTCTTACCAGATAATGAAACTAATATTAATTATAGATGGGTAATGTATGATGAAGAAGGAAATGTAACAGAAAATGTAGAAGAAGCAGTAAGTATTAGAACAGATTATTTATCTAAAGAACAAGAAGAAAATCCAGGAGACAATTTACTATTAGCATTTAATCCAGATGAACCAATTAGTGAAACAAATCCATCATACAAAGATGTACAAGTAGCATTTAAAGTAATAGAACCAAATAATTCTGATAGAGTATTAGTAAACTCAGCACAAATATCAGATGATAGTGATGAAGATGGAAATGAAGTTGAAGAT
The DNA here is from genome assembly GCA_944392605.1 of uncultured Clostridia bacterium. Lineage (GTDB taxonomy): Bacteria > Bacillota > Clostridia > TANB77 > CAG-508 > CAG-269. The sequence goes on along the minus strand of CALXXE010000011.1, from coordinate 40,529 downwards.
GAAGATTCAACACCAGATGAGTGGAATGATGGAGAAGATGACCAAGACAAAGAATATGTTGAATTATTAGACTTTGACTTAAGCTTAAGAAAATTCATAGTGGCAGTAAGCAATGATGAAGATATATCAGACGATGAATATTTGAGAAATGAAGATGGTTCATATACAAGAGAACCAGTAGTAGATGCATCATTATTAAACATTTCAGATAGTGATGGAAATAAAATAACAACAGCAATATATAATCATACAAAAGAACCAGCATCAGTAAAAAGAAATGATTATGTAATATACATGTTAAGAGTATATAATGAAGGAGATATAGATGGATATGCTTCAGAGATAAAAGATCATTTACCACCATACTTAGAATTTGTAGATAATGAATTTAATCAAGGATATGGATGGTCTGTATCAGAAGATGGAAGAACAGTAACAACAAGATACTTAGAGAATAGTTTAATAAAAGCAGCAGAAGAAGGAGAAAATGGATATACATTATCATATGTAGATGTACCAATAATGTGTAAAGTTGTAGAAGGAGCAGTAGCAGGAGAAAATATAACAAATATAGCAGATATAACAGAATATCAAGATGAAGATAGAAATCCAGCAGATGATAGAGATTCAGAAGAAGATAATGTAGAGCTACCAGAAGATGAGGAATTACCAGGATATAAGGATGATGAATTAGGAGATTATATACCAGGACAAGAAGACGATGATGACTTTGAGAAAGTTATAGTAGAAGAAGAACACTTTGATTTAGCTTTAAGAAAGTTTATAACAAAAGTAGATGATAAAGATGTTACAAGTAGAATTCCAGAAGTAAGTTATGATGAAACTGAAGGAAAAATAACTTATAATCATACAAAAGAACCTGTTCTAGTAGTGACAGATAATATTGTAACTTATACAATAAGAATTTATAATGAGGGAGATATCAATGGATATGCAAATGTAATTTCAGATGATATCCCAGATGGATTAGAGTTCTTACCAGATAATGAAACTAATATTAATTATAGATGGTTAATGTATGATGAAGAAGGAAATGCAACAGAAGATGTAGAAGAAGCAGTAAGCGTTAGGACAGATTATTTATCTAAAGAACAAGAAGAAAATCCAGGAGATAATTTACTATTAGCATTTAATCCGAACGAACCAATTAGTGAGACAAATCCATCATACAAGGATGTACAAATAGCGTTTAGAGTAGTAGAGCCAAATGACTCAGATAGAATATTAGTAAACTCAGCACAAATATCAGATGATAGTGATGAAGATGGAAATGAAGTTGAAGATATAGATTCAACACCAGATGAGTGGAATGATGGAGAAGATGATCAAGATAAAGAATATATTAAATTAGTATATTTTGATTTAAGTTTAAGAAAATGGGTAACACAAGCAATAGTAATAGATAAAGATGGAAATCAAACAATAACAGAAACAGGACATCAGCCATATGATGATCCAGAACAAATTGTAAAAGTAGATTTATATAGAAAGAGCATATATGATTTAACAGTAAAATTCAGATATAAAATTCGTGTAACAAATGAAGGTGAAATTGCAGGATATGCAAAAGAAATAACAGACTATGTGCCAGAAGGATTAAGATTCTTACCAGAAGATAATCCAGGATGGACAGATGAAGGAAACAATGTAATTTCAACAAGGCTATTAGAAAATACATTATTACAACCAGGAGAATATGTAGAGGTAGAAGTAGTGTTAACATGGATAAATGATGAAAATAATATGGGATTAAAGGAGAATACAGCGGAAATATCAGAAGACTATAATGAATATGGAGCACCAGATAGAGATTCAACGCCAGACAATAAAGTGGATGGTGAAGATGATATAGATGATGCACCAGTCTTATTGTCAGTATCAACAGGACAGGCAAGAATCTACTTTACACTAGGATTTGTTATATTAATTACAATTGCAAGTGGAGTAGTATTAATCAAAAGATTTGTACTATAATTAACAAAAAGGGATAACTTTAGTAGTTATCTCTTTTGTTCTGTGGTATAATTATATGGACATAAATAGAAAGGTGATTTATATGATATTTTGTTCAGGAATACATGGAGTAGGAAAAGATTATTTTTTAAAAGAAATAGAGGAAGTGACAGGAATAAAATCTTATTCAGCAAGTGAATTGATAGAAGAGTATGGTAGTATTAAGTTTAATTTTGATAAGAAAACAAAAGATATTGGAGAAAATCAAGAATACTTATTACGAGCAATAAGAAGTGGAAATTTACCAAAAGAGTATATATTAAATGGACATTTTTGCTTGTTAAATAGTAGAGGAGAACCTGAAAGGGTTCCAATAGCAACATTTTATGAACTAAGTCCAAATAGAATAATAATTTTGAAAGAAAAGCCAGAGATAATAGTTGGAAGAAGAATGATAAGAGATAGACAAGAAGTTTCTGTTGAAGATACAAAAAGGTTTCAAGATGAAGAGATTGCTTATGGAAAGGAAGTAGCTAAAAAGTTAGAAGTTCCTATAGCTGTTTTTGATGCTACAAAAGAAACAGAAAAAGCAGTTAGGTTTATTTCTCGAGGGATAAATGAAAATAGAAATTTCATAAGAATAGATGCTAAATAAAATAATAAGTTATTTGCTTGTATAGGTTGATAAATTAATAAATTTGTTGTAAAATATTAAATGTTAGAAAGGAAGTAAATAAATGGACAAAGATTTGGAAAAGCTAGTAAAAGAAGTCGAAGAAGAAATAAAACCACAGTTTAAAGAGTTAGATAGAATTTGCGAAATTAATAGCAAAAAAGTATTAGATGCTTTCCAAGAATGTGATTTACAAGAAAGTCATTTATCATCATCTACAGGATATGGAATAGATGAACCAGGAAGAAATAAAATAGAAGAAATATATGCCAAAATATTCAAAGCAGAAGATGCATTAGTAAGGACTCAATTAATTTCAGGAACACATGCTTTGACAGTTACACTTTTTGGTTTATTAAGACCAGGAGATACAATGCTTAGTATTACAGGTGCTCCTTATGATACGCTTCAGACTGTAATTGGAATTGGAAATGATGTAAGTAATAGTTCTCTAAAAGCATTTAATGTGAATTATGAGCAAATTGAATTAGTAGATAATGATTTTGATTTAGAAGCAATAAAGGAAAGACTAGTTAAAAAAGATATAAAATTAGTTGAAATACAAAAATCTAGAGGATATTCAACAAGAGAAAGTCTTACTATAGAAAAGATAGAAAGAGCAATAAAGCTAATTAGAGAAGTAAATAAAGATGTAATAATTATGGTAGATAATTGTTATGGAGAATTCGTAGAAGAAAAAGAACCAATAGAAGTAGGTGCAGATATTGCGGTCGGATCTTTAATGAAAAACTTAGGTGCTGGAATTGCAACTTCAGGGGCATATATAGTTGGAAGAAAAGACTTAATAGAGCTATGTGCAGAAAGGTTAACATCACCAGGAATCGGTAAAGAAATAGGCCCTTCATTAAATCAAAATCCACTATTATTGAAAGGACTATTTTTTGCACCGTCAGTAGTAAGAAGTAGTGTAAAAACTGCGATTTTCGCAAGTAGAATGTTAGAAAAATTAGGTTATCAAGTTGAACCAAAATATAATGATAAAAGAGGAGATATTGTTCAGACTTTAAGTTTAGGAACAGAAGAAAATTTGGTTAAGTTCTGCCAAGGAATACAAAAAGGTTCACCAATTGATTCTAATGTTTTACCATATCCAGGAGATATGGGTGGATATGAAGATAAAGTAATTATGGCAGCAGGGACTTTCACGCAAGGTTCTACAATTGAGCTTAGTTGTGATGGACCTATAAGAGAGCCTTACATTGCATATATGCAAGGAGGACTTACTTATGAATATGGTAAGCTTGGAATATTAAAAGCTATCGAATTTATGCAAAAGTAAAAAAGAAAGGGAGAGAAAAAATGGTTGTTGTAGTAGTATTATTAGTTTTAATTGTTTTAATAACATTATTATTGATATTTGGAGGAAGAGAGCAGAGATTAGAAAATAAGAGAGCAGAGAAAGAAAGAAAAGAAGCTGAAAAGAGAGCAAAAAAAGAAATGAAAGAAAAAAGAGACAATATGATGAAAACAAGACAAGAATATAAGGATTTATTTAAAGAAATCCAAAAAGATCCAGATTCAGAAGTTGAAGAAGATGATGAAAATGAAGAAGACGAAGACTATGCGGATGAATATTATGATGACGAAGATGATAACATTAATAATTATGGAAGTATAGCTAGTGAACAAATGCCAGAACAAGAAGAGAAAAAAGAAGAATTATCATTTGATTTAGAGCAAAACATGCTTCCTTTAGATGAATTAGAACCTGAGGAAGATATAGACGAAGAAGAAGATAATGAAGACAAAGATGAGGACGAGAATATATATTCTGAAAAAGAAGCTCAGGGAAAATATAATAATGATGAAGAATATGATGAATATGATGAATATGATGAAGAATATGAAGATGAAGAAAATGAAGAAGAACAAGAGGATGAGATAGTAAATAAAAACGATGATGGAAATATAGGTGTTGAATGGTTTATCCCAGGAATAGGAGAAGACAAAGAAGAAAAGAAAGAGGAGAAAAAGGAAAAGAAAGTAGAAAAAGCAAAAAAGGTTAAAGAGAAACCTGTAGAATCATCATCAATTGATGATGAATTAGATAGATATATAAGAGAAGCAAAAGCTAATGATATAGGATATTTAAATGGTGATGATCCAGAAGATGATAGTGAGGAGGAAGAAGAGGAACCAGAAGAAAAGCCTGTAAAGAAAACGACTAGAAAGACAGCAACAACAAAGGCATCTACAACAAAGGCAGGAGCTAAAAAAACAACTACAAAGAAAACTACAACAACATCAAAAACAGGAACAAAGAAAGCATCTACAGGAACTAAGAAGACAACAACTAAAAGAAGTACTACTAAAAGTACAGCCAAAAAAACAGCTGATAAAACTGAAGAAAAACCAAAGACAACAAGAAAAACAACGACTAGAAAGACAACTACAAAAAGGACAACAAAGAAAGAGGATTAATATTAGAAAGGTAATATAATGAAGGTAGTAGTAATTGGTGGAGGACCAGCAGGAATGATGGCTGCAATAACAGCTAGCCAGAAAGGGAATCATGTGATTTTAATTGAAAAAATGAAATCATTAGGTAGAAAACTATTGATAACAGGAAAAGGAAGATGTAATATAACATCTTCTTTGCCTATAGAGGACTTTATTAAAAATACACCAGGAAATGGAAAATTTTTATTTAGTTGCTATCAAAGTTTTACCAACAAAGACATAATAGAATTCTTAAAGGAAGAAGGATTAGAAGTAAAAGAAGAAAGAGGAAATCGTATTTTTCCTATTACTGATCATTCACAAGATGTATTAAATTGTTTTATAAAAAAGTTAAAGAAAAACAATGTAGAGATACATTATAACGAAAAAGTAGAAGAAATTTTATATAATGAAAAAGAAGGAGAAAAGATTGCTACAAGGATAAAGACAAATAGAGAAGTTATAGAAGCTGATAAAGTTATTTTAGCAACAGGAGGAAAAAGTTACCCATTAACAGGTTCAACAGGAGATGGGTATGATTTAGCTAAGAAGTTAGGACATACTATTAAAAATATAAAACCGTCACTTGTACCACTTGAAATATATGAAGAAGATGTATGTAAAGAATTACAAGGATTAAGTTTAAGAAATGTGTCAATAAAACTATTAGATTCTGAAAAAAATAAACATATATATGAAGATTTCGGAGAAATGTTATTTACACATTTTGGAGTATCTGGACCAATAATTCTTTCAGGTTCAGCACATTTAGTTAGATATAAGAATATAGAGGAAAAATATAAAAATAGAAGCATAAAATTAGTAATTGATTTTAAACCTGCACTTTCAGAGCAAAAACTTGAAGCTAGAATACTTAGAGATTTTGAAGAATTAAAAAATAAACAATATAAAAATAGTTTAGATAAGTTGTTACCACAAAAATTAATACCAGTTATTGTCAGAGAAAGTAAAATAGAGGCTACTAAAAAAGTAAATGAAATAACAAAAGAAGAAAGAAGAAATTTAGTACATTTATTAAAGAATTTTACTTTGGAAATAAAAACTTTTAGACCTATTGAAGAGGCGATTATTACAAGTGGAGGAATAAATGTCAAAGAGATAAATCCTAAAACTATGGAATCAAAGATTGTTAAAAATTTGTATTTTGCAGGAGAGATAATAGATGTAGATAGCTATACAGGTGGATTTAATTTACAGATCGCATATTCAACAGGATATGTTGCAGGGTTGTCTTAAAAAAGACAATCTTTTTATTTATAAGGAGGAATAATGGAGGAATTTATAACTATAGAAAATGATGTTAATTCTGAGTTTACAGAGAAAAAATCTAAGTTTATTGGAAGTTTGTTTTATGTTGAAAGTAGTGAAGAGGCTGAAGAAGTAATAAAGAAAACAAAGAAAAAATATTTTGATGCCAAACATAATTGTATTGCATATAGAGTAATAGAAGATGGTCAAATAGTGGAAAGATTTAGTGATGATGGAGAGCCATCAGGTACAGCAGGATTACCTATGCTAAATATTTTACAAAAAAATAATCTGGTAAATGTTTTAATAGTAGTAACTAGGTATTTTGGAGGAATATTACTTGGAACAGGGGGATTAGTTAGGGCATATCAAAATAGTTTGTTACTTTCTATTAATAAGAGTAATAAAGTATTTAAGTGTCTTGGAGAATATTTAGAAGTAACTTTGGATTATAGTGATTTTGATAGTTTTAAATATTATTGTAAAAATAATAAGATAAATATAATAAAAACGAGCTATCAAGAGAATATTGTTTGTAAAATAGAGTTAGAAGAAGATAGAAAAACAAAACTAATGGATGATTTTGAAACAAAAAAGATAAATTTAACTAATATAAAAGAATTATATAAAAAATATATAACTAAAAGTATATAAAAATGGTGCTTTTGTAAAACAATGGAAAAAATTTCCAAAAACATCTTGAAAGTAAATTCCTAAAGTAATATAATCAAATTGTAAATATTTTACAGTAATTATTTTAGGAGGGAAAGTATGAAAGAAAAGATTTCTGTTTTAATAGCAGATGACAATCAAGAGTTTAGTCATACATTATCAAATTACATAAATTCTCAAGACGATATGGAGATAATCGGGATGGCAAAGGATGGAAATGAAGCAGTAGAGATGATAGCAAATATAGAGCCAGATGTTGTTTTATTAGATGTAATAATGCCACATTTAGATGGTTTAGGTGTTTTAGAAAGAGTTAATTCAATGAGTGGAAATAAGAAACCAATTTGTATTATGTTATCAGCTGTAGGTCAAGACAAAATAACACAAAAAGCAATTATGCTAGGAGCTGAATATTATGTAGTAAAGCCGTTTGACATTGAGCTTTTAATAAAAAGAATTAGAGAAATTAAATTCTTTAAGCCAAATCAGAAAAATGATAATTTTATTACAAAAGACAAGAAACAACCTTATATTGATATTGCTAACAAGGATGGAAATAAAGAAGATAATTTAGAAGCTTTAGTTACTAACATTATTCATGAGGTTGGTGTTCCAGCACATATTAAGGGATATCAATATTTAAGAGAAGCTATAATGATGGTTGTAAATGATATTGATGTTATAAATCAAATAACTAAAAGTTTATATCCTAAAATTGCTTATAAATTTAATACGACACCAAGTCGTGTTGAACGTGCAATAAGACATGCAATAGAAGTAGCATGGGGAAGAGGAGATCAAAAGACAGTTGAAAATATTTTTGGGTATACTATTTCAGCAGCTAAAGGAAAACCTACAAATTCAGAATTTATAGCAATGATAGCTGACAAGCTACGCCTTGAATTAAAGAGTGCATAAGATATATCTATAGGACAATAAACTTCAAAGATTTATTTGCTAACATTTTAAAATGTTAATTTGTAAAAAGGTAGGATTATAGTAGAAATAAAAATATTAATTGTATCAATATTATAATATTATTCATTAATTGTAGTAATACTTAGATAATAGCACTTGTAGTATTACTTTATAAAAGAAAATAAACAAAAAACAGACACATCAAAATAGATGTGTCTGAAATATTGTTACAATATAGACCACATTTGTGTTTTTTTCATTTCCTATAATTATTAAATATTTTAAATAAATTTGTAAAAAATAACACATAACAACGTAAAAAATTAACATAAATTGACGTTTGTGCATAAATGTGGTATAATTAATAATGGAAGGGGGGAACTCCTATGAAAGTGAAGAAAATTTTAAAAATAATAGCAATAACAATTATGTGTACACTTTTAATAGAGGTATTATATCCTGTAACATCATCATATGCTAGTTTCTTAGGTGGCGCACAAAGTGAAAGTAGGCCAGCCCCAAAACCACCATCACCACCACCATCATCAGGAGGAGGTGGAGGAGGAAGTAGTAGTGGAAATAATAACAATGATAATACTGAAACAACTCCAGACGATGATAATACTACAGAAACTCCATCAGGACCACCAGCGACACAAATTGTTTATGAAGATAGATATGTGGGAATTAAAGGAAATGCATATGAAGATTTGGGTTATGATGTTTCAACAACAGGAGGAGTAGATAACCAAAAGAAAACAGAACCAATTGAGGGTATAACTGTAGAATTGTATCAAGGAGATACTTTGGTAGATAGAAAATTAACTGCATCAGATGGTAGTTATACCTTTGAGCCAAGCCCGGGAACATATTCTATAAAATTCCGTTATGGTGATACAAGTATGGTAGACCCTAATAATAGTGAATTAATGAAAAAAATATTAAAATATAATGGACAAGATTATATAACAGTAAGTGTACCAGGAAGCCAAGGTTACATAAATATAGAACAAGTTGAGGTTCAACAAGGTGGAAAAGGTGTTTTGCAATTGTTTATAGCACTTGACTGTTCATCAAGTATGACAGATCCATCAACTAAAGTTGAATATAACGGTAAAGAAATGACAAGATTAGAGATTGTTGTGGAGTCAGCTAAAGAGTTATGTAAGGAATTAATAAGTAGCGGAGATAATATTTATATAGGACTAGTATTCTTCAAAGGAACAGCTTATAGGTCTGTATCTTTAACAAAAAATCTAAATAGATTAAATGCAGCTCTAGATAGTGCAGTGGAAATATCAAATTCATGGGAATCATATAATACAAATGTATATGGAGCATTAGATAAAACATATGAATCATATTATAATAACGACCCAGAAACTTCAAATAGATTTTTGACAATACTTACAGACGGTGTACCTACATCAGATGGAACTACAGAACTATATTCAGATGATGATGAGAATACAGCATATAGTAAATTAGACACAATTGCAGAAACAACAGGAGGAAGACTAAGAAGTTTAAGAGAAGATGGAATAAAAGTAATATCTTTAGTTACTGAATCACAAGAGGAAGATCCAAACGAATATGCATTAGAGACTCAGTATGTTGAAAAGGTATTTAGTGGAGATAATTCAGATATATTTGAAAGTATAGAAGATGGCTCTAAAACAGTAGATATAATAAAAGAACAATTAAAAGATTATTTAATTACAAGCACTGCAACGAAAGAAGAATTTACAGAGATCCAAATAATATCAGGATATGAGGATAGAGACAGAAGAGAAGAAGTTGATGAACAATTTGAAACGATGGATTATAGTAATACAAGTATGTTCCAACAAATAGATGATTATACATCAGAAGAGGAAGCTAATAAGTTAAGCGAAGCTACTTATATGGATGTACAAGGTGGACAAGGATATTTAATCCAAGATTGTCCAAGTCAACCTAAAATAATAACAGCAGTATGGCCTGAAACAGGAGAAACATATATAGCAACGAAGATAATATATAATCCAGTATATTACGAAGCTCAAAATATAGTGTTAGCAAGAAAACCAGGATTTGCATTAGTGACTAAAATGACAGCTACTGGTTTAAGAGTTGTACTACAAAATGGACAGATATTAGATACACAAACAAGAGAGCCAGGAGACGATTTCTTAATGTTAGAAACATTAGACAATGAGTTAGCATATGGAACTTTAATTCAAATAGAATATACAATAGCCATAAAGAATGATTCTTCAATACAATGTAACTATCTAGAAATATTAAATTATCTACCAACAGGATTTGTATATGATGATAATATTTCTTTAATAACAGCAAATGGAACAAATGCAAATACAGGATGGGAATTTGCAGCATTAGATGAATTGTATGGACAAAATCTAGTAACAAAAGAAACAGTTGATAAATTTAATGACAAAGTAGCTTTAAAATTAACACTAGATAATGCAGGACAAGGAGAAAAAGGATTTTATATACCACCTGGAGGAGAATACGAGATAAAATATGTTGTAAGTAGAATGATAAGTAGCTTAAACGATATAGAAGATGGTGATTTCGAGATAGCTTCAGAAATACTTAGATATAAAGATAATTCATATAGAAGAATGGAATTTGTAAACGAAGATATAGAAAATTCAACAATGGTAGGAGCAACAATTCAAAATTATAAAGGTGTATTTACTGGAGATAGTAAAGATCAAGATTTTACTGATGATTCAACTAATGAAGTGATTATCATACCTCCAACAGGAAGACCAAAAAATGATATAAAAGTATACGAAATATTAACAAAATCAGTAGTTACATCAATTATAGATAAAATAAGAAATTAAGACTATATGAATGTAAAATGAAGTAGAAATTAAAAGTTTCTACTTCATTTTTGCCTGATAAATTGTCAAGATGTATATCTATGAAAAAAATGGAAATAATAATACTAATACATAGAATTTGGAGGTATACGAATGAATCAAAGTGGTTTAAAGAATATGGTGGTTTTAAGAAATTTACCATCTAATATAGTTGAAGAGGCAATTGTAGTGCTTAAGACTAATAGTAGAGTAAAACAAGACGAAAAGATAGAAAATAGGAAAATAGATAAAGACAACAAGAATATAAATACTAGCAAAGAAAATGATTATATTTTAAAAGAAGCGGAAATGTTAGTCTCAAATTATATTACAAGATTAGAAAAAAAGAAAAAAGAAAGAAATGAAATTCAAAAGAAAATTAATGCTAAATGTAAGGGATTTAGAAAAGCTGTAATAATAATGGGGATAATTATTTTTATAGAGACAATGTTATTATTAATAAAATAAAGAGCATAAAATACCTCTTCCGGACATATAGTTTAAAAGAAACTAAGGAAGAGGTGTATTTTATGGAAAGAACACTATCAGTAGAAGAAAAAATTAGACGAGCTGAGGCTATATATGAAAGAAGACAAGGAAATACTAGACCAGTAGCAACTATAAAAGTAGGTGATAAGGAAAAGAAGGATATAAGGCTCTTAAAAAAGATGCTTATTCAAATATTAGTATGTACAATTCTCTATTTAGTCATATATGTTATTCAAAATAATGAATATGTATTTTCAGAAGATTTTACTAATAAAGTTAATGAAGTTTTATCATATGATACAAATTTTATGGAGTTATACAATAATGCGAAAAATAGCATTTTAAGTTTGTTTTCCAATACAGAGGAAGATAATAGCACAGAACAAAATAGTGTAGAACAAAATGCAATAGGAGGTGCAGAAGAAGAAAATGTTAGCAGTAGTGTGCAAATAGATGTGTCAGAGCCTGAACAAGAACAGGAGTTATCTCAAACAGAGCAAGATATAGAAAATGTTAAGAAAACAACCACTTTTATAAAACCAGTAGAAGGTGTAGTTTCTTCTAAATTCGGTCAAAGGGATACAGCAACAGGAAAAGTTCCAAAAAATCATACAGGAACAGATATTGCAGCAAATATAGGAACAAAAATAAAATCCACGACTGATGGCGAGGTTGTACTTGCATCAGAAGAAGGTGATTATGGAAAACATTTAAAAATACAAATAGGAGAGGTAAGTATTATTTATGCACATTGTAATAATTTGTATGTAAAACAGGGAGATATGGTAGTGCAAGGACAAGAAATTGCAGAAGTAGGTTCAACTGGAAACTCAACAGGACCACATCTACATTTTGAGATTAGGTATCAGGAAAGAAAAGTGGACCCTGAAAGTATTTTAGAGTTATAGGAGGAAGGACATGAGATTTAAAATAGATTTAAAGATTTTCTTGTTTTTGTTACTGTTTTATTTTACAAATCAAATTGGTACATATATTTTAATACTGGCTTTTGCAGTTCTTCATGAATTGGGACATTTGGCTTGTGGACTATTTTTAGGAATGAAACCAAATAAAATGGAACTAAAGCCATATGGGGTTAGTATATCTTTTAAATTAAACACAAAAGACTATAATAGAAAGATTGGTAAAGGAAATTTATTGGAAATAAAAAAGATAGTTGTTGCCTTGGCAGGACCTATAACTAATTTAATTATAATTTTGATAGCATTACAGTATAATATGAATGTGTTTTTAGGACTAAAAATTATTTATTCAAACTTATTACTTATTTTATTTAATTTATTACCATTTTATCCTTTAGATGGAGGAAGAATTTTGGAAAGTGTTTTACATATAATTTGTGGAAAAAGAAAAGCAGAAGTGTATACTAATCGTATTTCTTTTATTACTTTAATTATAATTACGTTTGTAGCTAGTATCACTATTTTTTATGTACAAAATGTTGCAATTTTTCTTATTATTATTTTACTTTGGATGCTCCATATTAAAGAAGATAGAGTATATAGAAGAAGAGATAAAATTTATAAATTAATAGAAAAAACTATTGAAATAAAAGCTAATTAATAGTAAACTAATACTAGAGATAAAAAAGGAGAAATGCAAATGATGAAAAACTTGATTAAGAAAAGCAAAGGTGTTAGCTTAATTTCTTTAGTTATTACAGTTGCAGTTATTTTAATTTTAACAAATGTTGTTGTATATAATGCAACCGATAGTCTAAGAGCTACTAAGTTAAGTAATATGCAAGCAGATATAGAAAATTTACGTGATAAAGTATCTACATATTATGCTCAATATGGTATGATTCCAGCAGATACAAGCATAGCATATACAAACACAAGTCATATTAATTCTATTAGTGAAGCAACAGATACAGGACATTTTTATGTAATTGATCTTGCAGCAATGGAAAATGTTACTTTAAACTATGGGAAAGATTATGAAAAAATAAGAAGCGGACAGGCAACTACACAAGATCAAATTAATCAATTAACAGATTTATATATTATAAATGGAACAAGTCATAATATTTTCTATGTAGATGGAATAGAAGCAGGAGATGAAACATTCTATACTGATTATTCAGCAGAAGATAAAGATAAGGTAGCAGTAAAACTATATGGAAATAAAGAATATACAGATAAAAATGGTGATACAGCAACAATTCCAGGTGGGTTTGAAGTTTCAGATAAAAAAGATGAACAAACAATAGATGATGGACTAGTTATAAGGGATGAATCAGGAAATGAATTTGTATGGGTACCAGTACCAGATGTAATATACGATGGAACTACAGAAATAGATCAAACTTATACACCAATGGTAGAATTACAAAGTGGTACAACAGATTATCAGGGAATGCTATATAGATTTAGTGGTTCTACATCGACATATCAAAGTGGATATAAGCCAGGAACAACAAGTTATAGAGAGCCAAGTTTAGTAACAGGGAATAAAAATGATCTTTATGCAAGATTAAGTAGTGTAACAGGAACAAATTATGATGCAAGTTCTTCATATTTTGGTACAATACTTAACTATGGTAGTGCAGTAGAATTTGGAGCAGCTATGCAAGACGATTTTAACGATATGGTAGAAAGTGTTGAGAAATATCACGGATTTTATGTGGGAAGATATGAACTTGGATTAGAGGGAACAACTCCTGTTAGTAAAAACGCAAGTACAAATGATAATGTTACTACAGCAGATGGAGGAAGTTTGAGTCTAAGTAACTGGTGGGAACTATATAAGAAATGTAGGGAATATACAAGTGAAGATTCTGTAGTAAGTAGTATGATGTGGGGAAGCCAATATGATGCAATGCTTAATTGGATGGCAAAATTAGGAGAGACAGTAGGAACATTAAATTCAAACAAAAGAAATTCAACAGAAGTAACAGGAAGTGAGCCAGATGACTTTATAAGAAATGTATATGACCTTTATGGCTGTCATAGAGAATGGACATTAGAAGCATATCAGTCAATTAATCGTGTTAATCGTGGAGGTGGTTTTGAGAGTAGTCCTGTTTCTCCAGCAGGTCGTAACCTTAACTATCCAAACGATACTAACAATAATGATTCAGCACGTCTTAGCTTGTATATAAAGGTTGATGAAACGGAAGAACCAACAACTCCAGACGAACCAGAAGAGCCAGAGGTTCCAGGAATAGTAGCAGCAGATATACCGGCATCAGATTATGGTGCAACAGTAAATGGATATGATTGTACGAATAATGCAGCAGTAACTAATTGGTTATTATTCTATGCAGATGACAGTAATATTTATCTAATAGCAGATGATTATATACCATACGATTTTATACCAGATAGTTTATATGGAATTTCGCTAAATGTAGGAAGCTATTCTAAAAGTGCATATTTCAATAATATATTATTTGATTATAATCAAGGTTTAAGTAATATAACAAATCAAAGCATAAAAAAATTAAATAATGATTATTATACTAGATACACATATACTTACACTCAATATAACAGTATGAGATCTATTGCTTATATGCTGGATACAGATGCATGGAAAGTATTTAAAGGAGAGGATGCGGAATACGCAATAGGTGGACCATCAATAGAATTATTATTTAAATCACACAATAAAAAATATGCAACAGCTTATGAAGCACAGGCTAACTATCAAGCAGGATATCAAATAAGAAAAAATTCTAGTTCATCATGGCAATATTACATTAGTACAATGCTAACAAAGGATAATTTATATGTGATAAGTTCAGTAAATGATGCTTTAGGAATGTGGATTTCGAGTCCATCAGCTAATAGTAGCTCTGAATTAATGTATGTAGATTTTAATGGACGTGTTGGAAATGAAAGTTATGATGAAACAATATATGGTTTCCGCCCAGTTGTTTGTCTAAAACCTGATGTTGAACTTCAAAAAAATAGTGATGGAAGTTATAACATTGTAAATTAAAAGTAAAGAAAAAATAAATTTAAAAGTAGGAATATAATAAATTTTCCTGCTTTTATTTTTATAGTAAAAGGAAATTTTATATATTGCAAAATTAATAGAAGAAAACCAAGATTTCCCTAATAAAATATAGATTGTAATCTTTCTGTAATATTTTAGAAATATTTTTGTTATTTTTATGTGAAATTGATTGACTTTTTGGCAGTTTCGTTATATCATATAACTATTAAAAATGTGTTTTTAAAATCCTAAGGAGGAAAATTATGGGAGAAGTAATAGTAATAACATCAGGTAAGGGCGGAGTAGGAAAAACAACAACAACAGCGAATTTGGGTTCGAGTTTAGCTCTAGAAGGAAAAAAAGTAGCATTAGTAGACACAGATATAGGACTTAGAAATTTGGATGTAGTAATGGGGCTAGAAAACAGAATAGTATATGACATAGTAGATGTTGTAGAAGAAAAATGTAAATTAAGACAAGCTTTAATCAAAGATAAAAGATTTAAAGAATTATACCTACTACCAGCAGCCCAAACAAGAGATAAAAGCGCAGTAAATGAAGAACAAATGAGAGATTTAGTAGGCAAACTAAAAGAAGAGTTTGACTACATATTAATCGATTGCCCAGCAGGAATCGAACAAGGATTTAAAAATGCTATTGCAGGTGCAGACCGTGCAATTGTTGTAACAACAGCAGAAATATCAGCAATAAGAGATGCTGACAGAATTATAGGACTTTTAGAATCATCAGAAATAAAAAATCCACAATTGGTAATAAACAGAATAAGACCTAATATGGTAAAAAAAGGTGAAATGATGGATGTTGATGATATTGTTGACCTTTTATCAATAGATTTGATAGGTGTAGTTCCAGATGATGAATATATTATTACACAAACAAATAAAGGAGAACCAGTAATACAAAACAAAAAAGCACCATCAGGAAAAGCATATATAGAAATAGCTAAAAGAGTATTAGGAGAAAAAATAGAAGTAACTATTCCAGGAAGAGAAAAAGGATTTTTTGCGAAACTAAAGGGGCTATTCAAAAAACAATAAACGTTGGGGGTAAGTAGGAAGTATGTTTGAAAACATAACAAAATTTTTTAGAAACTGGAAAAAGAAAGAAAATAAGAGTGATAGTAATTCAAGAGATACAGCGAAGGAGAGACTTCACTTAGTTTTAATGCAAGATAGAGCAAATGTTTCAGCAGATTTCTTAGAATTAATGAAGCAAGAGATTATAGAAGTAATAAAGAAATACATAGATGTAGATGAAAGTGCAATAGATGTAAGACTGACAAATAAAGAAAATGGTGATGGAACTAATGGAGCACCAGCCTTATATGCAAATATTCCGATTTTAAACATCAAAAATGAAGCAAGAAAAGTAAATGTACAAGATACAAAGAAAGAAGAAAATATAGAACAAAAAGTAGAAGTAGAAGAAAAAGAAATTGAGGAAAAAAAGGAAGAAGAAGCAGAACAAAAAGTAGAGCAAGCAGAGATAATAATAGAAGAAGCAAAGGCTGAGAAAGAAGAAAAAAAGGTACAAGAAGAAACAAAAAAAGAAAATAAAGAAGAGCAAGAAGACGCAGAAACAGAAGAAGAAATTAAATCAGAAAATAATTAGGAAAAAGAGTGGTTTAATGAGGAAAAGAGAATTAAAGAATGTAGAGTGGACAATATTAATAGTTGCAATTATCCTTTGTATCATTGGATTGGTTGCGCTATTTTCAGCAACTAATGAAACAGAACATGATGACTTTAACAAGCAATGTATATGGTTTGTTGTAAGTATAATAATAATGATTGGTGTAATGATAATTGATTATGAAACATTAGTTAAAATTTCACCAATATTTTATGGACTGTTTATTATTTTATTAATTGGAGTATTATTTACACCAGAAATAAATGGAGCAACGAGTTGGTTTGATATAGGATTTTTCTCTTTCCAACCAGGAGAATTTGCAAAAATATTTGTAATTTTATTTTTAGCATTAGCAATAAGTAGAATACAGGAAAGAGGAAAGCAAGAAATAAATAGACCGACAAGATTATTAATTTTACTTGCAGTTTTAGGTATACCAGTATTACTAATAATTAAACAACCAGATTTTGGAACTGCTGCAGCTTTTATTGTAGCAGCAGCATTAATAATAATTGCTGCTGGAATAGACAAAAAATATATAATAGCTACAATAATTTTAGTAATTGTATCAGTACCACTTATATATAATTTTATATTACCCGAACATGCAAAACAAAGAATAGATATATTCTTAAATCCAGAGTCAGATCCAAGAGGTGCAGGATATAATATTATACAATCAAAGATAGCTATAGGTGCAGGTGGATTGACAGGAATGGGATTACTAAAAGGAAATCAAACACAATTAGGTTACTTATATCCAAAATCAACAGACTTTATTTTTGCTGTTATAGGTGAAGAGATGGGATTCATAGTAGCAGGTACAGTTGTAATATTATATGTACTGTTAATAACAAAGAGTTTGTATGTAGCAAAAACAGCGAAAGATGAGGTGGGATCATTAATTGCTACAGGTATTACAGGAGTATTCTTATTCCATTTCGTAGAAAATATTGGGATGGTAATGGGATTATTGCCGATAACAGGAGTACCACTACCGTTTGTAAGTTATGGTGGAAGCTCATTAATGACAAATTTTATGCTAATAGGTATACTACTAAACATAAGTAGTAAGAGACAAAAAACTATATTTGTGAAATAAATTTAGGAGATTTATATGTACTTACATAAATTGAAAATAGGAGATGTAGAACTAGAAAATAATTTAATACTAGCTCCTATGGCAGGTGTTACTAACCTGCCTTTTCGTGTTATTTGTAAAGAGTTTGGACCAGGTTTAGTATGTACGGAGATGGCAAGCGCAAAAGCGATGTTTCATAATGACCAAAAAACAAAAAGACTATTTAATACAGAAGGGGAAAAAAGGCCAATAAGTTTCCAGCTATTTGGAAGTGATGAAGAAAGTGTGGAATATTCAACAAAATACATGAATGAATTTGCTGATATAATAGATATAAATATGGGATGTCCTGCACCTAAAGTTGTAAAAAATGGAGATGGAAGTAGATTACTATTAGATTTAGATAAAGCAAAAAGTATAATGGAAACAGTAGTAAAATCAGCAAAAGTACCAGTAACATTGAAGATTAGAAAAGGTTGGGATAAAGACCACATTGTGGCTGTAGAGGTGGCGAAAATTGCAGAAGAAGTAGGGATATCTGCTATAACAGTACATGGAAGAACAAGAAGTGAATATTATACAGGAAAAGCCGACTGGGATATTATTAAAAAAGTAAAAGAGAGTGTAAAGATACCAGTTATAGGAAATGGTGATGTAGTAGATGAAGAATCAGCATATAGAATGTTCGAAACTACTGGTGTAGATGGAATAATGATAGGAAGAGGAAGTTTTGGGAATCCTTGGATATTTAGAAATATTAAACATTATTTGGAAACAGGAGAAAAATTACCACCACCATCAAATGAGGAAAAATTGAAGGTAATTGAAAAACATATAGAATTAGCAGTAGAAGAAAAAGGAGAAGAGGTTGCTGTAAAAGAACTTAGAAAACATATTTCTTGGTATACAAAGAATTTGAAGAATTCTAGTGAATTTAGAGCTATGATGAATAAAATAGAAAGTAAGGATGAGCTCGAAAAATCTATAGAAGAATATTTTAAAACCTTATAGAATAAAAATGTAGTGGATTAAACTATCCATTACTTTTTTTTTTTAAGGGGGAGTTCTTTTTGAAAAATGAAAAAAAGAGAAAAATTGTAATTGTTTGTTTTATTGTTACTTTAATATTAATAGTTTTTTTGATTTCTTATTTTTTTATGGTTAAAAATTTGAAAATTGGAAATAATAAAAGTAGTCAAGAAGTGGTAGATAATATTTTAAATATGAAGACATATGAAGCTGAGATAGAAGTAGAAGTTAAAAGTAATAAGAATCAAAATAAGTATGTAATAAAACAAGAATATAATGGAGAAAATGACAATTATCAAGAAGTATTAGAGCCAAGTAATATAAAAGGAGTAAAAATAACAAAAAAGAATGACGAATTAAAATTAGAAAATACAAATTTAAATCTTGTATCTATCTTTGAAAATTATGAATATTTATCTGAAAATCATTTGGATTTAGATAGTTTTATTAGTGATTATAAAGAAAGTCGCTATTCAAAGTATAAAGAAAATGAAGATGAAATAATAATGGAGACTTTTAGCCAAAATGATTCGAAAATAGAAAAAGATTTGTACATAAATAGAAAAACAGGAATGCCAACAAAATTAGAAATAAATGATACTAACAAAAAAACTGCTGTTTACATATTATATAGAGAGGTAAATGTAAATAGCAAATAGACTATTTCTTGCTTCTAAAAAAATAAACCATACTTGACAATCTAGTAATATTAGGAGTGAAGAATATGCAAATTAGAAGAGGCGATATGTTTTATGCAGATTTAAGTCCAGTAGTTGGATCAGAACAAGGAGGAATTAGACCTGTATTAATTATTCAAAATGACCTAGGAAACAAATATAGTCCAACAGTCATCGCAGCAGCAATAACGTCTCAGACAGGCAAAACGAAGTTACCAACACATATAGAAATAGATTCAGATTCTTGTGGATTAAAAAGTAATTCTGTAGTTTTAGCAGAGCAAATAAGAACAATTGATAAAAGTAGACTAAAAGAAAGAATAGGTCATATTGATGATGAAAAGATAATTGATAAAGTAAATAATGCTTTAGGCGTAAGTTTTGGACTAGAAGAATAAAAAATAGGGTGAATGTTTCACCCTATTATACTTTTAGCTTTTTAATTATTTTAATTTCGTGATATAAATTTTCTATAATAGCTTTTCTAGTTTCATATGCTTTTTTATATTCTTCATAAGCAGATTGAAAATTTTCTGGAGTTTCATCATTTTTTAGAAGTACTTTCATACCTTCTAAATAATAATTTTTGTCTTTTTCTTTTTTGGCTTTATCCATAGCTATTTTATATTTTTCTACTTGCTTTAGTCTTTTTAATTCTTCTCTTAATTCTTCAACATAACTTTGAGTAAGGAAGATTTCATATTCGATATCTTCAATAACAACTTTAAATAATACACGTACAATTGCAGGATTATTTTTTCCAAGCCTTGCGTTTTCTGACACAACTGAAAGTGCGTCAGATTTTTTGACTTGTTCATGCGGTTTAGTATTTTCAATTAGAATTTTTAAAGTATCAGAAATACCAATATGTGATTTATATTGCCTCTTACTAACAATAGCATCATATTCATCAGCAACACGTATAATCTGAGCTTCATAAGGAATATTTTTCTTAGTTAATCCTCTAGGATATCCAGAACCATCTAAAGCTTCATGATGACAATATGGACCTGCTGCATAAGGTTGTAGTTTTGAATCTTTCATACACATATCATAACCAATAGTCGTATGTGTTTTCATGATTTCAAATTCTTCATCTGTAAGCTTGCCAGGTTTTTGTAAAATTGCAGGTGGAATAAATTGTTTTCCGATATCATGAAGATATCCACAAATAGTACAATATTCTGTAAATCCTTTATTACAATGTAAGTGCTGACATAATCTACATGTCAAATCACCAACGTTTTCACAGTGCTTCCTTGTAAAAGCATCTAATCTGTCAAGCATATTTAATTGATATCTCATTGTTTGATCTAAATTGTAAGATTTTAGACTTGTTCTATCATAAAAATCAAAAGTTTCTTTATACATAATTTTATCTCCTGTTAAAAACTGATATTATAATATCATTAATATAAACAAAAAACAATATTAAATGAATAAAATTGTGATAGTAAAATTGTAAAAAACAATAAGCATATTAATTAAAGATTGTAAATATGTATTTTTATTCTAAAAATGGCAGTATATTTTATGTGTTTTTTAGTTTAATATACAAAAAGAAAAAAAGCAAGAAAAATGTAAAATATAATTCTCAAAAACATTGATATTAAGCATAAATTGTGGTATTATATAAGAGCTAAAAATAGAAAAAGAGGGAGAAGAAAATGTATAGAACAAAAACATGTGGAGAGTTAAATTTAAGTAATGTAAATGAAGAAGTAGAATTAAGTGGTTGGATTCAAAAAATAAGAAATTTAGGTGGTATGATTTTTATTGATTTAAGAGATGAATTTGGAATAACACAAATAGTTATAAATGATGAAAAATTAGAAGAACAAATAAAATCATATAATACAGAAAGTTGTATCCACATAAATGGACAAGTTGTGGAAAGAAGTAGTAAAAATCCTAAAATTCCAACAGGAGAAATTGAAGTAGTAGCTAAAAAAATAGAGATGCTTGGAAAATGTAAAAATGTACTTCCTTTTGAGATAAATACAGATCAAGAAGTAAGAGAAGATTTAAGATTAGAATATAGATTTCTAGATTTAAGAAATGAAAAATTACATAAAAATATCTTACTTCGTTCAAAAATAATGAAAACATTAAGAGACAAAATGGATGAATTAGGATTTACAGAAATACAGACACCAATCTTAGCAAACTCATCACCAGAAGGTGCAAGAGATTATTTAGTACCAAGTAGATTAAATCCAGGAGAGTTTTATGCACTTCCACAAGCACCACAACAATTTAAACAATTGTTAATGCTTGCAGGATTTAATAAATATTATCAAATAGCACCATGCTTTAGAGATGAGGACCCAAGAGCAGATAGAGCACCAGGAGAATTTTATCAATTAGATTTTGAAATGAGTTTTGCAACTCAAGAAGATGTATTTAAAGTAATTGAAGAAGTAGTACCATATACATTTAAGAAATTTACAGATTGGAAGGTAGATGAAGGCCAATTTATACGTATTCCATATAAAGAAGCTATGGAAAAATACGGAATAGATAAACCAGATTTAAGAAATCCATTAATTATTCAAGATGTAACTAAAGTATTTGAAAAATCTGACTTTAAAGCATTTGAAGGAAAAACAGTAAAAGCAATTATAGTTCCAGAAGGTGCAAAACAAGGGAGAAAATTCTTTGATAAGATGACTGATTTTGCAAAAACAGAAGAAGTAGGAGCAAAAGGTTTAGCTTGGACAAAATTAGAAGAAAATACTTTAACTGGTGGAATTGCAAAATTCATAACAGAAGAAATGAAAGAAATGTTAGAAAAAGAATATGGATTTAAAAATGGAGACGCTATATTCTTTATAGGAGATGAATTGAAACAAGCACAAAAAATAGCAGGACTAGTTAGAATTGAACTTGGAAATAGATTAGATTTATTAGAAAAAGATACATATAGATTCTGTTTTATAGTGGATTTTCCAATGTATGAATTATCAGATGAAGGAACAATTGATTTTAACCATAATCCATTTTCAATGCCACAAGGTGGATTAGAAGCATTAGAGACAAAAGACCCATTAGATATCTTGGCATATCAATATGATTTAGTATGTAATGGATATGAAATGGCGTCAGGAGCTGTTAGAAATCATAATCCTGAAATTATGGTAAAAGCATTTGAAATAGCAGGATATAAAGAAGATGATGTAAAAAATAGATTTGGAGCATTATATAAAGCGTTCCAATATGGGGCACCACCACATGCAGGAGCTGCACCAGGACTTGATAGAATGGTAATGTTAATTGCAAACTCTCAAAATATAAGAGAAGTAATAGCATTTCCAAAGAATAAGAGAGCAAGAGATTTACTTATGCAAGCTCCATCTGTTGTATCAAATCAACAATTAAAAGATGTTCATATAAAATTAGATTTAGACAAAGAATAACGTTAAAAAAATAAAGGAGAAACTTATGAAAAAGTATAAAATGAAAATAACTGTATTCTTATGTGGTGCACTTGGTATGATATTAGAATTAGTTGCGGCAAGGATATTGTCACCATATGTTGGAAGTTCTAATTTAATTTGGACCACTATTATAGGAATAATGTTAACAAGTATGAGTATAGGATACTGGCTAGGAGGAAAAATTGCAGACAAAAAGCCTGATATAAATTTATTATCATTATTTATATTATGTGGAGCATTTTTTACAAGTATAATACCTATTTTAGAAGCAATACTTGTAAAACCATTATCAGAAATGTCAGACCAATTAGTATTTGTTTCAATAGTATGCTCGGCGTTAGTATTTGGAATACCTAGTTTCATTACAGCTACGGTATCTCCATTTGCTGTGAAGCTAGAAGATAAAACACATGAAGATATAGGAAAAACATCAGGAAAAATATCATCATTATCAACAATAGGAAGTATAGTAGGAACATTTGTTGGAGGTTTTTTATTAATACCAAATTTAGGTGTTAGAATGCTTATATTAATAGTAACTTTAGTCTTATTTATATTATCATTCATAATGTTTGATAAAAAAGATATAAAATATTGTGCCTGTATGTTTGTGTGCTTAATTACATTGCTTGGATTAAATTATTATGGAAAAGTTCTATTTGAAAATAAAAATCCTGATATAATAAAAGATGTTGATTCAGAGTATAGTAGAATATGGATAAAGAATTTATCAGTTGGTGATACAAATTATAAAACAATGGAAGTAGATACAGGTTTTGAGTCATATATAGATAAAGATACAAATGAAATGGGAGCACCATATTTATATTATTATGATTTATTTGATTACTATAATAAAGATGCAAAATCAACTCTTATGATAGGAGGAGCTGCATATACATATCCAACATATTATCTAAATAAGTATCAAGATAAAACAATAGATGTATCTGAGATAGATGAAAAAATGACAGAACTTGCTGTAAGTGACTTTGGATTAGATATAGAAAATCCAAGACTTAAAATTTACCATCAAGATGGAAGAAGCTTTTTAAATAATACAGAGAATAAGTATGATACTATATTAATAGATGCATTTAAAGGATTAAATGTACCTTTTGAATTAACGACATATGAAGCTTTACAAAAAGCTAAAAATGCTTTGAATGACAATGGAATGGTAATTACAAATATAATTTCTAGCTTAGAAGGCGAAGATGATGATTTTATTAAATATGAATATGCAACATATAAAGCAGTATTTCCAGAAGTAAAATTATTTAGAGTAAGAGATGTAGAAAATACTGATAGACAGAATTTAATATTAGTGGGATTTAAAAATGGTAAAAATATTAATGAAGAAAAATATGAAGAATATAAAGATTTGCTAGATAAGGAAATAACAGATTTCTCAAGTGATAGAGAGGTGGTTACAGACCACTATGCACCAATAGGTAATTAAAAGGAGCAATAAATGAAAGTATTATTAGGAATGAGTGGTGGAGTAGATAGTTCAGTATCAGCCATGCTTTTACAAGAAAAGGGTTACGAGGTAATTGGATGTACAATGATACTTTATGGAGAAAAAGGAAAAGCAGTAGAAGATGCTAAAAAAGTATGTGATACTTTAGGAATACCTCATTATACCTTTAATCTAGAAAAGGAATTTAATTGTTATGTTATTCAAAAATTTATAAGTGAATATAAGCAAGCAAGAACTCCGAATCCATGTGTCGAATGTAATAGAAGAATGAAATTTGGGATATTCTATGAGAAAGCAAGGAAGCTTGGGTGTGAGTATATCGCAACAGGACATTATGCGAGAATAGAGTTTTCTAAAAAATATAATCAATATGTATTAAGAAAGTCTGAAGAAGAAAGAAAAGACCAAACATATTTCTTGTATAATATTCCAAAAGAAGAATTAGAACATATAGTATTTCCACTTCAAGAGTATAGAGACAAAAAGAAAATAAGAGAATTAGCCAGAAAAAAAAGTTTAGAGGTTGCTGAAAAGAAAGATAGTCAAGAAATATGCTTTATTGAAGATAATGATTATCAAAGATTTTTATTAGAGCATATGGAAGAAAGTCCAAAAGAAGGAAATATAAGATTAAAAACAGGAGAAATCTTAGGAAAGCATAAAGGACTTATAAACTATACAATAGGACAGAGAAAAGGAATAGGTATATCATATTCTTATCCACTATATGTAGTTGATTTAGATTATAAGAAAAATGAAGTTATTGTTGGAAATGAAGAAGATTTGTATAGTAAAAAACTATTTGCAAAAGACTTGAATTTTCAAGTGGAAGTGGAAGAAGAATTTGAATGTTTTGCTAAGATTCGCTACAGAGCAAAAGAAGCAAAGGCTACTGTAAGAAGAGCTGAAGATGGCGTAGAGGTAGAATTTGATGAAAACCAAAGAGCAATTACAAAAGGACAATCAGTAGTCTTTTATGATGAAGATGGTATTGTTCTAGGCGGAGGAGTAATTTCATAGATATAAATTTTACAAAAAAACTTGTATAAACTTATATTTTGTGATATAAATATAACTATAAAAATAAAGCTAAAGTTAGAAAGGCGGAATTTTTGTGGAAGAAGAATTAATGAAAGATGCAAAGACCATCTTAATTGTTGATGATGAACAACCAATTAGAGATATATTGGTTTATAATTTAAAGAAAGAGGGATATAACACTATAGAAGCAAGTGATGGTGTTACAGCAGTTGATATTGCACTAGAGAAAAAACCGGACCTAATTTTATTAGATATCATGCTTCCTAAACTAGATGGATTATCAGTATGTAAAAGAGTAAAAAATTCATTAAATGTACCTATTATAATGTTAACAGCAAAAGATGGTGAAATCGATAAAATATTAGGACTAGAGCTTGGAGCTGATGATTATATTACTAAACCATTTAGTGTAAGAGAATTAGTTGCAAGAGTGAAAGCTAATTTGAGAAAAGTGGATGTCGTTTCAAATACCCAAGCACCATCTAATAAAGATAATATGAAAAAAGAAAGTAAAATTGTTGTTGGTGATTTGGAATTAGACTTAGATAAATTTGAAGTGAAAGTAAGAGGAGAAGTTATTGATTTAACATTAAGAGAATTTGAAGTATTAAAATTTTTAGCTTCTCAACCAGAACAAGTAGTAACTAGAGAGACTTTACTTGAAAAAGTTTGGGGCTATGAATATTATGGTGATATAAGAACGGTTGATGTTACAGTAAGAAGAATAAGAGAGAAAATAGAAAAAGATACATCAGCACCTAAAATATTAATAACTAAAAGAGGTGTAGGTTACTATATAGCATCTAAATAAGAGAATATAAAAATTAAAGAGCTTATTGTTAAAACAAATTAACAAATAAGTTCTTTTTTTCTTGATTAATACTTAAAAATATGATTAAATATGTAAAAAAGAATAAAGGGAAAATAGATATGGAAAGAAACAAAACAAGAAAAGTAATGGTAGGAGATGTCCAAATAGGAGGACAAAATAAAGTAGTAATACAATCAATGTGTAATACAAAAACAAAAGATGTAGAAGCGACCGTAGCACAAACAATAGAATTAGAAAAAGCGGGTTGTGAGATTATAAGAGTTGCATGCTTAGATATGGAAGATGCAAAAGCAATAAAAGAAATAAAGAAAAAAATACATATTCCAATTGTAGCAGATATACATTATGATTATAAAATAGCATTAGAAGCAATTGCGTCAGGAGTAGATAAAGTTAGGATAAATCCAGGAAATATTGGTTCAAAAGATAGAGTGAAAGCTGTTGTAGATAAATGTAAAGAGAGACATATTCCAATTAGAATAGGTGTAAATGGTGGGTCTCTTGAAAAAGACCTATTAGAAAAGTATGGAAAACCAACAGCTAAAGCAATGGTTGAGAGTGCAAAAAGACATATTGATATTTTAGAAGAATTAGATTTTCATGATTATATATTATCACTTAAAGCAAGTAATCTAGATTTATGTATTGAAGCTTATGAAGAAGCATCAAAAGAGTTTGAGTGCCCTCTTCATTTAGGAATAACAGAAAGCGGAACTGAATTTAGTGGAACAGTAAAGTCAAGTATAGGTCTTGGCTATATGTTAAGAAATGGAATAGGGGATACGATGAGAGTATCTTTATCAGATGATCCTGTAAAAGAGATTAAGGTTGCAAAAGAGATATTAAAAGACTGTAATTTATATAAGAAATCACCAACTTTAGTTGCGTGTCCTACATGTGGTAGAACACAGATTGATTTAATACCTATTGCAAAAGAGGTAGAAGAGTTTTTACAGACAATAGAAGCAGATATTACTGTTGCTGTTATGGGATGTAGTGTAAATGGCCCAGGTGAAGCAAGAGAAGCGGATATTGGGATTGCAGGAGGTATTAAAGAAGGTTTGCTTTTTAAAAAAGGTGAAATTATTAAGAAAGTAAAACAAGAGAATATTGTTGAGGTACTAAAAGAAGAAATTTTAAAAATGGTAAATAATAAGGTTTCTTAAAGAGGGATTTGTATGGAAGTAATATTAGGAAAAAGTGCTGGATTCTGTTATGGTGTAAAAAGAGCTGTTGATGGAGCAAAGCATGAACTAAAAAGAGTTAAAGGAAAAACTATATATTGTTTAGGTGAAATTGTTCACAACAAACAAGTAATAAAAGATTTAGAAAAAAAAGGATTAGTATTTATAGAAGACATTAAAGATGCAAAAGGTGAAACTATAATTAGGGCACATGGAATAAGAAAAGAAATATATAAATTGGCTAAAGATGTTAAGTTAAATCTTAAAGATTTTACATGTCCTAATGTATTAAGAATTCATAAAATCGCAGAAGAACACGCAAAAAGAGGTTATTATATATTCTTATGTGGAAGTAAAAATCATCCTGAGAACATAGGAACCTTAAGCTATTGTGGAGAAAATGTAGCAGTTATAGAAACAGAAGATGATGTACCTTCTGCAATAGAGTTATTAAAAAGAAGTAGTATTAAAAAATTATTGGTGATTTTACAAACGACTTATAGTGTAGAAAGGTTTAAGAAGATAGAAGAATTAATAAAAGAACATATACCTGAAAATATAAAATTAGTAATTAAAAACACTATTTGTAGAGCAACTGAGTTAAGACAAAAAGAAACAGAAGAAATTGCAAAAAAGGTTGATTATATGATAATCATAGGTGGAGCAAATAGTTCTAATACTAAAAAATTATATGAAATAGGAAAAGCTAATTGTAAAAACTGTGTATGTATAGAAACAGCCCGTGAATTAGATTTAGATTCTATAAATAAAAATGAAAAAGTAGGAATTATGGCTGGAGCTTCAACTCCAGAAGAGTTGATAGAAGAAGTTGTGAATATATTAAAATAAAACTGGAAAAACCAGTTTTATTTTTTTTATTCTAATTGATAGTAGTACTTGTTGCACCAGTGCCAACAACATCTTCTTGAAGAGCTCTCCAAGTATTACAACCGACAATTCCATCTGCAGTAAGACCTTTTGAACGTTGATAACTTATTACTGCGTTTTGAGTAGCGGCACCAAAAATACCATCTAATCCATTTGTTCTGTAACCCAGAGTATTTAAGTCGTCTTGTGCAATTAAAACATAATTACTAAGGCTTCCTCTTCTAAGGGTAGGAAAACCACCAGAAGCACAAGCAGGTTTACCGGAAACGTTTATGAAACTGTAGATGATACATGCAAAGAACATTAATATAATTTAGGATATAATTTTAAAGTAAAATCTTCTGGATTTTTAGGGTTTTCCTTCAGATATTCAACTTTCTCTAAAACACTTTTTAACAATTGATTTTTTAATTCTATATTATTTGTTTTATAATAAGTATCTAAAACTTTTTCTATTTGAGGTATTATAATTTCTTTATTTTTTTGACTAGATATAATTTTTTCTTTTTGTGCTTCTAAATCTTTAATTTTTTCATTTAGTTCGTTTATTTGATTACGTAAAAGTGTAGAACGATTAATAAATATTTCATTTGAATATATTCCTTGTTCTAATAAATCGTATGTTTTGTTTAATTGTAAAGATAGCCTGTTTAACTCAGTTTTATAATTTTCTGTTGCAGTAGAATTTATCTCTAACTGTTCTTCAAAATCACTATTGTCGTTATTTATTAATTTTATTTTATAATCTTTTAACAACAAATCTAAAGCTTGCAAAAGTTTTCTTTCAACTATTTCAATATTAGTTCCAATATTTTTACAGTTTCTGCAACAAATTCTTACGTCATTTCTTCTATTATCTGTATTTCTTGACATAGTCCTTCCGCAAATAGAACATTTTAAAATTGAAGCCATTGGATTTTTTATAGTACAATCTACTTTAGTTCTAGTAATTAAATTATTTTCTCTTATACTTTGTACTTTGTTCCAAGTATCTAAATCTATGATAGACTCATGTATTCCATCTACATATATAATTTCTTTATCTGGATTTTTTACTCTTACAATTTTACCGTCAATCATTTTTTTGGTTGTTGCTTTATTTTCATATTTTATTTTTCCTATATAAATTGGATTAGTTAGAATATAGGATATAGTAGAATTTGCAAACTTTTTTCCCCTATGAGGCTTATAACCCAATTTATCTAGTTCTTTTGCGATAGATTTTATTCCAGAGCCATTGCAATACATATTAAAAATTAATTTAACCATCTTTGCTTCTTCTTCATTTATTTTTAAAGAATAACCTTTTTGTTTTGGCAATTTATATGTTTCATATCCATAAGGAGCAGCTGTTCCAACGTGTTTACCTTCTTTAATACTAGAAATAACTCCAGAATGTAGTCTTTGATTTATCTTTTTGTATTCTCTACGGCTCATAAACAAACCAAACTCAAAATATTCTTCATCATATTCATTGTTTGGATCGTATGTCTTTAAAGGTGTTATTATTTTAGTATTAGAATATTGAAATGTGTTAGATACAATTCCTTGGTCTAAAGTATTTCCTCTGGCTAAACGTTCTACTTCTACAACTAATACACCTGTCCACATTCCGTTCTCCACATCTTGTAGCAATTCCTGCATAACTGGTCTAGCAGATATCGTTTCGCCACTTACTATTTCTCTATAGAATTTACTTATTCTAATGTTGTTGGCCTTTGCGAAATTTCTTAAGATTTTCTCATGCCTTGCTAATGTTTCCCCTTGACCATGAGCTTCTGCGTCCATGTCTTTACGAGATTTTCTAAGATATGCACAGTAATATTTCATATTATTATTTATGTTCTCAGACATACAAAAATACCTCCTTAAACAAATTTTTGGTACTTGTATAAGGAAGTTAATTATAGTATAATTATATAACAAAACTGCTTATACAAGTAGTTGCTAGAATAGATAATGTATAAAGTTTGGCGACCGTGTACATTATCTATTTATTTTAATTTAAAAAATAATTTCGTCTTTTAATAAAGTATACAATATTAGGTACAAACCAAATTGCATAGATTAACGTACATAAAGCAATGTATATAAAAATATTACCACCATAATTAACTGTAGTGGTTGCAGATGTAAAAAACACTTTACATATATAATCACACATTAAGAATATTAATATAAGTCTGTATCCAGTTTCTTTTGATTTTTCCACTTTTAAATAGGCTAAAAAAGGTATTATTATATATAAAACTATAGACAAGATAATATAAGATATGTTTATAAAATTATAGTTTTCAGTTTCAATAATTTGTGATACTTGTGGTATTACAAATATAAAATTAAGGATAATTACTATAGGCAAATAAATTTTATAAAAAAAGTTAAACCACTTTAAAGAAGGAATATCTCCTTTTTCAATACATTCTGAGCAAAAACCATTTTTAAGTTCACTTTCCATACATTCTTTTCCACATTTTTTACATTGCATAATAAAACATCTCCTCTCCATACTTTTCTACATAAAAGTTAATGCAATTCTTCATATATTCCTCTGTGACATCAAAATATTCTGCTAAGTTATAAACTGTATCTATTCCGATTTAAAATAGCTGATTTTAGTTTTTCGTAAGGAATTAGGATACAATAGCTCCACTTCTTAGCACGATATTCTTGCTTATTGATAAAATTTTGATCAGATATTAAAGTATAATAAGAAGAATAATAGTAATGTCCTAATTCCTCACTCAGCAAACATTTTTCTTCTCTATAAGTTTCTATGTTAGAATAATCTAGAAATATACAAGTGTTTCCATATTCAATTATCCTAGCTTTTGTTTTTTTCATTTTAAAATTCACAATATTTATTTTTTCTCTCTCTGCAATATTTGTTAATTCATTAATATTCATATGATTTTACCTCTATAAAATTTGACAAAAAGAAACAAAACATATTTTTATTTTTTATTTTTCTTTAGTTTTTTCATGTATTCTATTTGACGTTGTAACTCTTCTAAATCTTCTTTATCTAAACCTTCCGTGTCCAGACCATTTGAATTTGCAAATTTTACTTTTTGCAATTCTTCAGCATTTCTTATATCGGATTTCCCTAGTAAATAATCTAAGCTACAATTAAAAATTTCGCACATTTTTAATTTAATATCATCGCTAGGGACTCTATCTCCTTTTTCATATTGCGAAATAGAAGCACTTGAAGAAAGATTGAGCCTTTTTGCAAGTTCAATTTGATTTAAACCTAATCTAAATCTTTCTAATTCAATTCTTTTTCCTAAAATATTTTTCATAAAAATCTTCCTTTTTAAAAATTTACATATTGTGAAATCTATTAACATTATAGCATTATTTTCACTTATTGTAAAATATTTTCACAAATTGCTAAAAAACTATTGACAACTTTCACAGATTGTTATATTATAATTTCAGATTTCACAAACAGTTAAAAAAAGGAGGGAGAAATATGACAGTAATTGAGCAAAAAAGGTTAGAAAAGGGATATACGCAAGAGTATATGGCAAAAGCAATAGAAGTATCTACTGGATGTTATAACATGTATGAAAATAATCAAAGAAAAATACCAAAAAATAAAGCTGAAAAGATAGCGAAGATTTTAAATTGTGAAGTAGATAAACTTTTTATGCCTTTTACTTTTACTAACTGTGAAACACAAAAACAAACATAAAGAGGTGAGAAGATGATATTGATATTTTTATTAATTTTAGTAGGAATTATATGTTTAATAGTTTGCTATAAGATGACAAGTTCAATATTTGCAACAGCAATATATGCAATATATATAGCTTTAATAGTAATTACTTTTTCTTTATTTGTTTTGACAAATCAAAGATGAGATAGCTTAATTTTCTATTAGCATTTTGTAAGTTTTCAGGAGAACTATTGTTAGCTAAATTAGCCCTAGCGTGGTCAAATGGTTTAATAGTTTCTACAGAAATATTAGAAAAATAAATAAAAAGTTTATCAAAATTAGCAAGATATTCAGTCATTATTTCTGCATCATCAGGGTTGAACATTGTTTCCTGAGCAGAGTCAATGAAATCAGACAGAGCTTTTCTTTTGGCATCTTCATACATATCTAGTTTTTTAATTTTAGTTTGATGCCAATTGCTAATAATTGCAGTTGCAACAGGAGAAACAACAGCAATAACAGAGATAACAGCTAATACAACATTAGGGTCAATATTCATAATAATACACCTCACTTTCGAGGTAGATTATATCAAAAAATAACAACAAGTACAAACCATAAGAATAAAGATTAAGAGAGGTGGTGGGATTGATAATACAAGAATACCAATTAGGAGAAACAAAAATACAAATAGATGATAGTTTTTTTCCTAAAACAGAAGAAGAAAAACGAAGAAATTATGAAGAATTTAACAGGATAGGTTGTAAAATTTTATATTCAGAAGATTAAAAAGGAGTTGAAAAAAATGAAGAAAAATAAAATCTACGAAATAATAGGACGAGCAGTAGTATATGGAACATTATATGTAAGTGCAGTTTTAGGAACAGTATGGGCATTCTTAGAATGTACAACAGTTTATAGATAGAAAGGAGGAAAAGAAATGTTTACAAGAAAAGACAGAAAGATAAGAAATCTAAAAACAATGGTAGCAAATAGAGATATCTTAATAAAAAACATGGAAGATAAAATGGAAGGCTTACAAAATCAAAATGCAGATTTAAGAAATGAAAATGAAAAATTGTTTAATTTTAGAACTAAAGTAATAGACATTGTAAAAAATGAAAAAGCAATACTAAACAGAGATGACAAAATAAAAGAGCTAGTTGACAAATTGGAACGTGAAAACTAACTCTAAAAATATCATATAAATATATGAACTTCTATCTAATTATAGCATAGAAGAGAAGGGAAAGTCAAATGGAAGATGATTACATAGAAAATGATGAAGATGGAAATATCTTTGAATTAATATCAGAAGAATGTTACTACGATGATAAATGGAGGGAAGAAAATGGAAGAGAATAAATTAATAATGCAAAAACCAACATTTAATGGAGAAATACAAGCAAGAATAAAAAGTGTTGGAGAAATAGAGTCTAACATGAAAGAAGTAAAGGGCTATGTAGAAAAACTTAAATATTATTATAGCAATGTAGTTTTTACAGAAGAAACAATGAAAGAGGCAAAAGAAGAAAAAGCAAAAGTAAGCAAATTTAAAGCAGAAGTAGCTGATTATAGAAAAAATATAATAAAAGAATACAATAAACCAATAGAGGCATTTGAAAAAGCAGCAAAGGAAACAGAAAACTTATTAAAAGATACTTATAACACAATAAATTCACAAGTAGCAATATATGAGGAAAAATTAAAACAAAAAAAGGAAGAAGAAGTAAGAGATTACTTTAAAGAATATAAAACAGCTAATAACATTGATTTTGTTGAATTTGAGCAAGCGAATATAAATGTAACACTAACAGCTAGCAAAAAGAGTTTAAAAGAACAAGTGAAAGTATTTATAGACAAAATAGTAGATGATTTAAAGCTTATAGAAACACAAGACTGTAAAGAAGAAATTTTAGTTGAATACAAACAAACCCTAAATGTAAGCAGAGCAATACAAAATGTTGCAAACAGACATAAGTTATTAGAAGAGGAAAGAAAAAGACAAGAAGAAAAATTAAAAGAATTGGAAGAAGTTTCGAAATTAACAAATGCTAATATCCCAAATGAGATTCCAAGTACAGCACAAGAAATATTAACTAAACCAACAGTGGAGAAAAAGCAAGAAGAAATATTAACACTTAATTTTAAAGTAAGAGCAACAAGAAGTAAGCTAAAAGAATTAAAGAAATTTTTAGAAGATGGAGGATATGATTATGAGTAATTTAGTAAAGACAACAAACAAACCTAAATTTAGTGTAGCAATACAAAGTGATACATATAAAAATTTAATAAATAATACTTTAGGAGATAAAGATAGAGCATCTAGATTTATTGCAAGTATAAGTAGTTCAGTAGCCACAAATCCAGCATTACAAGAATGTGATGCAGGAACAATATTAAGTGGAGCATTATTAGGAGAGAGCCTTAATTTAAGTCCTAGTCCACAGTTAGGGCAATACTATTTAGTACCCTTCAATGATAGTAAAAGAGGTTGCAAAGTAGCACAATTTCAATTAGGGTACAAAGGTTATATACAATTAGCAATTAGAAGTGGACAGTATAAAAAGTTAAATGTATTAGCAATTAAAAAGGGAGAGTTAATTAAATACGATCCATTAAATGAAGAAATAGAAGTAAATTTAATT
This sequence comes from uncultured Clostridia bacterium, assembly GCA_944392605.1. Lineage (GTDB taxonomy): Bacteria > Bacillota > Clostridia > TANB77 > CAG-508 > CAG-269. Next base: position 5,624 of record CALXXE010000011.1, on the reverse strand, counting down.
GAAGATGAAGAAGGAAGAGAAGATGCAGAAACAATTGGATATTATGCAATGTTTGAATATACAAATGGTTTTAGAAAATCATTGTATTGGTCAAAATCTAAAATGGAAAAACACGCATTAAAATACTCAAAAGGTTATGCAGCACATAAAGGTTATACATTTTGGGAAAAGGATTTTGATGGTATGGCTTATAAAACAATGCTAAGACAATTAATCTCTAAATGGGGAATTATGAGTATTGATATGCAACAAGCAGTAGAAAAGGATATGGCAACAATAAATACAGATGGAACATATGAGTATGTAGATAATGAAGAAGATACTATTATTGAACAAGAAGAGCCAAAAGAAGAAGTAGAGGTACAAAATGAAAATACAGAAAAAGAGGTATCTATGAATGAATTATAAAATTATAGCAAGTTGTAGTTCAGGAAATGCAGTAATTATAAGAGACATAATATTGATTGATTGTGGAGTTACATTTAAAAGATTAGAAAAATATTATAAAAAATTAAAAATCGTGTTATTAACACATATTCACGGAGACCATTTTAAGAAAGCAACAATTAAAAAATTAGCACAAGAAAGACCAACTCTAAGATTTGCATGTTGCGAATGGTTGTTAGAACCTTTACTAGAATGTGGAGTAGATAGAAGAAATATAGATGTATTAGAAATTGGCACGAAATACGATTATAAGCTATTTAAAATTATACCAATAAAGTTATACCATGATGTACCTCAATGTGGATATAGAGTGCTATTTGATGATTACAAAGTTATATATGCAACAGATACAAGAACACTTAAAGGTATAACAGCAAAAAATTATGATTTATATCTTATTGAAGGTAATTATGAAGATGAAGAACTAGAAGAAAGAATAAGAAGAAAACAACAGGTACAGCAATATTGTTATGAATATAGAGCTAGATATACACATTTAAGTAAAGGACAAGCTAGTGATTTTTTATTAAATAACATGGGAGATAATTCAGAATATGTGTTTATGCACGAACATGTAGAGAGGTAAATATGAAAAGTCAATTTGAAGAATATGTAAAAGAAGATTGTAAGCAATTTGATGAAGTATGCAAGTACTATGAAAACAAAACACCAGAAGATATCGACACATTATATGCTTTAACAAGCAGATGCCTAATGTTGTCACAAAGATGGTCAGACATAGCAAGTAACGCAAGATTATATGCAAAAAAATATGGTTTTTCAAAAACGGATTTTCAACAATGGGCATATCAAAGATATAGAACACTTCAAGAAATGCACGTAGATTGTAGAGTATTTTATGGGGATGCTAGAGATGACTTAAAGAATTTTGGAAGAGTGGACTAAATGAATTGTATGTATTTAACAAGGAGAAGTAAAAAATATTTGCCATATTGGTTTTGCAGATTTAATAGACAAGTAATTACACTAGATAAATGTAAAAGTTGCTCAGAATTGAAATACAGAGAAATTAAAGCTATAAAAAATAAAACTAAGAAACAAGCAAAATTAGAAAATAGTAGATACAGTATTATAACAAATGATTTAAAACATTGTTATATGTGTACAAAAAAAGGACTTAAAGATATACCGAAAGATGATTTACACGAAGTGTATGGAGGAAGTAACAGAAAAAGAAGTATTGAAAACGGACTTGTAGTTCCACTTTGTAGAAAGTGTCATCAAGACGATAAGATATTAAAATTTTTACAAAGATTTGTACAAAAAGAATATGAAAAAACACATACAAGAGAAGAATTTATTAAATTAATAGGAAAATCATACATCAGGGATAAGACATTATAGTTTTATCCCTTAAATTTTACGAAAGGAGACCATAAATGGAAGGGTGGATAAGAGTACATAGAAAAATAATAGATGCACCATGGTTTAACAAAAGTGAGTATGTTCATTTATGGTTATATCTATTGTTAAAAGCTAACCATAAAGACCAAGAAGTTTTTATAGGAAATGAAAAAGTATTAGTAAAAAGAGGACAGCTTTTAACATCAAGACACAAATTATCAGAGGTTGTTCACATTCAAGAAAATAAAATTTATCGTATATTAAAGTGTTTTGAAAACGAACATCAAATTGAACAACACAAGACAAGAAAATATACAGTAATATCAATAGTTAACTACGACACATATCAAAAAAGTGAACAAGACAATGAACAGCAAATGAACAATAAAAGAACAACTGATGAACAGCAAATGAACACAAACAATAATGATAAGAATGATAATAATATTTATTTATATTTATATAACAAATATAAAGAGCAAATCGAAGAAGAACCAAACAGAATTGTACAAATTATATCAAGAATGAAAGAAACAACAGATTATGAAATGTTAACTTTAGAGGAACAGGACAAGTTATTTTACGATTTAATGAGTATAGATAAAAAGATAAGGTAGGAAACAAGAATGAATTTTAAATATTGTAAAGACTGTATAAACAGAAAAGTGTGTCATACAAATATGTGGGTAGTAACTACAGATAAATTAAAAACATATAAAAACCAAGTAGTATGTGACAGATTTAATACAGAACATTGGGGAATATACAACACTATACAAAAGCAATTTCAATTTGGAATAGATGAGCCTAGTAGAAATAGGGCGAGCAATAAATTATTTAGAAAAATTGGATATGATGCTTATAAGTGTCGTTTTGAAGCAAGAATATTGCCAAGAGAATTGTGGAAAAGGGAGTGATAACAAATGAATAAAAACATCAAGAAAACAGTTTATAAAATCTTACAAGAAGACAGTTATGCTAGAGAAGATGACTGGTACTTGATACAACAAACATTAATGCAGATGTTACCTTGTAATTCTGGGACAGCTTTTGGACAAGTATTACAAGGAATGAAAGTACAAGGCATTAGTTTTGAAGCGATAACAAGACAAAGAAGAAAATTCTTAGAAGAGAATCCACAATTAAGGGTAGAAAATGTGGAAAAAGCTAGAAGAGAAGAGGAAGAAAATTATTATTTGGAATACAGCAAACATATTCCAAGAATAGATTAGGAGGAAAGAAAGATGAAATTTAAAGTTGGAGATAAAGTAAAGTTTTCTAAAGAAATTGTTGGACATACAGATAGTGTAAAAATAGGAGAAATATATAAAATAATTAAAATAGATGAAAGTTTTATTCCGTACAAAGTAGAAAATGGAGAATGGTTTACAGAGGAAGAGTTAGAACTAGCAGATTACACCTACGAAGATTTAAAGAAAAGCCCAATAGGAACTAAAGTAACATTTGAAAATAAAGAAGTATTTGTAAAAGATGATGAAGATACTTTTGAAAATCTGAGTGAAAGATTAGATTTAGAAGATTTAGAAGGACTTGAAGATAATCATATGTACAATGGAAAAATTATAAAAATCGAAGAGCCAGAATACACAACAGTCTACGAATACAAACCAGAAATCTTAGACGAAGCAGAAAAAAGATATTTAAGAGGAGTTATTAGACCTTTTAGGGATGATGTGGAAGTAATAAGAAAACTATCCTCACGAACTAAAGGAAAATATTATATTCAAATAAGATATAAAGATGAACCATCAACAAACTTACCATATTTTGAAAGCCAAGAAATGTATAAGAATATGGAAACAGAGAAGATATACACTTTAGAAGAATTAGGATTATAGGAGGGAGTTATGAAGGAAGCAGTAATGTACAAATGTGAATGTTGTGGAAAAGCATTTAATAGAGAAAGAGATGCATATGAATGTGAATTTAAACATGCAAAGAAATTATATGCTAATAAACTGTTAAATGATGGTTTTGATTTAGGATATATTGACTATCAATGTGGATTTAATTGGAAGTTATCAGAAAGCATTAAAAATGTAACAAAAGACAATTGTTTTATAATTGAACATTGGCAATGTTGCAAAAAGCCAGCTTATAGAATAGTAGAAATTGATGAGATAGGTAATATTAGATTATTTGGCAGAGGTGCTTGGGATGGTGGTTATGGAGCATGGGTAAATGTAAGTGATTTAAAGGAACCATATCCAAAAGAAGAATTATATGAATACGGCAAGGAGTAATTTATGTTAGAAACAAAATGTAGTACGTGTTTAGGGTGTAACCGATTAGAGAATAAGAATTTTGAAGGTGTTTCTTCTTGCAAGAATTATGTAAGAGGAACACCTACACCAGAAGATAATATAAACAAGATAAAAGAAATATTAGGAATACAGGAGGAGATACAATGGAAGAAAAACTAATAGAGATAGCAGCAATGATGGATAAGTTTAGTAAAGAATATGGATACAGAATAGATGTAGAAACTTTTGAAAGCAAATATATAAATACTGGGGAAACAAGAATTATTTATAACTTAAAAGCAGTAATCCCAGAAGAGACAGTAACAGAAGTAATTAGTTAGGAGGTACAAATGAAAATATTAGCAATAGATCCAGGGAATATAAAAAGTGCATATTGTTTAATAGATACGAATACATATAAACCTTCAAGCTTTGGAAAACAAGATAATAATTGGCTATTAGGATTTATGAATACACAGGGAGCATTATTCGACAAAGTAATAATAGAGATGATAGCAAGTTATGGAATGCCAGTAGGTAAAGAAGTTTTTGATACTTGTGTATGGATAGGTAGGTTTAAACAAATAGCTGAGAGTCAAGATTTAGAAGTAGAGTATATCTATAGAAAAGATGAAAAAATGAATATATGCCATAGTATGAAAGCAAAAGATAGCAATATAAGACAAGCTTTAATAGATAGATTTGGAGAAGTAGGGACAAAGAAAAATCCAGGTTGGTTTTATGGTTTTAAAGCAGATATATGGCAGGCATATGCAGTTGGAGTAACATATTTAGATATGGCAAAGGAGAGTGGAAACAAATGAAAATATTAAAGAAAATATTAACTATAGAATTACTAATATTAGTTTTCGACATAGGTTGGGTGTTAGGAATAAATCAAGGGAAAAAAGATAATCAAGACGAGTTAACTAATACATATATAGAGTTAGATAGTGAAAAAGAAAAAAGTTATCAATTAGAATTAGAGAATAAGAGACTTAACACTATTTTAGATAATTATACTATTCAAGAAAGGAAGTCAGAATAGATGGAAGATGATGACGACGATTTTACAGACTGGTTAATTGATAGAGAGGAGTGTATAGATATGGAAGAGAAAGCAGATGAGATGTTTGAGAAGTTAGGATATAAAATAATGTTTGACAATACTTGTTTGTTTAGATATGTAAAATGTTTTGAGTTAAAACCTAAAAGACATATTATATTTGCAATAGATAAAACTATAAGTGTCTGCGAAGAAAATGAAAATGAATTGGCTATTAATAGAGATTATTTTACAATGCAAGAATTAAAAGCAATAAATAAAAAAGTGGAGGAATTAGGATGGATTTAGATGATGAAGAACTAAAAGCTACTAGAAAGCTTAATGGAGTAGATAAAGAGAGCGATAAAGAAGATGAATATCTAGAAGAGCTAAAAAAGAATGAAGAAATAGTAAGAAGAGTAGAAATTGCTGCAAATCTTAACGCAATAATATTAATTTTGATTAATAAAGGGGTAATAAAAGAAGACGAATATTTAGACTTA
>CALXXE010000010.1 GCA_944392605.1 uncultured Clostridia bacterium | reverse complement strand
TTAAATACTAAAGTTGACAGTTTAGAAAAGGTGACAATGGAAAATACAGAAGCTATATCTAAATTAAATACTAAAGTTGACAGTTTAGAAAAGGTGACAATGGAAAATACAGAAGCTATATCTAAATTAAATACTAAAGTAGATAGTTTAGAACAAGCAACAGAAGAAAATACGAAGGCAATTATAGAATTAAAAACTCAAGTAAATGGGTTAGATGCTAAGGTGAGCAGCCTAGAAAAAGAAACTAAAAAAATATAGAAAGAATAAAAAGTTTAGAACAAGCAACCAAAGAAAATACAGAAAGAATAACAAGTTTAGAACGAGCAACTAAAGAAAATACACAAAGTATCGATAATCTATCAGAAAAAATAGAAAATAATAAGCTTGGAATAATGGATACTTTTGATAGGATGGAAAAAAGTATATCAAAAAGGTTCGATGATTTGGATGAAAAAATTAATAAAATTTATGAGGCTAATGTAAATAATGATGCAGAACATATGGAATTTAAAAAAATATTAGGAATTTTAGGTGCAAATGATTTGGAAGCAGCCAATAGAATAGAAAAATTAGAAGAATGGAAAAATAGTATAGACGGAAGTTTATTTGCAGTTTAAGAAAATTTATAAAAATGCTTGCAAAATGAAAAAAAGATGATATAATAGTTACATAAATGTAAAAAACTGTAACAAGGACAATATAAATAATGTAATATCTTTAAGAGAGCCGAATATATGGTGGGAGTTTGGTAAGTAAAAATTATTTGTTATCACCTTAGTTGTTGCTAGACTGAAAATAAAGTAAGTTTAGTCGTAATCCTGCGTTAAAGGTAATTAAGAGAGTGGATTGTATTTTAAATAAATTTACTAACTTAGGTGGTACCGCGGAGTTTTTTCGTCCTAATGGATTTGAAAAAGCTCTTTTTTTATTTATTATTTGTTATTAATTTTTCATTTTTAAATTTATATATTTTAAAAGGAGGAATTTTATGTATAAGAAAGTAGAACTTAAAGACGGTTTTGTCGGAATGGAAAGAAAAGTTTCAGAGATGTGGAAACAAAAAGAAATTGTAAAGAAAAACTTTGCAATGAACGAAGGAAAAGAATATTTTACATTTTTTGATGGGCCACCAACAGCAAATGGAAAACCACATGTTGGTCATATTGAAACAAGGGTAATAAAAGATATTATCCCAAGATATAAAGTAATGAGAGGATATAAGGTAATTAGAAAAGCAGGATGGGATACACATGGACTTCCGGTTGAACTTGAAATTGAAAAATCTCTAGGAATTTCAGGAAAAGAACAAATAGAAGAATATGGAGTAGAGAACTTTGTTAAAAAATGTAAAGAAAGTGTATTCACTTATGTTCATATGTGGGAGGAAATGACTAATAAAGTTGGATTCTGGCTAGATATGGAACATCCATATGTAACATACCATAATGAATATATAGAATCAGTATGGTGGGCTTTAAAACAAATGTGGGAAAAAGGTCTTCTATATGAAGGACATAAAGTTATGCCATATTGTCCAAGATGTGGAACAGCGCTTTCTTCACACGAAGTTGCACAAGGTTATAAAGATGTAAAAGACTTAACTTGTATTGCTAAATTTAAAGTATTAGATAAAAAAGATACTTATATATTAGCATGGACAACAACACCATGGACATTACCATCAAACTTAGCATTAGCCGTAAACAAATCATATGAATATGCAGAAGTAAAAGCAAATGTTGGAACAGACGATGAACCACAATATGAAAATTATATTTTAGCAAAAGACTTAATTGATGAGGTTTTAAGAGAAACTCCTTATGAATTAGTAAAAACATTTAAGGGAGAAGAACTACTTGGAACAAAATATGAACCACTAATGCCTTTTGCAAAAGTGGACGGAAAAGCATTCGAAGTAATCCATGGAGATTTTGTTACTTTAACAGAAGGTACTGGAGTAGTACATACTGCACCAGCTTATGGTGAAGATGATAGTTTAGTATGTAAACAAAACGGAATAGCATTTGTAAATTTAGTAGATAAATCAGGAAACTTTGTACCTGAAGTAGAACCATGGGCAGGAAGATTTGTAAGAGATTGTAATGAAGATATTTGTAAATGGTTAAAAGAAAGAAATAAATTATTTAGTAAAGAAAAACATGTTCACTCTTATCCTCATTGTTGGAGATGTGATACACCACTTCTTTATTACCCAAAAGAGAGTTGGTTTGTTGCAATGAGCAAACTAAGAGATGAACTAGTTGAAAATAATAGTAAAGTAAATTGGTATCCTGAAACAATAAAAACAGGAAGATTTGGAAATTTCTTAGAAAATGTAATTGACTGGGGAATTTCAAGAGATAGATATTGGGGAACACCACTTCCAATATGGACATGTGAAGATGAGAACTGCGGACATAGAGAATGTATTGGTTCAATAGAAGAACTAAAAGAAAAAGCAATAAATTGCCCAGATGATATAGAACTTCATAAACCATATATTGATGATGTATATCTAAAATGCCCTAAATGTGGTAAGAAGATGAAGAGAGCAAAAGAAGTTATCGACTGTTGGTTTGACTCTGGTTCAATGCCTTTTGCACAATGGCATTATCCATTTGAAAACAAAGAAATATTTGATAATAATTTTCCAGGAGACTTTATATCAGAAGCAGTAGATCAAACAAGAGGATGGTTCTATACATTAATGGCAATAGGAACATGTTTATTTGGAACATCACCATTTAAAAACTGTATAGTATTAGGCTTAGTTTTAAATGAACAAGGACAGAAAATGTCTAAATCAAAGAAAAATGGTGTAGATCCAATGGAATTATTAGATACAGTGGGAGCAGATGCAACAAGATGGCACTTCTACGTAAGTAGTAGTCCATGGCTACCAAAGAGATTAGGAATTAAAAATGTACAAGAGACTCGGAAGAGGTTTCTTAAGTACATTGTGGAATGTGTATTCATTCTATGTTTTATATGCAGAAATAGATGAATTTAATCCATTAGAATATAAAGATTTTAAATTAACAAATGTAATGGATAAATGGATAATTTCTAAATTAAATACTTTGGTAAAAGAAGTGGCTGAAAAGCTAGACCAATATGATATAACAGGATCAGCATTACTAATAGAAGACTTTACAGATCAATTATCTAATTGGTATGTACGTAGAAATAGAGAAAGATTCTGGGCTCAAGAATTAAATGATGAAAAAATAGGAGCATATGTAACTTTATATAGAGTATTAACTACATTAATAAAGATTGCAGCACCATTTACACCATTTATGGCAGATGAAATTTATCAAAACTTAGTAGTAGGTTTAGATAAAAACGCACCAGAAAGTGTTCATTTATGCTTATGGCCAGAAGTAAATGAAAATGAAATTGACCAAAAACTAGAAGATGAAATGAGCTTAGCATATAAAGTTGTAAAACTAGGAAGAAGTGCAAGAAACTTAAGCAACATCAAAAATAGACAACCATTATCAGAAATGTTAATTTCAATAGATACTTTACCAAAATACTATGAAGATATTGTAAAAGACGAATTAAATGTTAAAAACATAGAATTTGGTGCAGAAATGAGTAAATATGTTGATTTTGAAATAAAACCAAACTTACCAGTACTTGGAAAAGAATATGGAAAACTAATTCCAAGAATAAGAGAAAAAATTAGTAAACTAAATCAAATGGACTTAGCAAATAAGGTAAAAAACGGAGATACAGAATATATTGAAATTGATGATACTCAAATTGGACTAAATTCTGAGAATTTACTAGTAACAATGCAAGGAAAAGATGGTTTTGCATTTAGTGGTGAAGGAGAACTTGGTGTTGTATTAGATACTAATATAACTGATGAACTAAGAGAAGAAGGCTATGTACGTGAAGTATTATCAAAAGTTCAAAACATGAGAAAAGAAAAAAGATTTGAAGTGCTAGATAGAATAAACTTATATGTAGCAGGAAATTCTGAACTTGAAGAAGTAATAAGAAAAAATGAAGAACTTATAAAACACGATACATTAGCAAACAAGATAGTTTATCATGAAGACAGAGAACAATATACAACAACAAATATAAATGGTGAAAAACTAGATATAGATGTAGAAGTAGTAAAATAATGAAAAATAAGGGGGATATTATGAGTAAAAAAATAGGTATTATTTTAGTAATAATAATTATAATTGTTGGTGTAATAATCTTTGCAACTAAATCAAGTAATAAGAAAGATAGTGAAAATAATGAAGTTGTGGTATATTCTCCACATGGAGGAGATGAAAGAGGAGAGTACATTGTAAAAAAAGCAAAAGAAGAAATAGGTTTGGATGTTAAATTTATAAGTGGAGGGGGCTCTACATTAGCAGAAAGGTTATCAAATGAGAAAGAGAATCCACAAGCTGATGTAACAATGGCATTAAATCAAATTTTTCTTTATGATTTAAAAAACGAGGGAGTTCTTGCTCAATATACTCCGTCTTGGAGTGGAGATTTATCTGAGAAACATTATGACGAGGACGGATATTTTTATGGATTTGGTAGAACTCCAGAAGTATTAGCATATAATGCTGATTGGTTTAAAGAAAATAATATTGAACCACCATCTTCTTGGCTAGATTTAACAAAAGATGAATATAAAAATTTATATACTATCGCGCCATTAGAAAACCAAACAACAAGAATGTATTTAGCAGGTATATTATGGAGATTTTATGATGAACAAACAGGAGATGTTTCTCAAGAAGGTTGGGAGTTTATGAAAAAATTATATGAAAATGCATATTCTGTTGAGAATGTAAATTGGGATGATTTAAAAAATAAAACTCCAATCGTGCTAGATTGGTATGGAAATGTAAAAAAACAAGCAGAAAACTATCAAATAAACATAGAATATGTAAATGACGAACAAGGAAATATAATATCTTTAGAGTCATTAGCTTTGATAAACGGAGCACCAAATTCAGAAAATGGAAAAAAATTCATAGAATGGTTTGGATCAGCAGAAGTTCAAGCAGACTATGCAGAAAAATTCTTCTATTTTGGACAAGTACCTTTAAATAAAAATGCATTAGGTCTTTGTGATACAGAAATTCAAGAGGCTTCAAATATGTTTAAAGAACAAGAAGTAGATAATCAAATAATAGCTGAAAAACTGGATGGATGGATAAAGAAGATTGAACTAGAAATTATGCAATAAAATAAGAGGATATAAGAATGATAAAATTAGATAATGTATCAATTAATTATGGAAAATACCAAGCTGTTAAAAATATCTCTTTAGAGATTCAAGGAGGTGAATTTTATACAATATTGGGTGATAGTGGTTCAGGAAAGACTACTATTTTAAGAGGAATAGCAGGTTTAGAGAAAATAAGCAGTGGAGATATATGGTTTGATAATAAAAACGTCACAAATTTAGATATCGAGGAAAGAAAGGTCGGTTTTATATTTCAAAACTATACTTTGTTTCCAAATATGAATGTATATGAAAATATAGCATTTGGTTTGAAAAATAAGAAAAATAAGAAAGAAGAGATAAAGGAAAAAGTTTACAAAATAGCAAGAACAATGCAAATAGACTCAATTTTGTACAAAATGCCATATCAATTATCTGGCGGGCAGCAACAAAGAGTTGCCATTGCCCGCGCATTAGTTCTAAAACCCAGAATACTTCTTTTAGATGAACCTTTTTCTAATCTTGATAAAAAGTTAAAAATACAATTAATTGATGAAGTTTATAAACTAAACAGACAAACAAAAACAACAATCTTGTATGTCACACATGATCAAAATGAATCTTTTGGATATTCCAATAAAATAGTTATAATGAAAAATGGAGAAATACAACAGGTGGATTCGCCTATGAATATATATAATAAGCCATCTACAGAATATGTAGCTGAGTTTTTTGGAAAAAACAAGATAGATAAAAAGTTAATAAAAAAGCTAAACTTTAAACTAGATGAAAATAAAAATTATTTTATCAAAAAAGAGGATATTGGAATAAAAAGTTGCGAAAGAAAAGTAGAAAAAAACAAATTAATATTTAAAGTTATTAAATCAATTTATAACGGTTTTTATTATGAATATGAAATACAAAATGAAATACAAAAATTAAGAGTAATTGACTTTAATGTTTTAAATAAATATTCAAAATATGTAGAAGTTAACATAGAACCAAAATTTTTAATAGAGGTAAAAAATGGGTAAATCAGTACAAAAAGTGATTGTTATTACATTAATATTATTTGTTATCTGTTACTTAATTTTAGGAATATATTATCCTGTAAGTTCTATAATGTGTAAGATATTTTTAAATGGAGAATTTGATATAAACACAATAGTAGATGTTTTTACATCTGAGAGAATATTAAAATCACTGATAAATACAATATCAATTTCTATTGTTACAGCAATATTAGTAAATATTTTAGCATTATTTCAACTTAGTGTTACGGAAATTTTTGAATTGAAATTTTCAAGAGTATTTAAAGTGATTTTTTTAATTCCTATGGTTTTTAACGGGATTTTATTAGTGATGGGCTATGATTTTATATATTCTTCAAATGGTATTGTTACGAAATTTTTAAGTAGCATTTTTCCAAATATGGATACAAATTGGTTTAGAGGATTTACAGCAGTATTAATTGTTCAAGTTTTTAGTATGACGATTTATCATCAATTTTTTGTTAAAGATTCAATAAAACTGATCGACAACTCTTTAATTGAAGCGGCAAGAGCGTTAAACGTATCAAAGTTTAAAATTATAATAAAGGTGATATTGCCAATTATTTTACCATCAATATCAGCATCTTCTATATTTGTGTTTGTAGCTTCTCTTGCTGCTAATTCAGCTCCTACTTTTTTGGGTGGAAAAGACTTTTATATGCTCAGTCAATCAATAAAGAGTTTTAATAGTATTGGATACCAAAATATAACTTCAATACTAGCAATATTACTGGGGATAATTTCTATTTTACCAATGATATTGGTAAAAAGATTTGAGTCTAAAAGAAAATTCTACCATACATCACATGCTAATAGGGAAATGAAAAAGATAAAAATTAATAGTAAAGTAGCAAAAATAATTATATATATAATAGCTTTAATTATTTCGGCTATTTACTTATTACCAATAATTATTTGCATAATCTATTCTTTTGGAGACGTTAATTCAATATATATGAAGAATTTCCCACAAGAAATGTCTTTGGATAATTATATTAGAGTTTTTAGTAATACTGACATTTTATCACCAATTCTAAACAGTTTAAGACTAAGCTTAGGAGGAACGATAATAGCCCTTGTAATTGCCATAATCATTATATTTTTGTCAACTAATTATAAAAGCAAGATAATAAAAGTTCTAGAAAAAACTATGTTAGTTGTTTGGTTTCTTCCGCCAATAATTTTTGCAATTGGTTTCATTTTGGCTTATAATAATTTGAATATATTTAACATGAAGGGCGATTTTATTTTGATGTTGGGCTATTCATTATTAGTTGTAAATATAATGATTTATTCTATAAAGGCAATTATAAAAAATGTTAATGCTAATATAATAGAATCTTCACGAGCATTGGGATGTAATAAAATAAAAACTTTTATGAAAGTATTATTACCATTATTGGTTCAAATAATAATTTCAACAATTTCAATATCTACGATAACGTTACTTTCTGAGTTTACACTTTCAGAATTATTATACTCATATAATAATAAGCCAATAAGTGTCGTGTATAGATCTGAGTTTGCAAATTCAACTCCATATCAAGCAGCAAATGTTTTAGTATATACAGTAATTATATTAATTTTAAGTATTCTCATATTATGCTTAATTGCATTTGTAAATTGGATAACAAAAAAGAATATAAAATTTGAAGAGAGGAGAGAATAAGAATGAGTTGCATAAGAAAAGCTAGTATAGAAGATATAACTAAAATTGTTGAAATAAACATTAATTCTTGGATGTCTACATATAAAACCTTTATTCCGATGGAAATTTTAGAGGAAAGAAAATCAAACAGAAATGAAATAATAGAAAAGTGGAAAAAAATACAAAAAAAAGAAAAATCTTTTTATGTTATAGAGGAAAAAAGTGAAATATTCGGATTTGTATCCTTTGGTGCTAGTCATAATGAAAAATACAAGAATTATGGAGAAATATATTCTTTGTATTTAATGGACAAATATCATAGAAAAGGATATGGTAAAGAACTTCTTGAATTTTCAATAATTAACTTAAAGAAAAATTATAAAAAAATAATTGTAAATTGCTTTACGGATAATCCAGCAATTGAATTTTATAAAAAACAAGGTGCAAAGCCAATTGAAAACACTTATAAACAAATTGATGATAAAAAAATAAGAATAACAATATTGGAATTTGATATTAAACAATAAATTAAAAATAATCCTAACTATTAAATAAAAGATTTAGTAGTAGGGTTATTTTTATTGAATTTACAATAAAAATGTGTTATAAATTAGGGTGTACAAAGGCGAAAGAAAGGAGAGTATATGGATATTTTTGAAAATCTAGGTGAAACAATTAAAGAAACTTTAGAAAATGTAGTTGAAAAAAGCAAAACAGATATAAATGCTAAGAATAGTAATCTATCTAATGATGAAGTAGAACTTGCTAAAAAACTTGATGCAATAGAAGAGTTTACAATAGATAGATTTGAAGGAGATATTGCAGTTTTAGAGGATAGAAATACAGGAAAGATGCTAGATGTAAAAAAAGAAGATTTACCTGAAAATGTAAAAGAAGGAGATATCTTAGATAAAATAAATGGTAAATATACTGTAAATGAAGAAAAAACATTAGAAGCTAAGGAAAGAATAAAAGATAAAATGAAAAAGTTATGGAATAACTAGAATAAAATATAGGGGGCAAAACAAATGAGTAGAAGAAAAAAAGGTAAACAAAAGCTAATTGGAAGTATTATTGGAATTATTGTTTTAATATTAGCAGGAATATTTGGCTTAAATAATGAAAGCATAAATGAATTTTTAGAGATAGAAAACAATATAAATAATAATGTTACAAAAGAGATAACTACAAATTCAATGACAGTAGATGGAAATTTAAATATATATTTTATAGATGTAGGACAAGCAGATAGTATATTAATTACCAATAATAATTCTTCTATGTTAATAGATGCTGGAAATAATGAAGATGGAGAAGATGTTGTAAACTTTATAAAAGATAAAGGAATAACAAAATTAGATTATGTTGTAGGCACACATCCACATGAAGACCATATTGGTGGTTTAGATGATGTTATAAATAGCGATATAGAAATTAGTAATATTTATATGCCACAAATAGAAACAACAACTAAAACTTTTGAAGATGTAATTAATGCAATTCAAAATAAAGGTTTATCTATAACTAGCCCTAAAGAAGGTGATACATTTAATGTAGGCAATGCTAGTTTAGAAGTTATGACAGATAGTATTTTAGATGAAGATAATTTAAATTTATCTTCAATAACATTACTTATGCAATATGGAAATAATAAATTCTTATTTATGGGAGACGCAGAAGAAGAAAATGAAGAAACAAAAGATTGGCCAAAGGTTGATTTATTAAAGGTAGGTCATCATGGCTCAAATACTAGTAGTTCAGATAAATTCTTAAATGAAACAAAGCCTACATATAGCATAATAATGGCAGGAGAAGGTAATTCTTATGGACTTCCTACTGAAGAAACTTTAAATAAATTACAAAACATTGGAAGTACAATTTATAGAACAGATTTAAATGGAACAATTGAAGTTATTTCTGATGGAGAGAATATAGAGGTCTCAATTTGAACTTAGTAGATGCGTTTATGAAGTTACACCAGGGAATCCAAAATCTTTGGTCATGACTTTGTTTGGTACTCCTCCATTTAATAATCCAAATGATTAAAGAAGGAACTTTCTCTAATCCAGAAAAGAAATAATTTCTTTCCCCTCGTAGAAGGAGTTCTTTTTTGCCTTAAATTAACACCTTAAGAAAAATTTAATGCCAAAATTACTTGACAGTTTATAAGAATAAAGTTAAAATAGAATAGGTAGGAAAAAATATATTTAGAATAGAAAAGGTATATATATTTTATTCGAACATTGAAAATTAAATAAGAAAGAGGTGTATTGATTATGACTATTATAATCGTTATCGCCGCTGTCTTAATCTCACTTGCAATTGGTATACCAATAGGAATGGTATACAGAAAGAAAATTGCAGAGTCTAAAATACAAGGTGCAGAAAATGAAGCAAAAAGATTAGTAGATTTAGCTAAAATAGAAGCTGAAAACTTGAAAAAAGAAGAAATTTTTAAAGCCAAAGAAGAAATTATGGCTAGTCGTAAAGAATTAGACCAAGAGATTAAAGAAAGAAGAGGCGAAGTACAAAAACAAGAAGCAAGATTAATTCAAAAAGAGGAAAACTTAGAGAAACGTTCAGATAATTTTGAAAAGAGAGAAAGAGAATTAGAAAGAGAAATGCAAGATTTAGAAAAACAAAAAGAGGAGTTAGAAAAATTACATGACCAAGAGGTGATAGAACTTCAAAAAATTGCAGCTTTGACAAAGGAAGAAGCAAAAGAAAAATTATTATCTGAAATGGAAAAAGAATTAGTTGCAGAAAAGGCAGCATTAATAAGAGAGCAAGATCAAAAAGCTAAAGAGACAGTAAATAAAGATGCAAAGGAAATGCTTTGCTATGCTATACAAAAATGTGCTGCAGACCACTCTCAAGAAACTACAGTATCAATTGTAGCTCTTCCAAATGATGAAATGAAGGGAAGAATTATAGGTAGAGAAGGTAGAAACATAAAGGCCTTGGAAACATTAACAGGAATTGATTTAATAATTGATGATACACCAGAAGCAGTAGTATTATCAGGGTTTGATCCATTAAGAAGAGAAGTTGCAAAAATTGCATTAGAAAAGCTAATTGATGATGGAAGAATTCATCCTGCTAAGATTGAGGAAATGGTAGAAAAAGCTAAAGAAGAAGTTGAAAATACTATTAAGGAAGAAGGAGAAAGAGCAGTCTTAGAAACAGGTGTTATTGGACTTCATCCAGATATAGTAAAACTAATTGGTAAGTTGAAATATAGAACAAGTTATGGTCAAAATGTATTAAACCACTCAATTGAAGTATCAAACTTAGCAAGAATAATGGCAGACGAATTAGGGCTAGATACAAAACTTGCAAGAAGAGCAGGATTATTACATGATTTAGGAAAAGCATTGGACCATGATATGGAAGGAACACATGTTGAAATTGGTGTCGAAATCCTTAAGAAATATAAAGAGAATCCAGCCGTAATAAATGCAGTTGAAGCACATCATGGAGATGTTGAACCTCAAACACTAGAAGCAGTTTTAGTACAAGCTGCAGATGCAATATCTGCTTCAAGACCAGGAGCAAGGAGAGAAACTCTAGAAGCATATATCAAGAGATTACAAAATCTTGAAGAAATTGCTGATTCATTTGATGGAGTTGAGAAATCTTTTGCAATTCAAGCAGGTCGTGAAATAAGAATTTTGGTAAAACCAGATAAGATTTCTGATGACCAAATGACAATCCTTGCAAGAGATGTTGCTAAAAAGGTTGAAGCTGAAATGGATTATCCAGGACAAATTAAAGTAAATATAATTAGAGAAACAAGAGTTGTTGATTATGCAAAATAGATGGAAGAGAGGGAAACCTCTCTTTTATTTATTTTCCTTAATAAATTATAATAAAATAAAACCCCTTGGTTATTAGCCAAGGGGAAGATACCTATTGAAAGTGAAATACTAGTGCTATTTGGAAGAGTTCTTTTTCATCTCTTCGAACTGGTCAAGGGTGATGTTATACCCATAGGGGTCAACAAGTGGAGTTAAAGGATAATAAGATCCTTTAGAATCCATAGGGAGCATATAAACTACTCCAGAGATGGACTCGTAGAAGTAATGTATAGAATCAGGTCCTGAATAATTCTCGAGCTCATCATGTTCTACGGGTTCGCGAGTAATGTATTTTAGCATAAGTGCTCCTTACTTTATTATAAAATAGGTATCTTTTTTGTTCGAGAGTAGCAATAGCTACAAGAAAAAACAAAGATGCTACATAATTTCTCCTTTCTACAACATGTAGCCTACTATTAATTATATCATAAAATGTAAATATAATCAAAAATAGTGAAACATTAAATTTGTTTAAATATTTGATTATTTTTTATATTTATAGTATCATATTAAAGGTAATTTATTTTAGAAAGAAGGATATTTATATGAAAATATTAGCAATAGGAGATTTAGTAGGGTCTGCAGGAGTTAAAAAACTTAAATCTGAACTTACTAAAATAAGAGAACAAGAAAAAATTGATTTTGTGATAGTAAACGGTGAAAATGCTGGAGAAGGAATGGGAATAACTAAAAAGAATTTTGATGATATATTAGAAGAAAATGTAGATGTAATAACAATGGGAAATCATACATGGGGAAAGAAAGATATTTTTAAATTTATAGAACATCCAAAGTTATTAAGACCAGCAAATTATGCTAAAGGAGTTCCAGGTAAAGGTTATAACATTTATGATTGCATGAACAAAAAAATTGCAGTAATAAATTTAATAGGAAGAGTAGATGTAAATGTATTATCAGAAAATCCATTTTTGATTGCAAAAGATATAATAGAAGAAATAAAAGATAAAGCAGATATGATAATAATAGATTTTCATGCAGAAGCAACAGCAGAAAAAATAGCACTTGGATATTATTTAGATGGAAAAGTAACAGCAATTTTTGGGACACATACACATGTACAAACAGCGGATGAAACTATTTTAGAACATGGAACAGCATATATAACAGATATAGGTATGACAGGGCCTAAGAAATCTGTTATAGGTATGGACGTGTCAGTGTCTATAAAGAGATTTGAGACAACACTTCCTGAAAGATATAGAATTGCACAAGGAGAAACAATATTAAATGGTGTTGTGTTCGATGTAGATAATAATACAAATAAAGTGAAAAATATAAAAAGAATTAGATTGTAATATCTTATTGTCGAAAAATAAGATATATTGCGATGAAATCTCCTAAAAATTTCCAGAAAAGTATTTACAATTATTTCCAAATATTGTAAAATACAAATTGTAAAAGTTGCAACAACAAAAATAAAATTATAGGAGGCAAAAGAAAATGGAAATTTTAAAAATTTCATCAAAATCAAATCCAAATTCAGTAGCAGGAGCAATTGCTGGATTGGTAAAAGAATCAAACAGAGCAGAGATGCAAGCAATTGGAGCAGGAGCATTGAATCAAGCGGTAAAAGCAGTGGCAATCGCAAGAGGGTTCGTAGCACCATCAGGAGTTGATTTAGTTTGTATTCCGGCATTTGCAGAAGTTGAAGTGGAAGGAGAAGACAGAACAGGAATAAAACTAATTGTTGAATCAAGAAGTTAATAAGGAAATATAATTACAGGCTATAAAACTAGCCTGTTTTTGTTTTTTAATATAAAAATTTTTTCAAATTATAATATCACTTGAAATTTTTATTAAATTAATGTATTATACTTATGTACAGAGGTGAATTATGAAATCAAATTGGATTAAATATGTTTTTGTTTTATTTATTATTTTAATTTTAGGAATTGCAATATATATAATTAGACAAGATGAAGAAGTAAAAAGGCAAGAAGAGGAATATACTGCAAGTAATCAAGATGATAGAGTAAAGGAATTAAAACTAGGAATAGCAGAACTTGATACGATAAACCCTATTCTTAGCAAAAATAAAAATGTTCAGAATATTACTAAGTTAATATATGATCCTTTAGTAAATTTAACATCTGATTATAAAGCAGAACCATGTTTGGCAACAGAATGGGCAAAAGAGAGTGGTAATTCATATTTAATTAAATTAAGAGAGAATGTAAGATGGTCTGATGGACAGGCATTTACAGCAGAAGATGTAAAGTTTACAATAGATAGGTTAAAAGATTCAGATACAATTTATTCTGCAAATGTTCAAAATGTTGTTGGTGTAGATATTATAGATGATTATACTATAAGAATAAATTTAGATAGCGATATTCCTTTCTTTGAATATAATCTAACATTTCCAATTTTATCAAGTGTGTATTATCAAGGAGAAGATTTTGCAACAAGTAGCAAAAACAGTTCTCCTGTAGGAACGGGTATGTTTAAAATAACGGATGTACAAGCATCTTATATAACATTATCCAAAAACACTAGTTATTGGAATAAAGAAAAAGATAGCGTATTAGAAACAATTACTGCTAATTTATATTCTTCTGTTGGAGAATTATATAATAGCTTTAAAGTTGGAAGTTTAGACTTAATTGCAACAGATAATGAAAATATTCAAGATTATATAGGAACAATTGGATATACACCAAGAGAAATAAAAGGAAGAGAGCATACATTTTTAGCTTTTAATATGTCTAATAACCTATTAAGTAGACCAGAAGTAAGAAAAGCGATTTCTTATTCAATAGATAAAGATAATATGAATACAAATGCTTTAAATAGTAAATGTATTACGAGTAGTTTCCCTCTTGACTATGGCAATTGGCTTGGTCAAAATCAAGACACAAGTAGTGGATATAATACAGAGCAGGCAAACAAAGAATTAACAGATGCTGGTTGGACTTTAAGAAGTGGTTCTTGGCAAAAGACGGAAAATAGAAGAACAGTGAGAATAGAACTTAATTTATTGGTAAGAGCAAGTGATAGTAGCAAAGTTGCTGTTGCTCAAAATATAGAATCACAATTAGAAGCACAAGGTATTATAATAAACATAGTACAAGCAACTGATGAACAATATAATAATGCAATAAATAGTAGAGATTATGATATTGCTTTATGTAGTATGACATTATCACCAAGTCCAAATTTAGATACTTTTTTCGGAGAAGGTAATATTGCAAATTATACAAATGAAGAAGTAACAAACCTATTAAATGAAACGAAAAATACAACAGATGAAAATGTATTATTACAAGATTACCAAAGATTAGCAGAAATTTATAAAACTGATATGCCATATATAAGCCTTTATAATAACAAATATACAATTGCTTATAGTTCAAGTCTAGTGGGAGAGATAACACCAACATGGTTTAATCAATTTTATGGAATTGAAGGATGGTATAAATAAAAAATAAAAAAAATTTAAAAAAGTTATTGACAAAACAAATATTTGGTATATAATAACAATATCAAACAAAAGTTCAATAAAATTAAGGAGGAAAAATAATGGAAGAGAACGCAGAAAAGAAGAAAGCTTTAGAGGTGGCTATGAGCCAAATAGAAAAACAATTTGGAAAAGGTTCAGTAATGAAACTTGGAGATTTTAAAGCTATGGAAGTAGAGGCAATACCAACTGGAGCTTTAAGTTTAGATATAGCATTAGGTATAGGAGGAGTTCCAAGAGGTAGAATTATAGAAATATTTGGACCAGAATCTTCTGGTAAAACGACATTAGCATTACATATAATAGCAGAAGCACAAAAAATGGGAGGAGAAGCAGCATTTATAGATGCAGAGCATGCTTTAGATCCAGTTTATGCAAGAAAATTAGGTGTAGATATAGATGATTTAATTGTTTCACAACCAGATACAGGTGAACAAGCATTAGAAATTACAGAAAGTTTAATAAGAAGTGGAGCATTAGATGTAGTAGTTGTAGACTCTGTTGCAGCATTAGTTCCTAAAGCAGAAATAGATGGAGATATGGGAGATTCTCATATGGGACTTCAAGCAAGACTTATGTCTCAAGCATTAAGAAAACTTGCTGGAGCTATTAATAAATCTAAAACAGTTTTAATATTTATAAACCAATTAAGAGAAAAAATTGGAGTTATGTTTGGAAATCCAGAAACAACAACAGGTGGACGTGCTTTAAAATTCTATGCTTCTGTTAGAATGGATATAAGAAGAATAGAAAATATTAAACAAGATGGAGAAATTAAAGGAAATAGAGTTCGTGTTAAAGTAGTTAAAAACAAAGTTGCTCCACCATTTAGAGAGGCTGAATTTGATGTTGTATATGGACAAGGTATTTCTAAAGAAGGAAATATTTTGGATATGGCAGTTAACTTAGATATTGTTGAAAAGGCAGGCTCTTGGTTTAGCTATAATGGAGAAAGAATCGGACAAGGTAGAGAAAACGTTAAAAAATACTTAAAAGAAAATCCAGAAATATTAGATGAAATTGAAGGAAAAGTAAGAGAAAACTTTGCTAAAGCTTTTGAACAAAGTTTAGGTGAGGATTTACCAAGCAAAGAAGAAGACGATGATGAATAGAATATAAAAAAGAAAAAATACACTTATTAAAATTGATATAAGTGTATTTTTTCTTATATAGTTTCTTTTTCATTAATTTCCTCTGTAACTTCTACTTTTTGATAATGGATTTGCATAAATTTTAAAACAAATCTACTAATTGGTCCAGCAACTAAAATATTTAAGAAAAATGCTGCACAGAAGTTTCTAGGCCATCTAATGAAAAATTCTGTAAATATTGTTTGTAAGTTATCTCCACCAAGAAAACCACCAATTATAGTCATAACAAGAGACATCATAGTAACAATAAAGAAACAATTAAATAAGATGTATGCATTTTTACTATCATCTTTTCTTACGAATTTTGCAAGTAATATGTGATTAACTTTTCCTATAATAAATGTTTCTAAAATATAGGCTATAAGTAAAGTTAAAGGAAAAGCAACTAAGGCAGTTTTAAAGGAATTTAAACTAAAACCTCCTAAGTGAATAGAGATGTTTAAAAGTCCCATGAAAAATACCATAATTACACACATACAAATACCAAATACTATACTTTCTTTTTTATTTGTTGGCATAATAATTCCTCCTTTCGTTCCATTTCTTACTAATAAAACTATTGTATATACTATAGCTTATTTACTTGCCATTATTTATTATAACATGTAGAAATTTTTTATGTAATAGGTTTTTAAAATATTTTTTCTTTGATATTTTACTTTCTTGATATTTTTGGTAAGTTATAGTAAAATAGTAAAAAATACTTAACAAAGAGGTTGTCATGATAAAGTTACTTGCAAGTGATGTAGATGGAACAATAGTATATAATGATAATAAAATATCTCCAAAAAATATAGAGGCAATAGAAAAACTAAATAAAACAGATGTAATATTTACAATATGTACTGGAAAAACATATTTGCTTATGAAAGAACTTTGTAAAAAGATAAATGCCACATATGGGATTTTTGGAAATGGAACACAGATTATTAATTTGAAGATAGGAAAAGAAGTCGAAAGAAATACGCTGAAAAAAGAAGAGATAGAAAAATGTATCGATGTTGCAAATAAAAACAATTTACATATACATATTTATACAGATAATAAAATAGTAGTACAAGGTAATTTGAAATACATAGCATATAGAAATTATGTGTTATATAAAGATAGTGTGAATTTTCAAATTGTAGAAGATTTAGAACAATATATAGAAGAAAATGAGCCAAATGTATTAAAATTAATAATATCTGGAGAAAGTGATTTGACTAAAATAAAACAAGAACTAAAAAAAGCAAGCAATTTAACAGTTACTAGAATAGGCAAATATAATGAGTATAAGGACAAGACAATAGACAAAGAATATGAATACTTAGATATAGAACCTAATAATATTAGAAAATATAATTCTTTAAAACGATTATGTGATTATTTAAAGATATCTAGAAATGAAGTTATGGCAATAGGAGATAATATAAATGATATAGATATGATAGAAAATGCAGCGGTAGGAGTTGCAATAGGAGAAAGTAATGAAGAGGTAATAAAAAAGCTTCTTATGTAACAAAAAAATCTGCAAAAGATGGAGGATTTGCAGAAGCAATAAATAAATTTATCAAGATATAGAGAGGAAAAATATGTATACAATTGAAGAATTTGATAGAGAGAAAACAAGGGTATTAAGATATATTCTGTATAAAAAAAGAACTGAACAAGAAGTAAGAACTAAATTTCAAAAAACAATAGAAGAAAATATGTTAGATGATATAATAGAATATTTAAAAGAAGCAGGTTATATTGACGATAAAGAATATATAATAAAAACTGTAAATAATTTTAAAGCTTTAAAAAATTTATCAATAAGAGAAATAAAATATAAGCTTTTAGCAAAAGGCTTAAGCAAGAATGATGTGGAAGACTATATTTACGAAAATAAAGAAGAATTAGAAGATTATGAGACAAAGTCTGCTGAAAATATTATTTATAAAAAGTCTACTTCTATGGAAAAAGATGAGATAAAACAATTTTTATTAAAAAAAGGATATAAAGTTGAAAACATAAATAAAGCAATGGAGGAATAAAAATGGCAATTCTAACTTTAGAAACACAAAAATATGCAATTAAAATAGATAATTTTGAAGGACCATTAGACTTATTATGTCATTTGATAGATAAAAACAAAATGAACATTTATGATATAAATTTAAGTCAAATAACAGATCAATATATAGAATATTTAAAAGAGCAGGAAAAACTAAATTTAGAAATAGCAAGTGAGTTTCTAGTCATGGCATCTACATTATTATATTTAAAATCTAAAAACTTACTTCCAAAACAAGAAGAGGAAGAAGAAGAAATAACAGAAGAAGAATTAATTAGAAGAATTATAGAGTATAAGAAGTTTAAAGAAATAAGTAAGGTTTTAAAACAAAATTATATAGAGTATTCAAATAGATATTATAAACTGCCAGAAGAGATAGAACTTCCAAAACAAAAAATAGAAAAAGATTATGATAAGGATGTTATACCAGATATTTATAAAAATGTAATAGAAAAAAATGAACAGAAAATAAATCAAAATGCTAAAAATATTGAAAAAATAGCAATTACTGATAATTACACAGTAGCAAGCAAGGTAAGGCAGATGTTTAAGGTATTGGTAAAGCAAAAGAGTTTCATATTTAATAAATTATTTTCTTTAAAGAAACATAATAAACAAGAAGTCGTAACAGCTTTCTCAGGATTATTGGAATTATCAAGGAGAAGTAAAGTAGAAACAGACCAAGAAGAATTATTTGGAGATATCTTAGTAAAAAAATCAAATAAAAGAGCTGTAAATGATAAATAAATTTAATAAAATATGTTTAAAAAAGAAATTTTTGGAAAAACTAATATAAATCCTCTAAGAAGGAGGGAAATATATTGGTTTTTCTTTTTTTAGTAATAACACTAATTTTATTATTACTATTTTCCAGAATAAGAGTTAAAGTAGAAAACTTTAAGTTTATATCTTCTTTGCCAAAACATGTAAACAAAGACTATTTAATAAGTTTTAAATTATGTATTTTAAAAAAGATTCCAATAATAAAAATAAAGATAACAGATGATAAGATGAAAAAATTTAAGCTTAAAGAAAAATTAGAAAAAGTAGATATTAAAAAACTAGAAAAAGATATAAGTATAAAGAAAATAAAAGAAGTTTCCAAGAAAAGTAAATTTATAATAAAAAAATTCAATTTAAAAATAGAAATAGGAACAGAAAACGCAAGTATTACAGCATTTATTATTCCACTACTTAGCACTTTAGTTTCATTTATATTAAGAAATAGAGTTATAGATTATAAAAATCAAAAATTTAATATAAAACCATTATTTTTAAATAAAAATCTGGTTAATATAGAATTTTCAGGTATATTTGAGATAAAAATGATACATATTATAAATATAATATATATCTTAAACAAGAAAAAAGGAGAGGATAAAAATGAGCGAACATCCAATAGAAGGTCTTATGCTTACAGCTATGAATAGTATTCAAGATATGGTAGATGTAAATACAATCATAGGCGAGCCAATTGAAACTTCTAATAATATTGTAATTATTCCTATATCAAAAGTTTCATTTGGATTTGCAGCAGGGGGAAGCGAATTTAGTGGAGAGACTATAAATGAATATAGCAAAAAAGAAAAAGAAGAAGAAATACAATATAGGTTACCATTTGGTGGAGGAAGTGGTGCAGGGGTTACAATAAATCCGATAGCTTTCTTAGTAATACAACCTAATAATGTAAAGCTTATGCCTGTTACTCATAGTTCTTCATTAGATAAGTTATTAGATTATGTACCAGATTTAATTGAAAAAACAAATAATATTATGAACAGATGTATTCAAAATAAGAAAGAACAAACAAACCAAATATTAAAAGAAATGCAGAAAAAACATGATAAAAATATGAAGAAACAACAAGATGATAAAAAAGAAATAGAAAGAAAGATAGATGAAAGTACTAAGAAGATAACAGAAGATAGACAAGCAAAAAATAAAGCTGAAGATGATATAGATTATGAATTTGAATATGATGAGACTCTAGAAGATGAATGAGAATTTTAGGGACGGGGGAGTTTTGTCTCACACATTTATGAAATGAAACAAAATTCTCCCGTTCCCATTTGTATCATTTAACTTCTTAACAAATCGACCCAAGAATAATAAACTTTCTTTATAGTAGAAAATAATCCAATTTTTTCCACATCATCTTTTGCAATTATGTCGACAGTAGATAAGATTTCGCCATCAAGAGTAAAAGAAATTTCACCAAGTTTCTGACCTTTTTGCACAGGCGCAGATATTGTATCATCTAAAGTCAGTGTTTGTTCCACATTTTTATCAGAACCTTTTTCAAGAAGTGTTCCAGCATTTTCATTTAAAACCGCTTCTGCTTCATTTTTTGTTCCTTTATTTACTGTAACTGTTCTTACTACATCATCTTTTTTACCAAATTCTTTATATGAAAAAGTATTAAATCCATAATCTAGAAGCTTTGTAGCATTTTCAAATCTTATTTTGCTAGAAGGAGCTTTCATAATAATAGCAATCAAAGATAGATCATCACGAGTAGCACTAGCAGATAGATTGTATAAGGCAAGAGAAGTAGAACCTGTTTTCAAACCAGTCGCACCTTTATAATTTTTTATTAGTTTGTTTGTATTAGAAAGTTGAGACTTTCCATCTCTTAATGTATCCATCCATATTGTTGTGTATTTTGTAACATCAGGATGATTCTTTAAAAGTTCTCTAGACATTAATGAGATATCATAAGCGGAAGTTACATGACCATCTTCATCTAATCCATGACAGTTTTTAAAAGTAGTATCATTCATTCCTAATTCTATTGCTTTATCATTCATCATTTGAACAAAAGCATCTTCACTTCCTGCAATATATTCTGCCATTGCTACAACACAGTCATTTGCTGAATTAACACATATAGCTTTTAACATTTCATCTACTGTTAAAGTCTCTCTAGGGTCAAGCCATATTTGAGATCCTCCCATAGAGGCAGCGTTTTCGCTACAAGGAACTTCATCAGTTAGGTTGATTTTTCCACTGTCTAAAGCTTCCATAATAAGGAGTATACTCATAACTTTAGTTACAGAAGCAGGGTGTAGTTGTTCATGGATATTATAAGCATATAAAACTTGCCCTGTAGATTGTTCTATTAAAATTGCAGAGCCACAATTTAATCCTAAGAAATTATCATCTGTAACTTCAGAATTTGTTTCTTCTACTACGTTTTCAGTAATTGTTGAATTATTTGTTACATTAGTATTAGTTATATTGGCAGTATTATTTACATCTTGTTTAGTGTTTGTGTTATTAATAATATTTTCATTTGTAATATTTGCTGATGTTTCAGCTGTGTCTGACCAAACATAACTAAACTCACTTGCAAGACTAGGAAGTGCTAATAAAGAAAAACAGAAAGCGAAAACAAGAAAAAGACAAATAACTAATTTAAAAGTTCGCATAAAAATCCCTCCAATTGATATTAAAATATATGCAAATAATATTTTAAATATTCAAAAAGAGGGAAGTGATTATATAGGCTTTATTGAATTAATACTTATTGTAACACTTGAACCATCTGTAGAAGCTTTTATTTTTATATCATTTCCTGTATTATTTACGAATTTTAAATCATAACTACCATAAGCAACAGCGGCATCTTTTCCATCTTTAACATATGGAACATCATTACTGTGTTCGTGTCTTTCTGTAACTTTTAAAGAAGAAACAGCAAGCACAGCATTATAAAGAGTACTACTTACTTGACAATTCCCACCACCAAGTCCTTTTGTTTTGTTACCATTATGATCAAAAACGTCAGCTTCTTGATAACCTTTTGTTGATGTTGCTTTTCCTACAGTATCACAGAAAGAAAAACTAGCACCATTTTTAACAGTTGTGTTGTTTAAAGTATTACAAGTAATTTTAATGTTATTTTGTCTTGCGGAGTCTTTGGAATATATTTTAGTTGAAAAAGTTGAAAGTTGTTCTTCTGTATATTGTTGTTCTTTTGGCTTTTCTTCTATAACTTCATTATTATTTTGATTGCTTTGGTCTTCTTGTTTTTGCTTATCTTCTTCTGATGTTTGATTTTCAGCTACAGCATTTTCTTCTTGTGAACTATTTTCTTCATTATTAGCATTAGTAGAAGTTCTATTTGCTTCATAGTTTGATTCGTTATTGTTTTTAGTTAATGTAAAATAGTAATATACTCCAACACCAAATAAAACAATTAAAAAAAGTATTAATAAAATCCAAGATTTATTTTTCATTTTTATCACCACTTTTATTTTAACCAGAACAAAATTATTTTATTAATCCAAAAAATTCATCAAGATTTTTAAAAATATTAATTTATTATAATAACATATAAATATTTTGGAAAAGTATTGATGTGAATGTGTTTTTTATTAAAAATAATTGACTTTTTTGTAAAATAAAAGTATAATTAATATGTATTAAAATTTTAAGGAGATATATTATGCTTGCAAAATATTGGAAAAAAATAGGAATGTTAATATTAATAATAGCATGCGTATTTAATATAATGAGTAAATTAGTACATAAATTATCATTAAATAGAGAAATGCTTTATTCAGCAGAATATATGTATGAGCAGCAACAAAATAGCTCAAATGAAGAAAATCAAACAAATTAATGAAAATCACTTGAAAAAAAACAAAAAATATGTTATTATAAAAAACAGTCATGTTATTTAAATTAAAGAGAGGTGAACAAAATGAAAAAAGATATACAACCAGAATATAACCAAACAACTATCACATGTGCTTGTGGTAATGTTTTAGAAGTTGGTTCAACTAAAAAAGATTTAAAAGTAGACGTATGTTCAAAATGCCATCCATTCTGGACAGGAAACTTAAGACAAGACACAGTTGGTGGTAGAGCAGACAGATTCAAAAAGAAATATGGTCTTGAATAATAATAAAGAAAAAGGTTTTGGGGTAGAAAGTTTATTTCTACTCCAATTTTGTTTTTACTTGCAAAATTTTAAAAAATATAATAAAATATCGAGAGCAGGAGGTATAAAATGGATACAACAAACGAAGTAAAAGTACAAGAAGAATATATAGTAAAGTTAAAAGAGATAAATGAAGGAAAAAAACTTAAATATAATATATTAACAATGGGTTGTCAACTAAATGAAAATGATAGTGAAAAATTATGCGGAATGCTTGAAAAAATGGGATATACCAGAACAGATGATGTTAAAAACTCAGATATTGCATTATTTAATACATGTTGCGTAAGAGAAAATGCAGAAGATAAGTTGTTTGGAAAATTAGGAGAATTAAAGAGATTAAAAGAAGAAAAAGGACTTATTGTTGCAATTGGTGGTTGTATGATGCAAGAAAAGCATATAACAGATAAGATAAAGGAAAGTTATCCATTTGTAGACATACTATTTGGAACACATACGTTACACAGATTTCCAGAAGATTTATATAGAGCTATTGAAGAAAAGAGAAAAATAGAAGATGTTATAGATGTTGACGGAGAAATTTATGAAGGTTTGCCTATTAAAAGAGATAGTAAAATAAAAGCATCTGTGACAATAATGAATGGTTGTAATAATTTTTGTACATATTGTATAGTTCCTTATGTACGTGGAAGGGAAAGAAGTAGGAATCCTAGAAGTATAATTGAAGAAGTAAAACATTTGTCTGAATTTGGTTATAAAGAAATAACACTTCTTGGACAAAATGTAAATTCATATTTAAGAGTAGAAAAAGAAAAAAATAATCCATTTGAAGAATATGAAGGTGTAAATTCATTTGCAACACTACTAAGAGCAATAAATAAAATAGATGGAATAGAAAGAATACGTTTTGTGTCACCACATCCAAAAGATTTTACAGATGATGTAATAGATGCAATTTCTGATTGTGAAAAGGTCTGCAAATTGATACATTTACCGCTTCAGTCAGGAAATACAAAAGTATTAAAAGAAATGAATAGAAAATATTCAAAAGAACAATATTTAGAGTTAGTAGATAAAATGAAAAAGGAAATTCCAAACTTAACTCTATCAACAGATATAATAGTAGGATTTCCAGGTGAGACAGATGAAGAGTTTGAAGATACTTTAGATGTTGCAAGAAAAGTAAAATTTGAACAAGTATATATGTTTATATATTCAAGAAGAGTTGGAACACCAGGAGATAGAATGCCAAATCAAGTGCCTGAAGAAATAAAACATAAAAGATTTGATAGATTAAAAGAATTAGTTGAGAGTCAAATAGAAGCAAACAACCAAAAATATGTAGGAACAGTACAAAAAGTGTTAGTAGAAGGAGAAAGTAAAAACAATCCAAACATGTTAACAGGAAGAACAGATAGTAATAAGGTTGTTATCTTTGAAGGAAACAAAAATTTAATTGGAAAAATAGTAAGTTTAAAAATAGTATCAGAACATATGTGGTACTTAAAAGGAGAAATAGATGGATAGAGAAATGTTTTTGCAAGCTTTTGAAGAATTTTTAAAAGGTAAAAGTGTTAGAAAGATAGAAGAAGATTATCATATAAATAGAGATACATTTGTTAGAATATGTAGAGAAAATTTACCAGAAGGAACAAAAAGAAGACAAGAATTCGAAGATAGACTTCTACATAATAAAGAATTGTCAAAAGTAAAAATACCAGAAGAAGATATTAGAGGAGCTTTTCTTAGATTAGTAAATGGAGAAAAAGGATTAAAGGATTTGGCAGTAGAATTAAGTATACACTATCAAACATTAAGAGAAAGAATTATAGAGTATGTAAATAACTCACAAGACGAAGAAATTAAAAGAAGATATGTTGAATATAAACAAAAAACAAATCCAGATTATTTATTTATTAACTTTAAGGCTTTAGTAATCGAAATGATAAGAGAGGATATAAGCCAAAGTGAAATTGCAAGAAGATACGGAATACCACCAAGAACAGTAAGTAGAGAATTGGAAAAACTAAAAGATGATGAGTATTATCAGCCATTATACAGAATAGGAAAAGAACATTCAGAAAGGAAAATGAAAAGGAAGCCTTTTACAAGCTTAGAAACATATTTAATTGATAATACATTAAGCGGATTTGATGAGGGAGATGTCATTATTGATGATAGCATACCAAAAGCAAAACTAGAATACTTAAAACAAAAGAAAATATTAGAAAGAGCAGATAGCATTGAAGGAACTAACAAAGATAAAGCAAAAGTATTGGGAATTAGTGTTAGTACATTAAGAAGAATGAGAATAAAAGTAGCAGAATATGAAAAGTTAGAAGAACAAAAAGATGAAGAAGGAAAGGAAGATAGATAGAAATGGCAGAATATTCACCTATGATGCAAAGATACTTAGAAACAAAAAAAGAATACCAAGATTGTATATTATTTTATCGTTTAGGAGATTTTTATGAAATGTTCTTTGATGATGCAATTACAGCATCAAGAGAGCTAGAACTTACATTAACAGGAAAAGATTGTGGACAAGAAGAAAGAGCACCAATGTGTGGGGTTCCACATCATGCTGCAGAAATATATATATCAAGATTAATAGCAAAAGGATATAAGGTTGCTATATGTGAACAATTAGAAGATCCTAAAAAAGCAAAAGGAATAGTAAAAAGAGGAGTAATAAGAGTAGTAACACCAGGAACATTAGTAGATAGTAATATGCTAGAAGAAAGAAAAAATAATTTCATAATGTCTATATATAAAACTGGTATTTACTATGGAATAAGTATATGTGATATATCAACTGGAGAATTTTATTCAGCTGAAATAAAAGATAATTATAATTTTCCAATGTTATTAGATGAAATTGCAAGATATACTCCATCAGAACTTGTTGTTAATTCTATGATGGCAGATTGCCAAGAGGAAATGGATAAAATAAAAGAAAGATTTGATAATATATATGTTACTAAGTTCAACGACAAGTTCTTTACATCTGAACTAAATAATATAAACTTAAGATTTACTCTTGTAGATAATAATGGAAGGAAATTAGAAGACATTTCTGATAAGAAATTGGCTATAAGTTCAATCAATGCTTTGATAGAATATATAGAAGAAACTCAAAAAACTTCTTTAGACCATATAAATAAAATAACAGTTTATCAAATATCTAAATATATGGCATTAGATATAAATGCGAGAAGAAACCTTGAAATTACTGAAAAAATGAGAGATAAGTCTAAAAAAGGAACACTTCTTTGGGTATTAGATAAAACTTCTACATCTATGGGAGGAAGATTACTTAGAAGATGGTTAAGTGATCCACTAGTAGATGTTAATGAAATAAATAAAAGATTAGATGCAGTAGAAGAATTAAAAAACGATATTATTCTAAGAGGTGATGTAGTAGAGAACTTAAAAAAGGTATATGATATAGAAAGATTAACAGGAAAAATGGCATATGGGAATGCTAATGCCCGTGATATGATTACACTAAAAAATTCTTTGTTCAAACTACCGGAAGTTAAGAAGATTCTAGCTAATTGTAAGTCTGATTTATTAAAAGAACTATATGAAAATTTGGATGAACTTCAAGACATATATGGTTTAATTGAAAAAGCAATAGTAGATGACCCACCAATGACTATAACAGACGGAGGAATAATAAAGCTTGGATATGACCCTGAAATAGATAAATTAAAAACTGCACAGACAGAAGGAAAGAACTGGTTAATTAAATTAGAGGCAGATGAAAAAGAAAAAACAGGAATTAAAAATCTAAAAGTAGGATTTAATAAAGTATTTGGATATTATTTAGAAGTTACAAAGTCAAACTTAAATTTAGTGCCTGAAAGATATATAAGAAAACAAACATTAACAAATGCTGAAAGATATATCACAGAAGAATTAAAAAATCTAGAAAATCAAATACTAGGTGCTGAAGAAAAGGTTGTAAATCTTGAATATGAAGCTTTTACAAATATAAGACAAGAAATAGCAAAAAATGTAGCAAGATTACAAACTACAAGTGAAGTGGTTTCTACATTAGATGTTTTAGCATCATTTGCAGAAGTTGCAGAAGATATGAATTATTGTAAACCAAATGTAAATAATTTTGGAGTAATAGATATAAAAAATGGACGTCACCCAGTAATAGAGAAAATATTAGGAACAGGTAGCTTTGTTGAAAATGATACTCATCTAGATAAAGATGAAAATAGGTTAGCAATAATTACAGGACCTAATATGGCAGGTAAATCTACATATATGAGACAAGTAGCACTAATTACTTTAATGGCACAAGTAGGAAGTTTTGTACCAGCAGAGTCAGCGACTATTGGAGTAGTAGACAAGATATTCACAAGAGTTGGAGCTTCTGATGATTTAAGCATGGGACAAAGTACATTTATGGTAGAAATGATGGAAGTGGCTAGCATTTTAAAAGAAGCAACTCCAAATAGTTTAGTAATTTTAGATGAAATAGGAAGAGGAACTTCTACATATGATGGCTTATCTATTGCTTGGGCTGTTGCAGAATATATTGCAGATAAAGAAAAATGCGGAGCAAAAACATTATTTGCAACACATTATCACGAACTAACAGCATTAGAAGAAAAAATAGAAGGTGTAAAAAATTATTCAATCGCAGTAAAGGAAAAAGGAGAAGATATAATCTTCTTAAGAAAAATAATACGTGGTGGTACTGATGAAAGTTATGGAATACATGTTGCAAGATTGGCTGGAGTTCCAAAAGATGTAACAAACAAAGCAAATAAAATTTTACAATCAATTGAAAGAAAAAATGTTTTAACAGGAAAGAAAGAAGAAAAGAAGGACAAGAAACAAGTAGAAGGTCAATTTGATATGTATAATTATAAACTAGCAGAAATAGCACATGAAATAGATAAAATTAATCTAAACGAATTAACGCCAATAGATGCGTTAAATACATTAGTAAAAATAAAAGAAAAGATGCAATAGTATTGCAAAATGTTAAATAATTTGATATATATAAGAAAAAAGGAATGAAGGAAAATGGATATGCAAAATAGAGAAGATAGTATAAAAAATATTTTAATGGTAACAGCTTTTCCCACTTATGGAGCAGGAAGTGGAGTGCAAGTAACAGCACTTGCAAATTCTTATTTGAAAGAAGGAAAAAATGTAGCAATAATTACAGCTAACAATAGAACTGATTTTGATAAAATACCAGGAGTCAAATATCATATAGTGCCTTTTAAATCTGAAGAAGAAAATCCAGAAATAATTAAAGGACAATGCGATTTTAATTATTTGATGTTTACTACACATACAGAGAGTACAGCTAATTTTTGGGATGCATCTTTAGAACAAATAAGAGAATATGAACAAGCTTTTAGAAAAGCTATTAATGAAGAAGTGAGAGAGTTTAAACCTGATATTATACATGGACAACATAACTGGATATCAACAAGCATTGCAACAGAAACAGGTGTACCAGTTGTAACAACAATACATGGAACTGATTTGATGGGATTTGAAAGAAGCAAAAAAGAATTACAAAAAGTAAGAAGAGAACTAAAAACTGAGACAGATCCTGAGAAAATAAAAAAATTAAAAAAAGAAGAGGAAAAATATAATTTTTATATTGAGTGCGCAAATAGAGCAGCAATAAATGCTCGAAAAATTATTGTTATATCTGAAGCACAAGAAGAAGAATTTAAAAGATTATTTCCTCTAGCTGCTAGCAAGGTAGAATTAATAGAAAATGGATATGATACAAGTAAGTTTTATGTAGATCCAAATGTAAACAAAGAAGAGGTTATAGGAAGTTTAGTTTCACAAAATACACCTGATGGAAAAATTGATTTAGATTATGATAAATTAGTTGTATTTGTCGGTAAATTTGCTGATTTTAAAGGTATTGATGTAATGTTAGATGCAGCAAAGTTATATGAAGAAGAGCTAAGTGAACAAGGACAAAAAGTGTTAACTTTAATTGTTGGTTCAGGACAATTAGAAGACCAACTAAAAGCACAAGCAAAAGAATTAGGATTAAGAAATACACATTTTGTTGGAAGAAAAAATACAGACGAAGTAAGGCAAATACAAAATTTAGCAGATGTATCACTAATTCCATCTAGAAATGAGCCTTTTGGGTTAGTAGTAATAGAAGGTATGGCTTGTGGACATCCAGTTATTGGAACAAATGCTGGAGGAATTCCAGGAATTTTAAATATAAATAAAGAAGACATATCAGATAAGAATAAAACTTATGTTACACCAGTTGGAGTTTTAGTACCAATGGATGACAGCAAAGCTTTAAGTGATGCAGTTTGTGATGTTTTGTCAGGAAAAGATAAATTTGATAAAGATTTCATAGTTGATTATACTAAGGAACACTATTCGCAAGAAGGCATAACCAAAAAAATATTAAGTGTATTTGATGAAGCATCAAAGGGAGCAAAAAAAAATTTACATAGTGTAGAAAGATAAATATTTAAAGAAGTAAGTAAAATATTTTATTTACTTCTTTTTTGTAACCTTTTTTTTAATAATGGTATTATAAGTATATAAGATATCTTAAAACAAGAAGGAGATTTATATATAAATTGAAAAAGCTAAAAGATTATATAGAAAAAGAAGAACTTAATATTGAAAAAGTAATTATTGATTATAGTGGATTTTTATATAAAAATATAAAAAACCATAGTTATAATTTAAAAATAGAAGATATTGAAGAGGTAATTGCAGATACTTTCTTTGTTCTTTGGAAGAATTATAAGAAAATGGATTTAGATGATAAAATAAGTAACTATTTAATAGGTGTTTCTAAAAATATTTTATTTAATAAATTAAGAAAAAATAAAACTAAATATAATAGTGTGAATTTAGAAGATTATCAAAATATTTTTAGTACTAAAGAGGAGGTAGAAAGTTTATATGAAGAACAAGATAAAGTGAAGTTTATAGAAAATATTGTAAATGATACAGACAAAGAAAGTAAAGAAATATTTATTCTATTTTATTATGAACAAAGAAAAATAAAAGAAATAGCTAAAATATTAGGAGTTAGTGAATCTAAGGTAAAGACAAGACTTCATAGAATAAGAAAAAAGATAAAGAAAGAATTAGAAAAAGGAGGGTATAGATATGAATAATAGAGAATTAAATAAAAAAATACTAGAGAAAGTGAAACTAAAAGTAGCTATATCCAACTTTGAAAAGGAGGAGAGGCCTATGAGTAAACAAAAGATTTTAAAGATGGTTGCAACATTTGTTATTGCAATCGGTTTAGCTGCTGGTATTACTTATGCAGGAACTGCGATATATGAAAATGTATTTACTAAGCCGGAAAAAATAGAAAATTATATTGATGAATTAAAAGTAAATGAAGAAGAATTATCAAAAATAATTAGTGAAGAAGAAGCAATAAATAAAGCAGTAGAGCAATTAAAAAGATATAAAATAGATTTACGTACAAATGATATAGAAAATATAGAATTACAAAAAGCCCCTAATTATGATGAAATTACTTATGTTATTACTGCAAACGAACATGATGACTTTTTTGTTAACGCAAATACAGGAAATTTAAATCATTTTCAAATCGAGGATGGCTTAAGTTTAGAAGAAGTAGAAAAATGCACATCAAATAGAGAGGATATGATAGAACAAGCAAGAATAAAATTAAAAGAGTATGGATATGATGAAAGTGAATACAAACTTTCATATGTAAGTTCTAATGATGGAAACGATGAAGAAAAATCTTATATGTGGTATATTTCATTTTCAAAAGAGTATGATGGTATATTTAATAGATATCAATCAATTAGTATGACAATTATTCCTAAAATAAATAAGGTAACGACTTTTTCTATTAATGATGAACCTTTTGAAAATAATGAAATAAAGATATCTATGGAAGAAGCTGTAGAAATAGCTAAAGAAAAGGATAAAGTAATCAATAGCGAAAATTATGCACAAAAAGGTGTAGATAGTAAGCTTGAAATAGTAAGAGTAAATCCAGAAGTATATTTAAAAGAAAATGGATTAGAAAATGGTAATGAAACAACTACATTGGAAGATGGAACAATTTATTCTTATAATACTTATAAAATGAATGGAAGAGTAAGAAAAGCTTATGTAATTAGTATCTCTTATGAAAACAGACCTTTTGGAATTCCTAGAACATACTATGTTGATTGCACTACAGGAGAAGTTATTGGTGGAGAAGATATATTTGATTTAGAAATTGATGAGAATATAACAGATTAAAATTATATTATAAAATAGAAAAATTATTGGAAGCGGAGGAAAACCGCTTCTTTTATATTCTATAAATATTAGAATAATAGAAAACAAATGAAGAATTTTGTTTCCGATTAACAGAAAATGAAAAAGAAAATATGTGGTCACAATTTATGACCGCCTCAAGAAATTTAGAAACAAATAGATTTAGAAATAAAAATATCTATCTTATGTATTTACAGAACAAGGAGTAGCTATACTTAGAAAGGATACTTATTATAAAATTAAGTGATATAGATAAAATAAATATAAGAAAAATCACTTGACAAATACAAACAAATGTTTTAAAATATATCATACAGTAATATCATAAATATTGTAATAAATATACCAAAAAAGCAATAAAAGATACGAATATGTTATTATGAGTAAATAAAGCAAGGAAAGTGATAGCTATGGAATTTGAAAAATCCAAGTTAATAGAACTAAAAGAGAAATTTGATTCTATTATTAATACAGAAGAAAAAGACAATATAGAATTTTGGTATGCAAGAGATTTGCAGATTCAATTGGGTTATACACAGTGGAGAAATTTTTTAGAGGTAATAAATAAAGCAATGATATCTTGTGAAAGTGCTGGTATAAGTGTAAGTAATCATTTTGCTAAGGTCAGCAAAATGATTGACTTAGGAAAGGGTGCTAAAAGGCAAGTTGAAGATTATATGCTAACAAGATATGCTTGTTATCTAATAGCTCAAAATGGAGATTCTAAGAAAGAAGAAATCGCATTTGCACAAACATATTTTGCAGTACAAACTAGAAAACAAGAACTAATTGAGGACAGAATAAAATTAATGAATCGATTAGAAGCGAGAGAAAAACTAAAAGAATCTGAAAAACAGTTATCTAAAAATATTTATGAAAGAGGAGTAGATGATTTAGGGTTTGCAAGAATTCGTTCGAAAGGAGACTCGGCGTTATTTGGTGGATTAAATACAATGCAGATGAAAGCAAAATATGGAGTAAAAGAAAACAGACCTCTTGCAGACTTTTTACCAACATTAACAATTGCAGCAAAAAATTTAGCAACAGAAATGACAAATTACAATGTGACTGAAAAAGATATGTATGGTGAAGAAAGTATAACTGATGAGCATGTGGATAATAACTTAAGTGTAAGAAAAATGTTAAATAAGAGAGGAATAAAACCTGAAAATTTAAAACCAGCAGAAGATTTGAAAAAATTAGAAAGAAGAGTAAAATCAGAAAATAAAAAAATGGCTAGAAAAAGTAATCTACCAAAAAAATAAACAATTTGGAGTATAGTAAATAAAAGCAATAAATAAAAATGCAAAATTATTATCAAAAATGTTTATGAGCAATGAAAATAATATTAATTTCTATGAAGAGAGTGAATGTGGAATAAAAGATAATATAGAAAGGTTATCAGGAAAAGTTTTCTGTTACATAAAGCAGAAAAAAGCTAATTTTACTGTAAATGATAGATACAGATTAATAGAGATATTAGCTAAAATTTCTATTGAAAGTATTTTTTTACAAGACAGAAAGGTGTATATACCCAAAATTCCTTTTAAATTTATCTCTGCTTTAGAGAATTACAATAAAATTTTTTCATTAAACTATTATGATAATATTAATATAAACAAAGAGATAACTTATTTACACGGAAAACTACACATAGGAAAATATGAAAGTAGTCCTAAAATAATGGTTTGTTCTAACTTCCTATATAAATATAATGAAGAATATAAAGAAATAATTTATAAAGAATATATAGATACGATAAAATATTTATAGATGCGAGAAACATAGTTCTAATGCCAGAAATAATAAATTATACAAAACAGAATAATTTTGGAGAAGGCTTATATCCAGATGATAAGCTTTACCCAGCAAATGATTTATTTCCATCAAGTGGGATGGGAGATTTATATGCAAAACTTGATGATATAGAAAAGTTAGATATATTTGGTATGTCGCCATATGGGGACGAAGATTTAATAAATAAAATTACAAAAATAAAAGATGTTACAGTATATATTTATGATTTAAAAAATAATTCAGAAAAAGACGAATGGATAAGGAAAGTAAAAAATGTAAAATTAAAAGATAGTGAAGAGTTTTTGTAAAAAAGAAAACATAAAGAGATTAAAGAAAATTCGTTAATGAAATAGAAAGCGAGGCTGCAAATAGCAACCTCATTTTCTATAATTTTAAATTTTAATTTTAGGTTCATATTTTTCAAGCCACTGATTTACTTGGATTAAGTATGCCATAAGTTGTGGACCTACCATTAATTGGCCAAACCAAGGTCTAGTAAATGCTTTGCCATTAGTTTCTAATATTTGTAGAATATATTTACGATTTAATAAGTTATTAATAGGAGCATTTTTATTTTCCATGATTTTAGAAAGCATACCTTTAACTTTTGCTAAATATGTTGGATTATGAGTTTTTGGATATGGAGACTTCTTTCTATCTACTATTTCAGAAGGAAGGAAGTCTTTACAAATATAACGAAGTAATCCTTTTTCTCTTCCTTTTAAAGCTTTCCATTCCCAAGGAATATTCCATACATATTCTGCTAATCTGTAATCACAGAAAGGAACTCTAAGCTCAAATCCATTATACATAGCCATTCTATCAGAACGGTCAAGAAGTGTTTGCATAAACCAATTTAAAGTCAAATGAGATATTTTTCTCTTTTCAGCAGTTTCTTTAGAGTCAGTATCTAATATTTCTACTTCAGATAAACTTTCATTATAACGATAGTCTATATAGTCTTTTAAATTTATTTTTTCTCCAATAGAAGGGTTTAATAAGTGCTGTCTTTCTTTTATTGATATTGACCATGGAAATGTATTGCTTTTTAAAGCATCTTCACGGAAGAACCAAGGATAACCGCCAAATATTTCATCAGCACATTCACCAGTTAAAGAAACTGTCATATCCTTTTTTACATACTTACAAAATAAAAGAAGAGAAGAGTCTATATCTGCCATACCAGGCATATCACGAGCTATCATTGCATCTTCCAAAGCGTCTGCGAGTTCAGGAGTATCTATTACAATTTTATGATGATTAGTTCCTAATCTTTTACTTATGAAGTCTACATAGAAAGTATCTGAATTTGGCTGAAAATCGCTTTTAACGAAGTTTTTATCATTATCCACGTAATCTATTGAATAAGTATCTAAAGGAGGTAATCCTTGAGATTTATAGTAATCAGCAGCAAATTTTGTTATAATACTTGAATCTAATCCCCCTGACAAAAATGTACAAAGTGGCATATCAGAAACTAATTGTCTTGTAATAGAATCATTTAACAAATATTTTAAATGTTCACAAGTTTTTCCTAAGCTATCTGTATGTTCTTTAGAATGTAATTTCCAATAACGTTCAATATGAATTCCTGAAGTGTTATATACAGCAAAATGAGCAGGCTTTAGCTCGAAAATGTCTTTAAAAACAGTGGTTCCAGGAGTATGAGCGGGACCAATACCAAATAATTCAGAGATTCCTTGACTATCTACAGTTTTTTCTACTCCTGGATATTTAAATAATGCTTTTATTTCAGAACCGAAAATTAGAGTATCATCTAGAAGTGTATAAAATAAAGGCTTTACTCCGAAATGGTCTCTTGCTAAAAATAATTCATTTTTTGAAGTATCCCAAACAGCAAAGGCAAAAATACCATTTAAGTAATTTACTACGTTTTTACCATAATAAATATAAGATTTTAATAAAACTTCTGTATCTGAATGAGTATTAATTGTAAAATTATGCTCTAATAAAGTTTCTTTTAATTCCTTTGTATTATATATTTGTCCATTATAGACAATAACATATGTACCAAAAGAATATTTTTCAATCATAGGTTGTTTTCCGGCCTTCTGGGTCGATTACAATCAACCTTTTATGAGCTAAAGCAGCTGACTTATCTATATAGTAGCCTTCTTCATCAGGCCCTCTTTTAGATAATGTTTGATTCATATTTTCTAAAATTGTTTTATCTTTTGAAATATCTTTTTTAAAATTAACAAAACCAACAAATCCACACATATAATTTATACCTCCACTTATATATTCTATGCAGATACTTAAATAAAATTTATTGATTTTTTAAAAAAATTATAGTAAACTAGGCTGTAGAAAGGAAGAAAGTTATGCATTTTAAAAATATATTTTTACATTTGAAACTTATTACAAAACATAGATGGTTAGTATTTAAACTATGCTTAAAGGCTGGGGAACCATGGCGTGGATTCGTACATGACATGTCTAAATATTCTCCAACTGAATTTTTTGAAGGGGTTAAATATTTTAATGGTTCACATTCACCAAATGTTGAAGCAAGAAAAATGCAAGGATATTCTAAGGCTTGGCTTCATCATAAGGGGAGAAATAAACATCACGAAGAATATTGGGTAGATATAAGGGGAAATAATCCAACTCCTGTAATACCATATAAATATGTAGTTGAAATGATATGTGACAAGATAGCCGCAGGAATGGCATATAAGAAAAAAGATTTTACATATCAATATGAATTAGATTATTGGAATAAAGAAAAAAAGATTTTACAGGTAAATGAAAAGACTGAAAAGTTTATAACAAAAGTATTCACAGATATTGTAGAAAATGGCATAGATAAAACATTAAATAAAACAAATCTTAAAAAACTATACGAAAAATATTGCAAATAAAACCTCATATAACTATTGACAAAAACAAAAAATACTTGTATAATCTTATAGTGACTAATAAAAAAGTCAGAAATTGCCAAATTTGATAAAATTGAAATAGATATATTAATATCTTGAGCGAGGAGGGAACAAGAAATGGCACAACCAAAAAGAAGATGGTCAAAAGCAAGAACACACAAAAAAAGATCAACATGGAAAAAAGAACAACCAACTTTAGCAACTTGTCCACGTTGTCATGAACCAATAATGCCACATAGAGTTTGCAAAAATTGTGGATATTATGATGGAAAAGAAATAGTAGCTAAAAAAGAAACTGAAAATGCGTAAATAAAAAAATAGCACTTGTGACAAGCAGGTGTTATTTTTTTCTTGACATAATGGAAAATATAATGTAAAATCTTGAAAACGACAAAGTGTCATAAGGAAGGTGATTAATATGCCATCAAGAACTTTTTTAAATTTGAAAGAAGAAAAAAAAGAAAGAATAGAAAAAGCATTAATTCACGAATTTGGTAAAGGATCTTTTGAGCAAGCATCAATTACTAATATAATAAAAGAAGCTAAAATTCCAAGAGGAAGCTTTTATCAATATTTCGAGGATAAGAAAGATGCAGTAAAATACATAATAGAAAAATTTGTTTTAATGGACCATGAAATGATGTATCAAAGTTTAGTAGAATCTAAAGGAAATATATTTGAAACAGCACTTAAGGTATATGACTATAGAACTAATGAAACTATACTTAATTTTGATGTAGGGCTTGCAAAAAATATATTAGAAGAATTAAGGAAAAATAATATTAAT
Source organism: uncultured Clostridia bacterium (assembly GCA_944392605.1). Classification (GTDB taxonomy): domain Bacteria; phylum Bacillota; class Clostridia; order TANB77; family CAG-508; genus CAG-269. Next base: position 38,911 of record CALXXE010000010.1, on the reverse strand, counting down.
GTTTTTGAAAAAACAGAAATACTAAAAAATAAGAAATCATTAATAGAATTCATAGATAAAGAACAGCTGAAATTAGAGTCGGATGATGATTTATATTATTGCTTAAGGATTATAACAGCAATAACTAGATCTGTTACAATGGAAGTTTTTTCAGGAAGAATATCTAAAGAAGAAGGACGAAAAATGCTGGAAAAAGAATTGAAAATTATAAAAATTGGTATGAAAAAATAAATAACTACTTGTCTAAATATTATTAATTTGGTATATTATATATGTAATAAATAATATAAAGAAGGTAATAACTATGTGGAAGAAGTTTTTGAAAAAATCAGGTTGGACAGATATTATTGTTTCATTAATATTTATAGTATTTGGAATAATGTTAATTTCAAGGCCAGAAGCAATAGTATCAGTTATATCAATATTACTAGGAGCTATATTTATAGTAATGGGAGTATTAAAGATAATTGATTACTATTCAAATGGTAAACAAGATAATTATTTAATTGCCATAGCGACAGTTCTGATTTTAGTGGGAATTATCATAATGTTTTGTGCAGATATTATTTTATCAGTATTTAGAATATTGATAGCAGTATGGATTATATATAGTGGAATTATGAATTTACAAACAGCAATTGTTTGGAAAGATTACAAATCAAGATTATGGCTTGTAACTTTACTTCTTGCAATAGTTACTATAGTTGTTGGTGTTTATATTTTAATAAATACAGGGGCAATTTTACAAACAATAGGTGTTGCAATTCTTATTTATGGATTAGTTGATATTATAGAAAGCTTTATTTTTATAAAAAAAGTTGATAATTATTTAGATTAATATAGAAAGTAAAGATGTAAATTGTAGAATTTACATCTTTTTTTGTGGCATTTGTCTTATTTGCGCATATAATAAAAGTAAAAGGAGGAGGAAAAATGTTTAGAAATAGAAGATGTTATTGTATGAACAATAGTTATCAAAATAATTCATGTGAGTTACAAGATGACATTTTAGAAGATAAATGTAGTAATGTTACTTCTTATGAAAGTTATGATGACAGTTGTGGATGTGGATTTGATGAAGAATATAATGTATTTCCAGAAAATCCAATGCTAGCTCAAAGTTATGTTCCAATCCAATATATGGATAAAACTTTTAAACCATGTGTTGGTTTAAAAATGGGAACGATATTTCCAGAATTAGTTAGCCCTTATGTTCCAGGTCAATCTATGGAAGAAATAAACTTTATAAGGGAATCAAATACTATTGGGAAGGGGTGTAATAAATGTTGTTAAATGAAAATAGAAACTGTTCTTGTAATAATATGAATAGTAATGATGATAATGAAGTAAGAAGAATAGATTGTGAAAGAAAGGAAGAATTATTACAAAACATAAGATGTCTTGAATTTGCAATTAATGAGCTTGCTTTATATTTAGATACTCATCCAGAAGACATGAAATCACTTTGTTTGCATAAAAAATATTGCAATGAATTAAAAAGGTTGAAAGATATGTATCAAAAGGTTTATGGACCTCTAACAATAACTTACCCTTGTAATAAATGGAGATGGCTTGAAGAACCATGGCCTTGGGAAGGAGGAGAAAACTAGATGTGGACTTATAATAAAATGTTACAATATCCAATCAATATAAAATGTACAGACCCAAAACTTGCTAAAGTAATTATATCTCAATATGGAGGACCTGATGGAGAACTTGCAGCATCACTTAGATATTTATCACAAAGATTTGGTATGCCTGACCAAAAATCAAAAGCTGTTCTTAATGATATAGGAACAGAGGAGTTGGCACACCTTGAGATGGTAGGAACTATTGTTCATCAATTAACTAAAAATGCTTCTATCGAGGAAATAGAAAATGCAGGTTTAAGTGCATATTACACAGATCATGGTGTAGATGTATATCCACAAGCAGCATCAGGTGTTCCATTTTCAGCATCAGTACTTGCTTGTAAAGGAGACCCTATAGCAAACTTACAAGAAGACTTAGCAGCTGAACAAAAAGCAAGAGCAACTTATGAAAAACTAATAGATTTATGTAGAGATAATCCTGATGTATTAGACCCATTAAGATATTTAAGAGAAAGAGAAGTAGTACATTTCCAAAGATTCGGTGAAGCACTTCGCGGAGTACAAGATAAACTTGCAGAAAAGAAATTTTATATGAGTAATATGAATAACAACAATTGTGGTTGTAATAATTAAGAAAAAACTCCTGTATTTTATATAGGAGTTTTTTAATAAAGTTTAATACTTTGTTTCGTTTGATTATATTTACAATTTTATGATATAATTATTAAAAGTACTACATTCATATATGTAGTTAATGATAGGTGATGTTTATGAAAAAACAAGAAGTAAAAAACATATTAATGTCAATGAGAACTCAAGAAAATGATATATTAATTAATAAATTATTAGGAAAAATAGACATGATGGATGAGAAAGCATTTCAAAGAGCTTTAGAGGAAGTTGGTAACAATGAAGAGAAAGTGAGAAGTTTTTTCGAAAGCAAATTATCTAAAGGACAATATAATCAAAGTGAAAAAAAGTTTCCAATTAATGAAATGTTTACATATGGTATATCTACAAATTGTATCCATCTTCATTTACCTGGTGATTTACATCAAATGCTAGCAGAAAAAGGAATTTCTACTACAATGGATATTGTGAATTTTCAATTACTAGATGCAATAGATAAAATAAAACAATTAAGAGATAGTGGCTTTTATAGATTTCAAGGAAAAGATAGTATTTATATGATATCTCCGATATTAATTAGAAGAGAAATGAAATTTTTAGAAAGTATGGATTTTCAAACACAATTATATAGTAAAAAAGAGTTAAATGATGATGAATTTGTAGAAGAACATCCAGAAGCTAGATTAGCGACTCAAATCTTTGGTAAAAATAGAAATATAGGAATTGCTTCGATTAAATTTAAAACAATTTCTTCTAAAGAGTGGCAGAATAAGAAAAATCAAAAAGTTAAGGAATTTTTGGGAAAAGGTTTATCTGTTCAGGATAATTCTTCTATAAGTAGAGAATAAGAGATGTTATCATAAAAAGAATTTATGATTTTAATAGTGAAAGAATGACATATCAAAAAATAACAGATTTATTTATAGCAACATCTATTGATTATGACAAAAAATCAGAAGAGGTATACACATTCTTCAAAATTGTTCAAAATAAATTACATTATGCAATAACAGGTCATCCTGCAGCAAAATTAATTTATAATAGAGTGAATGCGGAAAAAGAAAATATGGAATTAACTACATGGAAAAAAGCTCCAGAAGGAATAATATATAAATATGATGTTGGTATAGCAAAGAACTATTTAAATAAAGAAGAATTAAAAAAATTAAATAATTTAACGAATTTCTTTTTAGATTATGCAGAATTAATGGCAAAAGAAAATCAAGTTATGATAATGAAAGACTGGATAAATGAAACTGATAATCTTTTAAAATTTAGGAAAAAGAAATATTAAAGGATTCAGGAAAAGTATCACATAAACAAGCTGTTGAAAAGGCAGAAAAAGAATATGAAAAATTTAGACTAAAATAAGATATACAATACATTTCTAGTATGGATGAAATGTATCATAGATATTTAAAAGAAAATAGTGATAAATGAGTATAATTAAAAACAAATTCTTATAGTTAATATATGAACTTTCTTATTTATTATATTTTTTAGTTGTAAAATATATACGTTCGAGGTATAGTTTAGGTGTAAAGAGGAGAGAGAAAATGGTTGATTTACATATGCATTCAGTGTATTCTGATGGAAGTAAAACAGTAGAAGAAATTTTAAAGATGTGTGAAGAAAAAAAACTAGAATATATATCAATAACAGACCATAATACTGCTAAACAATATGAAGATGAAGCTTTAATAAATAACAATATTTTTAGTGGTAAAGTTATAAAAGGAGTGGAACTAAACGCAGTATTCAAAGATAAAAATATTGAAATATTAGGTTATAATATAAATCCTGATATAATAAATGAATGGTGTGAAAAATATTATTCAGAAGAAAAATTAGAAGAACAACAAGAAATATGCTGTAAAAGGTTGTTAGATATATGTGATAAGCAAGGACTTATATATGATGAAAGTAAAATAGTAAAACCTAAGGCAACTGGATATGTAGAAATTTCAATTTATAATGAGTTAATGAAGCATAAAGAAAATTATGAAATATTAGGAGAATTCACAGAATCGCTTAGCGTATTTTTTAGAAAAGGTCTTGCAAACCCTGAAAGTGTTTATTTCGTGAATCGTATAGAGTTTAGACCAAAGTATAAAGAAGTAATAGATATCATACATAAATCTGGTGGAAAAGCATTTTTAGCTCATCCATTCGAATACAAGTTTGAAGATACAATCGGATTTATAGATGATTTAAGAAAAGAGGTAGAATTAGATGGAATAGAATGTTTTCATCCATCAGCAAATCAAAAAGAAAGAAAAGCTCTGGTACAATATGCAAAGAAAAATAAATTATATATGAGTGGTGGCAGTGATTATCACGGTGATTCAAAACCAGATATAAAAATAGGTATAGGAAGAGGAGATTTGAATATATCTAAAGAAATTTTAGAATGGTTATAACGAACTTAAATTCCTTGAAACATGTATATTTATATGATATAATATACATGTTTTGTTAGTATTAACAAATTTATACAATTTAATGACCTATTGTCGTCAAATTAAAGAAAGGATGGACATTAAATGTGTAAACATACAAAGAAGTTTTTTATGACCGAGGGTAAAAAGCGGGGGCTTCTAGCATTTATACCGTATTCTTTAATTGTAATAGAAGCTATAGGAACGTTTCTAGGTATAAGCATACCATGGCCATTAAGGATAGTTATTAGCATCATTATGATAGTTACATTTTCATTAGGGCTAATTATGGATTTAGAAGCTTACTGGAATAAAGAAGAAACGGAAGATGAACGGCCGACAAGAAAAATTACAAACGAACTTTTGAAGTTTATTCCAGTATGGGTAATCTCTGTTCTAATAGGTTCTATTCTTACAATTTTGTTTGGAGAACCAACTAATCAAATAAGAATAGAGGAAGAATTTGAAGGACTATCTCTTTTTTATCTGATTGATATGGTTATTTATACTCCGATTATTGAGGAGTACCTTTTCCGGTTTTTACCACACAAGTTCATAAAAAATCAAGTTTTGTATATCATCATTTCAAGTATAGTGTTTGCTGGAATGCATGTAGTAGATGACCCAAACGCATTCTGTCATATATGGATATATATAATTAGACCAATCTATTATGCATATCGTTACTATAAGACACAGGACATTAGGGTAACAATATCTTTTCATGCATTTAACAACCTAATATCAACACTTATGATGTTAATTTAGTGTTTCAATCTAAACAGGTTTCTGGTTGTAGAGGCCTGTTTTCATTATCCAATAAATATAAAAATCCACCTATTTTAAGGCGGATTTTTATAAATAATTTTAAATTAATCTTCACCTAAATATTTATCATGTAACTGATTGGTTAGTTCTGATATTTTTTTACCAGTTTCTGATGAGTTTAATTTGACCCATTTTGCTAATCTATCACTATATATTAGTCTCCTGTAATAACCTGAATCAGAAGGTTTTATAGAGGCAACACTGGAATTTGTTTCATTTTTAGCATTATCTTCTTTATCTTCAATAGTGTTGGCTAATTCTTTTAATTGATTTAATTCTTCATCAGTAATCTTAGCAGATTTAAGTTTTCTAGTTTTATTATATTCATCAAATTCTTCAATAACTCCATTTGAATATATATAATAGCCATAATTTGTAGGCTCCCATGCGTTATTATAATATGAAGATTTGAATAAAATGCGACCATTATTATTAGTATTTTGATTTAAAAATAATAAAATTGTTAAAATAATTAGTATTATAACAATGCATATGGTGATAGCTAAAGATAATTTCGTTTTTTTAGATAATTTCTTCATCTTTTTCATCCCCCTTTTTACACATTTATTATAACTTAAGATAAATATAATTTCAATACAATATTTTTGGCTTTTTGTTGAATAATTTAAGTTCTTGTGATATTATAAGCTAAAATTAAATAGGAAGAAGGATGTTGAAATGGGAAATTATAAAACAAATTACAGAAAAACTGTAGCTATTGTTATGGTTATAATTTTACTATTAGTTGTGCTTACAGGAATATCTTATTATAAAGATGTAGAGATAGTAACAAATATTTGCTTAAGCTTTTTAATTGCTTGTACTACTGGAGTAGTAATTGAAGTAATTAATGGCTCAAAAGAAAAAGATTCTAGGGTAGTAGAAGATTATAAAAAAGAATTAGAAGAAATGAAATATAAAATTATTAAATTTAGAAAAGGACTAAATAATTTATCAAGAAATCGTAATAGATACAGTTTCTTTAATCAAGCAGATAGACTAATGGAAGATGCAAGTAGATTAAATGAACAGATAAATTATTTATATGAAAATGAGCCTAAGAAAAGTTTAATTAAGAAATTCTTATATAATCAAGAGTTAAATCTAGAACATAAGGTTACTAGTGTAGAAGAAATAAGAGAAGATATAATAAATATGACAGATAAGAGAAGTATATTAAAGAAGCTTTCTCGTTATAACCATAATTTAGACAAGCTATTGTATAATATTAATAGAGAATTAGGAATTAAGTAGGAAGATATTATGAAGTTAAATATAGAAAAAGAATTGTTTTGCTTACAAGATAAAAAATATCAAGAGTTCCAAAAAGGATTATGCCCTGGAATAGGCAATATTATAGGAATCAGAGTACCGATACTTAGAAATTATGCAAAAGAATTATTAAAGAAGTATAATTTTAAAGAATTAATGGAATGCATAAATGATAATTATTATGAAGAAATAATGCTTCAAGGAATGTTAATAGGTGGGGCTAAGGAAGAGTTTAATGTTATTATAAATTATATAAAAGAATTTATTCCTAAAATAGATAACTGGGCAGTTTGCGATACATTTTGTACAGGATTAAAGATAGCGAAAAAGCATAAAGATGAAATGTGGCTTTTTTTACAGAAATATTTAAAATCTAAAAAAGAATTTGAAGTTAGATTTGGTGTTGTTATGATACTTGATTATTTTATAGATGAAGAACATTTAGAGGAAAATTTCAAGATATTTAATAATATTAAAGTAGATAAATATTATGTACAGATGGCAGTTGCATGGGCTATATCTATTTGCTTAATTAAATATTATGATAGGACAGTTAAGTATTTACAAAAAGAAGCGGATTTAGATGATTTTACATATAACAAATCTATACAAAAGGCAACGGAATCTTATAGAATTACAGATAAGCAAAAGGATTTTCTAAGAAGTATTAAAAAATAAATATTAATTTTTTATAAAAAGTGTTTATTGAAAAAAATATTTATGTTATAGTGTTATAGTAAAAAAATATATTGAGGGAGAAAGATACATGGGAAAAGGAAAAAGAGTAATGGAAAGAGAACCAAAGAAAAATAAGACTAAAAGGATGTCGAATCAAGAAATCGAAAGAAAAAAGAAATTAATAAAAAGAACTTTTTTTACAATTGTAGCATTACTTGTTATTTTTATAGTTGCTATGATTGCTAATAATTATATTATTTTAGATAATAATGAAAGAACTAATTTAGTAATAAATAATAATAATGTGACTACCGATTTAAAAAATGATGTTTTGATAAAAGATGATATTATATATTTATCAGAAGCGGATATTGCAAATTTCTTTGATAAACATATTTATTATGATGAAGGTACAGAAAAGATAATTACAACTTATGAGAAAAAAATAGCAGAAATTGGATTTGAAGAAAATGTAATAAATATAAATGGTTCAGATAAAGAAATTTATGCACATGCAATTAGAGAAAATGGAGAAGTTTATTTACCTGTTTCTGAAATGGCAGATGTATATGATGTAGAAATTCAAAGTATTCCAGAAACAAAAGTTATTACAATGGATTCTTTAGATAGAGAACAAAAAAGAGCTATTGTAAACAAAGATACTGCTGTAAAATCTTCTACTAATTTTATCGCAAGGACTGTAGACAGAGTGGAAAAAGGGGAAGCTGTTATAGTGGTTTCAACTGATGGTAAATATTCTAGAATTAGAACATCAGATGGGAAAATTGGAATCATAAAGTCAAATAGATTGGAAAACGAATTTACTATAAGAGAAGATATGGAAGAAGAAAAACAAGTAGATGGAAAAGTAAATCTTACTTGGGATTATTTTTCAGAGTATGTTTCAGCTCCTGATAGAAGCGGAACTACTATAGAAGGTGTAAATGTAGTATCACCATCATTTTTCTATTTAGATACAGATGGCGAACTTAAAGAAAATGTAGGAAGTGAAGGACAAGCTTATATTGAATGGGCTCATAACAATGGATATAAAGTATGGCCAATGGTATCAAATGCGGTTGCAGCAAATGAAAGCTTAGATATAACTTCAAATATAATGAATAGCTATGAGAGTAGAAAAAAATTAATAGAAAATATTGTAGAAAAATGCGTTGAATATGATTTAGACGGTATTAATATAGATTTTGAAAATATGTATGCTGAAGATAAAGACATGTATTCTAGATTTATAATAGAACTTACACCAAGATTAAAAGAAATAGGAATGGTTACATCTGTTGATGTAACAGCACCAGATGGAGCAGATACTTGGTCATTATGTTTTGATAGAAATGTTATAGGAGATGTAGCAGATTATATTATATTTATGGCCTATGACCAAAATGGAACATCAAGTCTTAAACCTGGAACAACAGCAGGATATAATTGGGTACAATTAAATCTTACAAAATTTTTACAAACAGAAGCCATAGAGCCAGAAAAATTAATACTTGGAATACCTTTTTATACAAGAGTTTGGACAACAGACTCTGATGGTGATATAATTAGTAGAAATACAGTTGATATGAAAGATATAGATAGTGTTATTCCAGAAGGTGTAGAAAAGACTTGGAACGATGAATTAAAACAAAATTATGTAGAATATATGGATGGTAGTAACAAAAGACAAATATGGATTGAAGATATAGAGTCTTTAAAGGCAAAAGTATCTTTAGTTATAGAAAATAACCTAGCAGGTGTTGCCTCATGGCAAAAAGATATGGAATCAAATGATGTTTGGCAAATGTTAGAAAGCGAATTGGCACAATAATAAATTAGAAAAACGATGAAATATGCTTGACATTAGCATTTAAGATATATATAATACAAAAAAAAGCACTTTGGAGGTAATTTTTGACAGATGCAAAAAAAGGACGCGTTTTTTACGACTAACATATATGAAAATTTAACAGATGAACAAGTGATTGATAAGATACATCAAGGAGACGAAGAAGCTTTAGCATATATTTTGGAAAAATATAAAGAACTTGTAAATATGAAAGTTGGAAAATATTTTATAGTTGGAGCTGAAAAAGAAGACACTGTTCAAGAAGGAATGATAGGGTTATTTAAGGCAATAAAAAGTTTCGATAATACAAAGCAAAATTCCTTTAAATCTTTTGCAAATATATGTATAGAAAGACAATTAATAACAGCGATAAAAAGCTCCAATAGACAAAAGCATATGCCACTTAATTCGTATTTATCATTAAATACAGCGGCCTATGATAATAATGAGGATGATAGTGTTGAATTATTGGAGACATTTAATAGTAATACTATTGAAGATCCATTAGATACTATAATGAAACAAGAATATTATAAAGAAGTAGAAAATGCAGTAAATAAGAATTTAAGTAAATTTGAAAAACAAGTTCTAGATAGATTCTTAAAAGGTGATAGCTATATAAAAATTGCTGAAAAGTTAGATTCACCTGTAAAGTCAGTAGATAATGCAATTCAAAGAATAAGAAAAAAGGCAATAAAAAATATAACAAATAATAATGGCCAACCTAAATAAGGGTTGGTTTATTATTTTCATATTATGTTAGACAAATAAAAAATATAGTGTTATACTCTAAAAGTGAAAAAACAAACGAAGAGCAATAGAAGGAGGAAACATGAGTGTTTAATAATGAAAATCTAGAAAATACTGTAAAAATAAAGGTAATCGGTGTAGGCGGCGGAGGAAATAATGCTGTTTTACATATAATTAATGAAAAGGTAAAAAATATTGAATCTTATTTAATTAATACAGAAATGGGAGTATTAAAAAAGACAAATTATAGAAATATCTTGCAAATAGGAAAAGAGACAACAAAAGGATTGGGAGCAGGTGCAGATGAAAATGTAGGAGAAAAAGCAGCAAGAGAAAGCAAAATGGAAATAGAACAGATATTACAAAATACTGATATGTTATTTATAACTGCAGGAATGGGAGGGGGAACAGGAACTGGTGCTGCCCCTGTTGTTGCAGAAATCGCAAAGGAAATGGGGATTTTAACAGTTGGAGTGGTTACAAAACCATTTATGTTTGAAGGTAAATTAAGAGAAATGAGAGCAGAATTGGGAATAAAAAGATTGCAAGAACAAGTAAATGCTCTAATCGTAATTTTAAATGATAATTTATTAAAGATTGCTAATAAAAATACACCATTAAAAGAAGCTTTTTTAGTTGCGAATGATGTTGTAAAACAGGGGATACAAAGTATAACAGATTTAATAACTACTGTTGGTGAAATAAATCTAGATTTTGCAGATATAAAAACTATATTTAGCTATAAAGGAAAGGCATATATGGGGATAGGAAAATCTGAAGGAGAAGCAAGAGTAGAAGAAGCAATAAAACAAGCAATAGAAAATCCATTAACAGAAAATAAAATAGATAATGCAAAAGGTGTAATATTTAATGTAAGTGGTGGAGAAGATTTGAGTTTGACAGAAATAGATAGTGCTATAAAATTGATTAATGATAAAGTAGATGAAGATGCAAATATTATTTTTGGAACAGTGATAGATAAAAATCTGGGAGATGAAGTTGTTGTAACAGTAATTGCAACGGGAGTTGAGTAATCGGAAAAACATTTTATTAAAATAGATTAAAAGTATACTTGACATCAAAAAATGGTAATGTTATATTGTTTTTAGAAAATGTAAAAGGAGGAATAAAAAATGGAACAATCAATGGGAAAAATTACCTGGGGGTATATTTGGCGATGGATAGTATTGAACTTTGCAACAGCGTTTGTGCTTACAATTGTTTTGCGATTACTTATGGGAGCAGTTGCTTCTGGGAGTGATACAGGAACAACAGGTTTACATTACAAAATGTATCTAGTAGGTTCGCTTATAATATCTGTAATAAGTATAATTCTTGCATGTAAATTTGCAACTTCTGACATTAAAAAGAAATTTTCAATTGATGAAAGTAATGCTTCACAAGTTTTCAAACGCATTGTAATAGTTCTAATTGTAATAACAGTAATATTTGCAATTTATCAGGTGTTTAGTTCAATTAATATTAGAAATCAATTAGAAGAAGCATCAGTTCAAATAGACTATGCTAAAAGTTTATCACAACAGTATTCAAGCGAAGCATTAAATAGTCAACTAGAAGAACAAATAGCAGAATTAGAGTCATTTTTAGAATTTGGTAATGCAATCGTTATTGTATCAATTGTGGTAAATATTGGAACTTTATTATTAATGATTCCTTTTGAGAAAAAATTATTAAAAGTATAATGATGTAAATGGTAAAAATATAAAATAATAGATAATAAAAGATGGTTTGAGTAACCATCTTTTTGGGGCTTCCAACGGGAATCGAACCCGTGACCTCTACCTTACCAAGGTAGCACTCTACCTACTGAGCTATGGAAGCACGTAAAGAAATTATATAATAATATGGAAAAAAAGTAAAGAAAATCTTGACTTTTTATAAAAAAGATATTAAACTATTAACATAAGGTAAAAACAAGTAAGAGACGAGTAAAATAGAGGTTACTTTAAGAGAGAATTAGTCAAAGGCTGAAAACTAATTTAAGCAAACCTATTTGAAAACTAACTCTTCATGTTTCTAGTGAATAAGCTAGACGGTTAAGATACGTTATAATCTTGAAATTAAGTAAAAAATAGGATGGAACCGTGTAATTTGCACTCCTATGGAATTAAAAGTCCATGGGAGTTTTTTGATGGAATAAAAGATTAAACATTTGAAACACTCTTAATGGACATAAGGAGGTTTTTGTATGATTAAAGTTACTTTAAAAGACGGATCTATTTTAGAGGTCGAAAAAGGAAGCACAATTTTAGATGTTGCAAAAAAAATTAGTGAAGGTTTAGCAAGAAACATGACCTGCGGAGAAGTAAATGGTGAAATTAAAGATTTAAGATATGAGCTAAATGAAGACTGTTCTTTAGTAATTCATACATTTTCAGATGATGATTTAGAAGGAAAGAAAGCTTATTGGCATACAACTTCTCATATAATGGCACAAGCTGTAAAAAGATTATTTCCAGATGCTAAACTTGCAATTGGACCTGCAATTGAGAATGGTTTCTATTATGATTTTGATGTAGAAAAACCATTTACAGACGAGGATAAAGCAAATATTGAACAAGAAATGAAAAAAATTATAAAAGAGAATTTAGAAATTGAAAAATTTTCTTTACCTAAAAAAGAAGCTTTAGAATTAATGAAAGATGAACCATATAAGGTAGAATTAATTGAAGATTTACCAGAAGGTGAAGAAATTAGTTTTTATAAACAAGGAGATTTTACTGACCTTTGTGCTGGACCTCATTTAGTAAGCACAGGAAAAGTTAAATCTATAAAAATATTATCTTCTTCAGGTGCATACTGGAGAGGAGATGAAAAAAATAAGATGCTTCAAAGAATTTATGCAATTTCATTTCCTAAAGCAAGTCAACTTGAAGAATATCTACAATTCTTAGAAGAAGCAAAACAAAGAGACCATAGAAAAATAGGTAAAGACCTAGAAATATTTATGACTCATAAATTAGTTGGAGCAGGTCTTCCAATGTATTTACCAAATGGAGCAACAATAAGAAGAATTTTAGAAAGGTATATTCAAGATAAAGAATTAGCTTTAGGTTATGAACATGTATATACTCCATCACTTGCAAATGTTGAATTATATAAAGTAAGTGGACATTGGGACCATTATAAAGACGATATGTTTCCAGCAATGAAAATGGATAATGAAGAAATGGTTTTAAGACCAATGAACTGTCCTCATCATATGTTAATTTATAAGAGTAAAATGCGTTCATATCGTGATTTACCTATTAGAATTGGTGAACTTGCACATGATTTTAGATATGAAGCAAGTGGAAGTGTTTGTGGATTAGAAAGAGTGCGTGAAATGTGTCAAAATGATGCACACCTTTTTGTAAGACCAGACCAAATAAAAGATGAAGTTGGAAAAATATTAAATTTAATTAAAGAAGTTTATCAAAAAGATTTTGGTTTCCCAGCTTCAAGCTTTAAATATAGATTATCATTAAGAGATAAGAGTAATAAAGAAAAATATATTGATAATGACGAGATGTGGGAAACAGCAGAAAGCCAATTAAGACAAATTTTAACAGAATTAGGCATAGAATTCTATGAAGCAGAAGGAGAAGCAGCATTCTATGGACCTAAGATTGATATACAAATAAGAACAGCCCTAAATCATGATGTAACAATACCAACTTGTCAATTAGATTTCGCTCTTCCTGAAAGATTTGAATTAGAGTATATAGGAGAAGATGGAAAGGCACACAGACCAGTTGTTATTCATAGAGCAATACTTGGTTCTTCTGATAGATTTATATCATTCTTATTAGAAGAAACAAAAGGAAATTTACCACTATGGCTTGCACCAACACAAGTTAGAATTTTACCAATAACAGATAATCAGCATAATTATTGTCATGAATTGAAAGATGAACTTGTTAAAGCTGGTATAAGAGTAGAAGTAGACGATAGAAATGAAAAAACAGGTTATAAGATACGCGAAGCACAAATGCATAAGATACCTTATATGTTAATTATAGGTCAAAAAGAAGTTGAAGGAAATCTTGTTTCTATTCGTTCTAGAAAAGATGGAGATATAGGAACTATGACTGTAGAAGAGTTTAAAAATAAACTTTTAGAAGAAATTAAAAATAAAAAATAATGAAAAATAAATAAAACTATAATACTAAGAGAAATAGGAGAGATAAAAATGAAATTAGGAATTGTAGGTCTTCCAAATGTAGGAAAGAGTACATTGTTTAATAGTATTACTAAAGCTGGAGCAGAATGTGCAAATTATCCATTTTGCACAATAGAGCCAAATGTTGGAGTTGTTCCTGTTCCAGATGAAAGACTAGATAGCCTAGCTAAAATGTATAATCCTGAAAAAGTTACACATGCTGTAATCGAATTTGTAGATATCGCAGGTTTAGTTAAGGGGGCAAGTAAAGGAGAAGGACTTGGTAACAAATTCTTATCACATATACGTGAGACAGATGCTATTTGTGAAGTTGTTAGATGTTTTAATGATAGTAATATTGTTCATGTAGATGGAAGTATAGATCCAGTACGTGATATTGAAACTATTAATTTAGAATTAATCTTTGCAGATATAGAAACTGTAAATAAAAGATTAGATAAAGCTAAAAAGAATTTGAAAGCTAGTAAAAGTTATCAAGAAGAAGTTGATTTATTAGAGAAAATAAAAGAAAATCTAGAAAACGGAATTTCAGCAAGAGCTCTAAGTTTTAATGAAGATGAAGAAAAACTAGTTAAAGATATGTTTTTATTAACTACTAAACCAATTCTTTATATTGCAAACATTTCAGAAGAACAAATAGAAAATGCAGAAAATGATGAAATGGTTTTAAAAGTCAAAGAATATGCTTCAAAAGAAAATGCAGAGGTTATTCCTTTATGTGTTAAAATAGAAGAAGAATTATCTGGATTAGATGATAGTGATAAAAATGAAATGCTAGAAGCTTTAGGATTAGAAGAATCAGGTTTAGATAAAGTTATTAAGAGGTCTTATGATTTATTAGGATTAATGTCTTTCTTAACAGCGGGAGAACCTGAAGTAAGAGCCTGGACAATAAAGAAAGGAACTAAAGCTCCACAAGCAGCTGGGAAGATTCACTCTGATATAGAAAGAGGATTTATAAAAGCAGAAGTTGTTTCATTTGATGATTTAATGAATTCTGGAAGTATGGTTACAGCTAAAGAAAAAGGATTGGTTAGACAAGAAGGAAAAGAATATGTTATGCAAGATGGAGATATTGTATTGTTCAAATTTAATGTCTAATTTGTAATGGCTTTGTAATATAAATGTAAAAAAAAATATATAAAAAGCTATTGACGAAATATATATTTAAGTATAAAATAATAATCGAAGAACGGAAGAGAAAACTTTATTTTGTTATTTTATTGCAATTACTTGAATTATATTTTTAAAAATGGTATAATAATTAGTGATTGTATAAATAATAATAAAAAATCTAAAAGTAGAGGAGAAATCAATATGAAGAAAACAAATTTATTAAAAGTATTTTCAATTTTAGTTTTAAGTGTAATGGTAATATTTATAACTACATCAGTTAATGCAGCAGATTTTATTGATATGACAAATCAATTAAATAATAATACTGCAGCAAATAATACTTCAGGTACAAATACAAATACATCTGGTACTAATACAAACACAAATACATCAAATTCAAATGCAACAAATACAAACACAAATACAAATAGAGCAAATAATAAAACTAATACTAGAAATTCAAGTATTTATAATAATACAAATTTGCCTAGCACAGGTATAGGTGATTCCCTTCCAATAGCTGCTTTAGTAGTTGTATTTGGTATATCAGCTGTATATGCTTATAAGAAAATTAAAGATTATAGAAATATTTAGTTAATGAATTTATATATAAATGAAATATATTAAAATATATTAGTAAAGACTTTTTAGAAAATCTAAAAAGTCTTTTGTTTTGCTTTTATAACAAATCTGTTATTGTTTAAATTATTACATGTAATCAATGTTAAGTTTTTCTCATTTTGGTTATAGTTAATAATAGGAGATAAATCATCTTCTTTAACTTCATAATTTTCTGTAACTAAATATGTGTATTTAACACCTATATTATTATAAATAAAAATTTCATCATTTTGTTCAAGAAGATTTATTTTACTAAAAAACATATCATTATTGTAGTTGTGACCTGCAATACAGACATTACCAGCATCTTCTAAAGAATCACCATAAAACTTACAAGGAGAAACTTTTAAGTTTTCTTCTGTTAAAGTAGAGAAAACAGGGTAATATAGATTGATTTTAGGAATTTCGATAATACCAAAAAGATTATTTTGAGTAGTTTCATCTTCTTTTTCTACATTATTATAAAGTTTATAAATATTATAATTACCAATCAAATTCTCTGAAATCTTTTCTTTATTCCTAAGAGAATAAATATAATAAGTAGAAAAAGAAATAGTGGAAATAATAATTATTATAGATATAGTAAATTGTATTTTAAAAACTTTTTTGATTGACATTTTATTTGAGTTTTTGGTATTATCTATATTATCTAAGTTGTTATTTAATTCATCATTATCATTATTTAAATTTGTACTTAATATCTGGTTCATAATTTTATTTTATCTTAAAATTTAAAAAATATTATAAAAAACTTGTCAAAATTTTAGATTTTTGTTATCATAGCTTAGGTAAAGGAGAATGTAATGAAAGAAACAAAAGAAAGAAAAATGATTAGGCACAAGAAGAAAAATGTTAGAATATTTCCTATATATAAAACAGTTTCTTGGGATTTATTATTCTACTTTCCAATTATATTTTTATTTCTAACACAAGTAAAAGGCTTTTCGGCATCACAAGTATTATTTGCGGATGCATTTTATACTTTAGCAAATACATTTTGGCAATTGCCAATAACAAGCTTAGTAGATAGAATTGGAAAGAAAAATTGTTTAATAATAGGAAATGTATTATATAGTGCAAGTATTCTGGCAATGATATTTATGCAAAACTATTATGAATTATTATTGATACAATTTATATATGCTTTAGGATATTCAATAAAAGGATTATGCGAATCAAATATATTATATGATTCACTTCCTGCAAGTAAGAAAAGGGGAAGAGTGTTTGCAACAATAGATGGAAAATCATCATCATATTTTTATATATTTGATGCAATATCATCTGTGATTGCGGGATTTACATTTGCAATAAATGGATATATTCCAATGGTATTATGCTTTCTATGTTGTGTAGCATCTACAATTATTTCATTTAGATTTAGACATACGGCAATTGTTGAGGATAAAGTAAAACCCGTTTCTTTAAAAGAATACATAGGACAAATAAAAGAATCAATGAAATTTTCTGTAAAGTCTAGTAGAGTAAGATTATTGTTATTATCAAACGCATTATTTTTAGGACTAGTTATGGGGATTGTGAATTTAAGAAGTAGTATGCTTAGTGAAATGCGAGTTCCTGAAGCATATTTTGGAATTATATTTGCAATCTTACAATTTTCAGCGGCTATAACAGCAAGATATAGTGAACAGGTACATAGAATATTTAGAAATAAAACAATAGCAGTATTAACATTGCCAACTACAGTTTCTTGTATACTAATTGGATTTATTGGAAAAGATCCTTTGTCTAAATCATCATTAATATTAGTAGTATTATTATTCTTAATACAATATGCAGCAAAAGGACCATATAGAGCATTATTAGCGCGTTATTTAAATAATTTCACAAATAGAAGAATAAGACCAAAATTAACAGCTTTAAGAAATTTATCATCAAATCTAGTAACAGCATTGATTTCTCTTATATGTGCTTTACTTTTAGAGATAACAACAACAGCAAATACATTTATAATAATTGGTTGCCTTACAACTATTGTGGCAGTGTTATTAGTAGATTATATGAGAGATAGAGTTGGATTAAAACCTTCACAATATAGTAAAGAAGACTTAAAATATAGTTTATATAGACCAGATAAAACAAATAAACAAGCCTAAGCGAATTTAGGCTTTTTCTGTGTGTAAATTTTAGGGGTTACTTCAAATTTTATTTTAAAACATCTAAAATCAAATAATTCATCTTCTTCTAGACAATCTATGTAAATATCAAGCTCTTCTAAGCTTCTACAAGCAGCGATTATAATTGGATTTAAGTTATATTGAAACATAAGCTCAAAAGCTAAGTCTAAAGCTTTCAAAATAGATTTTTTTTCTTTATGTAATACTAAATTTATAGTTTCTATAAATCTAGAACTTACAGCATGTTTAAATCGATTTAAAGGTACAATATAGTCTTTATTAATAACATCTTGTACAGATATATATTTATCTTTATTATCTTGATAGAATTTTTCTATATCATCATATTTATATGGCAAATATGCTTTTTGGTCTTTTTCAGAAACAATTAAAGTATCGTTATCCATTTCATTCTCCTAAATAAAATTTTAATTAAAAATATTATAACTTATAAAATGCTTATAAGTAAATAAAAATAATATTACATTTCTATTACATATTGAAAACCTTTTTATCATATGATATATTTATTATAGTTAAGCTACATAAGAAAAGGAGAAAAAAGTGTACAAACTTAGTGATTTTGATAAGTCAAGTAAGCATTTATATAAATTTGGTAAAATACTTAGTACAGTTATTTGTATCATTATATTGTTTTTTATTGTATTTAATGTAACTTTAATAATAGAATCTTATATAAATTCCAATGAATTACCAAGCTTCTTAGGAATAAAGAGTTTTGTCATAGTATCAGAAAGCATGGAACCTACAATTATGACAAATGACGTGATTTTTATTGTAAATACATCTAAAGAAAATTTAGAAGTGGGAGATATTATATCTTTTAGAACAGGTGATTATATAAATACACACAGAATTATTAGAATAGAAGAGCAAAATGGGGAAGAGGTATATATTACAAAGGGAGATAATAATAGCAATGAAGATAGAACACCAGTTAAGTTCCAAGATATAGAAGGAAAATATTTATTTAGATTACCTAAACTAGGAAAAATAACAGAAATGTTAAAAAGTAGGGTAACGTTAGTTATTCTTTTGATTTTTTTAGTAATAATTGCTTATTATGAGGTAAGAATTTCAAAAAGAAAATTAAAGAGAAAAGAAGAAAGATTTGAATATAATAAAAATTTAATTAAAAAAATAAAAGACAATAATAATAACAAATAATAAGTAAAAGGAGATGTGATAATTGTACAAAGTAGTTTTTATAGATATAGATGGAACCTTAAGAAATGATTTAGGAGAAATATCAAGAAGAACAAAAGAAGCAGTAAGAAGAGCTGTAGAATCAGGTATAATAGTTATTATATGCTCAGGAAGACCTGTTAGAAGTACAGTAGAAGTAAGTGAAAAATGCTTTGCGAGTGAGTTTATAATTACTTCTAATGGAGCTTATGGATATAACTATAAAGAAAATAAATGTATGTTTAAAAATAAAATGGAAAAACAAGCTTGTTTAAAATTATATGAATTAGCCAAAAAAAATAATGTCAATTTTATTATGAATACAGAAAAGGGAAGATTCTGTACTAAGAAGAAAAATAATGAAACTGATTATTTATTAAATGAACAAATAGAAGAGTTTTTGGAAAAAACAGATGTCATGCAATGTCTATTACATGATAGTAGTTTTGAAAAGATTAGAGATTTAAAACCTTATGTAGAAAAAATAGAAAATGTAGGAATAAAAAATCAATCAAAAAGTTTAACAGATCCAAATAAGAACCCTCTATCTTATACATATTTTGATATAGCAGATGAAAAAACATCTAAAGGATTTGGAGTAAAAAAGATGTGTGAAGCATTAAACATTGATGTAAAAGATGCTATTTCGATTGGTGATGATTATAATGATGTTTCAATGTTTGAACAAACAGGATTAAGTGTAGTTATGGGAAACGCAAATGATGAAGTGAAATCTAAAGCAAAATATAAAACGCTTGACAACAATAAAGATGGAGTAGCTGTATTTTTAGAAGAATTAATTAAAAACAAGGGGGAATTTATATGTTAGAAGGTATTAAAGTATTATGCCATAGTTCGATTAAATTTGATAAAGGACAAGTTATTTATTTTGACCCTTATAAAATAAATGAAAATTACAATGATGCAGATGTAATATTTGTAACACATTCTCATTATGACCATTTTTCAGAAGAAGATATCTTGAAGGTAAAAAAAGAAACAACAAAAATTGTTGTTCCAGAAGACTTATATGATAGAAGCACAGAGTTAGGATTTGATGAAAGAGACATTTTAGTTGTAAAACCAAATGAAGAATATATAGTAAATAATATTAAGTTTAAAACAATACCATCATATAACATAAATAAAAACTTTCATCCAAAATCCAATAATTGGGTTGGATATATAATAACTATAGATAATGTATCTTATTATATTGCAGGAGATACAGATATTACAGAAGAAAATAAAAAAGTGAAATGTGATGTGGCATTTGTTCCAATAGGAGGAACATATACAATGACAGCAGAAGAAGCAGCAAATTTAGTAAATGAAATAAAGCCTAAAATTGCTGTTCCTATACATTATGGATTAATAGTAGGTACTAAAGAAGATGAAGAAGTATTTAAATCTTTAGTTAATGAAAACATTAATGTTGAAGTTTGTAATATATAAAAAAATAAAAGTCCTAAAACTAGGACTTTTTTAAACTAAAAAAGTTTAAAATTTTTTGAAAGGTATTTACAAATATCCTATCTATGGTAAAATAGAATTATATTAATTATTACGACTTTATTTTTTTGCCATCAACACGACAAAAATAGCGTAGAACAAAAATCAATAATTATATGGCAGAAGTATAAAGATAAAAAAATAATGAAATACTAATGAAAAGGAGAGATTTTTAATGAAAAACAAAACAAACGGAATTACTTTGATTGCTTTAGTAATCACTATAATAGTCCTTCTAATCTTAGCAGGAGTTAGCATTGCAATGTTAACAGGTGAGAATCGGTATCTTAACTCAAGCACAAAGAGCTAAAACAGAGACAGAGAATGCAGCAGCAAATGAGGCAGCAAGACTTGATGAATATAATCAAGTTATGAATAATTGGATAAGTGGAGGAACAACAGGAGGAGGCTCTATAGGAACAACAGATGGTAGTTGGAATGATGAAAAAGGAGTAAATTCACCAGTAATAAAAGAAAATATGGAACTAGTAAAATGGGACGGAAATAAATTCGTTCCAGATGATACAAATACAAGTTACAATTATGATGAAACAAATAAACAATGGGCAAATGCAAAAGTTACAATAGAAGGAGTAGAAAGCTATTTTGTATGGATACCACGATATGAGTATAAAATAAATTATATAACCCCAGGAACACCAGAAAACGGAGGAACAATAGACGTAAAATTTATACCAACAACAAAAACAGAGGCAGATGAGGGATATATAATCCATCCAGCCTTTACAAATAATGTAGAAAATGGTGGATGGGATAGCGAATTACCTGGAATATGGGTAGGGAAATATGAAAGTAGTTTAGTAAACAAAGTGGATAGTAGTAATGTGACAACAAGTAGTAGTACAATAGGAAATATATTACTATCAGAAAATACAGATAAAGCAATAGCAGTACAACCAGGTATGACTTCTTGGAGATATTGTGCAATAGGAAATATGTATACAAATGCAAAAGAATATTCTACTAGTTTAAATTCACACATGTTAAAAAATAGTGAATGGGGAGCAATAGCATATTTAACAGAAAGTAAATATGGAAGAAATGGAATAGAAGTAGAGCAAAACACCAGCTATAATACTGCAAATGGAGATATAAAGGCAAATATGAATCAGAGTAGTACAGGGAACATAACAGGACTATATGACATATCGGGAGGAGGATCTGAATCAGTAGCGGCATATTATACAGGAGGAGAATCAACAGATTTAAATAGTGCAGCAAGTTTAGTAAATGAATCAGATAAAAAATATGTAACAGAATATACAGGATCAAATTTGAGTGTAGATTATAAAATTGGAGATGCAACATATGAAACAAAAAAGTGGCATAATGATACTGCAAGTTTTGTGAATGTTTATAGTCCATTCTTTAGTCGTGGAGGACGTAAAACTAATGGTCGGTACTAATGCGGGGATATTTTACTTTAATGTAGGTAGTGGCTATCGGACTTGATGAGTGTTCATTCCGTATGTGTCTCGTAGTAAAGTAAGGTGAAATTTGTTATCTAGAAATAATAAACATATTCTTTTAATACTTGAGGAGTATCAATTGTTATACCTAATAGGAAATAATGTAATTAAAGATTATTGAGATAACATATCCTAAAGCAGAAAATTTAAGTAGAAATAGGTATAGTGGTAGTAATTTTTGTATGCATAGAGAATGATACTGTTACTCCTGTGGAAATAATAGAGATTATTGTGGAGATATCGTTGAATCTTTTAGTAATCCGCGTTTTTTCTTTTTGACCAATTCTATATTTGTAGTGTCGAATACTAAATATGAATTTTCGAATAATTAAATAAGAAGCAATATGGCTAATTTCTATATAGTACTTGCCTTTCTTAGTTCTAAATAACTAACAGTAAAATTAAATATTTCACTTACATACATTGAAATAATGAAGCCTGTTATACCAAGCTTGGGAAGTAAAAAATATAGTAAGCTAATAGTTATAACAAGGTCAGCTATATTACATAGCATGACCTTAAATTGTCTATTTAAGCCTTTTAACATATTATCTATAATGTTATCTAGGTACATAAGTAAAATCAGAGGAGAAAGGATTCTTATGTATTTAGCACATTCTAAATTTTGAAAGATAGCCAAACTTAAATTATTTGCAAAAACAAAGCAAATAATACTTACAATTAATGAAAATATAGAAGCTATCATAAAAATTTTGTGACTTACACTAAGAATTCTTTTTTTATAACCTTTAGCCATTAAACTTGAAAATTCAGGTATAAGCAAAGAACTAAAAGAGCCAATAAAAACTGTTGGAAATGTTATAACAGGAAGAGCCATTCCAGTTATTCTTCCATATTCAGATAAAGCTAATGTGTAAGGCAAACCAAATAAAACTAATCTATTTGGAACAATGAATTCTTTTAAAGTAGAAAGTCCAGAACGTATATAAGAAGTTATTGAAACAGGAAGAGTTATATTTAAGATTTTTCTTTTATAACTTATTCCTGTTATTTTTGTTCTTTTATTAAAAAAGATTCTATCTATTTTATATAATATAAATAAAAATGTACAAGAAAATACTTCTGAGATTACATCTGCTAAAATTAAACAAATGCATACAGATTCAACACTATTTAAAGAAAAATATTGTAATAAAATAATGCTAATTATAATTTTCACTCCAAGTTCTAGAACTTGAGAAATAGCAGATTTATATGCTTTTCTTACAGCTGAGAAATATCCGTTTATTACAGATGATATAGCAATACAAGGAAGGCCAATTGCAATTAGATAAAATGGAATAGAAGAGACTTTATTATTTAACCAGTTAATGGAGATTATATTTGATAAAAGAATTATTAAGAGGCTACTTCCAAAACCTAAAAATATTGCAAATAAAACACAGCTTCTAACAGCTTTTAGACCTTCTAAGAAATTTCCTTTTGCAAATTGTTCTGATACTAAATATGTGCAAGCAAGGCTAAGACCAGAAGTTGCAAGTGTTATAAAAAACATATATACAGACATAACAAGAGAAAATACACCTACTGCTTCTGAACCTATTTTATTTGAAACGTAAATATTAAATACCATACTTATACTTCTAGTAAATAGAGCTGTTAAAGTAAGTATAGAGCCATTTATTAAAAACTTTTTTGTCCTTTTCAATAATATTCACCATTTAATTCTATTTAAAAAATTGTTAAAATATGATATATCTATATTAGGTGATAGATATGAAAAATGCTTTTGAGTATTATGATAAAACTAAAAATTCTAATATACCAAAAAATTTAAAAATGTTTATGGATATGAAAATAGAGCCAGGTATTTGTATAGATTTGGGTTGTGGAGCAGGTAGAGATACAGTATTTTTAATAAAAAATGGTTGGAAAGTTATTGCAATTGATAAAGAAGATACTGAAAAAATGATAAAGAGTTCTTTAAATGAAGAAGAACAAAACTCTTTAAAATTTATAAAACAAGATTTTGAAGGTAATATTATTTTACAATCGTGTAATTTATTAGTTGCAAATGCTAGCCTATCTTTTTGTAGTAAAGAAAGTTTTAGTGAATTATGGAATAAAATTATAAATTCTATTTCTAAAGATGGTTATTTTGTAGGTAATTTCTTTGGTATAAATGATACTTGGGCTAATAGACCTAATATGACATTTTTTACAAAGGAAGAAGTGATAAAATTATTTTCATCTTTTGAAATAATAAACTTTAAAGAAGCAGAGAAAAATGGAAGGACAGCTTTAGGAGTGGAAAAACATTGGCATGTATTTAATGTGATTGCAAAGAAAAAATAAATATAAAAATAAGAGGGAAAATATATGAATAGTAAAGATTATATTGGAAAAACTGTAAAAGTAAAGATAGATAGACCTTTGGGTTCCAAACACCCTAATTGGGACATGATTTATACTGTAAATTATGGTTATGTCCCAAATACTGTAAGTGGAGATGGAGAAGAGCTAGATTGTTATGTTTTAGGTGTTTTTGAACCTATAGAAAAGTTTGAAGGAAAATGTATTGCAGTCATTAGAAGAATTAATGAAGATGATGATAAGCTAATTATTGTTCCAGAAGATAAGAACTATTCAAATGAACAAATAAAAGCTTTAACAGAATTCCAAGAAAGATATTTTGAAAGTAAAATAATGAGATAAATATTAAAAAATTATATTTTAGTTATCGTAAAATAAATGTCGAAAAATTTCCTTTTTTCATATGATATATAAAGGTCATATGAAAGGAGGAAGGTTATTTGGAGTTATATGGAAAAAAGATAGGTTTTGTACTTACAGGCTCATTTTGTACATTTAGAAAGACAATTCCTAAAATGAAAGAATTGATAGAAAAAGAAGGAGCAGATATTATTCCCATAATGTCTTATAATAGTTATAATTTAGATACAAAATTTGGAAAAGCTAAAGATTTTATAAAGGAAATAGAAGATATAACAGGAAAAGAAATAATTCATACAATACAAGGAGCAGAACCAATTGGACCAAAGAAAATGACAGATATAATGGTAGTTGCTCCTTGCTCAGGTAATACAATGGCAAAACTTGCTTTAGATATAATAGATACACCGGCTGTAATGGCTTGTAAATCACATTTAAGAAATGATAGACCACTTGTTATTGCACCGTCAACTAATAATGGTTTAAGTGGGAACGCAGAAAATATTGGTAAGTTATTAAATAGAAGAAATTATTACTTTGTACCATTTAGACAGGATAATCCAATAACAAAACCAAGGTCAATTGTATTTGATGAAGACTACTTAATAAAGACTATAAAGTTTGCCTTAGATAGCGAACAAATAAGTCCGATTTTGTTATAAATATGATTATAAAAAGTATAAATTGAAAAAAATTTATACTTTTTTCATTAAGCAGGGACTTAAAAAAGTTGTTTATAAAATTAAAATGTGATAAAATTATAACGGAAAGTAATTAAGTATGGAGGAATAGTAATGGAATACACGAATAAATATAATATGACGAAAGAACAAAATATATTTTTGGCTAAAAGAAACCTTGTAGATAGCATTTGGAAAAGTGCTAATTTAGAGGGAATTGCAGTCACATACCCAGAGACTCAAGCTATTTTGGATGGTGGAAATGCAAATGGACTAAAAATGGATGAAATAGTTACTATAAATAACTTAAAACATGCTTGGTATTTTATATTAGAAAATGAGGACGTCTCTAATAATTTTAATATATTAAGAGAAATAAATAAAATTGTAGGTGCTAATCTAATAATAAATTGTGGAGATTTAAGAGCAACTCCGGTAACTATAGGTGGAACAGATTGGAAGCCGCCATTTCCTATTGAATCTCAGATAAAAGAAGAATTAGAAGAACTTTTAAAAATAGAAAACGAAACAGAAAGGGCAATAACAATTATGCTGTGGGGAATGAGAAGACAAATGTTTATTGATGGAAATAAAAGGACTTCTATGTTATTTGCTAATAAAATAATGATAGAGAATGGATGTGGGATAATAACAATTCCTGTAAAAAAACAACAAGACTTTTTTACTAAATTACTTAATTTTTATAAAACAAATGAAATGGAAGACTTAAAAAAATGGGTATATGATAATTGCATTGATGGAATAGAATTTTAAAAGAGCATTTAGCTCTTTTTCTTATTGTAAAATTAATATATTTGTGATAAATTATATTAAACATTAATAAATAAAAAGCAAAAGGAGATTTATGGATAATTTAATAGAAAGAATAAATAAATTTAATGATGAATTATATAGTAAAGAAAAAATAAGGTTGGAAAACAAAGAAAAATCTTTTAAAGTAATAAAAGGAAAAATTCCTATTATATTATCTGCCCCACATACAATAAAACAGTTAAGAGAAGGAAAAGTAAAAGGAGCAGAACATCAAACAGGGGCAATAGCCTCTATTCTTGCAAAAGAAATAGGATGTTTTGCAATATATAAAACATATAATAATTCTGATGATGCAAATTATGATATAAAAAATAATGAATATAAGGAAGAAATAAAGAAAATAATAAAAGAAAATGATATAAAAATTTTACTTGATATTCATGGTGCAAAAGATGAACATGGTTTTGATATAGACTTAGGAACAGCATATGGTGAAAATATAAATAATAATATAGAAATATTAGAAAAATTGAAGAGTTATTTTAAAAAATATAATATAGAAAATATTACAGAAAATAAAACTTTTAAAGCAGATAGTATAAGGACAATTAGTAAATATATAAATGAAGAAACAAAAATTCCATGTATTCAATTAGAGATATCATGTAAATATAGAAATTTAGACAATCTAGATAATATTGAAAGATTAATTAAAGCTTTGGAAGAGTTTATATTAAATTTTTAGGAGGAAATTATGGAATCTAAATATAATTGGAACTTAAAAGAAATTTTTGAAAGTAGAGAAGACTTTGATAAGACTAAAAAAGAATTAGAAGAAGATTTAGAAGGAATTAGTAGTTATCAAGGAAAACTATGTACAACTTCAGACAATCTTTATAATTGTTATAGTTTATATGAAAAAGCATTAGAAAAATATGAAAGACTATATGGTTATGGTATGTTATTTTACAATTTAGATATGTCAAACCAGGAAGGGATTAAGTTATATAAAGAAGTAGAAAGTATAGGTACAGAGTTTAGTACAAAGGTTTCTTTTATGACACCTGAAATAACATATGCTAAAAATGGAGTTGTTGAAAAATACTTATCTGAAGATGAAAGATTAGAAAGATATAAAAGAGATATTTTGGATATCTTAAAAGAAAAAGAACATATATTAAGTAAGGAAGAGGAAAATTTACTTGCAAACTATTCTGAACTATTTTCAGCACCTGAAAACACATTTGACATTTTAACAAATGCAGAGTTCAAATTTGGAAATTTTATAAACGAAAATGGGGAAGAGGTAGAACTAACAGAAAGTAATTACACTATTTATCTAAAAAGTCAAGATGAGAATGTAAGAAAACAAGCATTTAATCTTATGTATGAACAATATAGTAAATTTGTAAACACAATCACAGAACTATATTTAGCAAACGTAAAAGCATCTAGTGTATCTGCAAAACTTAGAAAATATAAATCTAGTTTAGAGAGAGCAGTATTAAATGATGATGCAAGTCTTAAAGTTTATGACTCATTAATAGAGTCTATACATGAAGGACTTAATATAAATCATGAGTTTATAGATTTAAAGAAAAAGATATTAAAAAAGCAAGAATTTCATATGTATGATTTATATGTTAATCCATTTGAAATAGAAAAAGATGAAATAACATATGAAAATGCAAGAAAAGAAGTAGAAGACGCTTTAGCTGTTATGGGTGAAGAATATTGTAATAAACTAAGAGAAGCATTTGATAATAATTGGATAGATGTTTTTGCCAAAAAAAATAAAAAAGGCGGGGCATATAGTATGGGAATATATAGTGTTCATCCATATGTTCTTCTAAACTTTGTAAATAGTAAAAGAGATGTTAGTACGATAGCTCACGAATTAGGGCATAGTATGCACTCATATTATTCAAGTTCAAACCAGACAATTATAGATGCAGATTATACAATTATGACAGCGGAAGTTGCTTCAACTGTAAATGAAATATTACTTAGCAGTTATCAAATAGAACATGAAAAAGATAAAACAAAAAAAGCAGAATTAATATATGAACTATTAGAAATGATAAGGGCAACATTGTTTAGACAATCCATGTTTGCAGAATTTGAAAAAATAGTTCATGAAAAAATAGAAAATAACGAAACACTTTCTTCTAGTGACTTAAATGATATTTATTACCAGTTAAATAAAGAATATTTTGGTAATAATATGATAGTAGATGAAAAAATTAAATATGAATGGGCAAGAATACCTCATTTTTATTCAGATTTCTATGTATACAAATATGCAACAGGAATATCAGCAGCAATTAGTATTGCAACTAAAATATTAAAACAAGGAGAATCTTTTGTAAGAAAATATATAGAAATGTTAAAACAAGGATGTTCTAAAAAGTCTATTGATTTATTAAAAATGGTAGACGTAGACTTAGAGTCTAAGGAAGTGTATAAAGATGCAATTAATTTCTACCATGAAAAGATGGAAAAATTAAAAGAGTTAATCTAGGAGAAAAATATGGAAACAACTGATAAATTAGAATACAAGATATTAGGAATTAGTATTTGGGAAATTTTTACGTACTTTATTATTTATAGTGTTTTAGGATATATAATAGAGACTATATTTGCAATTGTCACAATGGGAATATGGGAATCAAGACAAAGCTTTTTATATGGGCCTTTTTTGGGAATTTATGGATTAGGTGCCGTTTTTATTATATTATTTGCACAATATTTTAATAAAAATAATTTTACTTTATTTTTAGGTGGATATGTAATTGGAACTTTTACAGAATATATGATAAGCTTTTTAACAGAAAGTATTTTGGAAACAAGATGGTGGGATTATTCAGGTAAAATTTTAAATGTAAATGGTAGAGTATGCTTACTATATTCTATATTTTGGGGCATTTTAACAGTATTCTTGGTAAAAAAAGTAAATCCTAAGATAGATCAGTTATGTAATAAATTACAAGAAAAGATTTCAAAAAAGCTCCTAAAAACAATTGTTGCAGTATTAATCGTGTTTTTGGCAATAGACTGTGTTGCGACGTGCTATGCACAGGACCAATTTATAACAAGAATGATTGTAGAACACAACATTCCTGTATATAATCAAGCTCAGATAGAAGAAAAATATAACAGAGTAAAAGAAAATAAAAATTTGGATAAATTTATAAATACTGCTTGGGGAAATGAAAAAATGATTAGGACTTTTCCTAATATTAAAATACAAGATAAAGATTATAATACAATATATCTTGCGAGTCTTTTACCTGAAATAAAGCCATATTACATGAAAGTATTTGATAAAAAATAGAAGGATTTTTAATATTAATCCTTCTTTTTTTATTATAATTATAAATTAGCAAGTGGATTTCTTTCAACTGCACTTCTTACTTGGTCGCTATTTACATGAGTATATATTTCAGTAGTAGAGATACTTTCATGTCCTAATAGTTCTTGCAATGCTCTGATATCAACTTCACCATATTGATACATAAGTGTTGCAGCAGTATGTCTTAACTTGTGAACAGAATATTTTCTACTATCTAAGCCTGCTTCCATAAGTTCTTTATTAACAACATATTGAACAGTTCTATTACTAATTCTTTCTTTTCTTTCACTTAAGAATAAAGCCTTTTCAGAGTTTTTACTATCATGTTTTACTCCTTGTTTAGACCTTACTTGTAAATAGCTTGAAATTGCTTTCATACAAGCATTATTTAGATAAATCGTTCTTTCTTTATTCCCTTTACCAATAACAGTTAATTTACATTCACTAAAGTCTATATCATTAATGTTAATTCCAACAAGTTCAGAAAGACGCATACCACAATTTAGAAATAAGGTGATTATTGCATAGTCTCTTTCATGGTTTCGATTATCTTCGTTAGATGCGACATCTAGAAGTCTTTTACTATCATCTAATGATAAATATTTAGGAAGCCTTTTATCTTTTTTTGGTGTTTTTAGATTTAGCGCAGGATTATGGTCTAATAAAAATTTTTGACTTGCTTCTTGAGAAAGGTATTTGAAAAATATACGTATTGTAGATATCTTTCTTGCTCTAGTTGCAGCTTTACTATGATAAGTAGTAGTTAAATATCCTAAAAATGCATGTATATCATCAAGTTCTATTTTCTTTATCATATCAAATGGTAAATCCTTAATTTCAATTTTACTAAAATCAGTTTCTTTAGTTAGATGAAAATGAATTTTTATGAATTTAAGAAACATAGCTAAATCATAATTATATTCTTTAATACTATTAGGTGACTTGTTTAATATAGTTGTTGAATAATCTAAAAATGCGTTTATATAATCTGGATTTTCTTCTCTTTTTATCATATGTATCACGCTCCGTTCATATTTATTTTATATTATATAGTAAAATAATAAAAATGCAATAAGATTTTTAAAATTTTGTGCAATGTTTTTAGGGTTTCTATTTTTCTAAATTTGTGATATACTATAACTACTTTTAAAAGAAAGAAGTGATTTAATGAGAAAAAGAAGGTCAAGGCGATTAGATGATGAAGAGCCAAAAGCCGTTAAAGAAATGAAAAAGAATAAGAATAAGCAAATAGAAAAAGAAAATAAAAAAGGGAAAAGAGTAAGTAAAAAAGATAGAAAGAAAAAAAGAAAAAAGATAATACTAACTGTTATAGCTATAATAATTTTAGTGTTAGGAGTTACTTTAGGAGTTTCAGGACATACATGGATAACTCTTGCTAGAGATATGGTTACTAATGAAAGTTCTATTGTAATTGACACTGATGGAAATACAATAGCAAAGCTCGGAGATGAAAAAATAAAATCAAATATTTCTTATGAAGAAATGCCAGATAATTTAAAGAATGCATATGTTGCAATAGAAGACGAAAGATTTTATTCACACAGCGGAGTTGATATAAAAAGAACAGCTTCTGCAATATTCAATTATGTAATACATTTTGGTTCATCTTCATTTGGTGGAAGTACAATTACACAGCAATTAGTTAAAAATTTAACCGGTGATAATACAGATAGCGTTCTTAGAAAAGTAAAAGAATGGTGGAAAGCATGGCTTCTTGAAACTTCTCTTTCTAAAGAAGAAATATTAGAAGGATATTTAAATATAATATATGTTGGTCCAAGTATATATGGTGTTGATGCAGGAGCACAGTATTATTTTGATAAATCTGCAAGTGAACTAAGTCTGGAAGAATGTGCATTTTTAGCAGGAATAAACCATTCACCAAATTCTTATAATCCTTTTGGTAATGTAGATAATTCTGAAAAAATAAGAAGTAGAACTATTACTGTGTTAGATAAAATGCTTGAGCTTGAATATATAACTCAAAACGAATATGATGACGCGGTTTCGAATGTAGAAGCAGGTTTAGATTTTGATAATGGAGATATTGAAGCTGAAAGTGATGGGGTATATTCTTATCATACAGATGCATTAATCACAGAAATCACTAATGATATTGAGGATAAATATAATATTTCAGAAGATTTTGCTGCTAATTATATTAATATGGCAGGATTAACAATACATAGTACTCAAGATAGTAGTATTCAAACAGAAACTGAAAAAGAGACTGAAAAAAGTAAATATGTTCTTAAATCACAAACAGGTGGAGATTCTTCACAAGCTGCCATGGTAGTAATGGACCATAAAACAGGTCAAGTTTTATCATGTGTTGGAGCATTAGGAGAAAAAACAGAAGCAAGGCCGTTTAATCGTGCAACTCAAAGCGTAAGACAAACAGGATCTGCAATTAAGCCTATTGCAGTACTTACACCAGCTATTGATAAAAAAATAATAACAGCCTCATCTGTGTATGATGATACAGAGCAAGATTTTGAAAATGGTTATCATCCAGTAGACTATAATAAAGCTTTAGGAGAGATTACAGTAAGGAGAGCTGTAGAATCTTCCCAAAATATTCCTTTCGTAGAAATTATGGAAGAATTAACTCCAAAAACTTCTATTAAATATTTAGAAAAAATGGGAATCACATCTTTAACTGAAAATGATGAAGGTTTACCTTTAGCTTTAGGTGGATTAGATAAAGGTATTAGTCCTTTACAAATGGCAGGAGCGTATAGCACAATTGCAAATGATGGAGTTTATATAGAACCTACATTCTATACTCAAATTGATAGACAAAATGGTTCTAAGGCGTTAGAAAGTAAACAAAAAAGTAAAAGGGTATTTTCAAAAGAGGTGGCTTATATCTTAAAAAGTTTATTAACCCAACCCGTTGTTGGAGATAATGGAACAGCTACTTATTGTGAAATTTCTGGTGTAGATGTTGCAGCTAAAACTGGTACTACTGATGAAAACTATGATAGATGGCTTTGTGGATTTACTCCATATTATACAGCTGTAACTTGGTATGGGTTTGACCAAAATGAAACAATTGATTTTAATGGAAGAAACCCGGCAGGTTTAATTTGGGCTAATGTTATTGCAAGAATTCACACAGGACTTCAAACTGCAAGGTTTGAAAAACCTAATTCAGTCTTAAGTGCAACAGTTTGTAGTGAAACTGGTATGAGAGCTACTACAGGTTGCCCTAATACTTATACAGAATATTATTTATGGTTTACAACTCCTGGTACATGTAATAAACATGCAGGAGAAGAATTAAAAGATGATACAAGTAATAATACTAATACAAGTAATAATACTACAGAAATAGTACAAGGAATTACTGAAGAGATTGATGAAAAAGAACCACCAAGAACAACTGAACCTACAGATAGTAGAGATACTATAAATTCTTCTTTAGATGATAATAACAATAATGCTAATACAACAAATACTTCTAATTCAAATACAAATACTAATACATCAAGGCCGTCAAGACCTAATAATACAAATAATACAAATGGAAATAATACCTCGCAAGATAATCAAACAAATACAGATTCAGGACAATCGAATACTTCATCTAATAATAACACGACTCAAGATGATATAACAGATGGAGAAGATGAAAATAATAATAGTAGTACTACTACACAGTCATTAAATAGTTAATATAAAAAACAAAAAGAGGATTTAGTTTCTAAACCTCTTTTTATTTTTTATAACATAGATTTAAATCTACGTCATTTGAAATATTAAGTAAAATACAGTATAATTTCTGTATACTACTTCAACAAAGAAGGGTGCAGTAAATTGATTATTGCTAAAGTTACTACAACAAATAAATTTAAGTCCAATGAGAGAAATGTGGTATTATATATATCAATAGTTCT
The DNA here is from genome assembly GCA_944392605.1 of uncultured Clostridia bacterium. Classification (GTDB taxonomy): domain Bacteria; phylum Bacillota; class Clostridia; order TANB77; family CAG-508; genus CAG-269. The sequence goes on along the minus strand of CALXXE010000010.1, from coordinate 5,188 downwards.
ACTATTATTTATAGAGAGGAAGAATAGGTACTAAAAAATGTATGAAAATATAAAAGAAGCAATTAATGCTTTTATTGAGAAAATCAAAAAAAATGAAGACTATAGTTTACCAGATAAAGAAAAAGCAGACGATTACAACTGTAATATCTATAATGAATTTAGTTTACAACATGAATTAGGAATATTTTTGAGAAAAAATCTAATTGGCTATTGGAAAATATTTTTTGAAAAAAATATATATAATGATAAAAAACTAGAATATACTAATAAATGTTCTTGGGTAAAAAAGGAAATAGATTTAATTGCGATAAAATATAAAAATTCTTTATTTAACAACATAGAAGCCAAATATGCCATTGAATTAAAATTTGCAAAGGGTAAAAATGCAAGAACACCTGAAAATATGTTTGATTTTATTAGAGATATTAGATTCATGGAACAAGTAAAAGAATACAGAAATTTTACCAAGTGTTTTGTTTTAATAATTGTCGACGCTGAAAAATATTATTATAATAAAAATCAATATTATAATAAAAAAACTAATTGGATATATAAAATCTTTAGACGCGAAAAAAATGATAATGAAGAAATAAGTATAGATATTCCAAAAGAATTAGATAATGGAAAACGATTTTCTCATCCTACTGGGAATAAGAAAAGAGAAAAAGATTATGATAATAGAGATAATTTTAGACTTAACAGAAACTATCCAACAACTTGGAAAAAGTTAGTAAAAAATAAATATAGATATTTATTTATTGAAATTCAATAAAATTGATAATCGGAACCTTTTTATATATAATCAAGCTAAAAAATTATGCATATTTGTATTTTATTTAAAAATAGTAGAGTAGGGAGAAGATAGCACATTATATATATATATTAAAATTATGAAGAAATATTAAATAAAATTTTGTGCAATCTTCTATTAGACTAATATAAATTTTATAAATAAAAAAACTTTTTTAAATATAAAAAATAAATTTTAAGATTAAAAAACTAATTTAGGAAATTTATAAAAACTTAAAAATTATAATTTATAAATATTTAGAATTTTTAAAATTATAATTTTGCAATATAAACATTGTAATATCAAAAGGCGAACATTTGTTATTTAGTAATTTTTTATAGAATTTATATAATACTTTAATTAAACAATAGTTTAATTAAGTTGAAAAGCGTTTTTAATCAATTTTAATTATAGAATTGTAAAATTAGTCATTTATTATATAAATTTTGATTTTAACAAATCTTGTTTGCAGACTTATATATTCTAATTAATATAATATTTGCATTTTGTACTATAATCCAATAAATTCTATAATAATTGCAATAACTGTATTACAAACTAAAATCATACAAAATAATGACCTTCTAAAATCGATTTTAAGCCGTCTTTATTTTTTAGGCATATAGTTTGTTATCCGTAAAATAAGGCAAATATAGAGAAATAGGCACTTTGGAGATTTTTGAAAAATTTTCATACAATTTAATATATAAAAATAAAAAATATATAATAAGAAAAAATTATAGATATAAATTTAAAAATATAATAAGTAAAATAATTATAGTAATGAAATTATATAAGTAAAACAAAAAAATGTCTTAAAATTGATTTTAATAAGTTATAAGAATATTGATATAACTATAATACAAAGGATTATAATAATAATGAATATAATATAAATATAACAAGAAAATAAAGATATATAAATGAATATTAGTATGTATAGAATAGCTAAAAGCCTTGAATTAGTAAAAGTAGAGGTTTATGGCTGTTTTATATTTTGCTCCTATCTCTTTTTGCACAAAAGATTGATAATGGTTCGTTTTTTATGTATAAAATTCTTAGTTTTCAATATAATATATATTATCATTTCCCAAAAATAAAAAAAACTTGATTTTGGGAAATGATACTGATATAATATTTGTGAGGTGATTCTATATGAAAATAATAGAAAGAGATTATTTGAAAGACTTAATTAGTATAATTGGAACTCCAGATATAAAAGTTATTACTGGAGTAAGACGTAGTGGAAAATCAAAACTTTTGGAACAATTAAAAGAATATATTGAAAAAAATATTGAAAATTATAATATAATATATATAAATTTTAGCTTATTAGAATTTGAACAGTTAAATGAATATCACAAATTAAATGATTATATCGAGTCAAAATATATGCAAAATAAAAATAATTTTGTTTTAATAGATGAAGTTCAAATGTGTAAAGGATTTGAAAGAACGATAAATAGTTTACATGCATCAGAAAAATATGATATCTATGTTACAGGTTCAAATGCATTCTTACTAAGTAGCGATTTAGCAACTTTATTTACAGGAAGAACTTTTGAAATTGAGATTTTCCCATTTTCATTTGAAGAATATTTAAAATATTACCAATATAAAGATATAGATTTAGCTTTTGATAAATTTGTATTAGATGGTGGTATGGCTGGATCATATTTATATGAAAACGAAGAAAAAAGATATAATTATATTTTGGATGTTTATAAAACTTTAATTGTAAGAGATATAAATGAGAAATATAATATAAAAAATAATGAATTATTAGATAATTTAACTAATTTTATGATGGATAATATATCTAATATTACATCTGTAAGAAATATTACAAATTCATTAAATAAATTTGACAGCGCATTAAATCACAAAACCATTGGTTCATATATTCAATATTTATGTAATGCTTTTCTATTTTATAAAGTAAAACGTTATGACATACAAGGAAAACGTTATTTAGAATCACTGGATAAATATTATTTAGTTGATCAAACCTTTAAATATGCTAAATTAGGAATTAAAAATATGAATTATGGAAGAAGTTATGAAAATATAGTGGCTATTGAATTACTAAGACGTGGTTATGACATTTATGTTGGAGAATTGTATAATACAGAAATTGACTTTGTTGCTATGAAAAGAAATGAAAAAATTTATATACAAGTTTCGGATAATATAGAAGACGAAAAAACATTTAATCGTGAAGTAAATTCATTATTAAAGATTAAAGATGCATATCCAAAAATACTTATTGCTAGAACAAAACATGATAATTATTTATACGAAGGAATACAAATATATGATATTGCGAGATGGCTAATGGAAAAATAGTAATTTATCTAAATAATTGGGAGATAGTATATGGGAAATAAGGAAGATTGGGAAGATGTCGAAAAAAGTGTAAGAAAAGCAGAGGAAGAGAAACTAAAATCATACAAAGGAATTGATATTACAGAAATGTTAAAAAGAAAAAATATTAAATCTAAAAACAATATAAGTGGAGAAATAATTAAATTTGTTTCAAAGCGATTAATAGTTATATTCACTATTATAAGTATATTTATTATAATAACAATAGTTTGGGCTTATTTAGATTCTATGAGAAATGCTCATGATATTGATGTGAAACAACATATAGAATCTTTTCAACATATAAAAATAAATCAAATATATGAAAATTTAGATGAGGGAGAACATAATGGAGAATATTGTTTTGAAATAAAAAAGTATCCATTGATAAAATTTAAAGCGATAAAACATTTTGGACAAGAAAAAAATGATTTAATAGATCAATTAAATAAATATTTATTTGATAATTGGAACAGTTATAAAAAAGATAGATTTGAAATAATTGAAAATAAAAATGAAGAAGGTTTATTAGAATTTAAGGCATATCTTACAATTAATACTTATGAAGAATTAATAGAAGGAACACAAATTATAATAGAATTTTTAAAATATACAGAAGAATGGAATGAACAAAATGATAGAATTGTAGATTTATGGCAACAAAAGGAAGGTCAATTTGTTATGCCGATGTATAATATTTATTTAATGAAAGATAATAAACCAATTGTACCACATAGTGCATTATTTCAAACTGCAGATGAAATAATGGAAAATGCAAAGCAAACATATAATAGTTTAATATCTGAATAAAATAATGACAAAGAAAGATATAAAGTAACTGCAAAATTACAATTAGTAGTATGTATAGCTTATAAAAAATTAGTAGGAGGAGAGTTTTATGATGAAAAAAATAATTAATGGAATTGTTATTGTTTTAAGTATTATATTAATTGGATTTGTTATGATTTCTAGTATAATTCCTAATATTGTTTTAAATGTTAAAGTAACAATAGGAGGGTTTGTAATACCGATTTTTATAATAATTATTACAATGATAGTGGAAATAAAAAAATCAAAAGACGCACAAGAGAAAAGTGAAATAAGAAATTTTTGGTTAAAAGCATTATTTATTATATATTGTTTATTATTGATTACTATCTTATTTTTGAACAATGAGTATAGAATGGGAGGATTTCAAAATATAAACACATTTTCAAAAGAGCATTTTGAAACAAGCAATTTAATTCCTTTTGCAACTATAATAGAATATGTTATAGGTGTGATTTCAAATGATATTAACACAAGTATAGTAATAATTAATTTTGCTACTAACTTACTTTTGTTTGCTCCAATGGGATTTTTCATACCTGTACTATTTCAAAGTAAAATAAAGAATATAAAACAGTTTGTGATTATGATAATTATACTTACATTAATTGTCGAAATACTACAATTTATAACTTATAGAGGTTCAACAGATATTGATGATATTATATTAAATACAATAGGAGCAGTGATTATGTATATGATAATGAGAACGAAATTTGCAAAGAAATTATTAAAAAAAGTTATTGATATATCAGAATAAAAAATTACAATTTATAGATTAGTTTGAAATAGAACTAATCTTTTTTATTTTATAAAATCGGTAGAGTAGGGGGGACATCACATTTTTTAATATATAATAACTATGAAAATATATTAAATGAAAATATATTAAATAAAATTTTGTGCAATCTTTAATTTGAAAAATAATAAATTTATAAATAAAAAACTTTTTAGATATAAAAAATAAATTTTAAGATTTAAAAATATATTTATAGAAAATTATAAAAAAATTTTAAATTTTAATTTATAAATATATTTAGAATTTTAAAAATTATAATTTTGTAATGCAAACATTGTAATACTAAAAAGCGAACATTTGTTATTTAGTGATTTTTTATAGAATTTATAAAATATTTTAATTAAATTATTGTTTCATTAAGTTCAAAATCGTTTTTAAGCAATTTTAATTATTGAAATGTAAAATTA